>NZ_FOQF01000023.1 GCF_900113655.1 Pseudobutyrivibrio sp. OR37 | reverse complement strand
ATGGGAATCAACTTATAAAATTAGGACCGCGGTTGAGCGAGACATTAATCACATCAAAGAAAACCTTTGCCTTGCTGGACGCAGAACTCAAAACGAAAAAACTCTTCATGCTGATCTGATACTTGCTGGAATAACTCAGCTTGTAACTGTCATTTTGGCTGATAAAATTAACCACCATGAATTTGTCCGTAGCCTGAAACCTTTAATCGCTTAGGACTTACCAACTTCATAAGTCAGGCTTATTTAGTGCGCCTAAAATTATCTTTCAAAAGTAATTCCGCGCCTATGCGCGAAATATCCGATTTTATAATCAAGATTGCGGACGAGCATCAGCGAGTTTCGCAATTACCTAATAATCTTTATTAACCCCTATGTTTAATCATACTCATTACCAAAAATGTGTCAATATTTGGTGTTATCGAACATTTTTAGGGGATGTGTATGATATGTCGTGGACACTTTCTTTCGTTTTGTTTAATAAGTCTTCTAGTCTCTAGTATTGCCATTTCAAATGTGTTAACTTCCTTTAAAACAAAAATGATGGAGATGAAGTTATGAAAAAATACCCACTTACCCCGGCGCAGAAAATGCACTACAACTGGATTCGTAAATACGGTACGCAGCAGGTTTCTGGCCTAAGCATTGTTGCATCCTTGCAGGCTAATCTGGATTTTGATTTGCTGAAAAAATGTATTCAGCTGGAGATTAAACGCTACGGCTGTATGCGAGTGCGATTTACAAAGCCTGATAAAAATGGTGATATTCTTCAATATCTTTCAGAGGACGAAAATTACGATATTCCACTGAAGGATTTATCTGATATGACCATGGATAAGGCGGATGAGACAATGCAGTCCTGGGCCTACAACACCTTCGATGGTGATGATATTCCTATGTTTGAAATCTTTCTAATGAAGCTTCCCGATGGCTACAATGGATTTTTCCTACACATGGATCACAGGCTTATCGATTCCTGCGGGGTGACAGTTCTTACAAACGACATTATGTCTCTCTACACACATTTCAGATTCGATGCCCCTCTTCCTGCAGATTTGGCAGATTATGAAACAGTTCTTCAAAACGATTTGAAAAAGGCCTCAAATGAGAAGCGCTTTTTAAAAGATAAAAAGTTTTGGGATGATTTAATAGATAAATGGGGCGAGCCTATCTACAGTGATATTGCAGGCCCAGCTACACTCGCGGCCTCAAGGCGCGCCCATAATAACCCCGCTCTCAATTGTGCAGATATTGAGCTTAGAAATCTTTTCGTTGAGGTGAAGGATTATAAGCTGGAAGCGGATGGGGCAAAGCAGCTGTTTGATTTTTGCCAAAACCATCAGCTTTCCATGACAAATCTTCTACTGCTTGGCATCCGCACATATCTTTCAAAGGTGAACAATGGGCAAAAGGATATTTCCATACAGAATTTTATTTCCCGCAGGTCTACTCACGATGAGTGGACCTCCGGCGGAAGCCGAACCATAATGTTCCCTTGCCGCACCGTGATTGAAGATGACACAGATTTTCTGGAGGCTGCTTATCAAATTCAAAACATGCAAAATCAAATCTACATGCATTCCAACTACGACCCGGATTTGATTTATGAGGAGATTGAAAAAAGATATGGCACGCCAAAGAACACAACCTACGAAAGCTGCTATCTCACCTATCAGCCTCTTCCTGTGAAGATGGAAAACCCATATCTAACAGACATTCCTATGTATTGCAAATGGTTTGCAAACGGTGCTGCCACCAAAAAGATGTATCTGACTGTGTCTCACACAGAAGATGGCGGAATGAATTTTTCATATCATTATCAGGTGGCAGACCTGACAGAAAAACAGGTGGAGCTTTTCAACTATTATCTAATGCGAATAATCTTTAGAGGAGTGGAG
Source organism: Pseudobutyrivibrio sp. OR37 (assembly GCF_900113655.1). Classification (GTDB taxonomy): domain Bacteria; phylum Bacillota; class Clostridia; order Lachnospirales; family Lachnospiraceae; genus Pseudobutyrivibrio. Next base: position 59,643 of record NZ_FOQF01000023.1, on the reverse strand, counting down.
CAGCCAAATCTTACTATTGGAGAAATTATAAATATCGTATAAACGAAGTGGAGGGATTAGTTATGTCAATGGAAAAACAGTTTAAGGAATTAGTTTCACAGTACTGCCAGGTTTCACCTGATAATCTGAAGGGAGACAGCCGATTCAGAGAAGATTTGGATTTTAGTTCTCTTGATTTCATGTCATTTTTAGGAGAATTGGAGGACGAATTTGATATTGAGCTTCAGCAGGAGCGTATCGTAAATATTCGCACTATCGACGAGGCTCTTTCAATGATTCAGGATTTACAGGAGGCATCATAATGGATAATTTGCGTACACTTTGGGAAAATGCTGCCAAATCTTACAAGCAGCTGACAGCAATTAGATATTTAGATAAAAAGGAAATCAAGGAGGTTACCTACGACAGCCTTGATAAAATGATTCGCTTAATTCGTGGCGGGCTGGCTAAAACTGGCATATCATCTGACCATGTGGCACTGATTGGTGAAACCAGCGTCCAGTGGGTTGCCAGCTATCTAGCCATTGTAACTGGCGATAATGTGGCAGTACCCCTTGATGCACTGTTGCCAGCAGAGGATTTGATTGATTTATTAAACCGCTCTCATACCAAGGTTTTATTCTTAAGTCCAAGGCTGATTGGACTGGCCGAACAGGCTCTTAAGCTATGTCCTAACCTTAAACAGATTTGGCTTTTGAACGACTCCTACGATCAATTTGTTCAAAATGGACAGATTGGTGCATTGGCAGAGCTTATGAACCTGGGCAATACCTCCGTTGATGTTAAGGCGTCAGCGCCAAATGACCTTGCCACAATCATCTTCACCTCTGGCACCACTGGAAAAAGCAAGGGCGTAATGCTCACCCAGAAAAATCTTTTCGACAATGTGGCAAACGTTCATTACCAGGTGGACCCTGGCTGCGTAATGATGAGCGTACTTCCAATCCACCACGCCTACTGCCTTGTTATGGACTGGCTAAAGGGATTTTCATTGGGCTCTATCTTATGCATAAACGATTCATTCATGCATTTGGTTAGAAATATGAGCATCTTCAAACCAGAGGTAATCCTTATGGTGCCACTGATGATTGAATCTATTTATAAAAGATTGTCCGCTAATCCTGCTGCACCTGTGGAGGCTGTTAAACAAAATGTATTTGGCGGTAACTTGCGAATCATCTTCACCGGCGGTGCCCATCTTGATCCGTTTTATATTGAAGAGTTTAAAAAATATGATGTTGATATATTGGAAGGCTATGGAATGTCGGAATGCTCTCCTGTAATCACCACCAACACTCCTGATTGCCACAAGCCTGGTTCCATTGGAAAGCCACTGGACAACATCGAAATCAAAATCGAAAACGACGAAATTATGGTGCGTGGCACCAGCGTTATGAAAGGCTATTTTGAAATGCCATCTGAAACCCGTGCTGTATTTACCGATGGATGGCTGCACACTGGTGACAAGGGCTACATAGATGAGGATGGCTATCTATTTATCAACGGACGTGTTAAAAATCTTATCATTATGTCAAATGGGGAAAACATTTCTCCTGAAGAGATAGAAAATAGAATTGCTTTGAACCCTTTGGTGTCTGAGGTTATCATATCAGGCAACAATACAGGGCTTACCGCTCACATATATCCAGATATGGATTATGCACAAAGGAAGCTTATGGCACCTGCAGATATCAACAGAACGCTTCAGGATTTTATTGATAAATATAATAAAGCCCAGCCTAGCTACCGACATATCACTAGTCTAGTAATTAGGACTGAGCCTTTTATTAGAAATACTACTGGAAAAATCAAACGAACTGAAATAGCTTAAGATACCATAAATGGAAGTACTCCATTTAAGAAAACGGTTGTTAAAATATCAGCTATTTCTTCTGGAGCTGTTTTGCAATCCTCTGCTGTCCACTTATGGAGGACACCAAGATTTATTCCGATTGTTGCTGCTATGTAATAAGAAAAGCGCTGTTTATCGCCAATTATGATGGCATCGTTTTCGCTTACCCTATTAACATAACGATGAAACATAAGCATGGCCTTTTCAAGGAAGCTATCCCCTCTTGGACTGTGCAATAAGCTGGTTAAAAAGGGATTATCCTTGGTGTAATTGCAAATCGCCAGAAAATATGAATGACACAGCTGATGGTCATCCTTTGGATGAAAGCTCTCCATCAATTGAAAAATATCATTTATGGTTTTGTCTTCTGCAGCGCAAATCAAAGCTGGCACATTCTCATAATGATTGTAAAATGTGCTTCGAACCACCCCTGATTTCTTGACCACATCGGCCACGGTGATTTTTTCAAATTGCTTTTCTTTACTCAGCAGGAGGAAGGCTCCTATAATAGCCTCCTCCGCTGTGCTGTATCTCTCATCTAATTCTTTCATAATTTTTTAGCTAAATAGTGGCTTAAGAGCTTCTGCAAGCTTATCCTTCATAGCCTGTGCCTCAGCAAGATCCTTACCCTTTGTTGTGAAGTAAGTCTTAATCTTTGGCTCTGTACCTGAAGGACGAACAACAACTGTGCATCCATTCTCAAGACCATAAATAAGAACGTTTGCTGAAGGAAGACCTGTCTCAGCTGTGTTCTTGTAATCTGTAACCTTTGTTACAGCGATGCCTGCGATATCCTTTGGTGGGTTCTCGCGAAGCTGGCTCATGATGCCTGCCATTGTATCCATACCTGAAAGGCCTGGGAATTCAAATGAATCTACCTTGTTGAGGTAACGGCCATACTCAGCGTAAATCTCCTCAAGACGCTGCTTGATAGAGCTTCCGATGCTGCGGTAGTAAGCAGCCATCTCGCAGATAAGCATTGAACCGATAACTGCATCCTTATCACGTACGTAAGGACCAGCAAGATATCCGTAAGACTCCTCGAAACCGAAGATGAATCTATCTACTTCTCCATCAGCCTCAAGACCAGCAATCTGATCACCAATCCACTTAAAGCCTGTAAGAACTGAACGAAGCTCTACGCCGTAGTGCTCTGCAACTGCATCTGCAAGTGGTGTAGAAACGATTGATTTAACTGCTACAGGGTTCTTTGGCATTGTGCCCTTTTCGATACGTCCTGCTGCAATGTAATCAAGAAGAAGTACACCAACCTCGTTACCAGAAACAAGCTCATAGCTTCCGTCTGGACACTTCATAGCGATACCAACACGGTCTGCATCTGGGTCAGTAGCAAGCATTAAATCTGCGCCCTCTTTCTTAGCAAGCTCAAGACCAAGCTCAAGTGCCTCGAAGATTTCTGGGTTTGGATAGCTACATGTTGTGAAGTATCCGTTTGGATATTCCTGTTCAGGAACGATTGTGATATCTGTGATACCAATATCGTTAAGAACACGTGTAACTGGAACTAAACCAGAACCGTTAAGTGGGCTGTAAACAAGCTTAAGACCAGCTGTCTTGCAAAGACCTGGACGAACCTGACGCTCTTCGATTGCTGCGTAGAATGCGTTCTTGCAATCATCGCCAACGAACTTGATAAGTCCCTTCTCAACACCCTCAGCGAAAGACATGACCTTTGCACCTGTGAGGACATCTGTCTTCTGAATCTCAGCATATACGATAGCTGCTGCATCATCTGTCATCTGGCATCCGTCTGGACCGTAAGCCTTGTATCCATTATATTTAGCAGGGTTGTGTGAAGCTGTAACCATGATACCTGCATTACAATTATAGTATCTAGTAGCAAATGAAAGTGCTGGAACTGGCATAAGTGCATCGTAAATACGAACATTGATACCATTAGCAGCAAGAACACCAGCTGCAGCCTTAGCGAAAACATCGCTCTTGATACGGCTATCATAGCTGATAGCAACTGTCTGATTGCCGCCCTGAGTCTTAACCCAGTTTGCAAGTCCCTGTGTAGCCTGACGTACTACATATACGTTCATTCTATTTGTACCTGCACCAAGCACACCACGAAGACCAGCAGTACCAAAAGCAAGTGCTACTGCAAATCTATCCTTGATTTCTTCGTCATTTCCCTCAATCTTTGTGAGCTCTGGCTTTAAATCTGGATCATCTAAATCCGCTGCTAACCAGCGCTTATAATCATCATTGTACATAATATTCATCTCCTTGTTTTCAACTTAAAACTCTTTTAATTTTAAGTTTTCTGGTTAGGCATGTCAACCTAGGTAATATTATTTATTTGTGATATTAGATATAGTGAGCCTGCAATACAGACTACATCTGCTTTTTCCTTGATGCTATCAAGTGTCACATCAGCACCGAGTACGACTGCATCCACGCCTCTTGAGCTTATCATCTCTGCTAGCTTTTCTGGTGGCATGGTTCGAGGGTTTGGAACGGCTACAGTGTAGCACTTATCTGCAATAGGAAGCAGTGTGTCTAGGATGATGTCTACTTCCTTGTCGGCTAGGATGCCAAGTACGAATGTAATCTTCTTGCCTGGGAAGTATTCTTCTAAGGACTGGCGAAGGACTGTGGCTCCTTGTCTGTTATGGCCTCCGTCTATTATTACAGGAGGGTCGTCTGAAAGCAGGGTGAATCTTCCAAACCACTTCGTATTTGCGATACCTTCTGCTATAGCTTCTTCACTAATTGGATAACCTAGGGCGAACAGCGTTCTTGCTGCTGCTATAGCAACTGCTGCATTGTCTATCTGATAGGTACCAAGCATAGTAGTTTCATACTCCATGCCATCTGATGTAATAAATCTCTGTCCGTGTATATCTCTATTAATTATTTGGCTTGCTTTTACAATTTCAAGGCTGACTGATTGTTTTGCGCATACTTCTTCAAGCACCTGTTCAACCTCTCGTTCCTGCACTGCACTCACCACTGTAGTTCCAGGCTTTATTATCCCAGCTTTTTCAGCAGCAATATCAGTTAGCGTATTCCCAAGAATAGTCATGTGATCATAACTGATTGGAGTGATTACAGACACAAGTGGTGCTGGAATCACATTAGTAGTGTCCATTCTGCCACCCATGCTCACTTCCAGCAGCACCAGCTCACAGTCCATCTTAATAAAATAAATGAAGGCCATTACTGTCAGGAATTCATATTCGCTAACAAAAATCCCTTCAGCTGACAACTCATCATAAGAAGGCTTAACCTGAGAAAACACATCTGCAAAATCTTCATCAGAAATATCATTGCCATTCACCCTAAACATTTCGTTATATCGATATAAAAATGGTGAAGTAAAGGCACCCGTAACAACGGATGCCTCATTTAAAATATTAGCCAAATATGTAGTGGTGGAACCCTTTCCATTGGTTCCGGCTATATGCACATATTTAAGTTTATCCTGAGGCCTGTTAAGCTTTTCTAGAAGTGCCAGCTCCGCATCCAGCGAAAACATATCCTTTCCACTGCTGCCATCCTTTGGCGGCATGAAATGTGGCATACTCTTGAAAAAATTCAATGCCTCATCATAGCTATATTTCATCATACTGCTAATCTCTTTATTCCTACCTTTTCAAGTGAATTAAGAACTGCATACATAAGCACGGTGTACACAGGAATCATGATAAGCTCCTTTGGAAGACGTGTAACGATTGCTGCAAGATAGCCGTTCTTTAGATAAAGAAGGCTGAGCCAGTAGCTGTTCATGACTACGCCTACAATAAAGGTGTGTACTACCTGAGCTGCAAAAATTCTAGGCAATGTACATTTCTTACCGTGAAGCATTAATCCAAAAATGATTCCACTTACTATTCCACTGATAGTAAAGCCAGGGAAAAATGGGCCTGTAGGCTTAACCAAATATCCTCCGATATCTGTGATGGCGCCTACTACACCTGCAACGCCTGGTCCAAACAGCATACCTGCTAATGCGATTGGCAGGGAACCAAATCTGATTTCAATCAGCTGATTGATTGGTAGCTTAAAGAAGCCCAGCACAATGCCGATGGCTGTAAGCATAGCTGCAAGTGTAAGTGTTCTTGTGTTCATAAGTTTTTTCATAAAAAATACACCTCCTTTGCAGTTTCCTTTTCCTACAATGAAGGTGTATATAGCTTACCTTACTATGTAGCAGCGGGATGCGAATTTAAAACCGCGGTAACCTCCTTCGTCCATCTGCCAACTCCCTGTGCAAACGGCACTTAACGCTTTAAATTCTACTCTGCATTTGTCTTGTTTTTTGTTTCGCCTACAGTATAAGATTAGCCACCATATAATGCAATAGCTAAAAACAGTTTTTGCTATAAAATAAATTTATTCCTCCAAAAAAAGCTTTACTGTATTAAGGATTGCTTCCCTGTTCTTTCCTTCTAAATAATACTGAGACAGCTCATCCTTATGGTATTCCGCTATAGATCCGCTTGTCCCTTTTTCCAGCAGTTCTGTAAAAAATCTCTCCCAACTAAAATATATTCTAGAATCAATATAATCTTCTGGTGTTTCCAATATTTTTTGCAAATCATTAATATCTACTACTTTTGATTTCAAGATAAACCACTCGAAGGATTCTGGTAAAATCAATCCTATTTTATATCCCATATCTCTAAGCTGAAGGATTTTATCTATAAAAGCGCCAAACGCAGCTCCATCAGCTATAACATAACAACCATCTTTAGTATCTAGTGACAATAATTTTTTATAAATATTCGAATTTCCATCTGCGCTTATGCAAGAAATGTCGGGAACCGCTACTGAATAAAACTGGTAGCCTGATTTACTATCTTCAACTATTAAACACTTTGCCGATATTTTTTTATTTTCAACATCATCATACAAAGGATAAAATTCATTATATACACGTTGCGGGAAATTGTACTTACCAGAATTTCTTATACCATAAACTTCGTTTACGCTATATGGCAGACATTTAAGATAATCACGGGTTATCAGCACATAATAGTTTGATGTATTTTTTATTACACTGGCAAACTCCTTCGTTTTAATAAAATCATAGTCCTCGTCAATGAAGATAATTGAGTCTGAGACAGATTTAATTGCTTCCTGCCAGCTAATTAACCCATCAGCATATACCACACAAGGAACATCTGACTCTACTTTGACACCTGTTCTCCCCTGGAATCTAGCAAATTGACTAAGCAAATCAATCAACGTGGTTTTTCCTGTTGCACTATCACCACGGATTACCGTAATATTCCTTTTGATTTCAAACTCATATTTTATTTTTTTAGTCTCTACTATAATATGGTGACTTCCTATCATTATAAGACCTCATCTATAACAGTTAATGCTGCAAGAGTAAATTCTTTTTTATCTTTATATATGCTATTTGTATTCAACAGGCATATTTCAAAATCATTTATTTCTTCAAATCTCATAGCATAGCGTAAGGTAACTGTAATATCTTCTTTTTGACCAATTTTTTGAAGCCATATTGCACAATTATCTCCACAACTAGTTGCATCGAAAACAAGAGTTGGATTCTTATATATTGAAATAAGTGTTTTAACTCCACCAGATAGTTTTTCTGGCGGGATAGCCCCTAAAACACTGCTTTCGAAAACTTCCCCCTCTTTATAGGTTGTTTTATCAACGTCTCTTACCATATCCTGCACAAATGTATCTTCGAACCATTCTTGTTCATAGTTATTATTAAACCAAGCTGGCCCATAAAGATTTTCTTCCACTGTTCCATAAAATATTTTCAGCATACAGCACCTCTTTATTACGTCTTTACTGTCTTATAGTTTATTTTAGTTTGATGCTAAAATCAATAAATCCTACCTTTTAATTATATCTAATCTTCCACTTGCATTAACAAGTGTAGTGTCAACACTTAGTTAAGAAAAGACCTATTTGGCATTTATCCCAAATAGGTCTTTCTATATTACTTATTGCCCTTTTTCAATGTCTTTGCGAATATTGCATATCCGCCACTTACAAGAATTAGTGCCAGTACAACGAATATTAATATCAGAATTGCATTACTATCTTTTTTCTCGCCTGTAGTAGGTGTTTCTTCATCAGATATGTTTTCCTCACTTTGTGAGATATCTTCTTTTGTTTCTCTATTTACATTATTCTCTTCTACAGAAGTATCATTAGCATTTTCATCCACCTCTACACTATCATCAGCTTTTGCCTTCTTGTTATTTCCAGCACCTGACTTTTTATTTACTGCTACATTTCCAGCAGCAGGCACCTTAGGAGTATCAATTACTGTGATGTCCTTTGCTGGGCTTACAGCTTTGTTTACCTCATGATTAACTGGTGTGGTACCTGTGCTTCCACCTTGTGATGGCTTGAAAGGATTGACAGGATTAATGATAGGCTCCTTTGTTTTGGCTTCTTTTACCTTGCCCTTTGTTAATTCGTCTGTAAGCTTAACATATCCGCAGAAGCCTCCAGTCATGTTAACAAAGCTTGCTCCATCCTCTGTTGCGAATACAGGATTTGGATTGTAGCTATAGCTTGAATCATATCCAGTATCATTGATATCCTTAACTAATCTAGCTTTCTTGTCTAATGACTTTTCAGTGAAATCATATTCGCAAAGCTTTTCAGGTAGCTTATCACCTTTTGCAACCTTAATCTTGATATCATCAGATGATGAAAGTTCTCCATCTGAGACTGTAAGTGTAAGTACATAGTTACCAGCTTGATTAAAGCTTACATCAGTGATTGCCTGATTAGCCTTGTCTATAGCTACCGCTGCATTGTTTGGCTTGCTCTTTACTGTCCACTTATAATCCAATGAAGAATTAGGATATCCATCGTCAATAGCTGATGCTCTTAGTCTTGTAGTTGCAACAGCTCCTAAAAGTAAGGTTGTTCCTGTAGCTTCTTCTAATTCTGTCAGCTTTTCCTCTGGCACTACTTCATCTGTTGTAACTTTCAGCTTAGAATCCTCTGCTGTGACAGATTCAACTTCATCTGTGTTTTCCCCTGTTGTTTCAGCATCTTTTTCAGTAGCTTCTTCATCAGGTAATTCAACAGATTCTTCGCTATCAGACTCCTTCTCTTCTTTCTTTTCTTCTGACTCCACATCCTTTTCTAGCAGTTTTTCCACATCTTCCTTTTCTAGCTCTTCAAGCTCTTCTTCCACTGGCTCACCACCTAGAACTGCCCATTCAATTACACCTACACCAGAGTTATTAGCTTCCTTCTTATTTAACTGAATCCTTAATCCATCAGTCATAACAGGCTTGAAGGATGTAACATTATATTTATCAGCTTCAAGACCATAGCCTGATGCATCCTTTACTTCTTTCCAATCATCACCGTCCTTGTAACTAATGGTGTAATTCTTAGGGAATTGAATTCCCACTACTTCCTCAGAATCATTATCCTTCCAGAAGTAAATAGCCGATTTGCTAATGCTTATCTTTTTATCCCAGGTGTATGTAATGGTCTCATATTCTGATGTGTTGCCCCATGAACCATAAGCACCAGTTGCAGGCTTTTCCATGGATGCTGATGATGACACTCCATCATTTACTGCTCCTAATGTTTCCCAGCTAGAAACATAGCTTGTTGAAACTGCTGCACCTAATGCCAGGTTGGTATCCATATCAAGGGAACTAACTGCATTATTAAGTCTATCAGTCATCTCATCTAATTCTTTTTGAGACACACCCATCTTTGTAACCAATTCCTTAGCCTCTGCCAAAATAGACTTCATATTTGAATATCCAGCTTTGACAAAGAATGGATCAATCTTTTCAGCTCTTGAAATAGCACTGTTCAATGCTGACTTATCCACAGCACCTTCTTTAAATCCATATACTTTCCACTCAATTACACCACAGCCTAAAGTCTTAGGATTAAGAGTCATTCTAAGTGCTGTTGTTTGAATAGGTTTGATAGTTGTAGTGTTGTATTTATCAAGTTCTGTTCCAAGACCTTCTACTATGTCGCATTCCTTCCACTCATCACCCTCAAGATACTCCAGCTTTACAGCTGCAGGTGAGAAGTTTCCTCCATTATCCTTGAAATAGTATGCATCCTGGCCAGTAATAATAACCTCATCATCCCAAGTGTACATTACCCATGCTGGTGCGCCCTGAGCGCCTCCTAACCAGTTGTGCCATACTCCATGGGAAGTATCATTTGAAGCTGATGGGTCATAACCATCATTTAAACCAGCTACACCACCTAAATCCTGTGGAGTGTTTACGATAGCGCTAGGTGTTGCATACGCTGCAAGATTTACCTCTTTTCCATCAACTACAACAACATTAGCTTTGGCCTTAACTGTAGATTTATCTACTGAACCTTCTACAGTAAACACGCCCTTAGCACCATAAGATTCTGCAGATACTTCATCCCATTTCACTTCCACATTTCTGTATACGCCATCTGAATACAGGGCGCTAACTTCTTTTGGAAGCTTAGGTGCTTCGTTTATCTTGGTTACAACTGCTGCATCCTTTATAGATACTATTTCTCTATCCTTCAAATCTCCAAAAAGCTTTGAAACCTCTTCTTCATCAAATGCTTTTGAATACATGCTAAAGCCTTTGATTTTGCCATTTAAGAAGCTAATAGATTCCTCGTGTGAACGTCCCAGGTAATTTCTCTGAGCATCTCCCATCTTCGAAAATACGAATCCAGAATCCAATGTAGCTATTTTGTCTCCATCAAGATAAACAACAATCTCGCCCTTATCATTTGTCAGTACAAGCTTCTTATCATATTCTGGGGATATCGCATATACGGTATCCACTGTTTTCAGCTTCTTTGACTTCATGTCAGTAGCAGCGATGCTTAACTGATTATTTCCTTTGAAGTTCACATACAAGTAGTTTTCATCTAAATCACCAAATTCGATAAGTCTTGTTCCATTCTCCTGATTTGCAGAAAGATTGAAGTCAATGACTATTGTAGCCTCATCTATACCATCTACTTCTGGAAGATATGTTTCAATATCCTTACCTGCATCTACAATAGGAGCTGTATTTTTGGCAGCTGCACCAATCTTGAACTCAACTACAGATGTATCCTTTTTGCCCAGTGGAACAGATACTGTCACTGTCTCATTCTTTGTTGCCTTAAAGGTTCCGCGCTCTTTACCATCGACAAGAATGGTGTAGCAACCATCTGCTAATCCTGTTAAGTCGATATCTGTGTTATGCTCTGTTCTTTCTAAATTTGTTACAGTAAGCTTTACATCACTGCAATCTTTGGCAATTATCGCATTTACGTATCTGTCTCTATCAAGCTCTACATAACAACCATCATCGATTAGATTTAATCTAGTATTCAATCCATCAAGTGGCTCTATTGAATAGCTTTCACCATTATCTGTTACATTACAGCCATATCCAAATAAACCAAATACTGGATCTGTAGCAACATCTGCAGATAGAATCTGAAGCGCTCCAAAGAGACCCAAATCTGCCTCGCCAGCCATCTGTCTCCAGCCATTGTGAATCTTTCCACCGCCAGTTCCCTGTCCACCTAGATTTCCCATTTCACTTTGATAAGTCCAGGCTACGGTACCTATATTTTCTGGGTCAGCATCTATCTGACCTGAATTGATGCATGTAAGGTTTGCCAGCTTTGCTGCGTAATTAACCCTCTCTGCTTCAGCCGATTCAATAGAATTTAATCCATTGTTTTCAAGTCGCAAATAATCATCCATGCAGTATCCGGCAAGAGCAGCTGTATACTGGAAGTTCCACCAGCTTTCGCCACAGATAGTGGTAGGATTAGCGTAGTGATACCATACAGGCTGAAGTCCTCTACATGCCCTTGTTTTCAAATCAATCTTTTGCATCATGCTTAGGGCATTAGCTTCATCACTTCCAAGATTTAGCTTAGCAAGAGTATATACAGCTTCCTCACCTGTATTATCATAAGAATACTCTGAGCCATAAGGATACTTGGTGCTAGAGAAATTCTTATACTTTCTTGCCATAATATCTTCAATCTCAGCAGCCTCATCGGTATATCCTTCTGCCTTTAAAGAGGCGATAATGTCAGGAGTAGTTAGCTCGCCCATTACACCTGTTGACCAGTTATAATATACCCCGTCTGAATACAGAGCCTTCATTATGTTATAGGCTCTCAATAGATAAGTATCCTTATCCTCGATGTAATCTACAATATTAGGATATTTACTAGCAATCTTGTACATTGAATAGTAGGTGTTGTAGATGTGAGGATATGCATAGCCACGGTATGTAGGTGTATCATTTGGCTCCTTCATCTGGAAGTCATGTATAAGATAATCCTCTTGATGCTCCTGCATAAGTCCATGCCATATTGCAGTGTCCAAATACTCATCAATAGCAGTTATTTCCCTTTCTACTGGGATGTAAACATTCTTTTCAGCAATATATTCACCGTGGGTCAATCCCCAATCATCGCCCCAACCCCAATAGCCATTGAAAACACCGCGCTTTGATTTGGTATCCATCATCCAATCATCAAAAACCTTATCATATAGCTCGCCTTCAGCATCCCACTGGGTATTATCTACCATGAACTGCGAATGAGTATTCAATGCTTTGCTGACATCATCCATAATGTAGAATTGTAGCTCTGTTTCCTTTGTACCATTGTCATAGGAAACCACTACATCGTTTTGTCCTAAATCATCAAAGGCAATATCGTATATATGATATTGTTCGCCGTCTATAAGTTTTGTGGATTCGTATTTTGCATAAGTACCAGCTTCGCTTTTTTCGCATGGAAGATTATTGCTGACACTATTCTTATTGTCCTCAAATAGATTCAACTCATGAGGACATTTAATACTTACCTTCAAATCCTTAGCATCATACTTTGTATGAAGATACATTTTTGCTGGCATGTTCTTAGCAAATGTCATACCAGGAACAGCCACCGCATCTATAATTCCCTCTTCATAAAGGGTAGACTTCATATCGTCTTCATTATCAACAGGACTAAAATCGAAAGAATACTTTTTAGACTCACCCTTCTTCAGCTTTAATGTAGTATTATCCAGATATCCTCGATTTGTCTTCTTAATGGCATCTGAATGGATATAGAAAACATTCAGACCACTTGCCCATCCATCCTGGTCCTGACACCAGGATTTTTCATTGGCGCTTCTTTCCTCAACACGCCAATGGTCCTGATACTCAAAGCTGGCATCAGTTGCATCATCTGGAGTAAGTAATACATACTGCCCCTGCCCACTAGGACGAGTCGCATATATGTATGAAGAATTCTTTCCCACAAAGCTATGGTCTACAACTCTTGTCTCGTAGATTTCATCTCCACCTGACCAATACTCATTAAACGTAATAGGAAGTCCTAAATCCCCTACGGTAAGGACATCTTCACTTTTATTTTCTATTTCGATGTCCCACTTTATCCTGTCATTAACAAGAGTATAGGTTTCCTTAACCTGATAACCTTTTATTCCTTTGGCTTCAGTTGCATTCCCGCCGTATGTAACTATTACCTTGTTATCTTTAAGTTCGATGGTTCTATCCGAGTCGGACTGGCTTGTGTATCCTTCCGTATATGCACCATCAGCAAATTTAGTTGCAAGCATCAGCTCTCCCATCCATTGGTGGGTGCTGCTAGCCCCCTGTGCTGGAGCGTTTTCTTCGTTCATCACATAGTTTGTAGGATATTTATCCCCCACTATATACAGCTTTCTAATTTGGCCGTATTTACCTATGTTTACAGAGAAATAATCATTGGATAATGTATAGCTTCCATCAGCTTCCTCTGTGGTCTTTGTTTGGCTTGATCCCTTGTCTTCCTTAGCCAACACATCAATTGTCCCCATACTACCTGGCAAAGCTGTAAATGCTGTAATTGTAGCCAGTGCAAGCGACAGAACCTTCTTCTTCATTCTCGTGTTTGACATTTGTCCCCCTTAATTCTCCTTTCTACTACATTAAAACTTCTCCTTCATCCAAACTAACATTTCTTCATTCTTCTTTCTGTTTCCCCAATAACAATAAGGAACCGCTGTCAGTCTCACCTCCTCAAATTCATTTTCAAGCTCACCATATAATGTATTAGAATCCCAGCCTTCTTCCTTTAGGCGATAGCCATCAAAGCTGATTCTAGTGGTGCCTCCTAAAATGCTATTATCAAACTCTTCCTCAAATTTAGTTTTTGAAGATACAAAGGTGCATGCCAGGTTGTCCCCATTATCAATTTCCTCTAGGCAGTACACTAATGGTCCTTTCATGATTGCAAGCTTTCCAACATCTGCTCTTACCTTTGGATTAGAGCGGATGAATCTTGCATTCATATCAAATTCAAAATTTATATCCATGCTCGTGCCAGATAAGGTCACATTGATATAACCTTTGTCCTGTTTCATATCAAGTCCTGCCCCACTAACGCAGATTTTTGGATTCTTTGCATAATAAGGAATTCTAAGTGCAAGGGTTCCTTCCATTTGTTTATCTGATTCTATATGAACTGATACTTTGCCATTCCAAGGTACTTCGCTTTTAATATCAAGCCTGACCTCCTTACCTGATACTTCAGCCTTTATCCTAGATGAAACATACATATTCAAATAAATCTTATTCTCAGAGGTATATGCTATATACTGTCCCAAAGATGCTAGTGTCCTTGCTATATTAGGTGGGCAGCAGGCTACTCCAAACCATTTTTGCCTCTCGCTTTTTACATGAAGACGTGATGTGTGATCCATACATGCAGCTGGCCAAACTTCCAAAGGATTTACATAGAAAAATCCCTTACCATCCATAGCAATTCCCGACAAAACTGTGTTATATAGAGCTCTTTCTACCTCATCAAAATATGCTGCTTCTCCTGTGATTTCACCCATCCTTTTTCCAAACATGGCAAGTGCGATGGATGCGCATGACTCAGAATAATTACAATCATTTGGTAAATCGTAGTCTGTTGTAAATCTTTCCAACCAACCAGATGATCCGATGCTTCCTGTGACATACATTCTTCTGTGAACCATATCATCCCAAAGCACCTTGCAGGCATCTAACAATTCCTTATCATCTGTTTCTACTGCTACATCTGCCATTGCGCTATACAGATATGCTGCTCTAACAGCATGGCCTTCTGCAGTCTTTTGCTCTCTGACTGGTAGATGGGACTGGCTATAGCTTGGATCGTAGTTTGCAAATTCAGGGAAGATTCTCTCAAAATCAGGTTGCTTTTCTTCCTGCAAAAAATAGTTTTCCCCTACGCCTCGTATATCAATAAAATGCTTTGCCAAATCAAGATATTTCTTCTCGCCTGTTGTTCTATATAGCTTTACTAATCCAACTTCCACCTCTGGGTGTCCAGGATATCCGTGACATTTTCCATCTTCCTTACCAAAAACATTACATAATAAATCTGCCAGGCGACATACTACATCTACTATCTTTCTTTTGCCTGTAGCTTCATAATAAGCAACTGCGGCTTCCATAAAATGGCCTGCTGTATATAATTCATGGCCTTCACAAAGATTCTTCCATTTTTTATCTGGCGCATTGATTATGAAATAGGTATCCAGATATCCATCAGGCTGCTGCGCCTTTTCGATCAAATCTATAGCTTCGTCTGCCATAGCTTCCAGCTTCTCATTGCGGCCATAGGCTGCCAGATAAAATCCGACAGCCTCTAACCATTTTGCAAGGTCCGTATCTTGGAAAACTGCTCCTTCAAATTTTCCGTTTGATAGACCTGCCGCTATTTTAAAATTCTCAATACAATGACTGGTTTCAACATCCTCTAACCTGTCATTTAAAACATCCCACTGATATGGAATGATTACATCACCAACTAAGTCTCTGTACTTGTTAAAAAATTCGTCTGTAATTTTGATGTCACTTATTGGTATTGAAGAATTTGCTTTAAATTTCATTTGTTCCCCCTATGCCTTTACTGCTCCGTTTGTAAGTCCACTAACAATGTATTTCTGCATAAATATGAATATCAACACAATTGGAAAGATTGCTACAAGTCCAAATGCCATAGTTGCATTCCAAAGTGTCTGATATTGCTGCACATAATTGTAAATATTTGATGTGATTGGTCTCATGTTTGGATCTGTCATAAATGTGATTCCATAAATCAAATCGCCCCATGCATAAACAAATGAGAACACCGCTGCTACAATCACACCTGGCTTTGCAATCGGCAACATTATTTTAAAAAATGATGTTACCGGATTGCAGCCATCTATTGCCGCTGCCTCGTCTAGCTCCTTTGGTATAGAAAGGAAATAAGTACGAAGAATGATGATTGAGAAGGGAATTCCCAAAGTCGCATCTGCAAGGATTGGCGCCAAGTAATTATTTAATAATCCCACTTTTGAAAACATAATGTAAAGTGGTGTCAAAATAAGTGTAGATGGCAACATTTGCATCATTAAAAAAAACAGTATCAACAGCTTTTTGGCATTAAATCTAAATCTTGCAAGACCGTATGCTGCTGGAATAGACAATACTGTTGATATTACCATTGAAGAAAATGCTATTAAAAAGCTATTCTTAAAGCCCTTCATAGTTGCTGATGATTCAGAAAACTGGCTTTGAAAAGCTTCTAGTGTAAGGTTTTTAGGCCACAGTGGAGTAGGAACCTGGAAGATTTCCACCTGCGTTTTAAGTGCTGTAACAATCATCCAATATAGAGGAAACATAAGGATTACAAAAATGATGAATCCGATTATGAAGCTTATGGTATTTTCTTTTCTTTCTCGTTTCATCCTACATTACCTCCTCTTCTGCATTTATTAGCTTGATGTAGAACATTCCTACTACAAATAGAATTAAAAATAGAATGTTTGCAGAAGCTGCGCCCTTACTGAATTCAAACTGTTCAAATGACAGCTTGTATGCATAGGTTGATGCTAGTTCTGTTGCATTGATTGGGCCACCCTTAGTCATTACCCAAACCAAATCAAATACCTTAAACGTATATACGAATCCAAGTGTAAGCACTGACATGATAGCTGGCTTAATCACTGGAATTGTTATCTTAAACAAAGTCTGAAGCTTATTGGCCCCATCGATTTTTGCACTTTCATAAATATCTGCTGGTACAGTTGTTAGACCTGTAAGCAGTAACATCATATTAAAAGGAATTCCAATCCAAATATTCGCAACTACAATAGCCACCATGGCTGTTGGGCCATTTAACAGCCAATCAACAGGCGATTTGATGATATGAAGTGACATCAACAGCTGGTTTGCAATACCACCTGAGCTTGCAAAAATAAACTTAAACAGAAGACCTGCTACAGTCACTGGAAGCAACCAGGATATCATTGTTGCACCTCTAAAAAATGCTGATGCTGGGAACTTCTTACTAAATAATAATGCTAGAATAAATCCGATAATAAACTGGAAAAAGATTGAAGCTACTGTAAAAATAAGTGTATTCAAAATCGCTCTGCTCATTACAGAATTTGCATCTGTAAACAATTCTATATAGTTAGATAGACCTATAAACTCTTGTGCTTCAGGTCTTGAAAAATTGAAAACATTTACATTCTTTAAACTAAGAATGATATTTGAAATTGTGGGATATCCAACAAAGATAAGCATATAGATTACTGCTGGAAGAGAAAACAAAAATCCCATTTTCCCTGGTCCATTCAACTTCTTTTTTCTAGAAATCATAACATCCCTCCAAAATAACTATTTCTAAAAATGGCGGGGAATTACTTCCCCGCCAAATGTTAATTCTTACTTAACGGCATCAACTGCTGCCTGTGTATCCTTTGCAGCCTGATCTGGCGACTTAGCAAGTGTAAGTACTTCCTGGAAACCAGTCTGAATTGCATTTGAATATGAAGGCCAAATTGGTGAAGGTCCTCTTGGAATAGAAGTTTCAAGCTGTGTAATGAACTCTGCCTGAATAGGATCATCTGTCCAATAGCTATCCTTAGCTGCCTCTGTCTTAGGAGGGAATGAACCATACTGCTTCATTGCATCTACCATAACATCTGTCTGGTTGTAGTACTCAAGGAATGCCTTAGCGCCTTCCATATTGTCCTTTTTAACAGCGCCCATGTTCTCGCCGCCAAGGATTGAAGTAGCCTGGCCGCTTGAAGCATCCTTCTTAGGAAGAACAGTTACACCATAGTTCATATCAGGAGCATCTGCTTCGATACCAGGAATCTGCCATGGACCATTCTGCATCATAGCAATGTTACCAGCCTTCCAGTTGTTACAAACATCTGTCTGTGCCCAGTTTACACACTCTTTAGACCAAGAGCCGTCGTTAATCATATCCTGCATAAGCTGATATGCATCCTTGCCACCTTCGATATCTGTGTAAGAACCACCTGCTGTGTATAACCACTGTAGGCACTGGAATGTACCTTCATCTGTTCCGATTGCTGCATTACCAAAGCCTGTTACGCCATAATCTGTAAGCTTCTTAGCCATCTCATGGAATTCGTCCCATGTAGTGTTTTCGTCTGGATAAGGAACTCCTGCATCATCAAGAATATCCTTGTTGTAGAAAAGAGCTGTACAGTTTGTAGCAAATGGAAGACCATAATGCTTGCCATCCATCATTGTAGAATTCATTGGTCCCTCCAGGTACTCTGACCAATCAATATCAGCATCTGAAATGTCACCAAACAAATCCATTGCTATAAATGATGACATATCGCAACCATCAAGAATAACTACATCTGGAAGCTCGCCAGATGCAATACCAAGTGTTAACTGCTTCTCGTAATCTGCAAATGGTACATAAGTATGACTTGCTACGTATTCATCCTGTGATGAGTTAAATCCATTAATCAGGGATTCCATCATTTTCTTCTGAGCATCTGTCTCAAAGTAATCCCAAATAACTACCTCTTGCTTGTCTCCTGCCTGCGCTGACTGTGTTCCTTCCCCTGAACCAGTTGCTTCTGCTCCACTTCCTGAGCTGCCGCAGCCTACCATAAGTGACGCTGCCATTGCACCTGCTAATGCCATTGATACGGCTTTCTTAAATCTCATAAAAAACCTCCCTTCGAATACTTACCCCCGAGATACTTTGTATCTCCTTTGTTTATATAAGTATTCTAAGAGAGGTTTTGATTTTAAAAAATTCTAATAAATTAAAAAAGGTGGAAAAAATTCATCCTAATTTTAGTTCAAGGTTTTACCTGCCGCTTCATCTGGTGTTAATTCTCCTGTCACTACATCTGCAAAGCTCTTAGGTAATTGCTTGGATATTCTGGAATATCCCTCTATTCCTGTGCGAGGAATTGCATAATTCATTTGCTGACTAATAATTTCCAGCTTAGGATTATCCACTATTATCTTATTTGCAGATTTTATTCTGGATGGAAGTAGATTTGCATCGCTGCAGAATCTTTCCGTTCCACCCTTTTCCATGCAATATTTTATAAACTCAATGGAGCCTTCTACATTTTTACCTTTGATTATTCCTAAGTTTTCTCCACCTAGTATTACTGCATTTCTTTTATTCATAGGCATAGGTGAAAGGCCATAGCTAATTCCTGCTTCATCTAGCATAGAAAAAACCCATGGTCCGTTTTCCATCATAGCTATATCCCCTTCTATAAATCTTCTTGCAATATCTGTTTGGCTGTAGTTAAGACAATCCGCCGGCATACAGCCATCTTTTATGAGTCCTGCTAAATAGTCATAGGATTCACTGATTGCTTCCCTGGTAAGCTGTGTATCAGAATCAGAGGCAGCCATCACCCATGATAATAACTGAAATGAGCCTTGCTCAGAATCCATGGCACTCATCAAAAATCCATAGGTACCATCTTTTGATAATAGCTTTGCAGTCTCCTTTAGCTCATCCCAGGTTTTAGGTGGTGTAACACCTGCCTCCATTAACAAATCACTTCGATATATCAAACAAACATTGTTGCTGTTAAACGGAACTCCGTAGTATTTATCATTGTATTTGATAGTATCTACAGATGCCTCATAATAATCTGTATCTAGATTAAGGGTACTGGCATACTCAGATATATCTTCAAACATATCCAGCTGAATGAATTTTTTCATATCAGGATTATCAATAATTACCACATCTGGAAGCTCTTGTTCTGTATATGCCCTGGAGATTTTCTTGTCAAATTCTGTCATTGGAACATATTCCCATGACACCTGATATTTATCCTGGCTTTTGTTAAAGCTGGCTGTTAACTTATCCAGCCCATTAGCCTGTGCTTCTGTTTCATAGTAAGACCATATCAACAATTGTTCTTTTTCATCAGGTGTGTTTTCCACATCAGAAGTACTTCTTCCACAGGCTGTATTTGTAATTGCCATGCACATAGCCAGTGTTATTAGTTTCAGACCTTTTCTCATCTTTCTCTAAACTCCTTAGGCGATACTCCCTCTATATCCTTAAATACTCTATTAAAGTATTTGGTATCTGTAAAACCTACCTGTTCTGCAATCTCGTATATCTTCAGATTGCTGCCTGTAAGCAGGCGCTTAGCATGGCTTACTCTAAACTCATTAACAAATGAAGAGAAATTCTTATTCATTTCTCTATGGAAAAGTGTGCTTAAATATTCTGGAGTTATAGACAAATAATTTGCTACTTCTTCCTGGGAAATCTTGTTAGCATAGTTTTCTCTAATATAGGCAATAGCCTTTAATATAGTATAGTTGTGAATATCATCACGGGTAGCTTCACCAGCAAACACTACTGCTGCCGCCTCGTCCAAGCATTCCTTTATTTCAGATAACAGCTTTGCCCTTGATATCTTTTCTACTGTATCTAATTCCCTAAGTTGCCTGCCTTTATCAGGCCATATTTTAATGGCAAGCTGCAAAATAAACCCTGCAAGGCTTTGATATGCAATTCTTACAGAATATGGATCGTAGGCTTTTCCTATGAATCCTTTGGCAAAGCCATCACTCCATTTTTGCCAGCCTTCCTCATCATTATTCACAAGTATTTTTTCTATTTCTTTTTCTGTATCTTTACTATATTTATAATCCGTATATACGATATTATTATTGCTTTCTGATACTATTCTAGTGTCAATCATTTCTCCATTCAAAAAATTCTTATCAGATTGAAGAGCAATATCCTTTAGCTCCTTCAAGCTAGACAAGCTTGCCATATACCACACAGAATCCTTTAGGCAATCAACAACATCTATTCTGCGGTCAAGCATGGCTACTATTTCCTCGTCAGATGAATACTTGCCGGTAGACTTATCATAAAGCATGAACAAATCCTTATTATCTTCAGATACATACAAGCCCTTATATTCCTTAAACTTTTCCATAACGGTAGTCTTGTCAAAGCATCCGCTTGTGCTATATCCTCTTAAAAAGCATAATTCATATCCTTTTGATAATTCAAATATCCGCTCAGCCTTACCTATGTTTTCATCATTGTTTTCAAGGGCTCCTGAAACTATTGCTCTAATATACGATGCAGGATCAGCGTCTATTCTAGTGGCCTCTGCACTAATCTTGGCAGAGATGGATTTTAACACTCCGTCTACCGCATCCACGGTAATCGGCTTAAGCAAATAATCATCAGCTCCACAGGTGATAGCACGCTTGGCATAATCAAACTCGGCATAGCCTGTAAGTATTACGCTATGGCATTTTATCTGGCGATTTTTTATTTCTTCTAACATCTGTAGTCCATCCATCTCTGGCATTTTAATATCAGTGAATACCAAATCAGGATGAAGGCTTTCTATGGTTTCCAATCCCTCTCTACCGTTTTTCGCCTTGGCAATTACATCATGCTCCCCATAGCTGGATAATAATCTGGATAACCCATTTCTTATTTTGATTTCATCTTCAACTATAACTATATTCATACCTACTCACACTCACTTTTAGGAATATACAATGTTATCTCAGTTCCGATTTTCTCCACACTATTAATATTCCAATGAGCCATACCTCCGTAATACATTACTAGCCTTGAAAATGCATTTTTCAGGCCTAACCCCGCTTTGTCTATGTTGTCATCATTGATAACAGCATCTCGATTATTCATCTTGTTAACAAGCTCTTCCTCAATTCCATTCCCATTATCTGCAATACTTATTTGAAGGAACCTGTTATCCTCTGATATGTCCATATTTATAGAAAGCATTCCACCTTCTTCTATTCCTTCAAATCCATGTAATATAGCATTCTCTACAAATGGCTGAATAAGCAGCTTGTGAATATATAGATTCTTTAATTCCGGCTGCATATTAATCTCATATTTAAATGCCCCCTCATATCTAATCTGCTGCAACTCCAAATATCTTTGAAGGAAATCACATTCTGCAATTATAGGCGTCTTTTCCTCCACCTTGCTCACTGAATGCCTTAATATCAACCCCAGGTTACTAAGTGCTTTACTGATTTCATTTTCCCCATGCTCAATTGCCATCCAATTGATTGAATCCAGGGTATTATACAAAAAATGTGGATTTATCTGGGCTTCTAATGCCTTTAGTTCCGCATGGCGCTGCCTATCCTTAGCAGATGATATTTGCTGCAACAGCTCCTTTACCCTGGCTGTCATTATGTTGAAATTCGTTGCTATTGTTCCAAATTCATCCTTACTTTTTACTGATATCCGCTTGTCCAAATCTCCCGCCTGAACAGTCTGCATTCCCTTTACTATCGTATTTACGGATTTGTCAAAGGTTCTTGTGGTGTAAAAAATAATCAATCCCACTACCATAATAATGACAGCGCTTATTAATACTGTTATGATTTGAATCCTTCTAACATCCTTTAGCATCTCATCTGTATCATAAGCGTTTACGAATGTCCACCCTGTGGATTCATCCTTGTATTTATTGATTCCTATATTATGGCTACTTTGTAAATATCCACTTTCTCGTACAAAGGCTTCTAAGTTTTCCCCAGTGCTCATTGCTACATAGGCTTCACTAGGATATGAGATTACCTTGCCATTGTCGTCCAAGATGAAATTGATACCTGTCTTACTTTCTTCCGATGAATTGCAAATACTGTTAAGCATCTTTTCATCAATCGTCATTATGACTGTTGCTATGCTACCCTTTTCCAACTGATCAAAGTTATATAGTCGTTTTGATATATGAAAATAGTATTTTTTCACTCCATTCTCATCAAACTTCATACTAGGAGTAATAACCATTCCAGATTTACTTTCCGCATCCAGATATGGCGGTGCAATTCTCATATCTTTAAATCTATCCCAGATATTATACATGGAGGAATCTGTGGCAAAATCGTAGGTTACCGACTCTCCATTCTTACACACAAGGCTGATAGAGCGCACCCCTTCTACCACACTGGTATATCTATGAAGCAGCTCTCTAATATCACTTTTTGCTGCCGCTCTCCTTGTGGGAGTGCCATTCATAAGAATCATAACCTCATCGATTACATTCTCATCCACATATATCTGGTACATTAAATTTGTATAGTTTTCCAAGCTGAGATTAGTTCTCTCTGAAATTTGGATTAAATCACTTTGGATGATTTCATCCACTTGAGAAGTCATAGTTTCCCTGACACTAGTAAAATGAAATACCTGTAAAAGAATAATAGGTATTATAGATATTAACAAAAATATAATAATAAGCTTTTTGCCTATCTTAAGATCATTGTATCTACTAATAATGCTATGCATAACATTCACCCACCCAATACAATCATCATACAAAAAATAAGCTCATTGCACAACAGGCAATGAGCTTATATTATTATTGGAATTTAATTAGTTAAGACCTGTCCACTTCCACTCAGCGATTTCAGGCATATCAACACCTACATCATGGATGTATGTCTTGTGCTCTACGAGCTTATCCTTCATCTTCTGCTTGAGGAATGCGCCCTTATTACCAATCTGTGGCATGTTGTTAAGCATAGCAATAACAAGGTTGAAACGGTCAATCTTATTCTGAACTCTCATATCGAATGGAGTTGTGATTGTACCTTCCTCATGGTAACCATATACATGAATGTTTCTGTTAGTTCTTGTATATGTAAGCTCATGGATAAGTGTTGGATATCCATGGAATGCGAAGATGATTGGCTTATCCTTTGTAAAGATTGAATCATATTCAACATCTGTAAGACCATGTGGGTGCTTGTTGCTTGGCTCCATCTTCATAAGGTCAACTACGTTTACGAAACGAACCTTAACCTCTGGCATCTCCTTGTGGAGGATGTCAACAGCTGCAAGAGCCTCAAGTGTAGGTGTGTCACCACAGCAAGCAAGTACGATGTCTGGCTCTTCTCCTGTATCTGTTGAAGCCCAATCCCAGATACCAATACCCTGTGTGCAGTGCTTAACAGCCTGCTCCATTGTAAGCCACTGTGGTCTTGGGTGCTTAGATGCAACGATTGCGTTTACATAGTTCTTGCTCTTTAAGCAGTGATCCATTGTAGAGAGCAAGCAGTTAGCATCTGGTGGAAGATAAAGTCTTACCACGTCTGCCTTCTTGTTAGCGATGTGATCAAGGAAACCTGGATCCTGGTGTGTAAATCCGTTGTGATCCTGCTGCCATACATTTGATGTAAGAAGAAGGTTAAGTGATGCAATTGGACGTCTCCATGGAAGGCTGTTGCAAACCTTAAGCCACTTAGCATGCTGAGCTGCCATAGAATCGATGATTCTGATGAAAGCTTCGTAGCTTGCGAAGAAGCCGTGACGACCTGTAAGAAGGTAGCCCTCTAACCAGCCTTCACACATGTGCTCTGAAAGCATTGAATCCATTACACGACCATCCTTTGCAAGGAACTGATCTGTGCCTTCTTCGATTGGTGAGTTCCAATCTCTATTTGTAACCTCGAATACCTTGTTAAGACGGTTAGACATTGTCTCGTCTGGTCCAAAGATACGGAAGTTTCTCTGATCCTCGTTAAGCTTGAATACGTCACGGATGTATCCACCAAGCTCAATCATATCCTGCTTTTCAACAGCGCCTGGAGCTGGAACATCTACTGCGTAATCGCGGAAATCTGGAAGTCTAAGGTCGTGAAGAAGCTTACCACCGTTTGCATGTGGGTTAGCACCCATACGTCTGTCTCCCTTAGGAGCAAGCTCCTCAAGTTCAGGAATAAGACGACCATTCTCATCGAAGAGCTCCTCTGGACGATAGCTCTTTAACCACTTCTCAAGGATTTCCATGTGCTCTGGCTTGTCCATCATAACTGGAACCTGGTGAGCCGCAAAAGATCCTTCAATCTTGTTTCCGTCTACTACCTTAGGGCCTGTCCATCCCTTTGGTGTACGAAGAACGATCATTGGCCATACTGGTCTTGTAGCATCGCCTGTCTCTCTAGCGTGCTTCTGGATAGCCTTAATCTTATCCATACACTCATCAAGAGTCTCTGCCATCTTCTTGTGCATAACCTTAGGGTCATCACCTTCAACGAAGTGTGGCTCCCAGCCCATACCTGTGAAGAAGTTTACAAGCTCTTCGTGTGACATACGAGCAAGGATTGTAGGGTTTGAAATCTTGAATCCGTTAAGGTGAAGGATTGGAAGAACCGCACCATCTGTAACGGGATTTAAGAATTTGTTTGACTGCCATGATGTAGCAAGTGGGCCTGTCTCAGCCTCACCATCACCAACAACGCAAGCTGCAACGAGCTCTGGGTTATCGAATACTGCACCAAATGAGTGAGCGATAGAATATCCAAGTTCACCACCCTCATGGATTGAACCAGGGTTTTCTGGAGCAACGTGGCTTGAGATACCGCCTGGGAATGAGAACTGCTTGCAAAGCTTCTGCATACCATCGATATCACGGCTTACGTTTGGATATACCTCACTGTAAGAGCCTTCAAGATATGTGTTAGCCACGAAGAAGTTTCCGCCGTGACCTGGACCAGAAATAAGGATCATATCCTGGTCATATTTATTAATTACACGATTGAGGTGTACGTATATAAAGTTCTGTCCTGGTACTGTTCCCCAATGTCCTACGATTTTCTTCTTAACCTGCTCTCTTGTGAGTGGCTCACGAAGGAGTGGATTGTCAAGAAGATACAACTGTGCTGCTGCGAGATAGTTAGTAGCACGCCAGTAGGCGTCCATTTTCTCTAAGTACTCGTCAGTAATCTGTGTGTGATTCATTTTACATCTCCTTTAAATACTTTAGAATTTCCTAAAAGACAATTGACATTATACAACAATAGGATGTACATTGTACATCCTATTTTGATAATTTGTTAAATTTTTATCTAACTGTGATATATTATCTATTTTTTTGTGTATTTTGTAGAGTGTATTCTTTACCTAATAAGGGTCAAATTTTGCGATTTGATGTCAGATTGTTATTATTTTAACTTAGCAATAACATCTAAAACGATGCTGATTGACTGCTCTGCGGCCTTACCAGCAAAGGTATTGTAGTCCATTGCACTACCATCTGCATCGGAAATAGAGCGGATAAGTGTAAATGGAACATTATTGACATAGCATGTGTGAGCGATGCTTCCGCCCTCCATATCAGCAGCAATTGCGTCGAATTTCATGCGGATATTCTGACGCTGCTTATCAGTGTCTACAAACAAATCACCTGATGCAATTACACCTGTCTGATAATAGATTCCCTTTGCATCAAGTACCTCACAAACTGCCTTTTTAAGCTTCGCATCAGCCGTGAAATTAACAATGTTAATTCCTGAAACAAGACCTGCTGGGTCGCCAAGGGCTGTTGTGTTCATATCGTGCTGAACTGCAGAATCTGCAACAGCTACATCGAGAACCTTAAGGTCCTTTACAAGAGAGCCGGCCACGCCAATATTAATCACATGGTCTACTCCAAAATGTAAAATCATAATCTCTGTGCAGATTGCAGCGAAGACCTTGCCGATTCCTGAAACGGCTGCTACTACCTCTACGCCATTGATTTCGCCTGAAATGAAATCAACGCCGCTGATGGTCTCAAATCTTTGCTTCTCAATCGAAGGCTTCAAATTCTCAATCTCTATCTGCATTGCACCAATAATACCTAACTTCATTTTCTACCTCCTAGTTTATGGCTCGCTGGTTACGGTCTCTAAGTTTTTCTCTCGCCTGTTACGGTAACAAACTATTATATTTCTCCGTCGACTAGATGTCTCCTTGAGAAACATAATAGTTTGTTACCTACAGGCTATTTATAGGCTCTTGAGACCTACCAGCTATTTATACTATTACTCTTATTTTACTAGTTGCAGAGAGCTTTCTACGATGGATATGTGAACTCCATATTTGTCCATGAGTTGAGTACGTCTAGATAGCGGGCGCATTCAGTCTTTGCGAGCTGGATGTCCAAATTTTCGTAGTGACCGCACTCGATGGCGCTTTTTCCGAAGACGTCGCCTTCGTGGTCTACTGTCTGTTTAAATACTTTTTTTACAACCTCGAATGTCTTCTTTGAATCAACGCCCTTTACAACAAGATAGAATCCTGTCTGGCAGCCCATTGGTCCAAAGTAGATAACGTGGTCTGCGATTTCTGAATTGCGGATATATGTTGCAATCATGTGCTCAACTGAGTGCATTGTTGCATTATCCATGTAATCACCTGCGTTTGGCTTGCGAGTACGCAAATCGTAAGTGATGATATCTCCATCATCCACACGTGAGATGTAGAATCCCGGTGTAAGGATGTTGTGATTGATTGTAAAGCTCTTAATTCTTTCCATTTATTCCTATAATCCTTCCTATACTTTATAAACTATTCCTTTGGCAAGCTTATCTGCTACATCTGCACCCTTGAAGGTCTTTACGATTTCAAGTGCAAATGGGATAGCTGTTCCCATGCCACGGCTTGTGATGATGTGGCCATCGTGACAAACTGGGTCTGTAGAAAAATCTGCATCCAGCAAATCCTTCTCCATGCCTGGATAGCAGGTGGCCTTCTTTCCCTTAAGGATACCAGCCTTGCCAAAAACAGTTGGTGCTGCGCAGATGGCTGCAAGCCCCTTCTTAGATGTGTTAAAGCCATGAACCTGATCCATGAGAGGCTCGCATAATTCAAGATTAAGTGTACCTGGCATTCCTCCTGGAAGCACAAGCATATCCGCACTTTCAAAATCAGTGTTTTCAATCAGCTTATCGCAGTATGTTGTAATGCCATGTGCTCCTGGCACCTTCTTATTTCCTGTGATTGAAACCATCTCTATTTCAATATCGGCACGCCTAAGTAAATCAACAACTGTAAGTGCTTCGATTTCCTCATGACCTTCGGCCATAAATATAAGTACCTTGCTCATTACCTCTCCTCCTATCTTCTAACTAGTAGATTATGTCCTTGGCTTCTATTTTAACATAATTCGTCTAGCAATGTTTATACCAATCTTGTATGGCAATGGCCTAACAGCTTTGTCAGCCTTCTTTATCATCTCTCTTATTGGAATGCTCTGAGGACAATGCTGCTCGCATTTGCCGCATTCAATGCACTGGGTGGCAAATGCTGGCTCATCCTTTAGGCCTACTGTCTGGGCATACTCAAATCTGGCTGCTGATTTGCTTTCTAGTGCTGTCATGTTGTAACACCTGAAAAGTGCTGGGATATCTACCCCCTTAGGACATGGCATACAATATCTACAGCCTGTACAACCTACAAGCTCTGATTCGGAAATGATAGTTTTCACTTGCTCCACCAATTCAAAGTCTTCCCCGGTAAATGAATCTGCCTTGGCATCAGCTGCAATCCTGCAATTTTCCTGCACCATCTCTACAGAATTCATTCCAGAAAGCACACATGTAACCTCTGGCTGATTCCAAAGCCATCTAAGGCCAAGCTCAGCTGGAGTATAGCCCTTCTCATACTGAGCAATCTTCTCTTTTGCTTTGTCCGGCAGAAGACTAACCAGCTTACCTCCACGCAGTGGCTCCATTATAACCACAGGAATCCCCTTACTTGCCGCATGCTTCAGTCCCCTAAGGCCTGCCTGAGAATGTTCATCCATGTAATTATATTGAATCTGGCAGAAATCCCAATCATAAGCATCTAGTATGCCTATGAAATCTTCAGTGTTGCCATGATAAGAAAACCCAATGTTTCTTATCTGTCCACTGGCCTTCTTTTGGGCTATCCACTCCTTCACCCCAAGTTTTTCCAGCTTATCCCACTGGTTCATAGCTGTCATGTGATGCATAAGATAATAGTCGATATAATCTGTGCGCAGCCTCTTTAATTCTTCGTTGAAATATTTATCAAGAGCTGCTGCGCTGCTAACCAAATACTGAGGCAGCTTAGTCGCAATATTTACATTTTCTCTTATAGAGTTGCGTTCTAATATTTCCCCCAACGCCGCCTCGCTACCAGGATACACGTAGGCAGTGTCATAGTAATTAACTCCACTATTGTAAGCTGTCATGATTTCCTGCTCAGCCTTATCTATATCAATAGCCCCCGCCTTTGTGGTGAATCTCATGCAACCATAACCAAGTATTGATATCTGATCCCCATTTTTATTACTTCTGTACTCCATAGACCTCTCCATAATTGTTGCCAGTTTAGAGTATTTTATCATATTACATAGGGGTTGTTGTGACAGAACTTTAGTAGAATAATAAAAATCCTGTCACAGCCAAGCTACATTTAGCTTATTTGTGACAGGATTTGTAAATTCCTAATTATTATTTATGTTATTTCTTAAGCGTAGGCATCAAAGCGTGAGCCTGATGTGTTGTATGTACTGCCTCTTCCATTTACACCATAGGATGTATTTCCTGAAAGGAACTTGGTGGCTATATCATTGAAGTCAGAGGACACCTGAATGTTGCGCTTTTGCCTTGCTATTGGATCAACCGGTATGGAATCACCACCAATTTCTCTGACTGTAGCGTTAGGATACTGGACAGGATTTGCCCCATTAACCCCTGCTGTGTTTTTGGTAACATCTGCTGCATACACATCTGAAACCTCAGCCTCATTCTGAACTGAATAGTTCATAGGCTGAACACTTGAGATTGGACTGTATGTACTTAATCCTCCGATAGGTGCTATAGCCATAAAAAACCTCCATAGGTGACTACTACAATGATAGCACCTCTGGAGGGGCGAAAACTGAAATACACAGTTTTTTATTATTAAATTCTTTGTTTATTCACATAATAACTTATAGATAGTTCCCCTCATCAGTCAGCTACGCTGACAGCTTCCCCCCAGGGGGAAGCCTTTTTATCTTAAGAACCCGGCTACGATTTGTTCCTCAGCCTCTTCTTCTGTAAGGCCAAGCGACATGAGCTTGATGAGCTGGTCGCCGGCGATTTTGCCGATGGCTGCCTCGTGGATGAGGGCTGCATCTACGTTCTTGGCGTCAAGACGTGGGATAGCTACTACGTGAGCATTTCCCATAATGATGGCATCACATGCTGCATGACCGCTGCAGGCTGTATTTCCTTCGATTGCTACTTCGAAAATCTGCTCTGAATCATCCTTTGCAACTGAACGAGAAACTACATCTGTGCTAGCGTCCTTTCCATTAAGAAGAACCTTGTAATCTGATGTGGCTTTCTGGCTGCCGTGAGTCATAAGTGCCTCGTGGATAAGAAGTGTTGCTCCTTCAGCAAGCTCAGCGTAGTTAGTACGAACTGTAGAATCTACGCCCTTAATCTGAACCATTTCCATCTCTACATGGCTGCCCTCTTCCTGATATACGTTTGTTACAGGATTAAGGATACGAGCTCCCTTTCCATCACCTTCGCCATAGTGCTTTTCTACGTATTTAACCTTGGCATTCTTGCCTACGTGGAATGTGTGGATACCATCATGCTGAGAATCCTGGTCACCACAGTTAGAAATACCGCAGCCTGCTACGATAGTAACATCTGCATCCTCTCCAACATAAAAATCATTGTAAACCATATCCTTAAGACCGCTCTGTGTAAGGACTACAGGGATATGAACGCTTTCGCCCTTTGTGCCTGGTTTGATGATGATATCGATACCTGGCTTATCTTCCTTTGTAACGATGTCGATGTTAGCAGTAGTGTTACGTGCTGCGCTGGCACCGTTTGAACGGATATTATATGCACCCTGAGGTATGCCATCTAAATCAGCAACCTCATGTAAAATGTTCTTTTGAATTGCATCAAGAGCCATTACTGGTCACCTCCTAACTTTTCGCAGGCAATGCTGGCTGCTGCCGATGTACCAAGAAGCTCTGGGAGAATTTCATCCTTAGGCCCCTGCTTCTTAACCTTGCCGTTTTCAATAACTACGATTTCATCTGCGATATTTAGGATGCGCTCCTGGTGTGAGATAACAATGATTGTTCCATTGATATCCTTTCGCATGTTCTCAAATACCTTGATAAGATTCTGGAAGCTCCAAAGATCGATTCCAGCCTCTGGCTCATCAAAGATAGAAAGTTTGGTTCCACGTGCAAGTACTGTGGCGATTTCGATACGCTTAAGTTCACCACCTGAAAGTGAACCGTTAACCTCACGCTCTACATAATCCTTAGCGCAAAGTCCTACCTTTGAAAGGTACTCACAAGCTACTGCAACAGAAATGTGCTCACCTGCTGCAAGACGAAGTAAATCGATTACTCTGATTCCCTTGAAGTGAACTGGTGCCTGGAAAGCAAAGCTGATTCCCATTTTTGCACGCTCAGTGATATTTTTATCTGAGATATCCACACCATCAAGGATAATTTGTCCGCTTGTCAACTGGTTAACACCCATGATAAGCTTTGCAAGTGTGGACTTACCGCCACCGTTAGGACCGGTGATGACGATAAACTTACCATCTTCAACTGTAAGGTCAAGACCATCAATGATTTCTTTAACGGAATCATTTTCATCATCAACCTTGTATGTAAGATTTTTGATTTCTAACATATCTATACTCCTCGTTCTATGTGCTACACTCCCTAACCCCATGCCAGTGGTAGTTAGGAAAGACTAATTTAATTGTGTCAAACTAATTCAGCCATATTATATTAACATGGATTTGTAAAAATGGTAGCCTATTTTTGTAAAGAAAAGGGCTACTGAGAAAACTTCTCAGTAGCCCTGCTATAATTATATCCCTGTAATATCTCCTTTTAAAAACACATTTTCCTTCCATCCCTGTTTGAGAGGATGGACTGTGCCTTGCTTCACCATATATACATCCAAATAACCTTATATTTATCATTTTTTAACAGTAATATGATATTTCCCCAAAATATAATAACCATTTTGAAATCACATCATCACTTCTTGCTTCAATCATTCTCATTATATTTCTAAGAGTGTGTTCCGCTATTTTGGAATTATTATTTGCCAATAAACATTTACCAGTACTTGTAATCCATATCTTTGTAGCATTGGCAGTAGGTGCTCCTTTAGCCACATGAACATGAATTGGCTCAACGGGCTTATTTTCATTAGTCCAAAAATAAATCCAGTACTCTCCCATTCTAAAAATTTGAGGCATTATCAAAACCTCCTTCTTGGGAAAATTCTATAATAAGATGCGCCGTTGATTTCAAAAACTCCTCAAGCTTTGCAAGCTCTTCATCAGTGTATTCATATACATCTTCCCATTTATATTCAGGGAGCCAGCAATCTGCATGCTTAAAACATACTTTTTCATCAGGAGTCTCTATATGAACAAGAACTCTGCCATCTTCATGCATTTCAGAATGCACTATTTCAGTATTGTCATTTAGCGTCATAAAAGGATAAACCATAATGTTCCTCCAATCACTTATTCTATTACTAACTAATTTATTCGTAGTCATATTATAGCATGATATCATATTTTCAAGCTATTTAATTGTTAATAAGCTTTACTATATACTCCTGCACTCGCTTTATAGCTTGCAGTTCTTTTTTGGTGAAGCCCAGGTCGCCTGTGCTATATATTTCATCTACAATTTGCTTTATTCCTAAAACGGTATTGCCATCTTTATCATCATAAGCTACTGGCAAATCTTTCTTAGTACCATAAACAAATCTGACATTTGTATAGATGTCATACACTGGATCTGCGTCGAAAGCTTTTGCTTTTTCAATAGCTAAAGCTATTTCCGACATCATTTTCTCATGATTGCCAATGAGTTCATAACATATAGCCTCACATGTTTTTATCATAGCAACATACCTTGTTAAATAAGATGGTTTATCTGAAAGCATAAGCCCTGCTACAGTTTGTTCTACCCACTGATATAATTCAAGCAGCTCCTTATACTTTTTATTTGAGAAGAAATAATCCAGCATATGCCCTGCTACATCAGTAGCGTCAAGAACACTGAAATGAAACTTTTTTGTATAGCAAGCTAACGCCTCTTCCTTTTTCCCTTGATGCCAATATATTTCTCCAAGCAAATCATCATATATTCCATCTACATTTATATGCTTTATAATCTCTATCTGCTTTTCATTGTCTTTCTCAAGCAAGGCAAGTTGCTTAAGGATTGCAATCTCATCGATTTTGTTTTCTGGAGAATCCGCTAGTATGCGTAATGCTCGATTAAATAATTCTATGGCACGATTTCTAAAATCCTCATTTTTATTATCCTGATACCAGCTTATGTAATATACACTACCAGCTCTCCTCAAAATCTTTACATCATTAGGATATCTCACTACAGCTTTATCGAGATGCTCCCTTGCCTCGTCAAGCCTATGTTCCCTGTATAACTCAAATGATTCCTCGATAATATCATCCACTCTCTTTGATACCATGGAATACCCCACCAGCGCATCCATAGAAAGATTAAAGAAATCCGCCAAATCCATCATCGTATTTATATCAGGGACACAGTTTCCGTTTTCCCATTTCGACACTGTGCCCACGGTTACGCCCATTGCCTCAGCCAGCTGCTCCTGGGTAAGAAGCATCCGCTTCCTGTTTGCTCTGATGTTCTCTGATAGATTGTTTTGCATCTATATTCTTCTCCTTGCCCATATTTGCTTTTTTCGCAAAGTAGATTCCGCCAAAGATTAATATACCTAGCACTCCTGTATATAAAAGTATCGAATCAGCATTAAGCTTTACTGTAACAACTGTTACCAAAAATGCTCCAAGTGGCAGTGATGCTGTTGCAACTGCATTAAATGCGCCACTACATCTTGCCATATAATCAGGATCCACCTTCTTCACAAACTCAACGCTTAATAATCCTGACAATAAAGACAAGCTTACTCCCATTACAAACATGCTACCTAACCCAAGAGCTATTGAAAAAATCATGCTTTCTTTTACTAACGCACCTCTAGATAGTATAATAACTCCAATTCCCGCAATCGCACCAAGGGCTCCCACAGCCCCATCAAAAGAAATCTTAGATACAAGCTTTGGCAAAATAAGTGATGCAATAATCGCGCCGCCCCACTGTCCGACCATAATAATGCTTAAAAAATCTGCATCCTTCATATATACACTAGATACAAGTGGTGTTAACAATGCACTGACTGGTGAAAGCACAAAGTTCAATAGTACTGCGAGTATACAGAAATAAATGACTGTAGTATTTCCCTTAATATATTTAAAGCCTTCTTTGAGCTTGGTCATATAGTCCTGTTCATTGATACTAGCACTCTGAAGCTTACACTTACTATAATCTATTAATATAATAATGAAAGCTCCAATAAAGAATGTTGCCACATCTATAAGCATCGCTGTGCCTACACCAAATGCTGCGATAATAACTCCACCAAGTGCCATTCCTATTAAATTAACCACCTGAGCCACTGTCATCTTCATGCTCTGCATGATAGTGTAATAATCACCCTGAACTATCTCTGGCACAAAAGCGCCTGCTGCAGATTCATTAATAGATTCGATTGCAGTGATTAGCAGTGTAAACCCTGCCATGATAAAAGGATTAACCAAATGCAGATAATACAAAACTACAAATCCAGCTATCACTAGCCCGCGAAGCAAATCCGTATATACGATAATCTTTTTCTTGTTCTTGCCCTCTACCCATGCTCCAGCCAGTGGAAGCACAACTATTCCTGGTAGCTGATTAAGTCCAAAGATAATTGCTGACCAGGTTGCGCTACCTGTCAACTGATACACCAGCCATGTAAATGCTATAGCATCTATTGAATCTCCAAATCTGTTAATAAAATTTGAAAACAATAGCTTCCTGCAATTAGCTATCTTTAATATATCTTTGTAGCCTACTGTTTTTGTCTCTCCCATAATCTAAGCCTCCCGAATTTATCTATGAATAGCAATTTTGTTACTCAGATTATAAGATTTGGTTAGAGATATTTTAACATATTAGTTTTCTAGTTTGTATAGTAATTATTTTCCTATTACGAAAGATGCTAAAGCACTATGTTTTGCAGGACATGCAAAAACTCCCAGCACAGGCTGGGAGTTTTTGTACATGACTTCTTGCTGACCAAACAAGGAAATTGTCAGCAAGAATCTATACATATTGATTTTATTTCCAGAAGCTTATTTCATCTTCCTTTAGTCCAACATGGCTTCCTGTAAATACAGGGTTCTTGCCTTCCTTCTTTTGCTTTTCGTAGTCTTTTAAGGTCTTGTTGACTACTCCGTACAAAAGGGCACAGCATGGGAGGTTGATGATTGTCATAAGTCCCATAGTGATATCTGCTGCAGCCCAGGCTGTATCCATGGAAATGATTGCTCCGAAGAAAATGACTGCTACGCAGCATAATCTGAAGATGACCATGAATTTAGCACTTGGGTTCTTTTTCCCGTTGAGATAAATCAAAGCATTATCTACATAGTAAAGATTTCCAAGTAATGTTGTGAATGCAAAAAGAATCATTGCAACAGTGATAAATGCTGGACCAAAATGTCCAAACACTGTAGATATAGCCTTTTGCACGTAAAGGATTCCGCTTACTTCCTCAGATGGTGCAACACCAGAGCTTAAACACATAAGTCCTGTTGCAGTACAAAGTAAGATTGTATCAATGTAAACGGATACTGTCTGTACCAATCCCTGCTTTACAGGATGAGTAACATTTGCTGATGCCGAAGCATTTGGAGCTGAACCTACACCTGCTTCGTTTGAATACAATCCTCTTTTGATTCCGTAGATTAAGCATGAACCTGAAACACCACCGAAGATTGATTTAAAATCAAATGCATTCTTAAAGATTACTGCAAACATTGCTGGCACATTAGTGATGTTTACAAGAATAACTATTATAGCAACTACCACGTAGGCTATTCCCATAAATGGAACCAACACCTCTGTCAGCTTAATAATTCTTTTGCCTCCGCTTAAGATGCATGCTCCTACTAATACAGCGATTACAGCTCCTACAATGATTGGTGTAAGCTTTGGATCATAAAAGCTATATGCAGCAAATGAAGACTGTAGATTATATGAGCAAAGCAAATTGAATCCAAATGCATAAGTAGAAATCAAAAAGATGCAAAACAACACAGATAACCATGGTGCATGAAGCGCCTTCTCTATATAGTAAGCAGGACCACCATAGCAGCTGCCATCATCTTCCTTCTGCTTATAAATCTGCGCTAATGTACTTTCAACAAAAGCACTGGCTGCGCCGATGATACACATAATCCACATCCAAAACATGGCACCTGGGCCACCGATACAAATAGCAGTAGATACACCTACGATATTTCCTGTTCCAACTCGCGATGCTGTAGACACCATCAGCGCCTGAAAGGATGATACATGAGCCTTGTCCTCTGGCTTTTCCATTACAAGCCTGCAGGCTTCTCTAAAAAGTCTAATCTGAACAAATCTGGTTCTAAATGTGAAATATAATCCTGCAACACCCATAACAATAATAAGGATTGGATAATACATCACATCATCAATCTTTGTAAGTAAATCTAATAACATAAATAACTCCATTCTAAAAACATACTGAGCTATTATATATGGATTTTACGATTTGCGCAAATTTACCCAAAAACTCCCAGCCGAAGCTGGGAGTCATCATATTACTTGATATTTAATTTTCCTTTTTTCAATAGGAATGTGACTGCTGCGCCAGCTGCAAGGATTGCTACTATGATGATTCCTGCAAGTAATCCTGAATTAGAGCTTTCCTCTACTGCTGTAGGAGTTTCTTCTTCCTGGATTTCTACAGAATCATCACTAGTTTCATCTGCCTTTTCATCTACTGCCTGTGGTGCTGCTTCATCCTTGATTTCTACTTCCTCTGTTTCTTCAACCTCTGTTTCCTCATCGGCTGCCTCTGCAGTCTTTGGTTTAGCTGCGTTTGTTGAAGCAGATTTCTTAGGAGCTACAGAAGCTGCGGTATTATTCTTACCTGCTTGAGCTGATGTAGAACCTGATACTGCTGGGCCTGCTGCTGGAACGTTAGCTTCAGCGATTGTCTTTGTGCCACTGCTTGCCTGGTTGCTTCCATTAGAAGATGAGCTTCCGCCATTACCGCCAGATGGCTGGCTAGGCTGTGATGGGTTGCTTGGCTTAGATGGCTGTGGCTTGTCTGTGCCTGGATTCTCTGGCTTAGGTTCCTCAGGCTCTGCTGTCTTTGATACCTGAACAAACTCGAACTTATCCAGATTTGGTGTGTAGTTAACGCAAGTGTTTACACCATTTACACCATTCTTATGATGACGATAATCGTTATTGTAAATCTTGATAACGTTCTTTCCTGCCTTAAGGTCAAGTGCTACGCACTGGCTTCTGAAAGAATCTACACTGTATGTATTTCTGAAGTATACAGTCTTTTCATCCTTGCCATTTACATCTAATGTGATGAATCTATCAATCATCTGAGCATTGTATGCGTGGCTACCAAATAACTCTTTGTTTGACTGATATACAACAAGCTCATACTTGCCAGCACTTGGAGCATTGTACTCGATTTCAAGTGCATTCTTTCCATCCTTTGATGCAAGGATTTCGTTTACAAATTTTCCACCTGAAGCTGCTGGATTTTCTGCTACTGTTACATCACCAATAAGCTTGCAATCCTCAGCTTCAATAGCTGTGATATTTTTGTTATCGACCTTTTCGATTGTAAGGTTATCTACAGCAAGTGCTGCACTAGTTGCATCAAGGTCGATGATGTTAATACCACGCTCTAAGAATACATCTGTAGTAACTGTGCTCCATTCGCTACCAGTTGCTGCTGCCTTAAGAGTATCAACCTTTCTATCTAAAGTCTTGTTAGAGTTGTTTACATACACGCCGATTTCTGCAGCGTCGCTTCCATTGTATTTAACTGAAAGCTTGTAGGTTCCGTTTTCCTTTGCAAATGTGATGAAACGGATACCACCACCATTCTTAACTGATGTGTCAAGGCCTACTGCATAGCCTGCACCTGTATAGCCATTTACATCGTTTGCTGTACGTACTGTTGTTGCTGTCTGGCTGCCAAGGATGTTGTAATCGCTAAGCTCTGCCTCGTAAGTTTTTACATTCTTGTCATTGTAAAGCGCATTTTCATCACCAACAAATGTAAGATATACGCAGTCGATTGATGCTTTACCTTCGCTATCTGTACCGCTTACAGAAATATCATGTGCACCCTTTGTAAGATATACATATTCTGTATGTAATCCTGACATGTAGAATGTAAGAGTATTCTGAAGATACATATCTGTCTTGTACTCACCATCTACAAATAGCTTCTGAATCGCATTCTTTGGATCATTTGCTGCTGTGTTGTAGGTGTTGTTGCCTGTACCGGCACCATAAACCATGTCAAATCTATAGTAGCCATCCTCTGGAACATCTACCTTGAAGGTAGCCTTTGCGCTTTCGCTATCAAGTCCCTGTGCCTGACCAATGCCTGAGCATGCAAAGCTTTGGTTCTTTCCAGCCTCTCTTGCGCCGCCTGTAAGCTCTGCTTCCTCGCCTTCGTATGTCTTCTTCCAAGGACCATTTTCTACTAAACCAACTTCGGCATCAGCATCAGCTGGTGTGATTGTAAGATTGTAAGCTGCCGCTGCAACTAATTCGTCCATCTTAATCTGGCAGCTTCCGTCCTCACCTACTTCGTATACTTCCTTCTTCATATATGTAGGAGCTACTGCTGCACCATTAATACCTGTCCAATCAGTACATTCAAATTTAACTTCAATCTTGTCACCGAAAATGCTCTTGTCGATATTGTTAAGATTCAATACAGCATTCTCTGCGCCACCGAAGATTACGTTTGAAGATTTCTTGTTGCTGTCCACTGATGCAACACCATAGAACTGTGTCTGTGGAAGGCCTGATACATCAATGTTTACTGTCTCACCAGAAAGCTCACCATACCATTTGTACAACCACCATGCACCGTTTGGCTCGTTGTTGTCTGCTGCCAAATCGCTAAGGTTGTTAGAAATGTGCCAGTATGCAAGACAAGCTGTTACTTTTTCATCCTCGAAAAGACCAATCCATCTTGCAAGAGCACCTGGTACTCCAAGGTGTGTGAAATCGGCATACTCGTTGATAACGATTTCTCTTGGCTCTGTGATAAGCCCTGGCTCAATCCAGTATTTCTTTTCAAGGTCTCTATAGTGAACCACATTATTATGGAAGTTATTGTACAAATCGTTGTTAAGTACATGCCATGAAATCTGATAAGGGATGCAATCATTTTCAGCACAGAACTGCATGTAGGTTTCTAACTGTCTAGCCTGATAGCAGCAGAAGTTTGGACCTGCCACCTTGGCATCCTTGTCGATTTCCTTTACAGCCTTATAAGCCTTGAGCCATGCTGCATCAAACTTTGACATGTCATTGCTCCAGATTTCGTTGAACCAGTTTCCTTCTGGCTCGTTGAATAGAACATATACTGCCACATCACTAAGGCCTGCTTCCTTGGTTTGCTTAACCATTGTTTGAAGCTTTTCGCAATATTCATCCATTCCTTCATATTCGTATGGCCAGTTTGCATAGATATCAGGGCATGCGATTTGGATTGAATCACCACCTGCCTCTAAGAAGGTGTCTGCCATGATAAGCACGTCACCGTTTGGATGCTGCAAGCCCTCTGCTGGCTTCTGCTCGCACATGTATGGCTTGATGGCTGTTTGAAGATTTACGCTAGGAACGTTATCTTCACCTACACCGTAAAGATAGCCTGTTGCACCGTGCTTTACAGGACCTGTCTTTGCACTCATATCGATATCCAGCGTGCCACGTGATACTGGCTTTTTCATAGCTGGGAATGTGCTGTACAATTCCTTAACCTGGTCTTCAGATAATGCTACATCATAAAACTCTACATCATCCATGTAGCCCTTAAAATCGTTATCTGATGTGTAATATGATTTACCAAGAGATGCGTATTTTAAAGTCTTAAGATAGTCTGAATCCAGTAGCTTTGGAAGCACATCCACAACCTTTTTAGTGTTGTCAGCGCCATCTGTGTAGCCAAGGCTCTTACCGTTTAAATAAACCTTGTATTCATCCTCTTTAAATGTAACTGTAAGATACTGCCAAGCATCTCTTGTAAGCTGCTTATCAAATTTAACCTTTGTCTTTACATCTGTGCTTTCGTTTGGCTTACCTACATAAAGTGTCATATCGTAAGCGCCGCCACCTGCTGCAAATGCAAAATCAGGATCGTTCCACCAGTTTGCTCCTGAATTTGTTTCGCCGATTGGTGCATTACTTGCATCGAAAAACTTTGAATAATTCTGTGCATCTGATGAAGGATTTACCCAAAGTGACATTGTGAACTCACCGTTTTCACTATCTGCAATCTTTGCAAATAAATCCTCTGGTAAATCCATTGAGCCATTTCCTGGCAAATATAAAACACTGCTATCCTTCTGCTCATCCTTTACAATCCTTGCATCATCGCGAAGCTTGTTCTTTACAGAATCCTCATCCTCAAAATTATAAGCATATACAGGACTTGGGATTTTATCATCAGCCTTTTTCAGCTTCTTCTTTTTCTTGTCCTTTTTATCCTTGTCATCTTTATCTTCATCTTCATCTTCTTCCTCGGAATCCTCGTCCTCTGATTCTTCCTTAACTTCCTCTTCTAAATCCTTTTCAGATTCAGCTGACTCTTCCTTTTCATCCTTTTTAGAAGATTCCTCTTCTTTCTTCTCCTCAGATTTTTCCTCGGATTTCTCTTCCTTTTCTTCCTCCTCAGTAGCCCCCTTCGCTACCTCTTCATCTTCGATTGTCTGTTCTTTGACTTCTTTTACTTCATCTACAGCCTCTGCTTGTACTGGCACCCCTGTTGCCACTACCTGCGATGCCAAAGCAAGGGCAATCGCTTTTTTTACCCATTTGTTTTTCATCACAACCTCCTCAATTATTATTCTCCTAAATAATCTTCTAAAGTTTTCCTCCAGATGTGGCTATACCTTCTATGAATTGCTTCTGGAAAATTACGTAAATTACTATCATTGGCAGACATGCAATAAGTGCTGCCGCCATCAGCTCAGGATAGTTGGATGAGAACTGTCCCTGCATCTTTGATAGTGCGCTTGCAAGTGTGGTCTTGTTTGTATCAGGGCATACAATCATTGGCCACATCAAATCCTTATATGCAAATACCGCTGTGAAAATTCCCAGGGCAACCATTGATGATTTTGTAAGAGGAGCCATGATAAACAAGAAGGTCTGGCCGATGTTGCAGCCGTCTAATCTTGCTGCCTCCTCAAGCTCCTTTGGCAAGCCTAAATATGCCTGTCTTAAAAGGAATGTTCCAAAGGCAGATACTAATCCTGGGAACAATAATCCCAAAAGTGAATTAGTCCAACCCAATTTACTTACCATTACGTATTGAGGAATTATGAAAATTTGTGATGGTATCATCATCTGAAACAATACCAATCCAAACATCAAATCCCTTCCCTTAAACTGAAGTCTTGCAAATGCATAGCCTGCGATTGTAGATGTAAGCACCGCACAAAGCACGCGCAGGGCTATCATTGCGATAGTGTTAAAATATAATCTTCCAAAATTTACGTTGTGCACTACCTTCACAAAGTTTTCTGTTCTCCAGTGTGCAGGTATGATTACGAATGGATCCATCTGTGTTGATTCGCCTACTGTTTTGAATGCGGTAAGCACCATCCATGCAAATGGAACCAGCATAATAAATGACATGATTATCAGTATGATATATATGATTGCTTTGTTTTTATCTCTCATTTCATTCACCCCTTTAGTTATAATGTACCCACTTCTTTTGGCCTATCATCTGTAGTACTGTAAAGAACATTATTACTACAAGAAGTACCACTACTACTGTGGCGCCATAGCCCTTATTACTCTGTGTGAATGAATATTTATAGAACAGGCAAACCAGTGACTGTGTCTTCGTAAGCGCTGGATTGTTGTTGTCGATAACCATGTAGATAACATCGAATACCTGCATTGCCGCAATAACTCTTGTCACCAAAACGAAAAAGATGGTTGGGGAGATAAGAGGAATTGTAAGGCTGAAAAACTGCTGCACACCTGTTGCCCCATCTATTGCAGCTGCCTCGTAATAATCCCTTGGTACCTCCTGAAGTCCTGCCAAAAACAGAACCATGTTGTAACCGATGATTGACCAGATACCGATGATTGCAATCGAATAGATTGCGATTTTTGGATTTGAAATCCAGTTTGTTTTTCCTGGTAATATATGATTTAAAAGGCCGAACTCAGAATTGTAAAGCCATCTCCAAACCATAGCGATAGCTGCTGGTGCTGCTACCATTGGAAGGAAGAAGATTGTTCTGAAGGTGCTCTTACCTTTTATTTTCCCATTTAAAAATACTGCTAAAACTAATGAAATGATAATAGAAATTGGAACCTCAACCACTGCATATTTCAGTGTGTTCCATAGAGCCTGCCAAACCTCTGTGTCAGAAAAAACCTTCACATAGTTGGCGCCGCCTACAAAGATATTTCCTTTTCCAAAATCCCCTGTTTTGAAAAAGCTTTGATATATTGTTTGAAATATTGGAATGATATTTAGAACGATTAGACCTACCATAGTTGGCAGAATAAAAAGCCATCCCCAGATGAATTCGCTCCTCTGGCGATTAGTTATTTTCTTTTTGTTTCCCATAACATTATGTCTCCTGCTTTAGAAAAATAATCATCCTGCTACGGTCACAAGCCTAATATTTCTTAGCTCAATTAATATTTAGCCTGAGAAACATTAAAGCTTGTTACCTACAGGATGAACCTTTATTTAACAATATGAAGAAGAAAAAAGTTACTCCTCGCTGAGAGTCTGATTCATGCTGTCGCAGATTTCCTTGCAAACAGTCTCAACATCCTTGTCACCTGTCCAAGCTTCCTTGAGTTTTTCTGTCTGCATATCCTCCCAAACTGTTGTGTACTTAGAATATGGTCTGAATACTAAATCTGCATCAAGCATCTTCATGTGACCGTTAAGATCAAATACGTCTGTGCAGTTTACCCAAAGGTCTGAGCAGCCTTCATAAGCTGACATTGTAACACCAAGCTCGGCCTGCTTCTCCTGCATCTCCTTGCTACCTAGCCACTCGATAAGAGACCATGCAGCGTCTGGGTTCTTTGTGTTAGCTGAAGCAGCCCAACCTAAACCATTGTAAATAGATACTCTCTTGCCTGTTGTAGCATCCTTTGGAAGAACTGCAACATCACAGTTTGCTGCTGTGTATTCGTTATCCTTGAATGCTGCTACCATCCAAGAGCCCTGTGTTACCATAGCAACCTTGCCTGACTCGAAAAGTACATCTGCTGCTGACTCAGAAATTGTGTTAAGATCTGGGCAAGAACCTGCCTGAACCATATCTACGAACATCTTGATTGCCTTAACTGTGTTTGGATTGTCATAGCCTGATGACTTCTTGTCATCGCTGATGATTTCTCCGCCCATAGAATAAACTGCGTTGTAGAATGAATCCTGGTTGTTAGATGGTGCAATAGCATATCCCCAATGCTCATCATTTGTAAGCTTTGCTGCAGCATCTACGAAATCATCCCATGTCCATGTATCATCTGGATAAGCAACGCCCATCTCATCAAAGATTGTCTTGTTGTACCAAAGTGCGATTGTATCGATATCCTTTGGAACTGCGTACTGCTTACCGTTTGACTGATATAGGTTTACGATACCTTCATAGTAGTTGCCCATGTCAATCTTATCGCTCGCTGCGATTTTGTCTGTTAAATCCATGAGCATATCGTTTTCCATGTATTTCTGTGCCTGATTTGAATGCATCCAGAATACATCAGGTAATTCTCCACCAGAAGCACCTGCCTCTAGAAGTGTCCAATAATCATCCCAGCCTACAACCTGAATAGTAGCCTTTACCCCTGACTGTGCTGACCATTCATCAATGATTTCCTGTAGTCCTTTTCTCTGGTTTTCATCCCAGATTGAAACAGTAAGCTCTCCTTCAACGCTTCCCTTCATTGCCTCTGTTTCTGTAGCAGTAGAATCCGCTGTTTCTTCTGTTGATGATGTGTCTGCAGCACCGCCGCATGCCACCATCGACATTGCCATTACTGAACTCAGTAACAGACTAATTAATTTCTTCGCCTTCATGCTAAAAAACCTCCCTCTATAATATATTTAGCCTCTCTGAAGATATTTTCATATTAGCTTCATTTAACCCTAGTTTGTATGGATTTCTTTTTCCTAAAGATGTCAATTTGTGACTTATGCTTCAAGCACATACAAACGTGAAGAATGATCCCCATCACTTTCAAACCAGAATTTGTTCTTCTCGCTCATAGATATTCCAGCTTCCATTAAATAGTCGCCATACATCTGAGCTGCACCGTTGATTGTGTACTTAAAATCAGGATTAAGGCCTGCAAGCTTCACCTTCTCAATTCCCATGTTTGGAACATTTTCCTTTTTATATGTGGTA
Organism: Pseudobutyrivibrio sp. OR37; assembly: GCF_900113655.1. Taxonomy (GTDB): domain Bacteria; phylum Bacillota; class Clostridia; order Lachnospirales; family Lachnospiraceae; genus Pseudobutyrivibrio. Next base: position 15,116 of record NZ_FOQF01000023.1, on the reverse strand, counting down.
AGGATTGCCTTTTTCTTATCCTCAGATACAACCATCCATGATGCGATGTTATGGTCAAATGGAGACTGTAATCTATAAACTGTGCCGTACTGGAACAGCTCGCGATTCTCCTTCATGAACTTTATCTGTTCTTTTACTTCAGCAAATTCCTCCTCGGAAATCTCGTTTAAATCCAGCTCGTAGCCGAAGGTACCAAAATAAGCAATATTTGCTCTATCCTTAATCTTCATGCTTCTTCCTGTCTGGAGATTTGGAGAAGCTGATACGTGAGAGCCCATTGATGCAATCGGATAACCGAAGCTTGTGCCATACTGAATCTTTACACGCTCGTAGCCATCTGTATCATCTGATGTCCAAGCCTGTGGTGCATAGTAAAGCATTCCTGCGTCAAATCTGGCTCCACCGCTGGCGCATGATTCAAAAAGGATATTAGGGAAGGCTGCCTTCAATCTTTCGTATAGGCTGTACACTCCAAGAATGTACTTGTGATAGATGGTTCCCTGCTCTCTTGCATCATGATTCTGGCTAAAGCATTCTGTAATAGAACGGTTCATATCCCATTTGATGTAATCAATGCTTGCTGTGGAAATCACCTTGTAAAGCTGGTCGTAAAGATTGTCCACCACTTCAGGCTTTGAATAATCAAGCACCATCTGGTGACGGCCTAAGGTTCTCTTTCTGTTTGGAGCAGCCAATACCCAATCCGGATGTGCTCTGTACATATCGGAATCCTCGTTTGTCATTTCTGGCTCAATCCAAAGACCAAACTTAAGGCCCATGTCATTAATCTTCTTAGATAATCCTGTGATTCCCTCTGGAAGCTTGTCAGTATTTACTACCCAGTCTCCAAGTCCTGCATGGTCATCATTTCTTGCTCCAAACCAACCATCATCAAGGACAAAAAGCTCTACTCCAGCTTCCTTGCCCTTCTTTGCAATCTGAAGGATTTTCTCTTCTGTGAAATCCATCTCTGTTGCTTCCCAGTTATTTAGAAGGATAGGTCTTGGCTTGTTTTTGTAGCAGCTTCTAACCAGGTTGTTGTTCATCAGCTTGTGAAGATTCTGGCTTAAATCATTTAATCCATCCTGAGTGTAGGTAATGATAACCTCTGGAGTATCAAAGCACTCCTGTGGAGCCAATGGCCAGCTAAACCACTTTGGGTTTATGCCCATGTTGAATCTAAGCTTTCCGAAGGTATCTGCCTGAGTCATGACAGTGAAATTGCCGCTGTACACAAGGCTGAAGCCCATAGCCTCGCCCTTAAACTCGTCTGTGTTCTTGCGCTTCATTATTACAAAAGGATTGTAGTTTGCACTTGAATGGCCGCGCATGCTTTCCACTGATGCAATACCATGGGATACGTCGCGTGTGATTGGTGTTCTTTCTCTACCCCAGGCTCCTTCAAAATGCATCAGCTCATAATTGATATCAGGAATATCAAGGTTGCAGCTTAAAGCTTTCTCTATCTTAAATTCTTCATCACCCACATTTTTGATTCTAGTGTGTCGGCAGACTACAGGGTAATCTCTCCAAATGGTGTAATATAATGTAGCTTCTATTCCAGCCACTTCATCCCTGCAGATAATTTCAAGAGTCTTTGCTTCATCATCAGTATTTGTGTAGGTAGCAGGAAGTCCTGGTATAGTCTCCTTACTATCGTAAATACGATAACTGCTAAAGATTAAATTTGTTACTCTAGAACCATTTGCCTGGAGAATCTCGTATGCAGGGTCTCTAAAATCTCCGTTACCAAAGGCTGGATATTCTAAAAGAGCCAGCTCCTTAGTGTAGTTTTCCTCTTCCTTTACGTTACAGCACAAAGGACGCAAGCCTGCAGACTGATAGTCAAGCACCACCTGGTTTTCATTTATTCTTTTTCCGAAGTACAACTGGCCGATTTCGCCGTCTAGGCATATTCCAATTACGTAGCTAATCTTTGAATTAAAAAGATGAAATTGTTTTTCCTTCTCATTAAACTTTATATCCATTTTGTCTCCTCGCTTCTTTCATTTTTGCTATAATCATTATATTGACATCGCTATTTTATGTTGATGTCGTAATTTTATATATTCATGTCACTTTGTGACATTGTAGGAGAATGTTATGAATGTAAATGGGGTAGATAAGGTAAAGTTCGTTGATATGACTAGTTCAAATGATTTCTATTTATTTGAAGTGGGCTGTTATAAATGTGAACCATCCTACAGCTATGGTCCGATTATTAGAACTAGAACGATTTTCCACTATGTAATATCTGGGAAAGGGTATCTTATATTAGATGGAAAAAGATTTGATATTCATGCTAACCAGGGATTTCTGATTCCTGCAAAGTGCACCGCTTACTACGAAGCTGATAAGGATGACCCTTGGTCTTATGTATGGATTCATGTGGATGGGCCAAGAAGCACTGAGCTTTTTGCCAGTGCAGGCATCACCGCCGAAAATCCCGTTTTTACTTCTTCTGGTGATGCTGGCGAGCTTGAGCAATATATTAATGATATCTATGATAACGCAGATAAAGAATGCTATTGCTACGCAAAGGTTTATGAATTCTTCAATTGCTTAAACACCAAATCTGTTAATAAACAACCAGAAGTAGAGATTGACCCAAGACTTAATTATGTTAAAAGCGCAATTAGATATATTCAGCTGAAATATTCAGAGCCTATTAATGTAGAAGATATTGCAAGAGCCTGTGGGCTGAACCGCAGTTACCTTACGCGTGTTTTCAAGCACGCCACGGGGTACACCCCTCAGCTATATCTTGCCACCTACAGAATAAAAAAAGCCTCGGAATTGTTATCTAATACATCTGAATCCATCAATAATATTGCTATTATGGTTGGATACTGCGATGCATTTACATTTTCCAAGGCCTTTAAAAGATATAAAGATATGTCACCAAGTGAATACCGTAAACGTCACGGTATTACTGATTAGACTGCTCTCTCTTAGCGATCATTGGTAAGATTACGCCAAGTGCTGCAAGTACGATTGGTGTAAGGATGTTGAGGAATGTGTTGAATAAATCGCCCTCTACATACATACCAAGTAAGCAGCTAGCTGCTGTTACGAAGAAGCACCAGCAACCTGCGAAGATTGCTACAGCCTGATTCTTAACGAACTTGTACTCAGGATTGAACTTCTCACCAGCCTTACGAAGCATGATGTATGCGAAGAATACCCAAAGGTAACGAAGTGGCATACATACTGAGTTAAGCTTTGTAAGCTGCTTAAGAACTACAGCTGCACCAGGAACGAATGACTGGATAAGGATGATTGCACCTGAAAGAACTGCTACCATCTTGATACCATTTACATAAGCGCCTGCATCGTTCTTCTTAAGAAGCTTAGAAGGGATGAACTCTCTAGCATCTTCGTTATCAAGAAGCATACGAAGTGGTGCATCGATAGAAATAACAAGTGTTGAAAGCTGACCGATTGCATTGCAAAGTGCATAGATAATCATGATAGCGTTACCAACATGATAGTACTCACCAAGTCTCTGGAATGCCCAGTAAGAACCGTTTGAGTTGTATGCATCGAAGTTAGCATTAACATCAGCTGGATCAAACATCATACCCATAGCGATTGTACCAAGGATAGCACATACCATAACCATAACAGCAAGTGTAATCATTGCCTTAGGGAATCCCTTTGATGGGTTTTCTACCTTGTTAACGTATGGAGAAATCTTCTCACATCCGCCTACTGCGAATACAAGGATAGAAAGTGATGTAAAGTACTTAACGTTGAATGATGGAATAAGTGTCTTTGCTGTAAATTCCATTGGAACGTATGCTGCATGTGGGTTGATTGCAGGTGCTGCAAACATCATAAGGATGTAAAGAATAGACATTACAAACATAGATGTACCAGCGATAGTTGCAAGCTTCTTAAGTGGGTTAAGACCACGTGAAGCAACATAGCAGAATACAAGTAAAATAGCGAATGTTACAAGCTGAACTGCAAGTGTTGGGAAGCTATCGTATGTTTCACCATTTCTGAAAACTGCCCAGCTAAGAGCCTTTAAGCCACCTGATGACTTAGAAGCGATGTAAGTAATGTGGCATGCCCAGTATGTCCATCCGGCATAGTAAGCTGCCTTTGCTCCTGTAGTTCCGAAAATCCATGAGCTGACACCACCACCTGATGTCTTGAATGCAGAACCAAGCTCACCTACCATAAGTGCATATGGTACAAAGTAAAGAGCAAACATGAGAATCCAGCTGAAAATACTCTGGATACCGTTGAAGTAAATAAATCCATTTAATACATTTCCGAATCCCCATACTGTCGAAAATGCCATAAATGCAAGTGTGGACCATTTGATACGTTTAGAATCCATTTAATTATCCTCCCTCTATTTATCGTATCAGTCTCTATTTTGTAGACAGAGCCTACAAGACTTTAGCACTGTAAACTTTTACACCGTACAGCGACGAAGGCTATTATACTACATTTTTCCCGAAAATTAAATCTTAAATAAAATATTCTGAACATTGGATAATTATTCAGTCTGTAGTCATTTTTTATCCTCTTTTCTCTGAGCAAATGCAAACTTGTCACTATTGTGCTATTATTTATGATATTTGGAGGATTTCATAATGTTAGCTAATTACCATTCACACACAGTTAGGTGCAATCACGCCAGCGGTACAGAGCGTGAGTATATCGAATCAGCCATCGCTGCAGGCTTTAAAATCTACGGTATTTCGGACCATGTGCCTCAGCCATACCCTGATACCTACGAATCTCATATCCGTATGAAAATGTCCGAGGTGGAAAATTATACCCAGACTTTACAAAAGTTAAAAGATGAATATAAAGACGATATTCAGATTTTAATCGGATATGAAGTGGAATATACACACAAATATTTCGACAAGCTAATTAACTATCTACGTCAGTTCCCTTTGGACTATATCATTCAGGGACAGCATTTTGTCCCAGATGAAATCACAGGATTTTATTCAGGGGCTATGACAGAAGATGAGCAAAACCTTATTGATTACGCAGCCCTTACTATCGAAGGAATGCAAACAGGCCTCTTCTCATATTTGGCACATCCTGATTTAATCAATTATGTTGGTGACGAAGATGTATTCCAGATGCACATGCGTCCTGTAATTCAAACTGCTATTGATATGAACATTCCACTAGAGGTAAATATGCTGGGCTTTGCCACAGGCCGCAACTATCCTTGCGACAGATTCTTTAGCCTGGCGTCGCAGATGGGTGCAAAATTTGTAATCGGCTGCGATGCCCACGCTCCAAGAGATGTAATGCAGCCTGAAAGCTTACCTGGATTTGTAGATTTCCTTAACAAGAACAACATTATATATGGCGATAACGTAATAGAGCTAAGACCTGTATAGGCCTTAGCTCTTTGTTAATTCTTGTATTAATAATTTTCTTCTCTTACTTCGAAGTAAGACTGAGGATGTTTACAAACCGGACAAACCTCAGGAGCCTCTACGCCCACAACAATGTGACCACAGTTGCGGCACTCCCACATGGTTACGCCACTCTTCTTAAAGACTTCCATGGCTTCCACATTATGCAAAAGCTTACGGTATCTTTCTTCATGTGCCTTTTCGATGGCTGCAACCCCTCTGAACTGGGCTGCAAGCTCTGGGAAACCTTCTTCTTCAGCTTCCTTGGCCATTCTATCGTACATATCAGTCCACTCAGCATTTTCGCCTTCTGCTGCATGCAAAAGATTGGTAGGTGTATCCCCAACTTCCCCCAAAGCCTTGAACCATAGCTTAGCATGCTCTTTTTCATTGTCAGCTGTCTTAAGGAATAAAGCTGCTATCTGCTCATAGCCAGCTTTCTTTGCTACCGATGCGAAATAAGTGTACTTATTTCTTGCCATTGATTCGCCTGCAAAAGCTTCCCAAAGATTCTTTTCTGTCTTGGTTCCTGCATACTTGTTTTCCGCCATAATAATCCTCCTTCTACAATACATTGCCAGTTAACATCATAATAACATATTTTGAGGTTTATTTCTGTGAATTTCTCATCATTCTTTGTAGATAAGAGGTAGCCTGGGTGGCCGAATAGGTATTGGCCGGCTTGCTTTCTAGCATTTCCTCTGGAATTTCCTGCTTATTTGACAATTCCTTCAAAAAGGCTGATGGTCTGTCCTTGTATTTGAATATTGTCAAATGCTCCCTGGCCCTGGTCATTCCCACGTAAAAGATTCTGCGCTCCTCCTCGTAATCCTTCTTCTCCTGAGGAGTTGCCTTGGTGTGTTTTCTTAGAACCTTGTTAGGAAATACTCCATTTAATACATCCATTAATATTACCGAATCGTACTCTAATCCCTTGCTGGAATGGATGGTAGATAGGATAAACTTTGTGCCTGGGTCATTCTTCTTTTCCATAAGCAGCTGTCTTAATACAGACAGACGATTAAGGAATGACGGAATATCCTTTTCCTGCTTGGCAAGCTGTTTTAGTATGAAGATTTTATTAGTGTCGATGTTGTTATCCCCAAGGTAATCGCCGTAACCCATAAAGTTTTCAATTCTATTAATGGCTTTGTATGGATTCTCATTTGCCATGTTTTTGAAATGAGTTCTTAATGAGCGACAGTTTCCCAGCACGTGAGGGTTCATATTTACAAGCTCTGCTGCATCCAATATACCGCTGTGATTTGCTTCCGCCAGCTGGCACATGGCGATTGCATCAGTCTTTTTGATATAAGCCTGAAACTTGAAATATATCTTCATGAAAAGCTCTTCATCCATAGGAACGAAGGCAAATCTGAGCATATTTACAATATCAATTACCACGCGATTACTGAAAAAGGTCAGGTCAGCGCTTTTAATGTTGTAAGGGACATTGTTTCGTTCTAACAAATCCACCAGTGGAAGTACGCTTTCGTTATCTCTATATAGCACTGCTGTCCTTGTGGCTGGATTTTCAGCCACCTTCATAAGATAGCTGTACTGAGCCTCCCTTGCTATTGAGACATAATTAATATCGCTTGCAGCTGATTTGGTAGCGCATATATGCTTGGCATGGCGCTCCTTGTTGTGCTGGATAAATATATCTGCAGCCTCTACTATCCTTGCATTAGAACGATAGTTTTTGTCCATCACCAACACCTTTGCCCCTGGATGCTCCTTCTCAAAATTAAGAAGAGCATCTGGATATGCAGCTCTAAATCCGTAGATACTTTGATCCTCATCACCTACCATGAAAAGGTTCCCCTTTGCTCCTGCAAGCAGGGAGATTATCATGTGCTGAATCTTTGATGTATCCTGAGCCTCATCCACGCAGATGTATCTGTATATGTCCTGAAAATACTTTAATGTAACAGTTGAGCCCTTCAGGATTTTGTAGGCATAAATCATCTGATCATCATAATCCATCATACTTTGCTCTTTAAGCTTGGCATTATACAGTTCGTAAATACGATATAAATCTATATCATTATCCTTACCCAGCTTCTTAATCTCATCAGCATTTAGATACATATTTTTGCAATATGTAATCAACGTGCGAAGCCCCTTAATATCACTTTCTGTGGGATAATCCTGTTCAACATTCAGATATATGTTTGTAAGAAGCTGCCCTGTAAACTTTTCATCGCTACATAGTTCGAAGGAAGTCTTTCCAATCATTCTTCCATAGTAGGCAATTATCTTGGCACAGATGCCGTTGATGGTTCTAAACTCTAGTCTGCCTGAAAGCTCTTCCCCGAAGATGTGTGTAAAACGCGTGGCCATATCCTTTGTGGCAGCCACTGTATATGTAAGTGTCAGGATGTTTTCAGGGGCAATGCCCTTGCAGTAAATCATGTAGCCTAGCCTATTAACAAGCACTGTAGTTTTACCACTTCCTGGCACAGCAAGAAGCAGCACAGGCCCTTCTACTGTCTGTACTGCTTCTAATTGTTGATTGCTTAATTGTTTTGTATATCTGTCTAAAAAATCTTTTTCTATCATATTACTCAAAATAAAAATCTATAGTTCCCATTCCATTATCCACATTGGCTTTTACAAGTGGCAGGCTTTCATCCTGGCTGCATTCTCCATGCATATTGATTTTGCCCATGCCATTATCACAGTTAAAACGTACTCTGAAATCCTTTGGGATATAAACCGTTAGGCTTCCCATTCCATTGTCTATATCAAGTACTGCACCATCTGCATCAACAGTGCTGCCTGTAAGATATACTGTAAGTGAACCAAGTGAATTATCGATGTCACCCTTTTTCAGGTTCTGAATCTTAACGTACTGAGTGCGCTGTCCAAGACTGTTATCTATGCTGAAATTTCCATCATCTTCCCAGTATTCTATGTTTCCTGCGCTTTCCACTGAACCCTTGTGGCCATCCTTAATCACGTTAATCTTTGGTTTCTTGCCAAATATTAGATTCATACCAACTCCAATCAGAATGAATAAACCGATAATTAATAAGAAATTAACATCCTTAAGGCCAAGTTCATTTTGATAAACACATGCACCACAGCCTAATACGCAAAATATGCTAATAAAATTCTTTTCAATGATTGTTTCTACTAAAACCACCAATAATAACAAGCTCACACCTATTCTAAAAAGTGGCATATCGGCGAATTTATCGCTGTTTCCAATTAAACAACATACCGCAAATGCGATAAGTGCCAAGCCTCTAAATATTGATTTAATCCTATTATCTTTCATTTTTTCAACCTCTTTTCATCCATAATCTCTATCAATGCTTTAATATAGTTCCTCGATGCATAAGCCTGCTTGGTGCAATTCCTAAAGGTAATCTCACTTGCTCCCGTGATATTCTTTTTTATCGAAGATATCAAATCCGTATTTACGATAGTGGATTTGGATACCCTGATAAAATCTCTTGGGAGTATTTCTTCAAGCTCATATAATTTTTGTCTGATTCTGTAGATTGATTTAGCAGTATGTATTGCTATATAGTTGCCACCGCTTTCCAGGAATACAATAGATTTCACATCCACATAATATTCCGTATCATCCATGTATGCTGAAATCCTTTGTGAACCTGTTTGCCGCTGAGACAGCAGACGCTGCAGTTCTAGAATCTCGTCTGTAATCTCCCGACAATGAATGGTTATCACATCCTGCTGTAATGAATCATCTACGTCAATATTTATCTTCATAACTATTGGCGCCTCCTATGATTTATATTCTACATAACTTCTAAATCTATTCAACAATTTGGGACAAGAGGTGATTTTTTTAATGTTACAGGTTAAAAATCCTCTAGATTCTGTATATCTGGTTTGTGAGGTCTCTGCGCTGGTCTAGGCTTTCTTTTTGGCTTTCGCTCAGGCTGGCTTTCTTCTGCATGGCGTTTGCTTCTATAATTGAAATAAATATCTACTGCAAAATGCATGATAAATATTGCCACGATAATATACAAATGGCAGAAGAAAATATTGGTGATTACACCGTTGTGCTTCAGCAGATAGTCTGATGAATAACCGCGTAAACAAAGGATTCCAAGGAAGGTCAAGCCAATTAACATAATTGGGATGTTCTTAATCGCCTGCTTCATGCACTCAATAAAATCCTTGAAGCTTGCATCAAAATATACGAATCGACCAATCATCAATGTAAGGAAATATGTGATGAACATGTCGTAGTTATTATCCTCGTAGATAAATTTGATATAGCAGAAGATAACAATCATATATATCATTCCTGTAAGGCGGATGGATGCCATTTCGCTTTTGTCTAGTCTCTTTAGCTTTACAAAGACATGATCCAAGAATGTGTTCAAAAGTATTGAGATTATCATGAACACCAGAAGTAAATAATCCTTATAATCACTCCAGAATTCATAAAATGATCCAGATGTAACAAATCTATTTATCAGATAGTACGCCGCCATAAATCCGATGATACTGCCGCCTGAAAAGATTAGCTCGTAAAATCTTTCTGATAATGAGAAGAATTCGTGCTGAATCTTCAGCTCTCCTTCGAATGTTTTGTTAGCAAATACAAAAAATATTCCGTACACCACTGCCAGTAATAGCATTGCTAAAAGTAAAAATAGTATGCAATCTGGCATGGTAAAATAATGTTTAGCATACTCTGCGTAAGACATTTTTTAACCTCCATTTATCGCAAAAAAATATGGAGCAGATAACCTGCTCCATTCGATTTTACATTTCTATTATGTTAAATGCAATCCATTTAAATTGCATATCTTAGTTCTTCCTTAAGCTTGAGAATTTCAGCCTCAACCTGCTCGAAATCCTCATCAATATATGTATATCCAAATGCGTTCTCAAGAAAAACTAAATCGTCATTCTTTAATTCATTAGCTTCCTTGTGTAACTGTGCTAATGTTACAAATTCTACTACATATAATACTAACGCTGCGATGATTACAACTGCCATAATTTTCTCCTCCTATAAACTGTATTGGTTTATTTGATGGTTACAGTATATAACAGTCTTTGTCACACTAGTATCACACCAGATCCACAGCCTTAATATTTGCTACCTTAATAAGATCTGCTGGTGAAAGCTCTATCTGAAAGCCCACCTTACCTGCGCTTACGAATACTTTATCGTAGCCTGCTGCAGTCTCATGGATGAAGGTTGGGAATTGCTTTTTCATGCCGATTGGAGAGCATCCACCGTGGACGTAGCCTGTAAGGCCCAGCAAATCCTTTTGCTTTATCATGGCAATAGATTTCTCTCCTGCGGCCTTGGCTGCCTTTTTAAGGTCAAGCTCCTCAACTACAGGAACTACGAATACGTAGTAGGCTCCTGTTTTTCCCTGAGTTACAAGTGTCTTAAAAACCTTTTCAGCTGGCTCCCCTAGGACACCAGCAATCTCTTCGCCAGTCATTGTTGCATCTGGCTCGTATGAATGACTCTCGTAAGAAATTTTCTTTGAGTCAAGGACACGCATTACATTTGTTTTATCGTTGTTTTTCATTTTATCATCCTTTACAATTGCGTTTCATTACATTTCCAATAGGATAATACAAAACCAGCATCAACACAAAATTTCCTGCAAAGTGCACCATATCCCATGGAATTCCTGAAATCCACCAAGGGAAGGCTGTGTTAAAGCCGCCGATGATGCCGCCGTCCCTCATTCCTATGAAGAAATATGTGATGGAGCAAAGCATACCAAAGCAAAGCCCGAAGATTCCGGAAAATATTGCCCAAAAGATTGCTGAATCAACCTTTCTGAACATATATGCCAAAATCACAAGCAGTGGCCATATGTAAAGATACATCACCCACCAGGTATTTACGCCATACATCATCCCTTCAACAAGAATCAGCACCGGTACTATCACTGCCACCTTCTTGCCAAACTGTCTGGTAAACATAATCAGCCAAAAGGTAGTCAGCTCTATATTAGGTGCAAAGCTGAGGGCCATTTTGCAAGCCTCGATAATGGCCACCATAAGGCCTATCATCGCTATGTCCTTTGTTGTAATTCTATTTTGCATTTAACTAGTTTGCCTTTTCGTAGGTCCATGTATATGTGTCGCCATCAGCTACAGGCTGCTGGTTTGCGCTATACTGACCATACTCACCATTTACGTAAAGTGCCCAATATGCATTATCCTCTGCAAAGATTGCCTGCTCGCCGTTTACAACCTCTACCATGATACCGTAATCTCCATCAGTTCCGCTGTAAGAGAAGCTATCATCGCTGTCTGCAAGCTCGTCCATTGCATCCTTTAAATACTCTGCATCTGTATTAACATCATAAGATGTAGTTGCACCTGTGCTATCTACTACTTCAATCACTACACTCTTACTACCTGCTGTTGGCTTTGCAACAAAAAGATTGTAGCAAATTGCAAATACTGCAATTAATGCAACTAAAATCACACCACCTATTATTATCTTCTTTGAATTGTTCTTTTCCATTGTTTTCCTCCATGTTGTCTGTATTAATCACATTCGTGATTATGCCTTTGTGGTCATATTATATACAATCGCTGTGCTAGTTACAAATCAAATCCCTGGTGACATTAAGGGCATCACTAGGATCACACTTTACATCTGGCTCGATAGGCTGGCCAGCTTTGGTCTCATCTATTCTGTACCACTTCTTAAATGAAGCTCTAAGCGTAAGCTTTGAGTTTGGAGTTACAAATGTAAGAACATCTCCATAACTATCTGGCATGTTTCCAGAAGCTTCACCTACTATCTTTCCTAAATGGTTATCAGTTACATACATTGCAAAATCCATGGCTGCGCTATATGTATTTAAATCTGTTAGCACATACAGATTGCCACTGAAGGCATCCGGCTTTTTGTTTATCTTTGTATAGCTTGCATCACATTTCTTTAAATAAGCTCCATATCTAATGGCGCATGCCCATGTATTATAGCCATCTATATCAAGATAGCTTAAGAATTCATCTGCAACGTATGAATTTCCACCACCATTGCCACGCAAATCTACAACAATATTATCTATATCTTTATCATTTACCTCTTTAAAAAAGCTGTCTAAGGTGTTTTTATAATGTTCATCATAATTGCATTCCTTCAAGGTAAATACTGCCATGTTATTATCCACATCAATGTCATAATATACCCAATCTTCGTTGGTATCATCTTGGATTCTTTTAATCTGCTCAAAAGAGACAAAATTGTAATGGTAATCCTTATTTCCATTTTCTGTATTAAATGTAAAGGTTACCCCTTCTTTAGTATCTACTCCAAGCATTTTCAGATATGCTTCGTTTTGTATGGCATCTTTAAAGAACACTATTAAATATTCTTCTCTTTCATAAGAGAATAGCTCTTTAAAATCCTTAAGCAGCGCATCTGTAGATGCTCCATTTATCTGTGTCGGAACTCCATATGCTTCAACCTGAGTTGCATCTTCTATGTAGCGATTATTATCTGATTTATACAGGCAGCCTGTATGACCATCATTTAACTTGTTTGTGATTTTAGATATAATGCGCCATTCATCTAAGGTTGTATAGCTATCGCTTTCATCATTTAATAGCTGCTCACGCTGATTTTTGTATTCTCTTTCCACCGCCTGCACCTTTGCATTATCCTTTTCAAGCCATGCAGGATGATGGCTGCGCAGCATCTTTATAGTGTAATCCATATCCTTAAGCACTTGTTTTTCAGTAAGCTCATCCTCTAGTGCTAGAGGTTCCACATATTTATCAGCTGTCCCCCTGTATGGATTGAATGCCAATTGATATATTAGGATTAGTAGCAGTAATGCTGCTGCAAATACACCTATGACTATAAAAAATCTCTTCAGTTTGCCTATCTTCATAACAAATATCCTCTCTATTCTTTTTTGTTGATGTTTAACAAAGAACCTTGATTTATCAAGCTTTGTTAAACTGTTTACAGTTACTTATATTGATCAAAATAGTGCATTACAGATATGAAGTTGGCTTCTTGGAGCCCTTTTCTGATGATTTTTGGTACAACAAAAAGAACGTCTTTGTTTTTTCTTTATGAAGGCCCTCTTGTCTCCCTAATCACCTACAGTAACTAACCTCTCATGTCTACCAGGATCACTGACCTCTGTCAGGTCCTAAATTCCTTCGTACTGCTTATCCGTAGTTGGGTGCTGCTCATGCTCCTCAGTCAGGGTCGTTGCCCTATAATAAATGTCAACGCAGCTACTAGCTCTACTTTGTTCTCTATATTTTGTCATTCCTGTATTCAGCACCAACTATTGGCGGACGCTTCCTGTTTACAAGTTTCTTTTTTGACTAGGCAGCGATTAGCTCGCTATTCCTATGGATATCCGTCATCATTTTGAATCTGTCATAATCCATACCTTTTGTTAATACCGCGTGAAATACGCGAATCAATTTGCAGCTTACGGCCATCATGGCTTGTCTGCGTTTCAGCGGATTCTTAACACGAGTAACATAATAATCATAGATTTCTCTAAATTCATGGTTCCTTGCTAGCAATGGCACCATTACTTGATAAAGAATTCTTCTCAGTTTACGTCTTCCTCGTTTACTGATTCTCGTTTTTCCTTTATGCTTTCCAGAACTTCTTTCCACTAGTTCTAGCCCAGCATACTTTTGGATTTGTTTTGGTGATTTAAAGCGTCTTATATCACCAACCTCAGCTATGAATCCTGCTATTGTTACAACTCCTACTCCTTTAATGGCGAGTAACTTCTCCACGTTTGATACTTTTCGAATTGCTTCTTCAAGTACCTTATTTATAGCTTCTAATTGCGAAGCCCATAAGCGATGCTCTTCAAGTAGCATAAAGAACTCACTTTTTGCACCGATGCCTCCTTCTAGTCCAATACTATTATGAGCCGCCTCAACCAGGGTCTCTGCCCTATCTTTACTTACTCCACGGCCTCGTTTTTTAGCATCTTTCCAGATTTGTTTAACACCGTCTACTCCAAGTGTAATGATATCTTGTGGCAAAGGCGCCTTTTCAAGAATCATTAAGCCACACACAGCATCATATCTTTTGTATAATCCCAGATACTCTGGGAAATGTATTGCAAGCCAGCGCTGAATTCTATTTGCAGAAATGTTATGCTGCTTCATAATTCTATCGCGGCTGTATACCAAATCTCTTATTTCGGCATAAATGCCTTCCGGTATATATGGCTCTGAATATCTACCATCTATAACCAATTTTGCAATTGTTTTTGGATCTTTAGCATCTGTTTTCTTTGGGCTGTTATCATCTAATTCCTTTATCTTTTTAACAGAGAATGGATTTACCATTACAAGCTTCTTTTGATGGTCTTTCAAATACTTTGCTAATGAAAACCAATAATGACCTGTTGGCTCACAGCCTACTAAAACTTTTGTCTTTTTATTATCAGCTTTTAATGTCTCTGTCCAGAAATTAAAGGAATTGAACCCTTCTAAGTCATTATGAAATACAAATACTTTTCTTGTTAACTCACGTCCTCGGTTGTCAAATGCTCTAGCGTAGTGAGTTTGGCTTCCTATATCCACACCAACAACTAATGTCTCATCTGTTACTTGTTCGATTTTTTCATTCTGTGTATAATTCATTTGGAACCTCCAGTGTTTTGATTGATTTGTTACATCCGCCAAGATGCATCTCAATCTTACCTTGAGGTTCTTTTTTATTCAATTGGTGTTATTTATGAATTACAGGAATGCTCC
>NZ_FOQF01000008.1 GCF_900113655.1 Pseudobutyrivibrio sp. OR37 | reverse complement strand
CCAAAGTAACGCTTGCAAAGGGTATTTACGGGTTCTGCCCGTTGATGCATAGAAATGATTTCTGAAAGAAATCGGGATAATTTCATCAAGATTGATATAGGTTTCTAATAGAGCCAGAAACGCAGGCTTGTCATTTTCAAGTTTATCTTGGCAGTCTGAATAAATATCAGCCAAAGAAAGCTGTTTATATGGTATCATATATATCAGAATAACTCCTTTCTTGGTTAGTACAGTGGTTTCTCGTCAATTCTATTGTACCATATCAGTGGGGAGTTATTCTTTTTTAGTTAACAAAAAATGCCGCATTTACGCGGCTTGTGGCGTTTTGCAAACGCCTATAACAAGTTTTTTATTTGGGGGACTTATGGCAACGCCAATTAATGCATTTGCACCAAAAATTCAAGTCTCATCGAACGGCTTAGAAGCCACTATGACTTTTAAGATTCCAGACGGAAAGAATGAAGTGCCCAAGTTTACTGCAGCTCAGTTGCTTGGGTTCTTGAGTAATGCAAATATTACCTTTGGAATTGATCAGGATATGCTGGTCAGATTGTCCAATAGTCCTATTTATGGAAGGCCTATCAAGGTTGCAGAAGGTACTGCACAACAGCAGGGCACTCCAGGATATTTTGAATATCATTTTGATACAACTGTTAATCGTAAGCCTACCATCCGACCAGATGGTACGGCTGATTACATGAGTATAAAAACAATTGAAACAATACAAGAGGGAGACGTTATTGCAACATATCATCCTGCCGTACAGGGAAGTCGTGGTATGTCTGTAAGAGGTCAGATACTTGAACCAAAGCCAGTTAGAGACCTTCCTCCACTTATCGGAAGAGGCTTCGACAGGTCTGCGGACAATCTTACCTACACAGCTAAAATCACAGGTAAGATTGAGGTTAATCAGGGTAAGATTAATATATCTCCAGTACACGAGGTTAAAGGGGATGTAGGAATCGAAACAGGAAACATTAAATTCAACGGCGATGTCATCGTGCACGGTGGTGTGCATGATGGCGCCGTTATTGATGCTGCTGGAAATGTAATTATTCACGGTCTGATTGAGGATTGCGACATTAAGGCCGGAAAAGATTTGTTCCTATTATCTGGTGTTAAGGGTAATGAGAAAACAATCATAGATTGCAGAGGCTCTGTTACAGCACAGTTTGTTGAGTATGCAATCGTTACATGTGGCGGCGATATCACAGCAGATTATTTCTTCAAAAGCAAGGTTTCTTGCGATGGTCGTATCGAGCTTAACGGTAACAATGCGTCCATAATAGGTGGCTACGTTTCAGCAGTCCAGGGCATCGAGGTAAATGATATTGGTAATGCCTTCGGAACTACAACAAACGTTGCTGTAGGAATTGATGTTGAAAAAGCTACTGAATACGAAATACTTGCAAAGAAGATTCAGGCAATAAATGAGAATGTCCAAAAGATTAAAAAGGGCATCGAAGAATTTGATAGACTAGGTGAGGAACGAGGAATTAACTATAAAGAAGATCCTCGTAGAATGCAGCTGCTTAGAGTTAGAATCAGAGATGAGGCAGTTGTCCTAGAAGAAACAAAAAAGCTTGGCAGACTTAAGGATGTAATTTTGTCTGGCCGTGGCGCAACTATAAAAGTTTTTAGAAGATTATATGCCGGAAGTAATATTTCAGTCGACGATCATCATGTTACAATTCAGGAACTGTATGAGCGAGTAGAGATTGAAAAAAGTGAAGAAGGCGTAAAGCTTAGGAAAATTGGTGGATAATTATGATAGATTTTGAGGAAGAGCTTAAGAAGTATGAACCTGCTATTGAAGTTGAGCAGGCTGAGGCTGATATTAAAGCAAGAGATTTGACAGATTTAACAGACTTACTTTTTAATATGACAGCTCAGAACAATAACGGGACAAAATAGTTTAGGTTTAGTGGAGAATAATCAATGCAGTGTTTTATGTGTGGTGCCGAAGTTGGTGACAGTAATGTATGTTACAATTGCGGCGCCGATATTTTGTTATATAAACAAATCGTTTACACGTCGTACGTGTTCTATAATCAAGGCTTGGAAAAGGCTAAGGTCAGGGATTTATCTGGTGCAATTGAAGCTCTAAAATCATCGCTCCAATATTACAAATACAACACAAGAGCGAGAAATTTACTTGGGCTATGTTACTACCAGACAGGCGAAATGGTCCGCGCATTAAACGAGTGGGTTATTTCAAAAAATCTGCAGGAGGATAATCCTGATGCAGACAGATATCTGGCTGAAATCGAAAGCACGCCTGGACTTTTGCCAAAGGTAAATTCCACTATCAAAAAGTACAATCAGGCAATTGAATATTGTAAATCTGGAAGCAGAGATTTGGCTATTATTCAGCTGAAAAAGGTTATTAGCCAGAATGCTAATTTTGTCAAAGCACATCAGCTTTTGGCGTTGCTTTATTTGGAGGAAGGCAAATTTGCAGATGCCAGAAAGCTTTTGAACCAGGCTGCAAAAATTGATAGTAATAATACTACAACTATAAAGTATATTCATGAGGTCAAGGCCAGATTAAAGGACCAGAACACTGGAAAACGCAGAAAGAAAAACGACACAGTATCCTTTGTGGATGGCAATGACACAGTAGTGATGTCTGAAAAGTCCTTTAGAAGCATGCTGGACAATTCAAGGTCCAGCCTAATGAATATTATTCTTGGACTTGTAATCGGTATGCTGATTTGCTTCTTCCTTGTAGTTCCTACAGTTAAGGACAACGCCAAGGATGGCAATTCAAATACAATACTTGCCCTTAACGAGGCTTTGGCAGAGTCGAATTCAGCTAATGAATCACTTCAATCAGACATTGAAAAGCTGAAAACCGAGTTAAGCGCTTATGACGACAAACAGGATGTTGCTACATCCTACGACAATTTATTTGCTGCCCAGAATTATTACAATTCGGGAGATAGTGCTACTGCCAGCCAGTACATTCAGCTGGTTACAAAGGAAGTTTTAGGTGAGCAGGGACAGCAGGCTTATGATACCTTGTACACAGCACTTTCACCAGCGATTATCCAGGGCTTTTTTGATGATGGTAACAATTTCTATTCAGAAGAAAATTACGAGAGCGCAATCACAAACTTTAAGACTGTAGTTGATATCGATGAAAACTACGGCAATGGAGCTGCTCTGTTTTTACTTGGCGATTGCTACAGATTGACAGACCAGACAGATTTGGCACTTGAATGCTTTGAGAAAGTGGTTGAACTCTACCCTTCAAATAAATGGGGAAAACAGGCTAAGGTATACATCGCAGCAGATGACACCAAGCTTGATGCTAAAGAGGTAGGTGAATAAAATGACAGATTATGAGTTAGTAAAAATGGCCTTAGAGGCGAGAGAAATGGCTTACACACCATATTCTCACCACAAGGTTGGAGCTGCACTTTTATGTAAGGATGGAACAGTCTTCAAGGGCTGCAACATCGAAAATGCAGGCTACACACCAACAAACTGTGCAGAAAGAACAGCAGTGTTCAAAGCAGTTAGTGAGGGTTATTACGATTTTGAAGCAATTGCAGTTGTAGGTGGTATGGATAACCTAAAAGATTTACCACTTTGCGCACCTTGTGGCGTATGTAGACAGGTCTTAAACGAGTTTGGAGACCCAGAAACTTTTAGAATCCTTCTCGCAGAAGTTAAGAATGTGGATGATTTAACAAAAATTCAGCCTGAGGATGTTAAAATAGTAGACAAATCGCTTAAAGAAATACTTCCTTACGGATTTGGTCCAAAAAATTTGGACATAAAATAAACACAAAATCATCATTGTTCTTGCAAAAATAATGAAATTAAATATAATTTATATTATGAGTTTCTATATAATTAGAGAAACCAAAAATTAGGAGGAATGAAAGAATGAAAAAGAAGTTATTAAGCGTACTTCTTGTAGCTTCAATGGTAGCTACTATGTTTGTTGGTTGTGGTTCATCTAAAGAAGCTGCTTCAGATGCAACAGCAACAACAGAAGAGGGGGCTGCAGATTCAGCAGCAACTAACAGCGATTACAGAATCGCAATGATTACAGACTCTGGTGATATCACAGATATGTCATTCAACCAGACAACTTATGAGGCTGCTAAGGCATTTGCAGACAAGAATGGTGCTGATTTCCAGTACTATAAGCCTACAGAAGATTCAGATGATGCTCGTATCGCTTCATTTGAGAACGCTGTAACAGATGGTTACAATGTTATCGTAGTTCCAGGTTATTTATTTGCAAACATGATCAAGGCTGTTGCTGAGGATTATCCAGATGTAACAATCATCGCTCTTGACTGTGGTGAAGGTGATTTTGGTGATTACACACTTCCAGAAAATGTTTGCTCATTCACATATCAGGAAGAGCTTGCTGGTTACATGGCAGGTTTCGCAGCTGTTAAGGAAGGCTACACAAAGCTTGGTTTCCTTGGCGGTATGGCAGTTCCAGCTGTTATCCGTTACGGTTACGGTTTCGTACAGGGATGTAACGATGCAGCAGTAGAGCTTGGTAATGCTTCAGATGTTCAGGTTAACTATGTATATGGTGGCCAGTTCTTCGGTGATGAAGCTATCACAGCTCAGATGGATACATGGTATTCAAACGGCACAGAAGTTGTATTCGCTTGTGGTGGTGGTATCTACACATCAGCTTGCGAGGCAGCTCAGAAGGTTGGCGGTAAGGTAATCGGTGTTGACTCTGACCAGTCTGGCACAATTGCTAACCAGTACGGCACAGATGATCTTTGCATAACTTCGGCTATGAAGGGTCTTGCTCCAACAGTTGATGCTACACTTACAGATTTATTTGCTGGCAACTGGGCTAACTACTCAGGAAAGATTGAAAACCTTGGTATCGTATCAGGTACAGATCCTTCACTTAACTATGTTCAGCTTCCAACAGACACATGGTCTATGGAAAACTTCACAGTAGATGATTACAACACACTTGTTGGTCAGTTATATGACGGAACAATCACAGTTGATAACGGTACAGACAAGATGCCTGCAACAGAAATCACTGTTAAGGAGTATGACAATATTCACTAATATTCCCGAGAGGCTTTTTACAAAAGGGAGGGATTTAAATCCTTCCCTTTTTTTTGAAATAAACAAAGCTATAAAATATAATATGTATAGCGTATTATTTTTTATGGTTTTGCTGTTCATTAAGGGGAGAGCATTATCAGCAAATAGATAGTTAATAAGCGCCATATGTAGCTATCACAAAAGAAAGGGTATATTGCGATGGAAGATTACGTAATTGAGATGTTGCATATCACAAAAGAGTTCCCAGGCATCATTGCAAATGACGACATCACTTTGCAGTTGAAGCGCGGTGAAATACATGCACTTCTCGGGGAGAATGGTGCCGGTAAGTCCACACTTATGAGTGTATTATTCGGACTTTATACACCGGAAAAGGGTGTCATTAAAAAGGATGGCAAGGAAGTAAAAATTAACAATCCAAATGATGCTACCGATTTAGGTATTGGAATGGTTCACCAGCATTTCATGTTGGTTGATATTTTCTCAGTACTTGATAACATCATCCTTGGTTCAGAGCCTAGCAAGTTTGGCTTTTTAACAAAAGCAGAGGCTAGAAAAAAGGTTATGGATTTATCAAATAAGTACAATCTTAAGGTTGATCCTGATGCGCTCATCGAGGATATTACTGTTGGTATGCAGCAGCGTGTAGAAATTCTTAAGATGCTTTACAGAGATAATGATATTCTTATCTTTGATGAGCCTACTGCGGTTCTTACACCACAGGAAATTGATGAGCTCATGAAAATCATGAAGGATTTAGCAGCAGAGGGTAAGTCAATCTTGTTTATCACTCATAAGCTAAACGAAATCATGGAAGTAGCAGATAGATGTTCAATCCTTAGAAAAGGTAAGTACATCGGCACAGTTGATGTAGCAAACACTACAAAGGAAGAGCTTTCTTCAATGATGGTTGGACGTAATGTTAAGTTCGCTGTTGATAAGGAAGAAGCTAAGCCTACAAAAGAAGTTCTCAAGGTTGAGAATGTTTGCGTAAAGAGCAAGATTCACTCTAACGATTCAGTTCACAACGTTTCATTTAACGTTCGTGCAGGTGAAATCGTATGTATCGCAGGTATTGATGGAAATGGTCAAACAGAGTTTGTTGGGGCGCTTACAGGACTTGATGATATTTCTAGCGGAAAGATTACATTGTGCGGCGAGGATATTACTAAAAAATCTATCCGTTATAAGAATACTCACGGAATGAGCCATATTCCAGAAGACAGACATAAGCACGGTCTTGTATTAGACTACTCTCTTGAGGAAAACATGATTCTTCAAAGATACTTTGAGCCAGCCTTCCAGAAGGGTGGAATCATTAAGAAAAAGGATATGCGTACATATTCAGAGCGTTTAACAAAAGCATTTGATGTTCGTTCCGGTCAGGGTGCAATCACAAAGGTTCGTTCAATGTCTGGTGGTAACCAGCAGAAGGCAATCGTTGCACGTGAGATGGACAGAGACCATGAGCTTCTTATTGCTGTTCAGCCTACAAGAGGTTTGGACGTTGGTGCTATCGAGTATATCCACAAAGAAATTGTTAAAGAAAGAGATGCTGGTAAGGCAATTCTCTTAGTTTCCCTTGAACTTGATGAGGTAATGAATCTTTCAGATAGAATTTTAGTTATGTACGAGGGTGAAATCGTTGGTGAGGTTGACCCTAAGAAGACTACTCTTCAAGAATTAGGATTATACATGTCAGGCGCTAAGCGTGACGATAGAAGGGAGGCTAAGTAATGGGACAGAAAGAAAGCTTTTTTAAGAGACCAGCAGTACAGACATTACTTGCTTCAGTTTTATGTGCCGTACTTGGTATTTTAATTGGATTTATTATTCTTTGGTTTATGAATGCAGAACATGCCTCAGAAGGTATGGGAGCAATTCTTACAAACTTCTTCAAATATAGAATAGCACAAAGACATTGATGAAATACATGGGTTCATTCCTTGTAAACTCAGTGCCAGTTATTCTTTGTGCAGAGGCAATTCTATTTGCTTACAAGGCTGGACTATTTAACATTGGTGCAGCTGGACAGTACACAGTTGGTATTATTGCCAGCCTTTATACATCACTTGCACTTGGCTGGAATTGGTTCTTCTGCTTACTTGCAGCTATCGTTGCTGGTGGTATCTGGGGACTTATCGCAGGTATCTTCAAGGCTTACTTCAATGTAAACGAAGTTATTGCAGGTATCATGCTTAACTGGATTGGTCTTTATATTTGTAACATCATCCTTGGTGGTGAGGCATGTATGAACCAGTCTAAGTCAGAGACATACGAAATCGCAGAGGTTAATCCTTCAGGTATTTTACCTGGATTTATGCAGGAATTCTTTGGTGGCAACCAGTATGTGACAATCGCTATTCCACTTACAATTGTTGTTGCTATCGTTATTCTTATTGTTCTTAACAAGACAACATTTGGTTATGAGCTTAAGGCTACAGGTCATAACAAGGAAGCTGCAAAATATGCAGGTATGAATGCTAAGAGAAACATCATGTTTACACTCCTTATTTCAGGAGCTATCGCAGGTATGGCTGCAGGTCTTCTCTACTTAACAGGCATTCAGCACTTCAAGATTGCATCTTCAGTTCCAGGCATGGGATTCACAGGTATCGCTGTTGCATTCCTTGGTGGACTTAATCCTATCGGAACTATTTTTGCTGGTTTATTTGTTGAGTACATCACACTTGGTGGTCAGTACCTTAACACAAACTACTATAATCCACAGGTTGCTGATCTTATGATTGCAATCATCATTTACTTATGCGGATTCGTATTGTTCTTCAAGACAATACTTAACAGACCAGGTAAGGTAAAGGTTAATGCTAATGCTGAGCCTGCTAAAACTGAAGAGAAGGAGGTGTAAGAGATGTCTGGATTATTATTACTTATTCAATATACACTTATTTTCTCGGCAGTACTTATTCTTGTAGCTTTGGGAGGTATGTTCTCAGAGCGAAGCGGTATCATCAACCTTGGTCTTGAAGGTATCATGGTATTTGGTGCTATGGCTGGTGCCATGGTAATGGTTCTTCTTCCAAGTGATGCATCACGTTTTACAATTATCTTACTTACATTGTTAGCATCTGCATTAGCAGGTATGCTTTCATCACTTTTGATTGCGGTTGCATGTATCAACTTCAAGGCTGATCAGACTTTGATTGGTACGGCGGTAAATATGCTTGCTACAGCAGCTGCAACAGTTATTATCAAGGCTTTCAACACAGTTCGTTCAAACGGCGCAGATTTCTCAGCAAAGCTTGATTACGTAAGGGGCCATGATGCTTTCGTATTCTACATCGGTAAGCTTCAGCTTAGCTGGTTCATCGTTGTTGCAGCACTTCTTCTTGTAGTTGCAATCGTATTCTTCTACAAGACAAAGCTTGCACTTCGTATTCGTGCTTGCGGTGAGCATCCACAGGCTGCAGATTCTGTAGGTATCAATGTTTACGCTATGCGTTACATTGGTGTACTTATGTCAGGTTTCCTTGGTGGACTTGGTGGTATCATCTACATCTGCGCTGCCAACTCAACATGGCACTTTGATTATGGTGTAGCTGGTGCAGGTTTCCTTGCTCTTGCTGTTATGATTTTTGGACAGTGGAAGCCAGAGCGTATCGCTTGGTCAGCAGTGCTTTTCGCATTGTTCCGCTCGCTTTCAAACGTATATATGGGTATTGGATTCCTTCATGCACTTCCAATCTCAGGAACTGTTTACAACATGTTCCCATACATTGTTTCACTTATCGTACTTGCATTCACATCACAGAATTCTCGTGCACCAAAGGCCGAGGGTATTCCTTACGATAAGGGACAGAGATAATTTAATACAAAGATACACAAATGGCTGGCATTATTTGCCAGTCATTTTTATTTGCATATTTCACAAAATCTTAACTGTTACGCTGTACAATAAAGGAGTCGCATAATACGCTTGTGTAGAAAGGTAAGTGGATTACAATGAGACAGATAGAAGTTGCAGAAATTAAACCTGGTATGATACTTGCAGAAAAGATAGTGAGTCCCAGGGGGCAGCTGTTGGCTGATGCAGGAACACCACTGACTGCACAGCAGCTTTTGCATGTAAGCTATTATGGGGTTAAGTCGCTCTGGGTGCAGGATGAGGAGGATGCTGTAGAAAAGTATCAACTGGAAGCACCTGACGAGTTTATTGGGGAAACACAATCTTGGCGTATTCAAAACAGTGAGGAATTCGCCGAGTTTAAGCGCGCATACGTAAAATGCGCCGATCAATTGGAAAATATCATTAATGATTTTGTGACAAAGCAAGGAAATCTTGATGATGATGCTTTGATGGAGGATATCAAAACTGTTTTTGAGGAACATTCCACTGGTCTTGGAATAATGGCCATGATGCTGAATGTTCAGGAAATTGATGCTAGCACCTACAAGCACTCTGTAAATGTTGCCATAATATCTCGAGTATGTGGCGGTTGGCTTGGAATCACTGATAAAAAAGAATTAGATGTGCTTACGATGTGCGGTCTATATCATGATATAGGAAAGTCATTGATACCAAATGAAATCCTTACTAAAGAAGGTCCACTTACACCAGAAGAATTTGGAAGAATGGCTGAACACCCACTGCTTGGCTATCATCTTTTGACAGGTGAACCGATTGATAGAAGAATAAAGCTAGCCGCTCTTCAACATCACGAAAGAAATGATGGTAGCGGTTATCCATACGGCCTTACAAAGGATTTCATAAATCCATTTTCAAAGATTATATCTAT
The DNA here is from genome assembly GCF_900113655.1 of Pseudobutyrivibrio sp. OR37. Lineage (GTDB taxonomy): Bacteria > Bacillota > Clostridia > Lachnospirales > Lachnospiraceae > Pseudobutyrivibrio. The sequence goes on along the minus strand of NZ_FOQF01000008.1, from coordinate 111,001 downwards.
TACTGATGTATATGATGCAATGACAGCTGATAGATGTTATCGAGCAGGAGTATGTCCTTTCGAGGTAATTGCCCAATTCCAACGAGCCGAACCCTCAAAATATGATCAAAAGGTTCTACAGATATTCTTAGAAAATATCGCAGATTCATATATCGGCACTGGGGTGTTGCTTTCTGATAATAGTAGAGGAATAATCACCATGATTAACAGCAAGGCTTTATCAAGTCCTCTTGTTAAATTAGATGATGGAACCTTCGTAGATTTGCGTGAAAGAACGGACCTATTTATTAAGGCATGTATATAAGAATTTATAGCCAGCATGTTAGAAATAACGTGCTGGTTTTTTTATGTAAAAAACGAAAATAAAAAACTGAGAAAAATCGTACAAAAGCTAATCATAGAGGATAAATTTGTGGTATAGTATAGTTTGTGAAATAATGAACAATTGGCTCTAATTTCCCAGCGGGAATTTAATATATATTTAAAAGAGCTAAAGTAAAAGGAGGAAATGACAATGGAAATGTTAGTAACAGCTTTAATCTGTTTACCATTTCTCTGGGCGATTTTGCCTGCAGTTATTCACAATTCTAAGTGCAGAGCATTTTTCGTCTATCTAGGTTGTGGAATCGTTATTGCACTTTCGGTTTTTACAGCTGTTAAGTGGTACTTGGCAGGAGGCCAGGCCATGGATTTCGATTTGCCATACAAAGAGGCATTTGATCATGTTATCTTAGTTGGCGATATCTTCTTAATGTGTTTAATCACATATCTTTCATTCAAGTACAAGAAGGGGGTTATTTCACTGCTCGCTATCGTACAGACAGTACTTGTAGCAGCACTCGAGCTTTTTGGACCAAAGGTAAAAGAGCTTCCAGCCCTTCACTTTGACTGGCTCACATTCGTAATGATTCTTATCATCGGTGTGGTTGGTTCTTTGATTGGTATTTATGCAGTAGGTTACATGCATGGTTATCACATTCATCACCACAAGGAGCTTACAGACAGACGTAGCTTCTTCCTTGCAATGATTTTCGTATTCTTCGGAGCAATGTTCGGCCTTGTATTTTCACAGAGCCTTATCTGGTTGTATTTCTTCTGGGAAATCACATCAGTTACATCATTCTTGCTTATTGGATACACTCGCACAGACGAAGCAATCAACAATTCGTTCAAAGCTTTATGGATGAACCTTCTTGGTGGTTGCGGAATCGCAGCAGCAATTGCAATTGGTGTGTTATTATACCAGAACGTAAATCTTTACGACATGATTAAGATTGCAATCCTTAGCAAGTACATGGGCATTTCAACTACATTATGCTTAGTTCCAATCGCTTGCCTTGCTTTTGCAGCACTTACAAAGTCAGCTCAGTTCCCATTCTCAGGATGGTTACTTGGAGCCATGGTTGCACCTACACCTTCATCTGCACTTCTTCACAGTGCAACAATGGTTAAGGCTGGTGTATATCTTCTTATTCGTATTTCAGTAGCAATGGCTGACAATTACGTAGGAAACATGGTTGCCCTTGTTGGTGGCTTCACATTCCTTGCAGCATCTTGCCTTGCTATTTCAGTATCAGATGGAAAGAAGGTACTTGCTTACTCTACAATCTCTAACCTTGGTCTTATCGTTGCATGTACAGGCTGTGGTTACGAAGAGACAATCTGGGCAGCAGTATTCCTTGTAATTTTCCATGCTGTTTCAAAGTCAATGCTCTTCCAGTGCGTTGGTGCTATCGAAAACACAACAGGTAGCCGTGACGTAGAAGACATGCAGGGATTGATTTCACTCTTCCCTAAGCTTGCAGTTGTACTTATGATTGGTATCGCAGGAATGTTCCTTGCACCATTTGGTATGCTTATTTCTAAGTGGGCAGCTCTTAAGGCATTCATCGATACAACATCAGTATATGTATCAACACTTATGGTACTTTTCATCTGCTTCGGTTCAGCTACAACAATGTTCTACTGGACAAAGTGGTTATCAAAGATTCTTGGCGCTTCTGGAAAGGAAAAGTCAAGAGACCTTACAAAGAAGAACGAGTACATCTCAATGTTCTTCCACGCAATTATGATGGTTGCCCTTATCCTTGGATTCCCATGGCTTTCATCACATGTGCTTAAGCCAATGTCTAACGAGATGTTCGGTACAGATGTACAGGTTATTTCATACCAGAATATTATTATCATGATTGTATTACTTGTTGGTGTTTTTGTTATTCCAGCAATCAACTATGTATTAACAAAGAACACAAAGGCAAAGCAGGTTATCACATACATGGGTGGTGCTAACTGCGGAGACAACTTCAACTTTGTTTCTTCAACAGGTGACCCTAAGGAGATGCACATCTCTAACTTCTACATGGAAGACATCATGGGTGAGAAGAAGTTATTCACACCAGCAATCATGGTATCAACAGTTATTATTATTGTTTACATGATTATCGTAATAGGAGGTGCATTCTAATGGTTACAGAACGTATTATAAGCGCAGTACTTTATGTGCTCCTCGCACCTTTCGTTATCGGATTATTAGATGGCTTTGATAGAAAGATTTCTGCACGTATGCAGGGCAGACGTGGACCATCAGTACTTCAGCCATTCTTCGATTTAAAGAAGTTATTCGAAAAGGAATTTTTAACAGCTAACAAGGCTCAGCTATTTATGATTCGTTCATACTTAGTATTCATCGTTTTGTCAGGTGTCCTTTTCTTCGGCGGATTTGACATTTTGCTTGTAGTATTTTCACTTTCTACAGCAGCTATGTTCTTAATCCTTGCTTCAACATCAACTCACTCACCATACTCTGCACAGGGTACTCACAGAGAGCTTGTTCAGATTATGTCATGTGAGCCAATGGAGCTTTTAGTTGCAGTTGGTTTTTATCTTGCTATTGGTACATTTAATGTAAATGAAATCGTTAAGACTTCTATTTCGCCAATCGCATTTCTTCCTGGATTCTTTGTAGGCTTTGTATTTATCCTTACAATCAAATTCAGAAAGTCACCATTCGATATTGCTACATCACATCATGCACACCAGGAAGTTATCAAGGGTGTTACATCTGAGATGGTAGGTAAGGAATACGGAATGGTTACACTTGCTGAGTGGTACGAGAATGCAATACTTCTTGGTATAGTTGGATTGTTCTTCCTTAACAGCAACCCAGTATCTATTGTTGGCGCAATTATCGCTATCCTTGTTGTATGGTTCCTTGAAATCCTCATCGACAACACATCAGCAAGAGTTAAATGGCAGCTTATGCTTAAGCTTGCTTGGGGCGTTACAATTGTTGCAGCCGGAATGAACCTCTTATTATTAGAGATTATTCGTGGTTAATGGGTGAGTATATAATTAGGAGGAATTAAAATGAGTACAATACATAAATCACCTTGGCTACTCCACTATGATGGAAGTAGCTGTAATGGATGTGATATTGAAGTTTTAGCATGTACAACACCTGTTTATGATGTAGAGCGTTTCGGCGTTATCAACACAGGTAACCCAATGCATGCTGATATTTTCCTTATTACTGGTGGTATCAACTCTCAGAACGAAGCTGTTGTTAAGCAGATTTACGAGCAGATGCCACAGCCAAAGGTAGTTATCGCCGTAGGTACATGTGCATGTACAGGTGGTATTTTCAAGGAATGCTACAACATCAAGGGCGGAGCAGACACAGTAATCCCTGTTGATATTTATGTTCCAGGATGTGCAGCTCGTCCAGAGTCAATCATCGATGGTGTTGTTAAGGGTGTAGCACTTTTCCAGGAAAAGGCAGCAGCACTTAAGGCTTCTGAGAAAGCTAATTAGTAGGAGGATATTATGCAGGAAATTAAAAAGGATATGTATTTAATTGATAAGGCAGAGCTCCTCCAGGTCATCATGGAGAAGAAGAATGCTCTTTGGAGACTTTGCCAGATTTGCTGCTCTTTCCCAAAGGCAGAAAATCACTATGAAGTAACATATTCATTTGCTAATGGATATGATTTTGCTAACTATCGTCTTATCGTTGAGAAGGACGAGGATGTTCCATCAATCTCTCGTGTATACAAGTCAGCTATCTACTATGAGAACGAGATGCACGAGCTTTGGGGACTTAATGTAGAAAATATTAAGGTTGATCTTCACGATAAGCTTTATCGTATCGATGTAGAGACACCATTCATTGAAAAGGAGGACAAGTAGCATGGGAAAGAGAAGTATCGTACCTTACGGCCCACAGCATCCTGTTCTTCCAGAGCCTATTCATCTTGATTTAGTTTTGGAGGACGAGAAGGTTTTAGCTGCTATTCCTTCTATTGGATTTATTCATAGAGGTCTTGAGAGCCTTACAAGCAAAAAGGATTTCAACGAGATGGTATACGTTGCAGAGCGTATCTGCGGTATCTGCTCATACATGCATGGTATGGGATACTGTATGGCACTTGAGGATATCATGAACGTAGAGGTTCCTCGTCGTGCAGATTATCTTCGTACAATCTGGTGCGAGATGAGCCGTCTCCATAGCCACTTATTATGGCTTGGTCTTCTTGCTGATGGATTTGGATTCGAGTCACTCTTCATGCATTCGTGGAGACTTCGTGAGAACATCCTTGATATGTTCGAAGCATCAACAGGTGGACGTGTTATTTTCTCTGTAAACACAATCGGTGGTGTTCTTAAGGATATGCCTAACGATATGCTTAAGGAATTCGTTAAGAAGCTTGATGATATGGAAAAGGAAATCCGTGAGACAACAAGCATCTTCCTTAACGATTACACAGTTAAGAGCCGTCTTGTAGGCGTTGGTATCCTTACAGGTGAGGATGCAATCCGTCGTGGAGCAGTAGGTCCAATGATGAGAGCATCTGGTATCAGCGTAGATATGAGAAAGAATGGATATGCAGCATACAACGATATCGACTTTGATGTAATTACATCTAACAACTGCGATTCATACGCTCGTTGTGAGGTTCGTATTGGAGAAATCTTCCAGTCAATCGATATCATCAGACAGGCTGTAGCAAAGATTCCTGATACAGAAATCAATACAAAGGTTACTGGTATGCCAAACGGTGAGTCAATCATCCGCGTTGAGCAGCCAAGAGGTGAGGCTTTCTATCACGTACGTGCTAACGGCACTAAGTTCTTAGACCGCTTCAGAGTCCGCACACCTACATTCGCAAACATCCCTGCACTTACACAGACACTTCAGGGATGCCAGTACGGTGACGTGCCACTTCTCGTACTTACTATTGACCCTTGTATTAGTTGTACAGAAAGATAGGAGGATAATATGGGACAATTTTTACCATTTACTAAACAAGTTTTAAAGAACCTCTTTTCTGAGCCAGCTACAACTCAGTATCCTTTCGTACCAAAGGAGTACCCAGAGCGTACAAGAGGTCATGTAGATATTAATAAAGACCAGTGCATCCTTTGCGGAATGTGCATGCGTAGCTGCCCTCCAGGGGCAATCAAAGTTGATAGAGCAGGTAAGACATGGACTATCAACCGCTTCGACTGCATTCAGTGTGGTTACTGTGTAGAGAAGTGCCCAAAGAAGTGCTTATCTATCACACCAGGTTATCAGGAGCCAGGCCCTGAGAAGTTTACTTACTCAGTAGAAGTTCCTTACGAACCACCAAAGCCAGCTGCTAAGCCAGCTGCAGCACCTGCAGCAAATGCTGCTGCACCTGCACAGCCACAGGCATAAAAAAATAGCCTTCCCCCTTTGGGGGAAGGTGTCTGCGCAGCAGACGGATGAGGGTCGCATTTAATATATAGCCCTCATCAGTCACCTGCGGTGACAGCTTCCCCCAGAGGGGGAAGCCTTTTTATTATCTTGCCCTAATATCTAAAATCTCTCCAATATACATCGTATGGAAATCATCCAAATGCTTTGCTGTATAATTTTCAGTTAGAATCTTTTCATCCAGTATAGTATTTTCAGTCATAGGAACAGCAGCAATCTTTCTGCAAAGGATAATGAAATTAGCCTCATCGATATAAGGTGCATTAAGTGCATGCTCAATGTTAACATGACATAGCTTTAGCTTATCTTCGTTACGACCGCTTAGCTGATCAAGTACCTTCATAAGCTGAACATTGTTTTTGTCATTCATATCAAAAAAGCAAGCGGAAAAATATTCGCTTCTATCAAGTAGTTCTTTGGTGTAGCGGGTGTTTCGCAAAAATCCATACACCACATTCTTTCCCCACATATGACCAACGCCACCATTGTGTGAAGACATTGCATTTACTACGCCATCTGCTTCAGCAACAATGGCAATGCCTTCATCTGCCACTTTTTGGATAGGATTCCACTCTAGCATATCAATTGGATAAGGTTGAAAGGTATGCATATTATTCCTCACTTTCTAATTATAAGTTGTTCATTTGTAAGAATTTTAAAAATTCGTGCTCAGGCAATGGGTAAGAAAAATAGTAGCCCTGAAGGTAATCAACACCGAGAGATTTCATTTCCTTCATCTGTTCTTCAGTTTCTATACCCTCTGATATAATTCTAAGTCCCATTGAATGTGACATTTCAACAACAGTTTTAACAATGGCGCGAGCCTTTGGATTGGTGAAATATTCTTCAGTCAAATGCATGTCTAGCTTTACGATTTCAACTGGCATATCAATGATGTAGTTCAGGTTTGAAGATCCAGCACCAAAATCATCTAATGAGAAGGAAATGCCATGAGCCTTTAATTTCTCCATATTAACCAGGAGGTTCTCCTTACTTTGAAGGGAACTGGTTTCAGTTATTTCGAAATTTAAGAGCGATGGATTTAGCTCGTTTTTCTCAAGTAGCTCTAACATTCTAGATACAAATACAGGGCTTTCACCTTGTTTGACAGATAGATTAAGCTCTACCTTTTCTATTCCAAGCTTTTCAACTCTGTAAGACTTCATAAAGGTTAGAACATTTCTATAAATGTTGTCAGATAGAGGCACGATACGGCCAGTCTCTTCAACGATTGGAATGAAATCATTTGGATATACAAGTGTTCCATCCTGAAGTCTGATACGAACAAGAGCTTCCGCACCGGTGTAGGTACAAGTTGAAACATTATATATAGGCTGATAATGGACTTCTATACGATTATCCTCCATAGCCTCGATAACCATTTTCTCCACAAGCTTCTTGTTGCGAAGCTCAGCCATTGTATTCTTATCAATAATAATTTCGTCCTTAACCAGATTTTCGTAATTATTTGGAACGAAATTTGATAATAGCATCATCAGTTCATCTGCATTATAGGCAATACTGCTGTCTGGAACTACTGTGTAAACCGGATGCAATAGGGTGTACGCGTAGGCAATATCCGGATTGTCCTCAACTGATTGGAAATAAGTGGCAATCTTAAATTTAGTGCTCTCCATGAAATCGTTGTTTTCAAATACCAGTAAAAAATAGCCTTCAGCAGTATCAAATACCTTTGCGACTTCAATATTGAATAAGAATTCAGAAAGTGTAGTTATTGTTTTTCTGAGTATTTTATTTTCAGTAGATGCATCTCCCATAGTTCTAAAGGAAATCATCATTACAGAAAAATTCTTTTTAGATTGATATAAAAAATCCAGGTAATCATGAATAACGGCTGAACTAAAATGTCCGGTTTTTCTTGAAATGGCACTTTGAGGATTTTCCATTTCAAGATACATGATTAAGGCGCCAATACATGCTGCAAAGCTGACAATTAAAAGCTGTGGCTTGAAAAATTGAATCACTGCAGAACAAACCCAAATGGTCATCCATATAAGCAGTGCGTTTATTTTTTGCTGCTTTATATGCTTCTTTAAGACGATTGTAGAAGCCACCACAGAAACAATATAGATTGCAACAAGTATATATGTAGCAAATGCCGCAGGGCCATAAGAATAGAGGTATATGCCGTCATAGTGATACTCTACTGGTAAATATAGGGTTACGAATAATCCTAATATAAAGCCATATCTATAAAGCCTGCCCAGGAATCTTTCAAAGTTACTACCCAAATACTTGAATATATCAGCGATAGTATATGCAAGGGCCGAATAAGATACTGCCTGCAAGCTTAGAAGATAAAGCTTACAGCTAAGCAGAACGATAGAACGGCTGTATTTTGTAGCGTTGATTATTAAATAGCACGAAATGATATCTAAAATAACGCATGCAAATATTACATGTAGAGTTGTTATAAAGCGGCGTTCCGACCCGAGACCCATGGTAGGTTGTTTTTTATAGAAGGTTATGAGCAATGCTATGATGACGAGACCGCATATTTGAGTGTAAATATTCATGATAATTATCCCATTTTTTATTATTTGTATAGATTATAGCATTGATTTAAGAAGGATGGCGCCAAAACTCAGAAAGTTCAAAGAATGTTCAAAAACAGTTGGAAGAACTAAGAAAAATTTAGTAATTTAATGCGTTAAAGTGTTGACTCATATCATTAAAAGTTAGATAATAAATGAAAACTAATCATGATTTAATGCGGAGGCAAATAATGGATATCAGATTTGAAAAAAGGGAGCAATTAAAGGAAAAACCAGATTGGAAAAATCTTGGCTTTGGAAAGTATATGACAGACTATATGTTTGTTTGCGACTGGGATAGAGAAGTGGGTTGGCATGATGCCAGAATCGTACCAGAGGGACCAATCGAGCTTGATCCAGCATGTATGACACTTCATTATGCTCAGGAGACATTTGAAGGTATGAAGGCTTATCGCAGAGAGGACGGAAAGATTCAGCTATTCAGACCTGAAATGAACGCAAAGCGTATGATTAATTCCAACGAAAGACTTTGCATGCCAGCGTTTCCAGTGGAAGATTTCGTTCAGGCAGTAAAGGCTCTTGTTAAAACAGAAGAAGCATGGGTTCCTTCAGAAAAGGACACATCGCTTTATATCAGACCATTTATGTTTGCTACTGAGGCAGCTCTTGGGGTGCACATGGCAAAATCTTATAAATTTATGATTTTATGTTGCCCAGTTGGTGCTTATTACGCAACAGGTCTTGACCCAGTTAAGATTTTAGTAGAAAATGAATTAGTACGAGCAGTTGCAGGTGGTACAGGCTTTACAAAATGCGGTGGTAACTATGCAGGTTCTATCGCAGGTCAGGTAAAGGCTGAAAAGCTTGGATACTCACAGGTTCTTTGGTTAGATGGTAATGAAAGAAAGTACGTGGAAGAAGTAGGTACAATGAACATCATGTTCAAGATTGATGGAGAAATCTGGACAGCACCTACAGTAGGTACAGTTCTTCCAGGCGTAACTAGAGATTCTATGATCCATCTTCTCAGAGATTGGGGATATAATGTTAGGGAAGAACGCCTCGCAATTGATGACCTTATGAAGGCAGGCCACGATGGCAAGCTTGAAGAGGTCTTCGGTACAGGAACAGCAGCAGTTATTTCACCAGTTGGTGAGCTCCGTTTCAAGGATGATGTTGTTGTAATAAATGGAGGTAAAACTGGCGAGCTTACTCAGAAGCTTTACGATACTTTAACAGGTATCCAGTGGGGTAGACTCGAGGATAAATATGGATGGACACAGGTTATAGACTAAATTTTGATTTAGAAATAAATAGTGAGGATATGCAGTCATTACAGGATGCATTTTGCAAGTCAAACGACATGTATATTATGTGCATCAGTAAGGCTCATGGACAAATAACATCCTTCTCAGGCTCTAAGTCTGAGGAGGATTTTGTTGACCGCGTTTTTCCTTCAGCTCTCAGAAGCGAGATAATGGATTCCTTTGTGGATGGCACAGCGGAAAATATTGTGGAGAGATTTGGGACTGAAGAATATCTTATATATCGCGGTGTTGCAATTAGGAGCACATCAGGGGATGTTTTAGGCGTATGGCTTTGCCTTGGAATCAATAAGGATTTACTACCAGAAGGAAAAACCTTTGATGCTGAAATAAAGCTTACAAGCCTGGAAGCCTTCGATAAATCAATTCAGCTTATCGAAACTCTTACCAAATATTATTACGCAGAGAAAATTAAAACTCAGGCTCTTAGAAATCAGCTTATGCAGGAGCGTACTGCAGAGGATGATATCAAGTACAAGCTTAGAAAAAACCAGATAATGACAGACATTATGCGTTTTATGGAGTCGGAGAATTCCTTCTCCAAAATATCAGAGGATATTTTGCAGGATGCTGGAAAGTATTTGGAGTGTACTAATGCTGCCCTTTTGCAGATTTCTGAAAATGACACAACAGTAGATATGATTCTGGAGTGGTGTGAAAAGGAAGAGGATGCCATTATCGGCAAGTTCAAGCAGATTCCACGTATGGAGCTTCCGTTTATGAATGGCAAGCCATATACTATATCTTCTGATGCCACTCTGCCAGAAGCCTTTGAAGTATTTTTTATTAAATATGGTATAAAGGCAGCCATCTTTTTACCTATTAATGTTAATGATTCTACAGCCATGTATTTGTGCTTCCTTGCAATAGGAAGGGAAAGAAATTGGAGCGTAGATGATTTGCGTTTTGCCAACGATATTAAGCGCATCCTTAATACTGTTTTGGTTAAGAAAATCACCACCAATTCCTTGGCAAGCTCTTACAATGCTTTAGAGGTGATTCTTAAAAGTGCAGGCTACGGTATCGTGGTTGCTGATTTAGAGGAAAATCAAGTTTTATATAAAAACGAAACCTTCGATGAAATGTTTGACAACAAGATAGATAAGGCGGCCGTTAAGGAGATTATTTTCGACGAGAAATATGTTCTGCCAGAGCTCAATGGCTTTTGTGCCGGCAACTGTGGCAAATGGTTCGACATATCTATTAACAATATAAAGTGGGTAGATGGAAGAGATGCCAGAATGGTTACCTTCTACGAAACCACTGATTTACGCTTATATCAGAAAAAGATTGAAAGTCGTGCTCAGCAGGATGCCCTCACAGGTCTCTACAACAGACAGGCCTGCGAACGTGACATTGTTTTGGAGCAGCATGTGGCAGGCAAGCTTAACAAGCAGTTTGCAGTGCTCATGATTGACCTTGATGATTTCGCCAGTGTCAACGAAGGCATGGGCTTCAAGGTAGGTGACGAGCTTTTAGAATATGTGGCCCACAGCATCAACGATATTTCTCAGGTGAAGGGCAAGTGCTATCGCATTGGTGGCGATGAATTTGCAGTGCTTGTGGACTGCGCCCATTTTGACAGCCTTGATTACATCATCAAGCGTATCACCAAGCTATTTGAAAACCCATGGGTATTAGAAGGTGTTGATTACTATTGCACCATGAGCATGGGGTGTGTAAAGGTTAAGGGTGAATTAGATTCAGTAACAGATATTTTTACATACATGAATATTGCTGTTCACACAGCCAAAAATAAGGGTAAGAACCGCTATGAATTTTATGATAACAGGTCTAAGGCCATCATCGAGGAAAGAACCAAGCTGGAAAATGCCCTTAGGCATGCAACTAAGGAAAACAGCGATGAATTCCAGGTTTATTATCAGCCTATCATGGAATTTGTAGATGCAATTCCTATCTGCCATGGTGCAGAAGCACTGGTTAGATGGAATTCAAAGGAATATGGTCTTGTTTCTCCTGAAAGATTTCTCTCAGAGGCTGAAAAGCTTAGAGTGATGGACATCATCGGAAATCGTGTCATTACGGAGGCTATCAAAGCCTGCAAGCACTGGAACGATTTTGGCTGCCCAGAGTATTGCGTAAACATCAATCTTTCAGCTTATCAGTTATCTCAAAAGGATATACTCAATCTAATTGAGAAAACTATTAAGAAGACCCACATAAATCCTTCAAATATCACCTTTGAGGTAACAGAAGTTTCCACAACAGATGATATGGAATGGATGAAGAAAATCCTTTCGGCTATTAGAGCACTTGGATGTAAGGTGGCATTGGACGATTTTGGAAAAGAAAATTCTTCCCTAATGAATATTCGTCAAATGCCAATAGACATTATAAAAATAGATAAGAGTATTGCCGCTGATATGGACACAGACAAGTTCGCAGCAGCATTCATAAAGACAATTTCTGAGCTGGCTTCAGCCATTGATGCTGAGGTTTGCGCCACAGGAATTGAGGAAGACAGACAGATGGATGAAATCATCAAGTTTTCCGTAAACATGGCTCAGGGTTACTACTTCGATAAGCCACTTGAAAAGGCTGAATTCGAAGATAAGTATTTATAACAGAAAGGTAAGGGAAATAATGTACACACTTGAGGACATCAGAAACACAGATTCAGAAGTAGCAGAGGCTATCGCAAAAGAGTTCAATCGTCAGTCACAGCACATTGAGCTTATCGCATCAGAAAACTGGGTATCACCAGCCGTTATGTCAGCCATGGGCTCAGTGCTTACTAATAAGTATGCAGAGGGTTATCCAGGCAAAAGATACTACGGCGGATGCGCAGAGGTAGATGTTATTGAAGAGTTAGCCATCAATCGTGCAAAGGAATTGTTCGGTGCGGACTATGTAAATGTTCAGCCACATTCAGGAGCTCAGGCTAATATGGCAGTTCAGTTTGCTGTTTTAAAGCCAGGCGATACAGTAATGGGCATGAACCTTGATCACGGCGGACATCTTACACACGGTTCAAAAGCTAATTTCTCTGGAACTTATTTCAACATTGTTCCTTATGGTGTAAATGATAATGGCTTCATTGATTATGATGAGGTTGAAAGAATCGCACTTGAGTGCAAGCCAAAGATGATTATTGCAGGCGCATCAGCATACTGTCGCAAAATTGATTTCAAGAGATTTAGAGAGATTTGCGATAAGGTTGATGCAGTGCTTTTCGTGGATATGGCTCACATTGCAGGACTTGTTGCAGCAGGGGTTCACGAAAGCCCCGTTCCATACGCTGATATTGTTACCACTACTACCCACAAGACCTTACGCGGCCCAAGAGGTGGTATGATTATGGCAACAGCCGAGGCCAACGAAAAATATAACTTCAACAAGGCTGTTTTCCCAGGTATTCAGGGTGGCCCACTTATGCACGTAATCGCAGGCAAGGCTGTATGCTTTAAGGAAGCTTTAGACCCAAGCTTCAAGGAATATGGCAAACAGATTGTTAAGAACGCTCAGGCTCTTTGTAAGGGCTTACAGGATAGAGGAATTAAAATCGTTTCAGATGGTACAGATAATCATCTCATGCTTATCGATTTAACTCCATTCGAGCTTACCGGAAAGGTGGTTGAAAAGCTTTTAGACGAGGCTCACATCACTGCCAACAAAAATACAATTCCAAATGATCCAAAGTCTCCATTTGTTACCTCTGGTATCCGCCTTGGAACACCAGCAGCCACTACTAGAGGCTTAAAGGAAGATGATTTTGACAAGGTTGCCGAGGCTATTTCAATCGTCATCAAAGAGCAGGAAGCTGGCATTGAAAAAGCTCGTGCTATCATCAAAACTTTGACAGATAAATATCCTCTTTCAGGCGGACAAGAATTCTAACAATACCTATAAAGTATAAGGATTAAGCAGACTTCTATATGGAGTCTGCTTTTTTTGCCTAAAATTATTGACACAAGAAAATAAACAAGTTATTTTTAATAACGTCTAGGAATATAGACCGGGGATTAATCTTAAATGCTGAAAGGGAGAAAAAATGAAAACAAGAATTACAGCAATGATTATGGGGCTATTTCTACTAATCAATGTATTGGCTCCTAGTTTTGTTTCCTCGGCTGAAGAATCTACCAATTCTCAGGAAACATCTAATGCTAATCCAAAGGTTGCAGTATCTGTAACATATCAGGATGGCACATCTATCCAATCAGGAGATATTTCTAAGGACACTGTGTTTAAAGCGGTTTACGCTTTTGATGAAATGGAAATTAATACTGATGGTACGGCTCTTCGTCAGGGACATGTATATGACCTACCAGCTATTTTAGGAATAGGTCAGTTCAATCTTACAGAGGAAGAGAAGATAAGCTTGAAGCTCAAAAATTCAGATACAGAATTGGGCGTAATCACAGTTAAGCCTAATGGTGATAAGGCTGATTTATCCTTTGAGCTGACCACAGATATGGAAGGAACTATTTCCGATGCATATTTCGAGGTGGAGCTTAGACTTAACCCAGAAGATACATCATCCCAAAGAACTATAAGCTTCCCAGATGGATGCAGCTATGATTTCAACATCAGGGAATACATGGATGTGGCACCATCTATCAAGCTAACTGCAGAGAAGCTAAATGATGACACTGCAGACTGGAAGGCTACCATTAATCGCGGAAGTAAGCAGGAATTTGGGGCCGATACCAAGGTAGTAATCAAGCTTTCTGCTGATGAAGAATACGTAGAGGGTTCTGCAAATATTGGTGGTCAGAAGCTTGATGCAATTTACGATAAGTCAAAGCATCAGCTTATCTGCGACGTTGCCAGCTTTTTAAATTCAGAAGGTGATGTGGTAATCAATTACCAAACAAAGGTTGTTTATAAAGTTACAGCCGCTCAGATAGCAGCAAATTCTACAAAGCTTCAGGTAAAGGTTTGGGATGAGGCTGCATTAGAGGAAGATGATGTTATAGATAAAGCATCAGCTAATGTCAGCTTTACAAAAGACTGCAACAAGTGGTTCTCAAAGGAAGCTGTAGGGGATATTGATGACGAGGGAGTGCAGCAGTGGAAGATTGTTGTAGATTCAAATGATTGCGATTTCAACAATGTGCATCTTTACGATTTACTTCCTACAGAAAGTGAAATGGGGCTGGTACAGGGCTCTGTCTATGTGAATGATAAAAAGGCAAAGGTAGCTATAGCACAAAATGATAGCTATACTTTTTCTGTTGATCTTGGAAAGCTTTCTTCTGAAAAGAAGGTGATTGAATACAAGACAAGGATTAAAAACTACTCGGATTATCTTAAGAGAAATCATTCTACCAAGCCAGCGAATAAGGCCTGGTTCACCTACGAATATGATTTTGGTGATGGCGCTGCCACCTACACTGGTGCAACAGCTACAGCCACAGCTGAAGTAAATCTTAAGTCAGGTGTGGAAAAGAAGGGCATCAGCTATGACACTGCCACCCACAGAATACTTTGGCAAATTGCAGTAAATCAAGAATATCAGCAGCTTACAAATGTTTCTGTAAAGGATATCATTCCTTCTAATCAGTCATACGTAGAAGGCTCTATTAGCAGCATCACCTATACTGATTCAAAGGGGGAGACCTCTACCAAAGAGGCTTCGGTAGAATATGATGGTAATAATGCTCTTGTAGTCGATTTGGGCAATTTGTCAGGCCAGAAGGCTGTATTTACTTTGATGACAGAGCTTAAGGCGGATGCAGTAGAAATCTGGTCAGATAATGCTGTAAATAATATCGTAAATACGGTAGAAATGAGCGCTAGTGAAATCAATGAGGTGCAAAAGGATTCTGCCAGCGTTTCCTATAAAAGTGAGGTAATAAGCACATCAATCTCAAACTACAATTACAATGAACACACTGCTGATATAGTAATTACAGTGGATAAAAATAAAATGCCGATGAGTAGCATTATTGTAGTGGACCAGCTTAAATATGAAAACTATGAGTTTCAGGTGGTGTCAGACCTTACCGTAAATGGAGTAAAGAAAAATTATGTAATCAACAAGGATGGCAATCTTGTTTTACACCTAGATGATATTACCGAAGCAGGTGAGGGCGCTATCCAGACAATAACCTTTAAGGTGAAGGTTTCAGGAGATGTTTATAAGCTCATTAACAATAAAAATTTCACCATCGCAAACGTGGCAGCTCTTCAAACTAAGGATATTATAAAGAAGGCGTCAGGCTATGTGGATTGCAAGTCTGATGATATGTCTATTTACAATAGCATCCTTGCAAAGACTGGTAAGGGGGATGCCAAAGAAGGAATTGCAAGCTACACAATTATGGTGAACAGAGCCAGAATCCCTGTAGCTAAAGGCTTTACTCTGAAGGATACACTGGGCAGCTCTTTACAGCTGGATGAGGAATCTATCCAGGTTTACGATTGTGCAATTGATGATAAATCAGGAAAGGTTATGGAAGAAACTCCTGTAGCTAAAAATATGTATAAGGTGAAGGTTTCCACTGAAGCTGACAAGGATATCCTTGAGATAAAGCTTCCTGCCGGAGACCATGTTTATAAGGTTACCTACAACGCCTTTATTGTAGATTCAAAGCTTACAGATTGTAATAACACTGTTGAGATAATTGACGCTGGCTTTGATAATATCTCAGGTCAGCAATTTGATGTTAAGAGCTATTTTGAGGCAGGAGCAAGCTTCAGACCAAGAAAGTCCAGAACTAAAGAAGATAAGGCAAAAGCTGATAATGAGGGAGCCGTCAAAGAAAAGTCAGTAAACAGTGATGAAGAATCAATCATAAAGGAAAAATCAATAGTTGCATACGCAGATGCTGATTTATCTACTGATTCTGAAAATGCCCAGAATGCAAGCAGTCGTTTTGCCAAGACTGGCGGCTTTGTTGGTACATTAGCAGCTTATGCCGCAGGCCTTGTATTAATTATTGCAGGACTTTATTTAGTTCTTTCAAAGAAGAAAACTAATGAGAAATAGAAAAATAATTGGAATGATAATCATATTGGCAGGCGTCATACTTATTGGCTCCTCCATTATGGTTAATCTTCAACAGAACAGGCTTAGGGATGCATTAA
Organism: Pseudobutyrivibrio sp. OR37; assembly: GCF_900113655.1. Taxonomy (GTDB): domain Bacteria; phylum Bacillota; class Clostridia; order Lachnospirales; family Lachnospiraceae; genus Pseudobutyrivibrio. The sequence continues at coordinate 94,373 of NZ_FOQF01000008.1, read as the reverse complement.
TGGAAGATTATAAGGCTGGTAGTCTGGAGCTTACTCCTTCAGGGGATGCTAAAGACTCTGATGTGCTTTATGTATTAAGAATTCCATCCATCGAATCAGAAAATCCTGTCCGTGAAGGCATAGAAAAGGGAGTCCTTAAAGACTCCCTTGGACATGACTCAAATAGCACTTATGCCGGACAGCCAGGAAATTGTGTAATCGCCGGTCATAGAAACTATACCTTTGGAAAGTTTTTTAACAGACTTGATGAGGTTAAAATTGATGACCTGATTTATTTGGATACTGCAGATGAAACATACACCTATAAGGTAGTTGATATAAAAATCGTGGCTCCAAATGAGGACAGTGTACTTAATCAGTCAAATTCCAAAGAGGTTCTTACACTTTATACCTGCACACCTCTTTATATTGCAACCCATCGTCTGGTAATAATTGCAAAGCGTTTATAAGCTTTTATATATGATGCTAGTTGCAGACTGGCAATAGTACCGCGTAATCAGAGCGTGTATGGTCGGCTGCAAATGTAGCATCAGTTTTGTTAAAATAAACATAGGATGGCTTTGAATAATTTTCTGCAATCACATCATCCCAGGTCAAATCTACGTTGTAGTATTTTCCATCTATGTATACGATATTCCATGCATGGTTAACCCCCTTTGAGGTGCCTGTAACGTAATAGCAAGGAATGCCCACACGCTCGCAGGCAATCTGAAAGGCTCTGGCGTAGCCTGCACAGACAGAGTATGGTGAGGTAAGCGCAGAATAGGCGCTTTGATTTAATTTGGCATCAACACTATAAGAAGTATTAGAGCAGATGTAATCATGAATGCATCGCTCTTTTTCTATATCCGAAGCTTCTGCCATTGCAGCAGCAACTATAGTGTTCAACTCATTTTCAATAATGGTATTTGCCGTAACTAATTCTTCAGAAGATATCCCAAATTGTAACTGAAACTTAATAACCTGTTCAGACTTGTTTAGGGCGTACTTATAGGTGGTGTTGACCCAATAAAGCTCTGGATGGTCAAAGTAAAATGAATTGATAGTTCTTTCCATTTCAGGCTCCGATAAAGGTATGCAAAGAGGAAACATACTATCATTAAATGACATAGCCATATCGTAAATCTGATTGTATACCTTTAGCTCATTTTCATTTAGCAAATTCTGATAATAAGTATAAGAGGAGGTGGCCTCTGAAGCGTTAGCAGTTTCCGTAAAGCATAGTGCAAATGCAACTAAAAGGGTATATAATAATATATGTAATTTTATCCGTTTATATTTCTTAGCACTCATAAAACAATCCCCGTAAATTAACTAACAAAAAGAGTTATTATCTATTATAAGAAATGAATATTGATAAAAGTGTGACCAATTAGTGGTTTCACAAAGAATTCACAGTGTTTATAGACACGTGTGTATTAAAGTTGGGGGAAGGTAGATTTTATGCCGCTTTGAGACGTCTTTGGGCATTGACAAAAATTTATCATATAGAGTATATTATATCTACAGGAAACTCTTTTTCTGAGTTAGAGTTTACTAACAAGTTATTCAAATAATTTTATATTAGGGAGCAAATATGCTAGATTACAAAGTTATTGAAGTTAAGCAAAGCATCTTTGAAGACAATGATGCTGACGCTGAAAAGCTTAGGGCAGAGATAAAGGCTCAGAAGACATTTCTAGTTAATCTTATGTCGGCTCCAGGCTCAGGCAAGACCACCACATTATGCCAGACCATTTCTCGTTTAAAGGAAGAAATGAAAATCGGTGTAATGGAGGCTGATATTGATTCTGATGTGGACGCTGCCACTATCACAGAGGCAGGCGCTCGTGCAATTCAGATACATACAGGAGGCATGTGCCATCTTGATGCAGATATGACTCGTCAAGGCTTACACGAATTTGGCACTGAAGAGTTAGATCTTGTTTTCCTGGAAAATGTTGGTAATTTAGTTTGTCCAGCGGAATTTGATACCGGTTCATCAAAGAACGCTATGATTCTCTCAGTTCCTGAGGGAGACGACAAGCCACTTAAATACCCACTGATGTTTTCAGTGTGTGATGTGGTTCTTATCAACAAATGCGATACACTTCCAGTGTTTAGCGAATTTTCAAAAGAGGCAGTAGAAGAACGTATTCATGGCCTTAATCCAAACGCAAAGGTTATTTTTGTTTCTGCAAAAACTGGTGAAGGCTTTGACGAATGGATTAACTGGTTGAGGGACCAGGTTGCAGCATGGAATAATTAGTCTTTTTTGAGGCAGTATATTAGATTTTTAAGGGTTGTAAAAGGAGGAAACACAATGGGAATTGGACCAGATAATTTGGGCGATTTCTACCCTGATTGGGTAAACGATTTAAAGGATGAGGACTTACGTCCAGAAATCCTTCAGCTTGGTAAGGTTATTACTGATAGAGCTAAGATTAAGCTTGGCCTTCAGAAGATTACAAAGTATGATCCAGAATATTGGGCAGTTGCTAATCTTGCACCTACAAAGGAAATTGCAGAGCTTGCACTTTCTATGGGTGGCATCAGAAAGCCAAAGACTTTCAAGCAGCTTCTTGACATCACAGGTCTTGATGAGAAGACATTAACAGAGCGTCTTGAGAAGGCTAGCTGGACAGGTCTTTTAGAGTGGAACTACGAAAACGAAGCTCACGAGAAGCAGTGGGTACTTCCTATGTTCGTACCAGGTTCTGCAGAGTTCTCTAACATGAATCAGGATTTTCTTAACGAGCATCCTGAAATGGGACGTTTCTTTGAGCGTATGAGCCGTCTTCCACTTGAGGGACTTACACACATGGTACCACCAGGAGGCGCTGGTATCGGTATGCACGTTATTCCTGTAGAGGATGCTATTTCAATGGAGCAGGAAGCAATCGGACTTGAGAAGATTTCTTACTGGCTCGATAAATACGAAGGAAAGTATGCTAAGTCACCTTGTTCATGCCGTCTTTCTAGAAAGACATATGACGAAGGCTGCGCTGATGACCCAGAAGGATGGTGTATCGCAGTTGGTGATATGGCAGACTACGTTGTTGAAACAAACAAGGGTGGTGTTTACATCACTCGCGAAGAGGCTCTTGAGATTTTCAAGCAGGCTGAGGACAACGGCTTTGTTCACCAGATCACAAATATCGATGGCGAGAACAAAATCTTCGCTATCTGTAACTGTAATGTAAATGTATGTTATGCGCTCAGAACATCACAGCTTTTCAACACTCCTAACATGTCACGTTCAGCTTATGTAGCACATGTTACAGCTGAGGACTGTGTTGCTTGTGGTAAGTGTGTTGAGAACTGTCCAGCAGGTGCTGTTAAGCTTGGTCAGAAGCTTTGCACAGCTGATGGTAAGCAGGTTGAGTATCCAAAGCAGGTACTTCCTACAGAGCGTAAGTGGTCTACAGACGAGTGGAACGATAACTATCGTGACACAAACAGAATCAACTGCTACGACACAGGTACAGCTCCATGTAAGACAGCTTGTCCTGCACACATCGCTATCCAGGGTTACCTTCGTATGGCAGCTCAGGGCCGTTACAAGGAAGCTCTTGCTCTTATCAAGCAGGACAATCCACTTCCAGCTATCTGCGGTCGTGTATGTAACAGACGTTGTGAGGCTGCTTGTACAAGAGGTACAGTTGATGAGGCTATCGCAATTGATGAAGTTAAGCGTTTCTTAGCAGAGATGGATCTCAAGGCTGAGACACGTTACATCCCTAAGAAGATTGTTCCTTCACAGAAGGGTGAATTTACAGAAAAGGTTGCTATCGTTGGTGCAGGTCCTGCAGGTCTTTCATGTGCTTACTACTTAGCACTTAAGGGTTACAAGCCTACTATCTTCGAAAAGAGCAATCATCCAGGTGGAATGCTTCGTTATGGTATTCCTTCATTCGTACTTGAGAACAACGTTATCGACGCTGAAATCGAAATTATCAAGGAGCTTGGTGTTGAGATTAAGTGTGGCGTTGAGGTTGGTAAGGACATCACTCTTGATGAATTACGTAGCCAGGGCTACAAGGCATTCTACGTAGCTATTGGTTGTCAGGGTGGTAACCTTCCAAACGTACCAGGTGACAAGGCTATCGGTACAGCAACAGCTGTTGATTTCCTTCACCAGTGCTCAGAGAACGAAGCTTACGATATCAAGGGTGACCTTGTTGTTATCGGTGGTGGTAACGTTGCTATCGACGTTGCTCGTTCTGCAAGACGTGTTGGTAATGAAAAGGTTTCTATGTTCTGTCTTGAATCTAGAGACATCATGCCAGCTTCTCCAGAGGAAATCGAAATCGTAGAGGCTGAAGGCGTTGAGCTTAACTGCGGTTGGGGTCCTAAGGAAGTTCTTGTTGATGAGGCAGGTGCTGTAAAGGGTATCGTTCTTAAGAAGTGTACACGTGTTAAGGACGAAACAGGCAGATTCAACCCACAGTATGATGAGAACGACACAATCACTGTAGAGTGTAAGCACGTTATCTTCTCAGTAGGACAGCGTAGCGTATACGGAGACCTCTTCAAGGGTTCTAAGGTTGTTATCGACAGAGGCCCTAAGGCTGATGCTCTTACATACCAGACAGACGAGCCAGACATCTTCGTTGGTGGTGATATGTACACAGGTCCACGTTTTGCTATCGATGCTATCGCAGCAGGTCGTGAGGGCGCTATCTCTATCCACCGTTTCGTACAGCCCCACAGCTCACTTACAATCGGACGTAACCGCCGTGACTTCATCGAGCTTGATAAGGAAAACCTTAAGATTGGTGATTACGATCACAGCCCACGTCAGATTCCTGGTGTTTCTAAGACAACAGTTGACGGAGAGCTTACATTCCGCGACAAGACAGTAGAGCTTACAGAGGAGCAGATTAAGGTTGAGACAGCTAGATGTCTTAAGTGTGGTGCTTCAGTTGTTGATGAGAATAAGTGTATCGGTTGTGGTGTATGTACAACCAAGTGCGAATTCGACGCAATCAAGCTTTACCGCGAGCATCCAGAGTGCTCTAAGATGACTCCATCTGAGGACAAGCTTAAGTACGTACTTCCAAACGGATTAAAGCAGCGCATCAAAGTTGCTTTCAAGCATAGATAAAAATGTTATAATAAAGGTGCTACTTCGGTAGCACCTTTTTTAGGCTTCCCCCTTTTTTAGGGGGAAGCTGTCACCGCAGGTGACTGATGAGGGTTATACTAACATATTTAAATATATCAGGCTTTACTTAGGAGAATACCATGAAAAATATATACTTATTTGCAAACGGCTTTGGCGAAACAGTAAGGACGCTACTAATCGCATATCTTATTCTCACTTTTGTATTTACAATATATTCAATAGCCAGAATGTACTATATAGAGCATAAATCTAATGATGTAAAGACAGGAAGAGCTAGAGTAAAGTATCTTCAATATAAAGGACGATTTTTGCAAATGCCTGTCTATTCCATGGGAGAAATGGCAGAGGATAAGCATAAGCGCGATGTTAAGCTTATGTATTTTCCAGCAGATAATCCAAAGCGCAAGCGATTCGTTATGATTCTGCCAGGCGGTGGCTACGCACATCTTTGCACCAAGCAGGAGGGCTACCCTGTTGCAGCAGCTCTTAACAAAATGGGAATCAATGCATTTGTATTAGAGTACAGTGCAGGAAGAGACTGTGAGCCATTCTCACCAATGGAGGATTTAGGTACAGCTCTTAGATTAATAAATGATAATCTTGATAAATTCAATGTGGAGATGGATGGCTATGCCCTTATGGGATTTTCAGCAGGTGGCAATCTTGCAGGCGTTTTTGCCAGCCATAAATACGGCTATTTAGATTACCAGCTTCCAAAGCCAGCAGCTATCATCCTAGGCTATCCTTGGACATGTGTTAACGACTGGCTACATCATCCATATTGGAATATTTGGATTGGTTTACTTGGAATATGGCTTAGCAACAGAGGAAGCTTTTATATGTTCGGCTTACGTCACATTAGAAAAGGCCGTCAGATGTTAGATGTTCAAAAATACATCGGTGATGATTATCCACCTACATTTATGTATTCAGGCTCTTGGGATGTATTAGTCCCAGCCAGCCGCCACGCAGATGTTTTTGACGCAGCCCTTACTGAGCACGGCGTAAAGCACGTTTATGAAAAATATTTCGGCGTCCCACACGGCATCGGCCTCGGCCTCCACACCAAAGCCGAAGGCTGGCTAGGCCGCGCCGTAGAATTCTGGGAAGAAAACTAAAGCCTTCCCCCTCTGGGGTGCTAGGCTCCAGTGGAGTCACAGAGTCCTGGAAGAAACAAAAGCCTTCTCCCTCTGGGAGAAGGTGTCACCGTAGGTGACGGATGAGGGTTTCCTCCAATTCTATTCATCCTAGAACTAAATTCTAGCCTAAATTACCAACAACTCTACTATTCATAGGTTTCTAAATCATCCTGCATCTTGTACCCTAAAGGTGTAACAATTGTAGCGACAGGAGGTCACCATGTTAGACTTAATCAAAATCGGTTCATTCATATCAGATATGCGCAAAGAAAAAGGTCTTACACAAAAACAGCTGGCAGAGCTTGTGGGAGTGAGCGACAAAGCTGTATCCAGATGGGAGACAGGAAAAGGCTTGCCGGACACTAGCATCATGCCAGAACTATGCAAGGCCCTTGATATTAATATAAATGAACTGTTATCTGGTGAGCGCCTGAACGCAGATACCTATAGTGGAAAGGCGGAGAAGCTTATGGTTGATTTAGTACAGGATATTCAGAACAACAAAAAGGATAGGAAAATAGAAATATTAAATTTGCCGAGAAGGCAGCAATCCTTGGTGGAGTCATTTCTAGCATAATAGGCTTTGTCACTGTATTTGCCATAGTATTTCGCGAGGATTATGAAGTCCTTGGCCCTAATCTTGCAGTAGCAGTGCTATCACTTCTCTACGGAGTGCTTTTAGCCTTACTATTGATGCCTATACAAGGCAGACTACATAAAATGCACTAGATAGTAACAAAGCGGCTAGCCAGGAAATTCTGGCTAGCCGCTAATTGATTATCAGGATATTTAGGTCTCAATTCTTGTTGATGAGCTTACAGTGGAAATGTTTTCCATATAGGTTAGATTTGTGCCGGCAGGAATGCTGAAGCCACTGCCTACAGAGCTGTTGTTGTTCTCTGGCTTGTAGGTTCCATTTTTCCACTGCTCAAATTTATCTTCTACTGCGTCATAAGTCTTTTTCGAAATATCAGGTAATTCCTTGCCCCAGGTTCCTGTAGCCTTTTCATAGCCCTTTTTGAATGCATCAAGAAGCATATCAGCTTTTGATGTATCGCCCCCAGAAAGAGCTATAGCAAAATCAACAATTCTATCAGAGGTCTTGTTTACGCCCCAATAACCATCCTCAGAAATGTCTTCCTGTGCCTTTGCAATAGTTTCAGGATCAGCATTAAACTTGCCTTCTGCCAAGAATTTCCACATATCATCCTGAGTTGCAATAGCGAAAGCGCTGCCCTGACCATTAATTGTTTTCATAACAATATCAAGAAGATTATTAATCATCTTCTCCTGATCAGCCTTCAACTGCTGGATTAAAGCAGTGCGGTCGCCCTTTTTGTAATTATCTGTAGTGAGAGCTTTGCCATCTGATGATTTTTCGTAAACAGCAGCCTCATCAGAAAACTTCGAAGCCTTGATTTCTTCTTTAGAAGCGTTAAATTCTAATGACTCTGTAACCGAACCATCGGCATTAGTAGTCTTCGTATAGGTTCCAGCTATATTAGAAGAAACGCTAGAGAGTGTGCTTAATTCCATAGACTAACCTCCTTGTTACATCGGCTTAATACAACAAAACCAGACGGAAATCCTTTTCCTATTCTTTTTATCGGAATCTTATTGATAAAAAATAACTGTTAGATTGTATTTATTTTAATACATAATCCTTGCCAATGTGTGTGTTCTTTGTTAAAATTTATAAAGATTGAATACAAAGTACAAACATGTACAATGCATTGGAGTTAGATATGGATAGTATTTCACTTAAAGCCCTTGCCAAGATTAATATAGGGCTTGATGTTACAGGTATTAGGGACGATGGCTACCATGAGGTCAGAATGATTATGCAGACAGTTAATCTGTTTGATAAGCTTACCATCAAAAAGACCGCTGATGGCAGTATCACAATGTCTACTAACCTTAAGTTTTTGCCGGTCGATAGTGATAATCTTTGTATTAAGGCGGCAGAGCTGTTGATAAAGGAATTTGGAATTAAAGAGGGTGTGCATATCGATTTGGAAAAGCATATCCCAGTAGCAGCCGGCATGGCTGGTGGTTCTACAGATGCAGCAGCAGTTTTATTTGGAGTTAATAAGCTTTTTAATCTTAAGCTTAGCAAAAAGGATATGATGGAGCGAGGCGTTAAAATCGGCGCTGATGTTCCTTATTGCATTATGCGAGGCACAGCCCTTGCAGAAGGTATTGGAGAAATTTTATCACCACTACCACCTATGATTAAATGCCCAGTGCTAATTGCCAAGCCGGGTATTTCAGTTTCTACAAAGCAGGTTTACCAGTCACTTGATGCTTGCTTTGACACAGTAAAACATCCTGACATAGATGGATTGATTTCAGATATAAAAGCAGGTGATCTTAAATCACTTTGCAACAACATGGGAAATGTTTTGGAGGAGGTTACAATTCCGTTACATCCAATCATAGCTGATATAAAAGCTAATATGATGGAAAATGGAGCAGTAGGAGCCATGATGAGTGGTAGCGGTCCTACAGTATTTGGCTTTTTTGATGATAATAAGAAAGCTAAATCTGCAAAGGAGGCTTTAACTAAGACGGGGATGGTTAAGCAGCTATATCTTACTACTATTTTTAATAATAAGAATTAACTACGAGAAGGAGACATATAATCAATGACTGAAAACCTTACACTACAAATGGATGATTATCTACCACTTCGCGACGTGGTGTTTAACACCCTTCGTGAGGCTATCTTAAAGGGGGAATTGAAGCCAGGTGAAAGACTAATGGAAATGCATCTTGCTACTAAATTGGGGGTTAGTCGCACACCTATCAGAGAGGCTATCAGAATGCTTGAGCATGAGGGATTGGCAGTTACTATTCCTCGTAAGGGCGCACAGGTGGCCAAAATGACAGAAAAGGATTTGCAGGACGTATTAGAGGTAAGAGATGCCTTAGATGCCCTTGCTGTGGTTTGCGCTTGCAACCGCATGACAGATGCTCAGTTTGTGGAGCTGAAGGAAGCGATGAAAGCTTTTGAAGATGCCACAAGAACAGAAGATGTGAGAAAGATAGTGGAGACTGATGAGGCCTTCCATGATGTGATTTATGCAGCAGCAGCCAACCCAAAGCTTGAAAACATCATTAATTCAGCAAGAGAGCAGATGTATCGCTACCGTTACGAATATGTTAAAAATCCAACAGTTTATGCGCAGCTTATATCAGAGCACAAGCAGATAATCGAGGGCTTTGATAGAAGAGATGTAGAGTTTCTTAAGGATATTATGCACATACATTTAACCAACCAGATAAATGCAGTGCGAGAGGTTATTAGAGAGCAGAAGTAATATAATGACAGGAATTAAATGTGAAGTAAAAGTTGTCAGCAGACAGAAGATGGGAAACGAAAGGGAAGTTACCGAAGAGGTATACCAGGGAACCTATCTTGATAGAGGGGATAAGAAATATTTATCCTACAAGCGTCACACAGAGGATGGAGATATAGATTGCCTACTCAGCTATGGCGCTGGCAAAATGACCCTCAGTCAGCAGGGAGCCATGAAGTCAAAGCTTGAATTCGTCCCTGGCAAAAAAACAGAAAACATGTACCAGACACCTATAGGAAATATGATGGTGCCAGTTTTCACCAGAGGTCTTTCCGTCCACGATAAAAAGGATACCATCGAAATCATGCTTGATTACGATATTGCCACAGGTGATGCCATTCAGACATTAATGGAAATCACTGTAACAATCTAAAAAAGCCTTCTCCCTTGATAGGGAGAAGGTGTCACCGTAGGTGACGGATGAGGGTAGCCCCAATATTATTTATTCATTAGCCATATCTTTAAGCTTATTCATAACCTGTTTCACAGGTGGAAGAAACAATATCACGATAGTCACTGCAGCTTCTGCAAAGATGTAGATTGCATTGTAAGCAAGTGAGTATGCGAAAGGATTCCAACCTTCCCAAGCCCATTCGCCAAAGAAAATCCAACCAGAAATTACCGCAAATACGTAGCGGCCTAAAACAGCTGCAATATATCCTTTGATTAGACCGTGCTTTGCATTCTTGAAAAATCCAGATAAACCAAGAGCACCAAAAGCGAGGATGTAATCAACAATAACCTGTGCTGGGAAAAGAATATATGGATCAACGATAAGGTTTAACAATCCATAAGCAACACCTGTGATGATTCCTATAACTGGGCCAAACCAAAATCCTGGGAGGCAAGCAACTAGCATTGAAAGCAAGGTAATTGAACCACCTGTTGGGAATTTGAACACCTTGATGTTTGAAAGAACAAAAGCAAGTGCAATAGACATAGCGCAAAAGGCCAGCTTCTTAGCGTTAAAGTTTACCTTTGCGTTAGAGTTTGAAATGTGATTAATCATAATAAAAAATCTCCCTTCATACATAAAAAGCTAGGAGATTGTAAAAGCTTCCTTACGCTGGTATTATCCAGTTCAAGTAATAAGGGTCGGTGAAATCACCTCTCAGCATACGCGCCCCTAGCATCGTTATTTATTTCTAGTTAAAAATACCACGTTCGTACCATTCCGTCAATGTTTAATCAAAAAGTTGGGTTATCCATAGCAAGAAGGCCAATAATTTGGTACACTACAAGTATGATAAACACAGATAAAATAATAGAAAAAGTAATACTTGTATCAGTGAACGAAGGAGACGAGGCAGAAGCCAAGGATTCCCTTAAGGAGCTTGCGGAATTATGCAAGACTGCCGGGGCAGAGGTTGTAGGCGAGGTTATGCAGAATCTTGAGCGCCGCAACCCAGGCACCTATGTAGGCACTGGTAAGGTAGAAGAAATTGCAGATTTAATATGGGAAAAGGAAGCCACAGGCATAGTATGTGACGACGAGCTTACACCAGCACAGATGCGTAATCTTGCCGATGCCCTTGATACAAAGGTCATGGATAGAACGCTTATCATCCTTGATATCTTTGCTGCAAGAGCAGGTACAGCAGAAGGTAAGATTCAGGTAGAGCTTGCACAGCTTAGATACGAAATGACCCGCCTTACTGGCTTCGGAAAGAACATGTCCCGTGTAGGTGGTACTGCAGCAGGGGGCGGCGGAGCCATCGGAACACGTGGCCCTGGTGAGAAGAAGCTGGAGATGGACAAGCGTCTTATCGCTGGCCGTATTTCCCAGCTTAAAAAGGAATTAAATGATGTAGTAAATCATCGTGAGCTTACACGTTCCAGAAGACAGAAGAATGGAGTGCCAGTTGCAGCCATAGTAGGCTACACAAACGCAGGCAAATCATCACTTCTTAATAAGCTTACAGATGCGGATATATTAGAGTGGGATGCATTGTTTGCAACACTTGATCCTACCACTAGAGAATTATTACTAGATAACGACCAAAAGATTCTTCTTACAGACACAGTAGGCTTTATTAGAAAGCTTCCACATCACCTTGTGGATGCATTTAAAAGTACCCTTGAAGAGGCGAAGTACGCTGATTTTATCATCCATGTTGTGGATGTGAGCAATCCTCAGATGGATAGACAAATGGAAATTGTGTATGAAACCTTGGATAAGCTTGGAGTTAGTGGAAAACCTATCCTTACTATCTTTAACAAGGTGGATAAAGTGGAAGATGAGCTTGATTACCACGATTTACGTGCTGATTACACCGTCCATACATCTATAAAGACAGGCAAGGGCTTGGATAAGGTTAGGGAGATACTTGCTACAATGATGCGTGGTGACAAGGAATATATCGAAAAATTAATTCCATATACGGAAGCTGGAAGTATTGCGAAGATTCGCGAAAATGGTGAGCTTATTTCAGAAGAATACCGTGAGGATGGCATCTTTATTAAGGCATATATTTAATTTTACAAAATCTTTACCATTATTATATAAAATACTTAGACAATGACCGTCTGACGTGTTATGATATTGAAGGACAAAAAGAGAAGGTTTAAGAATTTGCTTTTCGTGAAGGAAAAGTACGGTATTTAAAGGAGAAAATAATGACAATTGCAGAAGTATTATCGCTACTAGGTGGAGTAGGCTTATTTTTATTTGGAATGTCTATTATGTCCACAGGACTTAAAAATAGTTGCGGTGACAATCTACAGGTTATCTTAGAGAAAGCTACTACTAATAAAGCAGTGGCAGTCTTTGTTGGACTTCTTATGACAGTCCTTGTGCAGAGCTCATCAGCTACAGATGTTATGGTTATCGGTTTTGTTAACTCAGGTATGATGACTTTGGCGCAGGCCATAGGAGTTATCTTAGGTGCCAATATCGGTACTACTATCACAGCTCAGATTACAGCTTTTAATATTGCTACATTCACACCAGCTATTTTGTTTACTGGTGCGGTTATGTATCTTTTCATGAAAAAGGATTTAGTGAAGCATTTAGGCTCATTCTTTATGGGATTTGGTATGCTCTTCCAGGGTATCACCATCATGAAGGCAGCCATTGCACCACTTGCACAGTCAGTAATGTTTAAGAACTTCCTTGCAGGACTTACAAATCCATTTGTAGCTCTTGTATTCGGTATCGCTTTTACAGCATTACTACAGAGTTCATCATCATCTACAGTTATCTTCCAGACATTCGTAGCTCAGGGAATCTTGGATTACAATGTTGCAGTTTATTTGGTAATTGGTGCTGCTATCGGTTCTGTTGCACCTAACCTTTTAGCATCACTTACAGCCAACAGAAATGGTAAGCGTTCAGCTATTCTTAACCTATTGTTCAATGTTATCAGAGCAATGGTTATTATAGTCATTATCAATGTGACACCACTTCTGACATGGATTCAGTCTACATCATCTGATCCAGCCAGACAGATAGCTAACACACATACAATATTTGCTTTTATTGCAGTGCTTATTATCTTCCCATTTACAGATTACATCATTAAGCTTACATACATGTTTATTCCAGAGCTTCCAGAAGAAACACGTGCTGCTGAGGACAGACAGCTTGTATTTATGACACAGGTTAACAATGTGCCACCTAACATGGCTATTCACCAGGCACAGCTTGAGGCAGCCAGAATGGGTGCTATCGCAGCTGAAAACTTCGAAAAGGCCATTGATTGCTTCTTCGACTATTCACCAGAAAAGGTGGAGGACGTTGAGCAACGTGAGGAAACAGTCAACATCCTCAACCATTCTATTCAGGATGCTATGGTTAAGCTTCAGACTCTTAACCTTACACCTGCAATGCTTAGACGAATATCTGCAATCACTATTGCAGTTACTGATATGGAGCGTATTTCTGATCACGCAGAAAACATCATCGAATACGCTACCCGCATGAAGAACAAAAAGACAAAGCTTTCTAAGAAGGCAGCCAAGGAACTTAAGGAAATGGCTGATAATTCCATGGAAGAGGTAGAGCTTGCTATCGACATATTCACCTCTGAAAATTACGAAAACTTAGATGCTATTGAAAAGCTTGAAAAGAAGGTTGATAAGCAGGAAAAGCAACTCATCAATCATCATGTTGAGCGTCTTATGGAAAATAAATGCGAGCCAATCGCAGGTGTTATCTTCTCTGACATGGTAACAGACTTAGAACGATGCGCCGACCACGCAATTAACATCGCGTATGCATTAAAAGAGCATCCATAAATAATTAGGTATTTAAAAGAGCCACAATTCACTCTGTATTCTCTATGAAGCAGAGCTTGAATGTGGCTTTTTTTTGCGTGTTTTTAGAATGAGTATAAGTAATGTGAAAAATAATGATTATATACCAAAAATAAGATAAAATATGGGGATTTCCACAAAATTAGTATAAGCAGTGTGAACATCTGTAAATATATACTAAATCAGGAAGGAATATATAATATTTCCGCTGATTTTAGTATATAAACAGCAATATTCACCTACCATATACCAATAACACCGTTGGAACAGTTTAAATGTAGCTAATCAGGTATAGATTCTTAAAACTTCACACTATATATACCAAGTCGCCCTAGGGCAGAATATTTCATCAAAGGGGTTGCATAAAAAATGTAAGTGTAGTATATTGTACTCAATTAAATAGGAAATCTTCAGGGCAAGGTGCGAAAGCGTAGGCTTTCAATTCCTGACCGGCGGTATAGTCCGCGAGCCTTCGGGCCGAACCAGTGAGATTCTGGTACCGACAGTATAGTCTGGATGGAAGAAGATAAGCGCAATATGTTTATTGAATTTACAGCCCTGAGTTTATCTCAGGGCTTTTTAATTGCGTACAATCAAATGAAGATTCCTAACAAATAATAATTTTATTTTTAGGAGGATGAATTAATGGATTCAACACAAATGACAAACGGGAGAGCAGTAATGAAATCAAGGGTAAATGTAAGAAAGATGACAGTGACAGCAATGCTATCAGCCATCGCTTTTGTGCTTATGTTTTTAGACACAGCAGTTCCAATCATGCCATCATTTATCAAGCTTGATTTATCAGAGCTTCCAGCACTTATGGCAGCTTTTGCACTTGGACCAGTATGGGGCGTAATTGTTTGCCTGATTAAGAATCTGTTGCATCTTTTGATGACACAAACAGGCGGTGTAGGTGAGCTTTCAAACTTTATTTTAGGCGCAGCCTTCGTGCTTCCAGCAGGCCTTATTTATCATCATAAGAAAACAAAGAAAAATGCTATTATTGGCGCATTAGTAGGCGCTGTTATTATGGGCACTATAAGCTTCCCATCAAACTATTTTATCGTATATCCGGTATATTATAATTTTATGCCAAAGGAAGTAATTGTTGCTGCATACCAAGCACTTGTACCATTTGCAAATATTGATTCAATTGCAAAATGCTTATTGTTTTTTAATGTGCCATTTACCATCGTAAAAGGACTTCTATCAGCAATTATTACAATCCTTATTTACCAACCACTTAGACCACTTCTTAAGGGCAATAATTAATAATTAGATTAAAAATCAGCAGATAAAATCAGGTCAGGGGTGGCCTGATTTTTTCATGAAGAAAATTAAATCCCTTGACTTGTATACAAGATTGTATTAAATGTATTAGATAGGCAATATGCTAAATATAAGTCGGGAGATGATACATGAAAGCGGTAGAAAGATATAATTCTGAAACAGCAAGAGAATATGCAATGCGTGCAATCACGGAGAATATTATATCCATAGACCTGGAGCCGGGGCAGTTGATTAGCGAAAATGAGATAGCCAGCTTCCTTGGGGTTAGCCGTACTCCAGTTAGAGAGTCTATTCAGGAATTGAATAAGGCCGCATTGATAGAGATATACCCTCAGAGGGGAAGCTACGTGTCATTGATTGATTCAAAATACGTGGAAGAGGCAGTATTCCTTCGTAAGGTTTTAGATATTGCTGTTATAGAGGAAGCCTGTAATCTTGCTACAGAAGATGACATTGCATTACTAGAAGAGAATGTGGCGTTGCAGGAATTTTATTTAAAGAGCAATAATACTAAAAAGATTTTCGAGCTTGATAATGAGTTTCACAGAATGATTTATGTGGCAGCTAAAAAAGAAATGATCCATAACATGCGAAAAAATGTAATGATTCATTTTGATAGAGTGCGAACCCTATCAATGCTTGCGGTAAAAGATACAAAGATTGTAGCTGACCATGGAATCATGCTTAGTGCAATAAAAAACAAGGACAAAAATAAGGCTAAGGAGATAGTTGAGAAGCACTTAGACCGCTATAGAGTGGACCAGGAAGAGCTTTTAAGAACATATCCGCAATTTTTTGCAAAAGAATAGCAATAATTAATAGGCAATATAGCTATTATGTGTAAAACAACCAAAATGCTTTTGGCATTTTGGTTGTTTTTTTAGAATAGACAAAACTCTTACGAAAAACTAATATACTTGTATACTAGTTCGAAGGAGAGGAAATTTATGAAAGTATTAGCAACAAAAAATGCTGCAGTATCAACAGCCAGTTTTAACTGGAAAGCTTACATAAAGAGATATTGGCAGCTGTACGCGCTACTTCTTTTACCAATGCTGTATTTACTTATTTTCAAGTACATTCCAATGAAGTATGTACTGATTGCATTTAAGAAATACAGTATTGTGCAAAAGGTTGGTGAG
Organism: Pseudobutyrivibrio sp. OR37; assembly: GCF_900113655.1. Taxonomy (GTDB): domain Bacteria; phylum Bacillota; class Clostridia; order Lachnospirales; family Lachnospiraceae; genus Pseudobutyrivibrio. Next base: position 78,079 of record NZ_FOQF01000008.1, on the reverse strand, counting down.
ATGCCATGGGCTGATAATCATGGCTTCCAGTATTTCATTCAGGCATTCCACAATAAGGATTTCTTGAATGCATTACGCAACACTGTATGTTTGAATCTGTTGGATTTATGTATCGGATTTCCGATACCAATCATATTTGCATTGATTCTGAACGAGCTGAACATCAAGTGGTTTAAGAAGACAGTTCAGACAATTGCTTACATGCCACACTTCCTTTCATGGGTTATCATTTATGGTTTGGCAATTCAGCTTTTTGCACCAGGTAACGGTCTTGTAAACATGGTAATTACAAACCTTGGTGGAGATGCAGTTCCATTTTTGAACGACCCACATAAATGGGTAGGAACATATATATTCCTTGGAATATGGCAGAGCTTCGGTTGGAACTCAATCATCTACTTAGCTGCAATCGCAGGTATTTCACCTGAATTATACGAGGCAGCATCGGTTGATGGAGCTGGACGATTCAGAAAGATGTGGCACATCACATTGCCAGGAATTAAGAGCACAATCGTAGTACTTCTTATCATGGCACTTGGTAATATCTTAGGTTCAGCATTTGATAGACCATTCGCTTTACAGAACAACTTAGTAATGCAGAATGCAGAAGTTATTTCAACATTCGTTTACAAAAATGGTATTAAGGGATTGCAGTTCTCACTGACAACAGCAGTTGGTTTGTTCCAATCAGTGGTAGGTGTATTCTTCTTACTCTTCGCAAACTGGCTTTCTAGAAAGCTTGGCGAAAGAGGAATTTGGTAAGGAGGTGCGACATGGCAAACGATATGGCTTTAAAGAGAGGAAAAATTGGTTTGAAAAGTTTTGCACTTTCTAGAAAAAAAGAAAAAGACGATGAGATGGAATCAAGCCGAATGGTTAGATCTGATGGAACAAAGGTGGGCGATATAGTATTCGTAGCAATCTGTGTGATAATCAGTTTGGTTTGCTTGGTTCCAATGATTAACCTTTTAGCACGTTCATTATCAGGAACAGATTTCTTGGTAAGAAGAGAGGTTTACTTACTTCCCAAGGGACTTAACATTGACGCTTATTCAACAGTTTTAGGAGATCCAAAATATATTAAGTCATTCTTCTGGACAGTATTTTTAACAGTGGTTTGTACATTCATTTCATTAACAATGACAGTACTTTGTGCATACCCACTTATATTTAATAAGCTTAAGGGACGTTCATTCTTCAATATCGTAATTACGATAACAATGTTCTTTAACGCAGGAACAATTCCTAACTACTTATTGATGAAGGAGTTAAACCTTCTTGATAATCCGTTAGTACTTATCATCCCAGGATGTATGAGTGTTTACAACATGATTATCATGAGAAGCTTCTTCTACGGAATACCAGATTCTCTTAGAGAATCAGCAGAGATTGATGGTGCATCATTCTTCCGTATCCTTTGGTCTATCTACTTACCACTGTCTAAGCCAGTAATAGCAACACTTGCCCTCTTTTATGCGGTAGGTAGATGGAACGGATACTCAGATGCGTTGATGTATATGAAGAACAAGGATTTCTATCCTCTTCAGCTTTTACTTTATAACATATTGAACAATATGAATTCAGTAGAGGTTGCCACACAGGAAGGATTCTCAACACCTGGTTTATCAGAGTCCTTAAAGGCTGCAATCGTAATGTTCTCTACGATTCCAATCCTCTGCATCTATCCATTCTTACAGAAGTACTTCATCCATGGAGTTACTTTAGGAGCGGTTAAGGAGTAGAAATGAGTTTTTATCAAAAAAACTTATTTTAAACCCTAATTAAAGGGGCCTATAAATTTAACATAATACTTGGGAGGTATATGAATGAAAAAAAGATTAGTAGCATTAGTGCTTGCTTCTGCAATGGCACTAGGAATGGTGGGCTGCGGTGGCTCTAGCGAAAAGTCAGCTAGCACATCAGCAGACAGCAGTGAATCAGCAGGCGCTTCAGAGCTTGTTGATGGAAAGTTTGCAGAGACAAAGCACATCACAGTTGAGGTTTATGACAGAGGAAATGATGGCGGTACAGATCCTACAGACAACATGTACACAGAGTACATCAAAAAGGGTATGCTTGAGGATCACAACGTAGAGGTTGAGTTTGTTTCAGTTCCACGTTGGACAGAGACAGAAGAAATCAACAACCTTCTTGCTTCAGGCGGAGCACCAGACATCTGTCTTACATATTCATACCCAACAATCCAGACATACGCTAACATGGGCGGTGTTACAGATTTAAAGCCACTTCTTGATCAGTATGGTTCAGAGCTTACAAACCTTAATGATTGGCTTGGCGATACAAACATCTACTGGGATTTAGATGATGAGAAGGGTACACTTTGGGCAATCGAAGGAAAGCGTGCTAACAACAGACGTATCAACACATTCATGAGAAAGGACTGGCTTGATAAGCTTGGTCTTGAAGAGCCAAAGACAAAGGAAGAGTTCTACGAGGATATCTGTGCATTCCGTGACAACGCTAAGGAGCTCCTTGGCAAGGATGCAGACAAGATGGTTCCATTCTCAGTTTCATTTGATGTAGGCTGGAGAGCAGCACTTCTTATTGAGTCAGAAATGGATCCAGCTATCACAGATAAGGAATTCTACATCAACGGATTTGATGATAGAAAGCTTACACAGAACGGAACAAAGGAAGCTATGAAGACACTTAACAAGTGGTACAACGAAGGCCTACTTTGGAATGATTTCGCACTTTACACAGCTGGTGATTCAACAGAGGATGATATGATGAAGGCTGGTTATGTTGGTGCATTCCAGCACAACTGGGATTATCCTTTCCGTGGTGGAGATGATTCAATCCAGGCTAACCTTAAGAGAATCGTTGGCGATGATGCTAAGTATGTAGCAGTTGACTGCTTCGAAAACTCAAAGGGTGATACACTTAAGTATGTAGATTCAACAGCAGGCGATAGAAAAATCTTCTTCCCTACAACAAATGATGAGCCACTTGCATCACTTCTTTACCTTGACTGGATTTCAGCTCCAGAGCACATCAAGTACTTACAGATTGGTGATGAGGGCGTAACACACAACGTACTTGACGATGGCGCTATCGAGTGCATCGCTGCAACAGGCGACCCAATCATGAACTCAGGTAACAACATCGATTACACAATTACATGTAACGGTCTTTCACTTGGTGATGATGATCTTACACTTCTTTCAATGGCACACAGCTACCCATCATGTGACCCAGCTGATGTACAGCAGGCACTTGATTATGCAGCAACAAACAACAAGATTGCAAAGAACGTAAAGGTTCCAGAAGTTGTTGCAGAAAATGGTATGGGTGAGGCACTTTCATCTAAGAGAGATGTAGTATTTGATACAGCTCTTGCAGCAAAGCCAGCTGATTTCGACAAGGTTTGGGATCAGGGTATTGCAGATTACCTTTCAGCAGGTGGACAGGCAATCATGGATGAGAGAACACAGAAGTTTGAAGCTAAGTATGGTTCTTCTACATCAGTAGAATAAAATGATTTTTTACAGGGCGGGCAGAAATGCTCGTCCTTTTTTGCTACAAATATGTTTTAAATGTGAAAAAAATGTGTCTAAAATTGAAAGAATATTATATAATTGTTTAGTAATGTGAATTATTTTTCTATGAATTTATTTTTAAGAAAAACAGTTGAAAGACAGGATAGAGATATAATAAAAAAATAAATAGAAAGTGTGGTTAGAGAATGAGTGAAATATCGTATCTTCAGAATAGAATTTCACAACTGGAAGATGAAATTCGAAAGCTGGAAAAAGAAAGAAGTAATGGTGAAGACTTAATAACTGACGTTACAATCAAGAAAAATCGAAATCTTGAGGAGATGCAAAGAAGGAGAAACACCGTCAGAAGAATTGATGACTTGCGCAGCAGTGCGCCTTATGCTGACACAGTAATATCACGTCTATTGGATGTATATAATGATAACCGAGGTGGTGAACTGGATTCAAACGCTCAGGATATTATAAATAAGGCTCACGATAGGATAAATGCAATAAATTATGAAATACAGTGCAAACGAGATGAAATTGCAAGCTGCTATGCAAGAATAGAAGCCATTAGAGCAGAGGAGGAAAGAGAAAGAAATGAGCAATCTAAAGCTTAAGCTATGTGATGAGGAATTTGCAGATCAGGTAACTAATATATTAGAGATTGTAACTAAACTCACTGAGGCGTCGGATACAGTTTCTGGTATAGCTGATAGTCTAAAGGAAAATAGTCTTTCCGATATTTTGATAGATAGGGAAATTACAAACAAAATAAATATGTTAAAGAATTTTTCTGGAGCACTTCATGAGGCTGTTGAAAATGATAAAAAAAATTTGGAAGGATTCATAGAGGAAGTAGAGTCATATGAATCTGTCCTATAGGAGGAAAGTAAATGAGTGCAGAATTAGATGAATTGATGGTAAATCTCACTTCATTAAAAAGTGATATTAATAAATTAAAAAAAGTGTCACGAGACCTTAGCCATATTAGTAGTATAAATAGCAGTTTATCTTCTTCACAGGGCTCGGCAAAGGAGGCTCTTGATAAGGAACTTACAAGCATTAAAAATGCAGGTTTGGCATATAAGGCTGCTATAGATGATTTGGTTGCTGATTTAGAAATGGCTGAACAGCGATTTAAGTCTACAGACGAAAGATTAGCTGGAATATATCGAAAATAGGGAGAAACATAATGAAAAAAAGATTAGTATCTATGGTTTTGATTTTAGGAATGCTAATACAATTTGGAGGATGTTCAGGAATGGATTTAATAGGAAAAGAAAAATTAAACGAGAGACAGAAAAAAATCCTTGTAGAAAATGGTCTTTCAGCAGATTGGAAGGATTTAAAATACGACCAGAAGGAATCAATCACAGCAATTGAAGAGATGCTTGAATACCTTGAGGAAAAGTATGGAAAAGAATTTGAGTATCTTGGATATGATAATGGATTATCATTTGGTGATGATGAAGACCTGATTGCGGTAGCAGTCGATGATGATCCTGTGTATGATGGAGTTTCTGTATGGCGTGATGAGGAAGATAAGACTAAATTCCATGATGATTATGATATGGTTAAGTTAACTAAAAAACTTAGAGAAGATTCAAAACCATTTTTGGAAGAAGTCTTTAACGGTGCGGATTATATGATTTATATAGATGCTCTTGAAGCAAATGATAGCGGTGACAAATTAGAATGGGGCGATGTTGAGATTCACGTTCGAGCAAGTCAGATGGAAAATGTTGATTCCAAAGAAGCATACGATAAATTATGGGATTATTATGAAACTCAAATGGATGATTTGAGGGGTGTATTTTTGTATGTAGTAAAAGATGAAAAATTTGATGAAGAGTATCAAATCGGATATCCACAGTTTTTTGGGGAGGGTGATACTGTTGAAGATTTTGTAAGTAAATCAGATGCGGAGGAGTAGGTTATGAATGATGCAGAATTAGGATTAGTTGAACAAGTTACTTATATAGATGCGGATGTAGTTTATGCAGCTTTGGGAAAAGAAAAACCAGAAAATGCATCAAAACAGATTCCATTCAAATTAAAAAAAGGTGAGACATTAGGACATGCTTTGAATAGGATTTTGGGGCCTGATGCCGTTAAAAATTTAAGGGCACAAGGTGATAAATCAATTGGAGGTTCTCTTAACAGTGGTAAAGAATGGGCTAATATCATCGAAAACATACAGAAGGATGATAATATAAAGAATCTTAAAGTTGTTGATACCGATACGCAAGGTAAAGGTGGAAAGCATACTAACCTAGCAATAGCCTATGAAGACCCAAAACATCCGGGAAAAGCTATAATCTCCTACAAAGGAACCAGTGGGCATGATGAGTGGCATGATAATGTAAAAGGATTTAATTCCGCAGATACACCAAGGCAGAAACGTGCTGCTGAATTTGCAAAGAAAATTACAGGTAATCCTAAATACACAGATGTAACAGTTACAGGTCACTCTAAAGGTGCTAATAAAGCCATGTATGTCACAATCGTAGATGAGAGCGGAAAGATTCATCGCTGTGTAGCATTTGATGGACAGGGATTTTCTAATGAATTCCTTGAAAAATATGCTAAACAGATAGAAGCAAAGGCGGGCAACATCACTAACTATTCAATAGATAGAGATTTCGTTCATGTGCTGATGAAGCAGATTCCGGGAAGTCATCAGCCAATTTGTGCAGGATATGGAATGCAAAATGGAGCTGAGTATCATAGCCCGGTTTCTTTCTTTATTACAGATGAAAATGGTAACTTCTTATTAGATGAAAATGGCTTGCCATATTTTAATGTTACAAATAAGGAAAATCCATTAATAGGTGGAATCAGAAAATTCACACAATACGTTATGGATAATTCTACACCTTGGGAATTGGAAACAATTGTAGATACATTGGGACCTTTTGCAGGATATTTATTGGGCGACCAGGATTTAGGAGCCGCTTTAAAGAGCATGGCATCCAATCCAATAGGCTGGATGACAATCCTTGTAAAGCTATATGAATTTAGAATAGAAAACGGTATTTCCACAATTGATATGGTCAAGTTTATTATTCAGTTTATCCCGGATTTCTCAACAAAAACAGTTTTATTAATTGGAGCAGTTGCTTTAGGCTTTGTGGCCTTATTACATGTTTTACATATTTTTGCGCCAGTGCTGTTCTATATTTTAGAGGGGGTTGCTGCACTTTTGGCATTAATACTTCTTGTCGCATTTGTTATTGCTTTAGTTAAGGAATTGGTGAAGCTATTGGTAGCATTTGTAAAGGAATTAATTAAAGTTGTAAAGGCAATAATTCATAAGATTGTTGAAGCCATAAAATATGCTTGGAATAAATTTGTATCCTTTGTAAAGTATGCAGCTGGCAAAATCAGGGACTTTACAGAGGCATTCCTTTCAAAAATGTTAGAGATTTTCTGTGAATTAGCCAGTGCGGCAGTTGAAACCTTCAAAGAGATAGGCGAGACATTAATAAACCATCCAGAGTGGTTTATGATTACTATTTGGGGAAATGTAGATGCTGCAGTAGCAATCAGTGATTCTATGGCTAACGATAAGGATGAGTACGAATCATCCATAAGGAGTCTTTTCCAAAAGGCCAATGAGGCAGATGACAGATATGCCCAGGTTGTAAATTCGACAGCAACAAAGATTGATGATTTAACAAGTAGCTTCAGAACTGAATTTGGAATAGCTTAATTGAAAATTATGTAGACTAAAATTTTACCCCACTAACATCTAAAATTTGTCAGTAGATGTTAGTGGGATTTTTTTTTACAATTTTATCATCCAAGATAGTATCCGGAGGTATTAATGTTATGCAGATTTTTAACCCAGACAGTGAAGTAATGGAGTTTCTTAGCAAGGTGGCAGATTTTATAATCATAAATCTACTTTGCTTTCTATGTTCAATTCCAATTTTTACCATAGGTGCAGCTTTTACAGCTAAATATTATGTATCAATGAAAATAGTAAGAGGTGAGGAGCCAAGTGCGACCAAATCTTATTTTAAATCCTTCAAGGAAAATTTTAAGCAGGTTACAGCAGTATGGCTAATCTTTCTTATCGTATATGCGATACTTGCCTTTGATTGGTACAATGTGCTGTTTGGTATGGCTACAGGAATGCCATTTATTTTGAAGGCGGCCTTAGGTGTACTTACTTTTCTTGTATGGTCAGTAACTTATTGCATGTTCCCTTTCGTGGCGCGATATGAAGTGGAATCAAAGGAACTTGTAAAGGCATCCATGGTAATGGCAATGCTAAACTTTCCGCGAATGGTACTTATTTTTATAGTGACATTCCTTCCATATATTATTTGTGCTTGGTACATTGAGTGGGGGCTTTTGATATGGATTCTTGCAACGACAGTATCACTTTACTACATAAGTAAAGAATTTAATAAACAACTGGAAATGATTACAAAAGGAGAAGAAGTTAATGAATCAGGAGACGTTAAAGCAAGCTAAAGAGCTTGTTTCAAAGATGACAATTGAGGAAAAATGCTCTCAAATGTTACATCACGCCGAGGCAATTGACAGACTGGGCATTCCAAAATATTGCTGGTGGAACGAGGCTCTTCACGGCGTTGCCAGAGCTGGAGATTCCACAATGTTTCCACAGGCAATCGGCCTTGGTGCTACATTTGATGAGGATTTAGTTAGACGTGCGGCAGATGTTACATCTACAGAAGGCCGTGCAAAATATAATGAATTTACAAAGCATGGTGACAGAGATATCTACAAGGGACTTACATATTGGGCACCTAACGTAAATATCTTCCGTGATCCTAGATGGGGACGTGGCCATGAGACATACGGTGAGGACCCATATCTTACAGGTCAGCTTGGTATGGCTTTTGTAGAGGGCTTGCAGGGGGAGGATCTAGACCATCCAAAGGCAGCGGCCTGTGCAAAGCATTTTGCAGTTCACTCTGGTCCAGAGGCAGACAGACATCATTTTGATGCAAGAGTTTCTGACCAGGATTTATATGACACATATCTGTATGCTTTCAAGCGTCTTGTAAAGGATGCAAAGGTAGAGGCTGTCATGGGCGCTTACAACAGAGTAAACGGCGAGCCAGCCTGCGGAAGCAAGAGATTATTAAAGGATATTTTACGTGGCGACTGGGGCTTTGAAGGCCATGTAGTTTCAGATTGCTGGGCAATCAGAGATTTCCACGAAAATCACAAGGTAACAGGCTGTGAAGTGGAATCTGCAGCACTTGCTGTGAATAACGGCTGCGATTTGAACTGCGGATGTGTATACGAGAAGCTTCTTTACGCATACAAGGCAGGGCTTGTTACAGAAGAAACTATTGATGAATCAGTAGCAAGACTTATGGAAATCAGACTTCGTCTTGGCACACTTGAGGGTCAGACAACAAAGTATGATGAAATCCCATACGAGGTAGTAGAGTGCAAGGAACACGTTGATTTAGCACTTGCAGCAGCAAGAAAGAGCCTTGTGCTTCTTAAGAATGATGGAATCCTTCCACTTAAGAAGGGCGAGCATAAGACTATTGGTGTTATCGGACCAAACGCTAACTCACGCGCAGCATTAGTTGGAAATTACGAGGGAATGTCTTCAGAATACATCACTGTTCTTGAAGGAATTCAAAGATATGTTGGGGATGATGTTAGAATCTTCCATTCTGACGGAACTCCACTTTGGAAGGACAGAACCCACGTACTTTCAGAGGCAAGAGATACATTTGCTGAGGCCATGGCAGTTGCAGAGCATTCTGATTTAGTAGTTATGTGTCTAGGTCTTGATGCAACAATCGAAGGCGAGGAAGGCGATGCCGGAAACGAATTCGGTAGTGGTGATAAGAAGGGGCTTAAGCTTCCGGGCTTGCAGCAGGAGCTTTTAGAGAAGATTACAGCAATCGGAAAGCCAGTTGTACTTTTAATTCTTGCAGGTTCAGCACTTGATTTGTCTTGGGCACAGGATAACGTAAATGCGATAATGCATTGCTGGTATCCAGGAGCCAGAGGCGGAAAGGCTATCGCACAGGTATTATTTGGCGAAGAAAGCCCAAGCGGTAAATTACCACTTACTTTCTATGCTTCAGATAAAGATTTACCAGCCTTTGAAGATTATTCAATGGATAACAGAACCTACAGATATTTCAAGGGCACACCACTTTATCCATTTGGATACGGCTTAAGCTACTCAAAGGTAAAATACGAAAATGCAGCAGTAGACAAGGCTAAGGGCAACATCGGCGATACATTTATGCTTACTTGTGATATCGCAAACACTGGTGATATGAGTCAGATTGAAACTGTGCAGGTATATGTAAAGGATGTTGAGGCCAGCACAAGAGTACCAATCCGTTCTCTTAGAAAGATTAAGAAGGTAGAGCTTGCCGCAGGCGAGACAAAGAAGGTTGAATTAGAGCTTTCAGCCCGTGATTTTGCAATCATCGATGAAAAGGGAAGATGCATTGTAGAACCAGGACTCTTTACTGTATCAATCGGCGGTGCACAGCCAGACGCTCGCACTGAAGAGCTCACAGGCACTAAGGTTGCCCAGTTTGATATAGAGCTAGAAGGCACTGTAACTGAAGTAGAGTATTAATAGCCTTCCCCCTCTGGGGGAAGGTGGCTGCGCAGCAGACGGATGAGGGTCAAATATAGTTACAACCCTCATCAGTCACCTGCGGTGACAGCTTCTCCCATAGGGAGAAGCCATATAGGAGGATAATGTAATGGAAATAGTAAAAGCACCAACAGATCCAGAAAAGAACAGACCATATTTTTATGTAATAAAGGACAAAGAAATCTTCACAGCAGAGGATGAAAATGGCAAAGGTGTTTCATATCTTTACCAGAGCGACGGCCGCTTAATCAGCAGCGCATCCTTCACGGGAAATGTTACAGATGAAGCAACACTTAAGCTTATGGAAACAGTAGATGGCTTCAAAAAGCTTGTTCATTCAGTAGGTGTTTCCATCGAAATGGAAGACAAGGATGATACAGCAGAATTCGTTTTCCAGATGTATGGAAAGAAGGATTTGTATGGCGGCGGAGCAAACCTGATTGCAGATGTTAATACAAATGCTAAAGAAGAAAGAATCTACCTTAAGGACATAAACTGGACAGACGATGATGATGTGCCAGGACAGATTAGAGTCCACACAGCATCCCCTGAGCAGAAGGCTTATCTTTCAGTAAGATTCTTCTTAAATGATGGATATACAGCTCCACCTCAGCTTGAGGAAAAGCCAGTAGATACAAATTCTAAAGAATACAAGGAGATGATTGACCGATCTTTAGTAAATCTTGGAAACACAAAGCGTATTCTTGATGTAGTGGAAAAGGCAAAAAGAGGAGAGGATGTAAACATCTGCTATATCGGTGGCTCTATTACACAGGGCGCAGGTGCTACACCAATCAACACAGAATGCTACGCTTACAAGTCATTCTTAGGCTTCAAGAAGCTTATGGGTGACGGCGACAACATCCACTATCTTAAGGCTGGCGTAGGCGGAACACCTTCAGAGCTTGGTATGTGCCGCTTCGAAAGAGATGTACTTTGCTATGGCAAGGTTATGCCAGATATTCTTGTTGTTGAATTTGCAGTAAATGACGAGGGTGATGAGACAAAGGGTGATTGCTACGAAAGCTTAGTAAGACGTGCTCTTAGCCTTCCAAGCAACCCAGCAGTACTTCTTATGTTCTCTGTATTTGCAGATGATTACAACCTACAGGATAGATTATCACCTGTTGGCTTTAGATATGACCTTGGAATGGCCAGCGTAAAGGATGCCGTAACACCTCAGTTCTACGACAGAGATAACCGCATCCTTACAAAGCATCAGTATTTCTATGATATGTTCCATCCTACAAACTTGGGACACACAATCATGGCAGACTGCTTAATCAACATTATGAAAAATGCCATCGAAAAGGGAACAGATGCTTCATATGATCCAAAGCTTGCTGATGCACCAGCCATTGGAAACACATTCGATAATGTATTCTTACTTGATAAGAAGGACAATTTAGATGCAGCTACAATCGATGCTGGCGGCTTCACAGAAACAGACACAGTCCTTCAGTCAGTAGAAATGAACATGGACCTTCATCTTACACCAGAGTTCCCATACAACTGGATGTACGATGGAAGCAAATCCGACAATAACGTATTTACGATAGATATCGACTGCAAGGCACTTGTAGTTATCATGAAGGATTCAGGAGAAGTAGACGCAGCCACAGCAAAGGCATACGTAGACGGCAAGTTCATCCGCGACCTTGACCCATACGTAAACCGCTGGTGCCACTGCAACCCACTAATCCTCATCGACGAGCCAACCACCGCCACCCACCACGTAGAAATCCGCGTGGACAAAGACGACGTTCGCAACAAATTCACTATCCTAGGATTTGGGGTAGTTAAATAAAGGGAGAGAATATTATGACAACAGCACACAACCCTATTTTAAAGGGATTTTATCCAGACCCTAGTGTATGCAGAGTGGGAGACGATTTTTATATTGTTTGCTCAAGCTTTGTGTATGCACCGGGAGTTCCAATTTTTCATAGTAAGGATTTAGCACATTGGGAGCAGATAGGTCATGTACTTCATAATGAGAGCCAGCTTCCAGTAAGTGGCGAGATTTCAAGAGGAATTTTCGCTCCTACAATTAGAGAGCACAATGGCACATTCTATATGATTACAACAAATGTGAGCCATGGCGGTAACTTCATTGTTACTGCAAACGACCCAGCAGGCCCATGGTCTAAGCCTTTTTATCTTGGGGAAGATGCACCTGGTATCGACCCATCACTTTTCTTTGATGATAATGGAAAATGCTATTATGTAGGAACTAGACCAAATCCAGAGGGCGTAAGATATAACGGCGACTGGGAAATTTGGGTACAGGAATTAGATTTAAATACAATGAAGCTTACAGGTGAGTCTATGGCTATCTGGAAGGGCGCAGTGAAGGATGTAATCTGGCCAGAAGGTCCACATCTTTATAAGAAGGATGGCTATTATTATCTTCTTCATGCAGAAGGCGGTACAGGCCCAGAGCATGCCATTTCTGTAGCTCGTTCAAAGGAATTGTTTAAGTGGTTCGAGGGCTGCCCTAGAAATCCAATTTTCTCACATAGAAATCTTGGTAAGGATTATCCTATTATCTATGCTGGACATGGTGATTTGGTAGATGATAAGAACGGTAATTACTATATCGTTATGCTTGCATCACGTCCTTGTAAGAAGCATTGTAGCATCGGCCGTGAGACCTTCCTTGCAAAGGTTGAATGGGAAGATGGATGGCCAGTAATTAATCCTGGTATTGGTAAGCTTACAGATGAGGTGGAGATTCCTCTTGAGGAGCATCCATTCCCACAGGAGAATGATTGGAGTGATACATTGCACTTCTACTCAGATAAGCTTGATGATAGATTGGTGGGAATCGAGAAGAGAAATGAGGAGATTTATTCCCTTACAGACCGTCCAGGATTTATGCGACTTCACACAAGAAAGGAACGCATCGAGGATACATGCTATCCTTCATATTTAGGATTACGCCAGAAGGATTATGCATTTAAGGTTAACACAAGAGTGGAATTCAATCCTACTAATGAAAATGAGTGCGGTGGTTTGGTATTGTTCCAGAATCATGCAAATCATTTGTCAGTAGAGATTGTTATGCGTGAGGGAGCACTTAAGCTTCAGGTTAGAACAGTGATTAAGGGCGAGGAAAATGTTATCGCATCTACATTGTTGCATAATCCATCAGCTGAAATTGAGATTAAAGCAAAAAATCAATCGGCTAGTGTATGGCTAATTCGTGGCAATAATTATATACTAGTAAAGGATGATGTGGACTTACTCCCATATACAACTGAAGAAGCAGGTGGCTTTGTAGGATGTACAGTGGGTATGTACACTTCATCTAATGGCGAAGAGAGTAAGAATAATTGCGATTTCTCTTGGCTTAGTGTTACAGAATTAAAGTAAAGGTATTAATGAAATGAATAAGCTTTTTTCTAAAATTAAAAGTGGATTAACTTCAAATGTAACAAGAAAAAGTATGGTAGTCCTCTACATAATATTTGTAGTTTTTCCAATTTTGGTTTCTGATGGATTGATACTTACTTCTATTTATAATACAGAAAAAACAATTCGCAGACATCATTTAGAAAACGAAGCTAATGCAATTCATTATACATTTTTCAATCAGGTGGATCAGGCTGCTAAACTGGGAAGTGCCCTCTATAGCAGTCTGTATGTACACCGATTTTTACATGCAGAATATGCATCACCTTTAGATTATTACAATTCATATCAATCATTCTTTGATGATACCTTGTTACATCTGGTTACAAGCCAGTCCGGGATGAGCTTTAAGATTTATATAGATAATCCTACTGTTATCAATGGAGCCGAGTTTCAAACAATTGAAAAGGCCCAAGGGACAGACTGGTACGAGTACATTCAAAAATCTAATTTGAATAAGGGCTTGTATTTTGGTACAAAAATGGCGCCCAACCATTCTATTCAAAGAACCGTATATTTTTTTCAAAAACTGAATTATTACGATTACAATTCTAAAAATATTATGCTGATAGAGATTGATTATGCTCAGTTTGTAGAGCAGCTGGAAAATCTCAATTATGAGTTTAGGGCATATATTTGTGATGATGAGTACATTCGTATGTCCAATGGAAAATATAGTAATGTTGCAAAAAACTATTCTTCGGTGGATAATCTAAGGGATATATCTTATATACAGAATATTGAGGTATATGGTCAAACGCTACAGATTAAAATCGTAGGAGCCCCTACAAATTTTTGGTATATTTTCAAAAATAAGTGGTATCAATTGCTATTTATGCTTATTATTAATATTGCATTGCCATTATTTGTCAGTGATCTAATGCACACAGCTTACAAGAATAAACTAAAGGAGCAGGAGACTGTGGTGGCTAGAAAAAATGCCGAGCTTTTGGCATTGCATAGCCAGATTAATCCTCACTTTTTGTTTAATTCCCTTGAAAGCATTAGAATGCATTCGCTGCTCAAGCAGGAGAATGAAACGGCTTCCATGGTGGAGCATCTTGCAAAGCTTCAGCGTCAATACACAGAATGGCAGCAGGATAATATATGCATTGAAAACGAAATGGAATTTGTGGATGCATATTTAAAACTGCAAAAATATCGATTTGGTGATAGACTATCATTTGAAATCGATATTGAGGATGACTGCAAAAAATTGTGTATACCAAAGCTTACTTTGGTAACCTTTGTGGAAAACGCAGTTGTTCATGGAATAGAAAGCAAGACCACACCTGGCTGGATTTTTGTTAGAGTATCTGGAGATGATTCTATTACTACTATAGAAATAGAAGATACAGGTAATGGAATTCCAGAGGAGGATGCGAAGGAGCTTTTATATCGAATGCGTAATGCAAGCATCGATATGTTGAAGGAGAAGGGTAGAGTTGGTGTTGTTAATGCCTGCTTAAGATTAAAAATGATTTCCGATAACAGGGTAACATTTGATTTAGATTCCGAGGCGGGTACAGGGACATTAGTTCAAATCACTATTCCAACAGAATTTTTAAAGGGGTTGATATGATGTTAAAGGTATTACTAGTTGATGATGAACCATTTATTTTACAGGGGTTAAAGCTTATTCTTGACTGGGAGGCAGAAGGCTACGAGGTTCACACTGCCACTAATGGTAAGGAAGCACTTGATTTTATAAGCTACAATCCTGTGGATTTAGTTATTGCTGATATTAAAATGCCAGTGATGACTGGCTTAGAATTGCTAAAAGAGCTTAGAGAGACAAAACACAGTGATGTTTATTTTGTAATTCTAAGTGGTTTTGCAGAATTTAATTATGCTCAGGAAGCATTAAGATATAATTGTACAGATTACATAGTAAAGCCTGTAGAAAAGGAACAGCTTATTACAATCCTTCGTAAGGTGTCTGCACTTAATACAGAAAAGGAAAGTCTTAATTTAGACAGAGCAAAAAAGGAAAGAGCATTTCTTGACAGAAATCTTATGTCTCTTCTTAGTGGAAAGTACGATAAGGGTAATCTTGAATTTCTTTCCAATAAAATCAATATAGATGATGAAATGTGTTATCTTGAGGTTCAGCTGGATGATGTGGCTTTATCAGAGGATTATTCCGATGATGAGAAAAAGGAACAGCTGAAAAAGCTATATTCAGCAGCAACAGAATTTCTAAAGACTGATGCGGATTTGTGTGTAATGGATGTTTCTGATAGCGAAAAGATTTATGATTTGGGATTCATCTACACAGAATCAATGGGGCAGCGCCTGCAGCTTACCATGAAGGAATTCATATCAGAATTTTTAGAGTTTATTATCGTAAATACGAATTTACCTGCCACTATTTTAGTAGGAAAAACCGTATCTGGCATAAAAAATATTTCAAAGTCCTACGGCACAGCTAATATGCTTCGTTCTCTTCAGGGCTTTAGAGAAAAGAAAAGACTATATTACTACGAGGATGAATACAAGGTTACAGATTCTGGAATCATTATCTGTAAGAAGCAGCTGGATGATTTAATCGAAGCTATCGAAAAGGGTGAGCATGTGAATATCCGCGAGAAGGTTGATGCCTTCTACGGAGAAATGAAGAACACCGGTGTTACAGAATCTACCATGAATCTTAACATCAATTACCTGTTATTCCAGTTGATACATCTTGCCAGCGAGCTTGATAGCGAGGTAAACCAGGAGGAAATTCTTCGTATGATTTCTGAGAGCACTTCAGAAGAGGGAATCAGACGAGGCGGCAAAACTCATCTTTGCAGAATGGCTTATGCCTATGGCGAATACTTAGCCCAGCTTCGTAAAAATGTATCAAAGGGCGTTCTTGGAGAAATTGAAGAGGAGATAAAGAAAAACTATTCCAGCAACCTTACACTTAAGGATCTTAGTGAAAAGTACTTTATCAATTCAGCATACTTAGGACAGCTGTTCAGGAAAAAGTATGGATGTTCCTTCAAGGATTATCTAAACGAAAAGCGTATCGAGGAAGCCTCACGCTTACTTCGTAAAAGTGATATGAAAATATATGAGGTGGCCGAGGCCGTAGGTTACAAGGATGTAGATTATTTCGTAAATAAATTCATCGAAGCAAACGGCTGCACCCCAACTAAATACAAGAAAAACATAGGAGCTTAGCTTTTAGCTAGGCTCTATTTTTTTTCCGGTAAAAAGTTTAAATTTTCTCCCCCCTTTATCTATACTTTTTTGGGTGTTTCGTTCACAGAATTGTCATAAAATACCATTATGAAAGAGGGACAGATAAGTCCCACAAATTAAAGGAGGGTTTATAATTTATGAAGAAGAAAATCGTAAGTGCATTACTTATCACTACGATGCTCTCAAGCATGTTAGCAGGTTGCGGAAAACAAGCAGCAGGCGGCGGAGCAGTTAATGAGGATGGTATCAAAGAGTTTACAGCATTCTTTGCAGTACCTGGCTCAGAAATCAATGATGACAACGAGATCCAGCAGATTATTGCTGAGAAGACTGGTTGCAAGGTAAAGGAGACATGGCTTACAGGTCAGACAGCTGAAGAGGCAATTGGTACTCTTATAGCTGGTGGCGAGTATCCAGATTTTGTAGAAGCTGGAAATGGTTCAGTACAGATGTATGAAGCAGGCGCTCTTGTAGCACTTGATGATTATATCGACAAATATCCAAACATCAAAGAATACTTCACAGATCAGGAATGGGATCAGCTTCGTCAGAGCGACGGACACATCTACTGGATTCCACAGTTCTCTAACATCTACGGAGAAGAGCGTGTATGTACACACAACGATGAAGCATTCTGGATTCAGGCAAGAGTTCTTGAGTGGGCTGGATATCCAAAGATTGAGACAATGGATGAGTACTTCGACTTAATCGAAGCATACAACGAAGCTAACCCAACAATGGCTGATGGTACAACAAAGAATATCCCTTACACAATCCTTTGCGATGACTGGAGATACTTCTGCTTAGAGAACGCACCAGAGTTCCTTGATGGTTATCCAAACGATGGATCAGTTATCGTAGATCCAGAAAACCTTAAGGTTATCGATTACAACACAACAGATACAGCTGTTAAGTACTTCAAGAAGCTTAACGAGGAGTATCACAAGGGTATCGTAGATCCTGAGTCATTCACACAGACATATGATGAGTACATCGCTAAGATTTCTTCAGGTCGTGTACTTGGTATGATTGACCAGTGGTGGGATTTCGCTTACACAGGCGAAGATGCAATCAAGTCAGCAGGTCTTGATGAGCAGGGTTGCCAGTACGTTCCACTTCCAATCACAATTGAAAAGGGAATGCACAACCAGTGGCACAACTCAGGCGGAGTTCTTAACGTAGCTTCAGGTCTTGCAATCACAACATCATGCAAGGATGTTGAGGGTGCACTTCAGTTTGTAAACGATCTTCTTGATCAGGACATCCACGATTTAAGATTCTGGGGTGTTGAAGGCGAAGATTACTTAGTTGACGATGACGGTATGTACTACAGAACACCTGAGATGAGAAAGCAGGCATCTGATACAGCTTACAAGGCTTCACACACATGCTCTTACTCATACTTCCCACAGTATAATGGAACAAGCCGTGATGGCAAGAATGCTATGAAGTCTGATGGACAGGAGCAGGAATTCTTCGATGGACTTTCAGAGCCAATCAAGAAGTGCTTCGAAGCATATGGTGCTAAGACATACGTAGAGATGATTGGTACATCAGAGAAGCCAGGTCCTTGGTATCCAATGTACACATTCTCTAGCTCAATGACAACAGCTACACCAGGTGGTACAGCTTGGACAAAGATGGGTGAAATTAAGCACCAGTATCTTCCAAAGGTTGTTATGGCTGACGACTTTGAAAAGGGTTGGGCTGAGTACATGAAGGTTTATGAAGAGTGCAAGCCAGAAGACTTCATTTCAGAGATGCAGGCTGAACTTGAGAGAAGAATGGAAGAAGCAGCTAAATACGAATAAAAATAAGTAAGAAAAACGGGTAGAGGTATAAACCCCTTGGCGAGCACTGATCAAAGGGTACACTATGAGAGGTGCTCGCTATATTTCTATCAAAATTGGGAGGAAAGTATGACTAAAAAATCATTAACCATGGCCGACTTTAAACGCCAAAGAGTGCTGATTGTCTGGGCTGTTGCAATTGTTATTTATGGCGTTATATTCCATTATCTACCACTTTGCGGATGGCTTATGGCATTCCAAAACTACAAACCTGTTACAGGTCTTTTACATTCAGAGTTTGTTGGATTAGACAAATTTAAATTATTATTTTCAGACGTAACATTCATAAGAGTAATTCGAAATACTCTTGCAATGGGAGTTATCAATCTTGTTTCTACATTTGTAATGGCAATTGTATTCGCCATCCTGTTAAATGAAATGGCATTCAAGGGTGGAAAGAAAGTAGTTCAGACTATTTCTTATCTTCCACACTTCCTTTCTTGGATTATCGTTACTGGTATTCTTCACGATGCCCTTTCAGGAACAGGTATTATTAACACACTTTTACTTCACTTTGGAGTGATTGATCAAGCAATCAACTTCTTTGCTCACGAAAAATACTTCTGGCCAATCGTTGCTTTCGCAAATGTTTGGAAGGAAACAGGCTGGAATGCAATTATATATTTAGCAGCTATTACATCTATTGACCCATCACTTTATGAAGCAGCAGCTATTGATGGTGCAGGTAGATGGGCAAAAATTAAGAACGTAACACTTCCTGGTATTAAGCCAACTATTATGATTCTTTTACTTATGAACGTTGGTAACGTACTTAACGCCGGATTTGAAATTCAGTACTTACTTGGAAATGGTCTTGTACAGAATGTATCACAGACAATCGATATCTACGTATTAAAATGGGGTATCAGCCAGGGCGATTACTCAATCGGTACTGCAGCAGGTATCTTCAAGAGTTTGGTTTCAATTATTCTTATTGTGTTCTTTAACCATATTGCTAAGAAACACGGCGAAGAAAGACTATTCTAGGAGGTGCACATTATGGATCAGACATTAAATATTACACGCGCCACTGGGAAAACCAAGGAGGTCGCTATGACAAAAGCTAAAAAGCGTAAGAAAATTTCTAGTGCCGATTTAGCATTTAGAATTTGTAACGGCTTATTTATGATTATATTTGTTGTTGTTACACTTTATCCTGTACTCAACACTTTAGCAGTTTCATTAAATGATGGTACTGATGCTCTTAGAGGTGGTATTTACCTTTGGCCTAGAGTGTTTACATGGAAAAACTATGAGACAGTTTTGTCTAAAGACAACCTTATTACAGGTGCTGTAGTTACTGTAGCAAGAACTTTAATAGGAACTGCTCTTGCTCTTGTAACAAATGCAATACTTGCATTTATCGTTAGCCGTAAGAACTTTATCTTTGCTAAGCAGGTATCACTGTTTTGGGTAATTACAATGTATGTTAATGGTGGATTGATTCCAACCTTTCTTCTATTTAAATCCCTCGGTCTTACAAACAGCTTTGCTGTATACGTAATTCCTGGAATGCTTTCTGCCTTTAACATGTTAGTTATTAGAACCTATATGAGAGGTATTCCTGACAGTTTGGAAGAGTCTGCACAGCTTGATGGAGCTGGTTATACTACAATCTTCCTAAAAATCATTTCTCCATTATGTAAGCCAGTTTATGCAACTGTAGCACTCTTCGTAGCTGTAGGACAGTGGAACTCATGGTTCGATGCAATGCTTTATAACAGAATGGCATCACAGTATACAACTTTACAGTACGAGTTAATGAAGCTCCTTTCTTCAGTTTCTAACCAGAGCTCATCAGCCGAGGCTATGAAGAACGCAGGTGAAGGTTCTGTAACTCCTACATCTGTAAGAGCAGCAGCAACTATCGTAACAATGCTTCCAATTATTTGTATTTATCCATTCTTACAGAAGTACTTCGTAACTGGTCTTACACTCGGTGGTGTAAAGGAGTAATACATGCGTAATGTTTTTTTAGAAATTGGAAAGTCTCATGAGGAAATTGATGCTCGCGTAGAAGAGACATTTAATGAGATTTTTTATGGCAGTAATAATTTTTATGGCACCACAGAAGACGGTTCCATGGGATATCTCATCGATACGGGTAACAACGATACCCGTACCGAGGGAATCTCGTATGGCATGATGATGTGTGTCCAGCTTGACAAGAAAAAAGAATTCGACCAGCTCTGGAACTGGGCAATGACAAACATGTATCTTGATAAGGGAGAAAATAAAGGATACTTTGCCTGGTCAGTGGCAACTGACGGAAATAAAAATGCTTTTGGACCAGCTCCTGACGGAGAGGAATTCTTTGCAATGTCACTCATTTTTGCAAGCCACAGATGGGGCGATGGCGAAGGTATCTATAACTACAGCCATCAGGCAAAAGAGTTGCTTAGGACATGCATCCATCATGAGGAGCTCTATGGTGGACATAACATGTGGACAGATGATGGATTAATCAAGTTCGTACCGGGGCTTGATTTCACAGACCCCTCATATCATTTACCACATTTCTATGATTTGTTTGCAGAAAATTGCTATGAAGAGGATAGTGCTTTCTGGAAGAAGGCAGCAGCTGCAAGTAGAGAATACTTGAAGAAGGCATGCCACCCAGTTACAGGTCTTTCACCAGAGTATAGCTACTATGATGGAAAGCCATATCCTGACCATGAGCATTTTGGTGGTCGTCACGATTGGTTTTACAGTGATGCCTATCGTACAGTTGCAAACTTAGGATTAGCTTATGAGTGGGAGTCAAAAGATTCCGATTTTGATAAATTTTGCAGACAGACTGCAAACAATTTACAACGCTTCTTCTTCACTCTTCCCTCTGATCAAAACAGAGGAATATATGAAATAGATGGCACAATCCTTGAAGGGGCAGCTTTACACCCAGTTGGCTTGACTGCCACAATCGCGCAAGCGAGTTTGGCAGCGGATGGAGAGTTTGCCCTTCGTGCCGTCGAAGAATTTTGGAATACTCCACTTAGAACAGGAGAACGCAGATATTATGACAATTGCTTGTACATGTTTGCCATGTTATCCCTAAGTGGAAGGTATAAGATATATTAAATAGTTACATTATATAATGTTTTTGGTTATGCTATAATAAGACTCAGAAGATAAGGCTATTATCTGGCCCACTTTTGGGTCTTTTTTATTTTTATTCGGAGGAAATATTTAATGAAGCTTTCCCAGCTACTAGAATTTGACAATATCATAGTGCAGTGTCACAACAATCCAGATGCAGATGCTCTTGCATCAGGCTATGCTGTTCTTAGATATTTAAAATCCTTTGGCAAAAACGCCAAGTTCGTATACGGTGGTAATTTCGAGGTAGCCAAAAGCAATCTTAAGCTGATGATTGGAGATTTAGGTATCGATGTTTATCACGTCAGAACCCAAGAGGAATTGGCTTCATTACTAGGTCTTTCAGAGGGAGCTTTGCCAGAATTGCTGGTTACTGTTGACGGCCAGTATTCTGAAGGAAATATTCAGCACTTCGAGGCGAAGGAGGTTGCCATCATAGACCATCATCAGGTGGAAGGACCACTGCCTGTATTGTCAGAGGTGCGCTCTTATCAGGCCAGCTGTGCCACTGTTGTTTGGGATATGCTTAGGGCAGAGGGCTTGGATGTAAATCACGATATCAAGCTTGCTACAGCCTTATATTACGGCCTCCTTACCGATAGCAACAATTTCTCCGAGCTGCATCATCCTGTCGATATGGATATGCGCGATGAGCTTAAAATCAGCTCATCCATCATTACCAAATTTAAAAATTCAAATATATCCCAGGAGGAGCTTCGCATAGCCGGAATAGCCCTCCTTGGTTCAGAATATTATCGTGATAATCATTACGCCATTGTCAAGACCGATCCTTGTGATCCTAATGTACTTGGCATTATTTCAGATATGCTTCTTGAGGTTGAGGATGTTGAATGCTGTCTTGTTTATTCCATCCACGAAAGCGGCATCAAAATCTCTGTGCGCAGCTGCGTCAAGGAGGTCAAGGCGGATGAGCTTGCCCAGTTTATCTGCGAGGGTGTAGGAAATGGTGGTGGCCACCTTATAAAGGCTGGCGGTTCCATCCAAAGAAAGCTTCTGGAGATTCAGGAGCTGGATTACAATCCACCTTGCATTCAGCAGTTCTTCCGCAGCAGAATGCAGGATTACTTCTACAACAATGATATTATCTACGCAGGCGATTATAATGTAGATATTACAGGCATGAAGCGCTATGTTAGAAAGTCCCTAAAGGCAGGCTATGTAGTCGCTACAGATGTTTTACCAGTAGGCACTAAAGCTGTCATCCGTACTATTCAGGGTGATGTTAAAATTCATGTTCAAGAGGATACTATTATCGTTATTGGTATTCGAGGCGAGGTATCAGCCATTAGCAGAAGCCTGTTTGATAAATATTTTAAAGTGGATTCTTCTGAATATGTTTATCCTGGTGATTACATTCCTACCATTAGAAGAGATATTGATGGAAGAACAATAGAAATTTTGCCTTTTGCCCACAGCTGTGTTACTTCAGGCAATAGTATGATGTTTGCAAAAGAATTGAATAATAGAACCAAGGTATTCACCAAGCATGATCCAGAACATTATCTTCTGGGAAAGCCTGGTGATTACATTGGCGTGTTAGAAGGGGACACCTCCGAAATATTAATTTTCGAACGGGAACTCTTCGAAAAGATTTTTGATATGGTTTAAAAAGCAACGACGGAAAAGCCATCCTTCAGGCCTTCAATCTGCAAATAAGATTTTACATCAAGTACTCTCTTAGTCAGCTTGTGGCCTGTCTGGGTGAAGCCATCATCCTCTACCTCGTTAAAGGTAATATCATTTCCATCCTCAATACCACGTCTATTTGTTACATGATATTTCACGACGCCACTTGCAATTCGGGCAAATTCAGCCTTGGAAACCACCACGCTTACTTCCACATTTCCACCAGCTGCACCAGTCATCAATGTGTTTGTATCAGCGAAAAACTGTCGACCAAGTTCGTCCTCTTTGTTATTATTCATAGCTTGACTTAATCCTTTAATCAGATCTTCTCTACCTGCCATGGCGCCCTCCTAATCGATAAAAATTTTCACAGTAAGTATTATTAGAATACAATGTATCTTTGAAGAAACTGTGATAGAATAGTGAAAGATTGTACTATTTGAAATTAATTATTGGAGGAAGAATAATGGCAAAGGAATTAATGTCCAGAGACCAGGTAAAGGTAGAAGATACCTGGAATGTGAATGATATTTATGAAACAGAAGCTTTATGGGAAGCAGATTTAAAAGTACTCGAAGAGAAGATAGCTGAGATTGTTAAGTTTGAGGGCAAGGTATGCGAAAGTGCCACTACACTTCTTTCAGTATTAGAGCAGACAGCAGCAGCTGAGGAAAAATTAGAAAGAGCATATTTTTACTCAGCAAGACTTTTCGATCAGGATCAGGGCAATTCAAAGCATAGAAGCATGAATCAGAAGATGGTTTCTATGTATGCAAAAATGGAATCAGATTTGTCCTTCATCACACCTGAAATATTAGCCTGCGATAGCGCAAAGCTTGAAGAATTCTATAAGGAAGAGGCAGGCCTTGATTTATATAAGAAGCAGATTAAGGAAATTCAAAGATTAAAGAATCACACTCTTTCAGCAGAGATGGAAAAGGTTGTTGCTATGACAGCAGAAATGGCAAATACACCAGGCGAAGTGTACGAGGCATTTACAAATATCGACCTTACATTCCCTAACATCAAGGATGAAAATGGTGAAGAGGCTGCTCTTACAAACGGAAGCCTTGTTCCATATTTAATGTCTGCAGACAGACGTGTAAGAGAGGAAGCTTTCAAGACCTACTATGGCACAATGAAGGGCTACTTAAATACCTTCGCAGCTTCTTACAGCGGTGAGGTTAAGCAGCGTATGTTCTACTCACGCGTTAGAAACTACGATTCAAATCTTAAGGCAGCTGTTGATGCAAACAATGTTTCGCCAGAGGTTTACGATAACTTAGTTAAAACCGTAAATGCGAATTTAGATAAATTACATGCTTATGTATCACTTCGTAAGAAGTGCTTAGGTGTAGACGAGCTTCATATGTACGATATTTACACACCTATGATTGCAGATGCTGCAAAGAAGGTAACCTACAAGGAGGCTCAGGAGACAATCTGCAAGGCACTTTCAGTGTTAGGTGATGATTATGTTGCGCTTCTTAAGGAAGGCTTTGCAAACAGATGGATTGATGTTTATGAGAACAAGGGCAAGCGTGGTGGCGCTTATTCTGACACAGCCTATGGCGTTCACCCATACATGCTTTTAAACTATCACGATACCTTCGATGATATGTTTACAACAGCTCACGAAATGGGCCACAGCATGCACAGCCACTATTCAAATGAAGCACAGCCATTTATCTACTCACACTACAAGATTTTCGTTGCCGAGGTAGCATCTACCTGTAACGAAATCCTTTTATTAGAGTATTTACTTAAGAACTGCACTGACAAAAAGGAAAAGGCGTACCTTCTCAACCACTACCTTGATAGCTTCAAGGGCACAGTATATCGTCAGACTCAGTTCGCTGAATTTGAAAAGATTACAAATGAAATGGTAGAAAAGGGAGAGAGCCTTAACGCTGAAAATTTATCGTCCCTATATAAGGACATAAACGCACGTTATTATGGACCAGATATGATTTCTGACGATGAAATTGCATACGAGTGGGCACGTATCCCTCACTTCTACTACAATTTCTACGTATATCAGTACGCTACCAGCTTCTGCGCTGCTGTAGCCATCGCAGAAATGATTCTAAAAGAAGGCGAGCCAGCCGTAGCTCGCTACAAGAAGTTCCTATCATCAGGCTGCACAGACGCCCCAGTAGAGCTTCTCAAAATCGCTGGCGTAGACCTAACCACTCCAGCTCCAATCGAATCAGCCCTCCGTAAGATGGGCGAAATTGTACGTGAATTGGAGACATTAGTATAACGTCATTTAGTTTATGGTTCATTCCTGTTTTGCTGATGAAAAACAAGAATCTACAATTATTTATATGAGCGAGAAAGTAACAAGTGTGCATAACCTAGGCGAGCGCGAGGAAGAGGGCCCCATGTAGTTAAGGAGGGACCCTTTAGGGAGGTTCCCTTGACTGCAATGGGAGATGGCTTCCGGGAGCACGGAAAACTAGGAGCACTTGTTACTGATTCTTGCGGACTAGAGGTTTTATGAGTTTTGTACATTTACACACCCATACAGAGTATTCGCTATTGGATGGCTCCAACAAGATAAAGGCTTATGTTAAGAAGTGTCTCGATATGGGCATGACCGCCGCAGCCATCACAGATCATGGCAATATGTATGGTGTAACCAAATTTTATGATGAGTGTATGGCCCAGGGACTGAAGCCAGTTATTGGCTGCGAAGTCTATGTGGCTCCAGGCTCAAGATTTGATAGAGAAATGGTTAAAGGTGAGGATAGATACTATCACCTTATTTTGCTTGCAGAAAATGATGTAGGCTACCACAATCTTATGAAGATTGTCTCTATAGGTTACGTGGATGGCTTTTACTATAAGCCACGTGTAGATTTCGAGACTATTGAAAAGTATCATGAGGGGCTCATCTGCCTATCAGCATGTCTTGCTGGTGAGGTAGCCCGCGCCCTAAATCGTGGTGATTATGAAGAGGCTAAAAAGGTAGCTATCCAGTATAGAGATTGCTTCGGCAAGGATAACTATTTTCTGGAGATGCAGGACCATGGTATTGCTGAACAAAAGAATGTTAACCAGGGCCTGCTTCGTCTTTCAAGGGAGACTGGCATTCCTTTGGTAGCCACAAACGATTGCCACTATACAAATAAAGAGGATGCATATAGCCATGATGTACTTCTTTGTATTCAGACAGCTGCTAGATTAGAGGACGAAGATAGAATGCGCTTCGAGACAGAGGAGTTCTATGTTAAGTCTGAGGAGGAAATGCTGGAGCTGTTCCCTTATGCAAAGGAGGCTGTTTATCGCACTCAGGAGATAGCAGACAGATGTAATGTGGAGATTAAATATCATATTGCAGGCCTTCCACCTTTTGATGTTCCAGAGGGCTATGATGCCTGGACATATTTAAATAAGCTTTGCTTTGATGGCTTGAAGGAGCGCTATGGTGATAAATCTACTCAGTACGAGCAGCGCCTTACCTACGAGCTTAATACCATCAAGGAAATGGGATATGTAGAGTATTTCCTTATTGTGTGGGATTTTATAAATTATGCCAGAACCCATGGCATTCCAGTAGGACCAGGTAGAGGCTCGGCCGCTGGTTCACTTATCAGTTACACTACAGGCATTACAGATATTGATCCTATGGAATACAAGCTGGTATTCGAGCGATTCCTCAATCCAGAGCGTGTATCCATGCCTGATATTGATACGGACTTCGATCCAGAAGGCCGTGAAGAGGTAATCGATTATGTCCGTAAGAAATACGGGGATGATTGCGTTACCCAGATTGTTACATTTGGTACACTAAAGCCAAAGAGCGTAGTTCAGGATGTAGGAAGAGTAATGGGCCTTCCTATTCCTTTTACAAATAGTATTAAAAAGCTGATTCCAGATGCTATCCCTGAAAAGAAGGTTACCATCGAAACAGCCCTAGCCTACAGCCCCGAGCTTAAGGCTATCTATGACAGTGACGACCAGGTTCGTCAGCTGCTTGATATATGTAAGAGCTTAGAGGGATTGCCACGTAACACTGGTGTGCATGCAGCAGGTGTTGTTATTTCCGGCAAGCCTACAGTAGAATACATGCCACTTGCCCTTGGAAAGGGCGATGTAATCATCACCCAGTACGAAAAGGAAGTTATCGAGGCTATCGGTCTGTTAAAGATGGATTTCCTCGGCCTTCGAAACCTTACAGTTATAAGTGACACTATCAAGCAGGTAGAAAAGAACTACAACATCAAGCTTGATATGCACGAAATTGATTACAACGATCCTGCCGTGATGGAGCTTTTTGCAGAAGGCAAAACAGAGGGTGTATTCCAGTTTGAATCCTCTGGAATGAAGGGCCTGTTAAAGCAGCTTAATCCAACGCATATTGGGGATTTAGTCCTTGCCAATGCAGTCTACAGACCAGGACCAATGGATTTCATTCCTAATATCATCGAATGTAAAAACACTGGAAAGCAATCACCATTTATTGAGAAGTTCCCAATACTTAAGGATGTGCTTTCTGATACCTACGGCTTCCCTGTTTATCAGGAGCAGGTTATGCAGATTATGACTACCTGCGCAGGCTTCACCATGGGACGTGCGGATAACGTTAGACGATTCATGAGCAAGAAGAAGCGTGACAAGTTGGCAGCAGAGCGTCCAGCCTTCGTTCAGGGTTGTCAGGAAACTAATGGAATAGGCGAGGCAGATGCAGGCTGGCTATTTGATCAGCTTATGCCTTTCGCTGAGTACGGTTTTAACAAGTCTCACGCCGTAGCATATTCTTATGTTGCTGTGCAGACAGCATATTTGAAAAAGTATTATCCACTAGAATATATGGCTTCACTCATGACCTCTGTACTTAACAGCAGTACAAAGATTGCTGAATACATTGCAGAATGTCGTGAGGCTGGAATAAAGCTTCTTCCACCTGATGTAAATTATGGAGAAGCAGATTTTTCCGTAGATAATGGAAATATTAGATATGGTCTTTCTGCTATCAAATCGGTTGGTGGCAGCACAGTCCTTTCTATCATTGAAGAACGTGAAAAATATGGCCTTTACCGAGACCTTGAGGACTTCATAAATCGTGTAAGCAAATATGATGCCAACAAGCGTACAGTAGAAAATCTGATAAAAGCAGGAGCACTAGATTCCTTAGAGGGTAACCGACGTCAGAAGGTACTCATTTATCAGCAGATTATGGATTCTGTAAATCATTCTAAAAAGAATTCCATGGCAGGTCAGATGACTCTGTTTGATTTTGCTGACGAGGAACAGAAGGAAGCTCTTAAGATTTCACTTCCTGAGGCAGATGAATTCCCAAAGGAATTACTTTTGGCCTTCGAAAAGGAATTGATGGGAGTATATGTTAGTGGCCATCCACTTGATGACTATATCCCAGTTTTAGAAAAGAATGTTACTGCCCATGCCAGCGAGTTTATGTCATCTGCAGATGCAGACGACGAGGCTAATGGACAGATGGAAGAAGCCTACGCTACCATCAAGGATGGCGCCGAGGTTGTAGTGGGTGGAATCATCATGGATTCTACCATTAAATACACAAAGAACGGCAAAGCCATGGCATTTATCCACATTGAAGACTTAACTGGTCCACTTGAGGTAATCATATTCCCTAACAGCTTTGAAAAATCCAGAGCACTTTTGGCAGAAGGAAATAAGATATTCATCAAGGGACACGTTCAAAACGAAGATGAACGAGGCGCCAAGCTGATATGCGATGATATCAAATCCTTTGATGATTGCGCCCGTGAAATCTGGATTCAGTTTTCCAACAAGGATGCCTACAACGTCGCAGAAGCCAAACTTCTAGAGACCATCCGCCAGATGGATGGAAACGATGCCCTCATAATCTACCTTACAGAAGAAAAAGCTGTAAAGCGCATGGGAGCCAACTGCAGCTTATCCGCTTCCGAGAATAACCTTGCCGCACTTCGTGGATTATTCGGCGAAGAAAACGTCAAGACTGTGGATAAAAAGATTGAATTCGAAAAAACACGCCGCCGCTACTAAAAATAATTAAAAAATAGTGTAAATGAGCTTAGTTTTTTTGCATGTTTTATATTGAAAACGGTGCCAAAAGAGGATAAAATAGGATGGAATTATTATAAAGAGGGATTTATTTTAGGAGGATTTATCAAAATGGCAGATAAAGTAACCACAATTGGTGTTCTTACATCCGGCGGTGATGCTCCTGGTATGAATGCTGCTATCCGTGCAGTTGTTCGTCAGGCTATTGCTAGAGGTAAGAAAGTTAAAGGTATTAGAAGAGGCTACGCCGGATTATTATCTGGTGAGATTATAGATATGAACGCACATAGCGTTTCTGAGACTATTCAGCGAGGCGGTACTATTCTTCAGACAGCTCGTTGTTTAGAGATGCTTAATCCTGAGTATCAGGAGAAGGCTGCTAAGAATGCAATCGCTGCAGGTATCGATGGCCTTGTTGTTATCGGTGGTGACGGTTCTTTTAAGGGTGCTCAGAAGATTTCTAAGTATGGAATTAACACAATCGGTCTTCCAGGTACTATCGATCTTGATATCGCATGTACAGAATATACTATCGGTTTTGATACAGCTGTTAACACAGCTATGGAAGCTATCGATAAGGTTCGTGATACATCTACATCACACGAGCGTTGCTCTATCATCGAGGTAATGGGTCGTGGCGCTGGTTACATCGCTTTATGGTGTGGTATCGCTAATGGTGCTGAGGATGTTCTTCTTCCAGAGAGATATGATTATGATGAGCAGAAGCTTGTTAACCATATCATCGAAGGCCGTAAGAAGGGTAAGCAGCATCATATCATTATCAATGCTGAGGGTATCGGTCATTCAACATCTATGGCTAAGCGTATTGAAGCAGCTACAGGTATTGAGACACGTGCTACTATCCTTGGTCACATGCAGCGTGGTGGTTCACCTACATGTAAGGATCGTGTATACGCATCTACAATGGGTGCTATGGCAGTTGACCTTCTTTGCGAAGGTAAGACAAACCGCGTAGTTGGTTACAGACATGGTGAGTTCGTTGATTTCGATATTGACGAGGCACTTGCTATGAAGAAGGACGTTGACGAGTATCAGTACTCACTTTGCAAATCTTTGAACAATGATTACAAGTACGAATAACAATCAAATCAAAAATATAATTGCACTTAACAAAAAAGCCAGAGAGCGTAAAGCTCAAAGGCTTTTTGTGGTTGAGGGAATCAGGGCTGTTCTGGAGGTTCCAGGAGAGCTTCTTTCTGCTGTTTATTACATTGAAGGCTTTGCGGCTTCAGTAGAGGGCAAGGAGTTTATAAACGACATCATCGAAAAGGCTCCACATGCACCTTTAGAAGAGGTTACAGCAAATGTATTCAAATTGATGTGTGACACAGTGACACCACAGGGCGTGCTTGCTGTTGTTAAGATGCAGGATTTCACTTTAGAGGATGTGCTAGGTAAGGGGCTTGATAAGCCTGCTCATGTAATTATTCTTGAGACTTTGCAGGATCCTGGTAATATGGGCACTATCATTCGTACTGCAGAAGGTGCAGGCGCTACAGGAATTATTATCAATTCTACTTCGGTGGATATGTATTCACCAAAGGTTGTGCGTTCTACCATGGGCAGTATTTTTAGAGTGCCACACATTATAGTGAAAGATTTGGCAGCTACAATTCAGACCTTGGAAAATGAACATAGCGTATCAGTTTACGCTGCGCATTTAAAAGGGGATCGCTATTACGACGAAATGGATTTCACTGGGCCTACAGCTTTCATGATTGGAAATGAAGGAAATGGTCTTTCTGATGAAATGTCAGAATTAGCTACAAGCTATCTTAAGATTCCTATGGAGGGACAGTTGGAATCTCTTAATGCGTCGGTTGCTGCGAGTCTTCTTATGTATGAGACACATAGGCAAAGAAAATAAATTTAAGGGATAAATGTCAATGTAAATTGGCATTTATTTTTTATATAAACCGATATATTATATATAGTATTAATGATTGATAATATTGCAAAAGACTTTTTTGAATATGATATCGCAGATAAGGATAATTGGTCTAAAGCAGTAATCGACATCATAAAGGGACTTAATGTATAAGGATGGCCAGGGGTATGACATTAAAAGGGCTTCGACAAAAAGAACATAATGAAAAGATGAGGGTATCATTTGATTTGGATGAGGTATTATTTGTATCTCCTCAAACTCATAAGACAGAGAAACCTTTACATTTTCCGTTCAATCATATTTACAAGGAAAGACTTAGATTAGGCACGCCGGAGCTTATTAATGAGCTGCAGGCCCTGGGCTACGAGGTATGGGTTTATACATCTTCTTTTAGAACAGAAAGATATATAAAAGGACTTTTTAAGCACTACAAAATTCATTTTGATGGTATAATAAACGCTCAACGTCATTTGAAGGAAGTACAAAGAGACAACAAAATGATACTTCCACAGAAGCTGCCAAGCAGATATCGCATATCACTGCATATTGATGACGAAAGTGTGGTATGCACAATGGGGCCACAGTATGGCTTCAAAACATATCAGCTTGATGCCCAGGATGATGATTGGAAAGATAAAATAATTAAGAGAGCAGAGCATATAAAAAATTTACCTAGGTAATAGGATTTTTGAAATGCTTAGAGGATAATGTTATGCGTATATGGTTTAAATCATGGAAAGATAATCACATGCTGCATGATTTTATGGTGGAGGATGAATCGGAAGATACTCGCACACATAAGATTTTTAATGCTGTAGATAAGGCGTGTTATGAGTTTGATACAAGTAAACCGGTTTGGCTGGATTCCACTATCAGAGAGTTCAAACGCCACGGAAAAGCCAGATTTAGTAGCGACAATTTTGTTGACGAGATTCCATTTGATTACTTAGAGATTCACATTATAGAAGAAGATTAGGCTTCACCATGAAGGGAAGCTGTCAGCGCTAGCTGACTGAAGAGGTACTTATGAATAAAAAATCGGTTGATTTGTTAAATGGTTCAATTGTAAGGGGGATGATTCAGTTTTGCATCCCCCTTTTTATTGGTCAACTTTTGCAGCAGCTTTATAATATAGCTGATGCTTGGGTTGTAGGAAATTTTGCAGAAAGTAATGCATTTGCAGCCATTAGCTCTGGCGGTGCTTTGAGCTTTTTTATTGTTGGATTTTTCGGCGGCATGGGAGCTGGTGGTGGAATTATCATCAGTAGATATTTTGGCGCAGGAGATAAGGAGAATGTTGTAAATTCTATTCACAGCAACGTACTTTTTGCTCTTATTTGTTCTGCTGTAGCTACTGTTATTGGATTGATATTTGTTCCATTTATGCTTCGAATAATAGATACACCAGCTGAGGTACTGCCATATAGCTTGCAGTATTTTAGAATCTATTTTGGTGGTATAGCAACTATCGTTTTATACAACACCTTTATGAACATAATGCGTTCTGTGGGAGACAGCTTCCATCCACTTATTTATCTGCTTATATCTTCTGTGATAAATGTTGGCTTGGATTTGCTATTTGTTGCTTACTTGCACACTGGTGTAGTTGGTGCCGCAGCAGCTACTGTTATTTCACAGGGATTATCAGCACTACTATGCTTCATTAGATTGCTTCGCACCGATGACTACACAGGTGTTAAGCTATCGAAGATTTTTATTTGGCATCCAAGGATTATTCATCAGATTCTTGTACAGGGACTTCCTATGGGATTACAGAATTCCGTAATCTCAATTGGAAATATTGTTGTTCAGAAAAACATCAATGCCTTTGGTCCACACGCTATGAACGGTATGGGAGCCTATGCAAAGATTGAAGGCTTTGTATTCTTGCCTATCAACAGTATT
This sequence comes from Pseudobutyrivibrio sp. OR37, assembly GCF_900113655.1. GTDB lineage: Bacteria > Bacillota > Clostridia > Lachnospirales > Lachnospiraceae > Pseudobutyrivibrio. Next base: position 44,917 of record NZ_FOQF01000008.1, on the reverse strand, counting down.
TCAATGGCAGTGCCTACATTTATTAGCCAGAATCTTGGTGCTCGCCAGTATGATAGAGCTAAAAAGGGAGCCAGATTTAGCATTATTGTAGGTGTGGTGCTGGCAGAGGTGATAGGTCTTGCCTTCTATCTGTTTGCAGATCCACTTCTAAGTATATTTATAAAGAACCCTAAGGATATTTTATTTGGTCATATGCAGGTTGCCACATGTGCATTTTTCTATTGTCTGCTGGCATATTCACATTGTGCAGCAGGTGTAATGCGAGGGGCAGGGAAATCAATAATCCCAATGGTTACCATGCTTACCTTCTGGTGTGGAGTTAGAATTGTATATGTAACTATCGCAGTACATTACATTCCAAAGTTTACCACTATCAGCTGGTGTTATCCTCTTACATGGGCATGCTCAACTATCGTATTTACGATATGGCTTTTAACACAGGATTGGACCCACGCTTACGATACACAGCATGTTTGGCATAACTAAAAATTAATAAAGACTTAATAAAATTTTTTGTGGTTTTATGGTATTATATATTTGTAATAAAAACGGGGAGGTGATTCTTTTTGGATATAGGAATGTTTCCTGATGACGGGGTTAATTCATGGAACACTGTCATGCTACTTTATGAATCAGCTATTAAAAAATTTCGTACCAAGGTTGAGATTCTAAACGACGAATTTCAGCAAGTACATCAATATAATCCAATTGAATACATAAAAACTAGAGTAAAAACTCCAGAAAGTATTGTTAAAAAGCTCAAGAAAAATGGCTATGAAATCTCTATCCCAAATATGATTGAGCATTGTAACGATATTGCAGGTGTCAGAATTGTATGCTCCTTCACATCGGATATTTACCAGATAGCAGAAATGATTGGCCGCCAGGCAGATGTTACTGTTATCTCTATCAAGGATTATATTAAAAATCCAAAGATATCTGGTTATAAGAGCTATCACATGCTTGTTACTATTCCTATCTATCTGTCAGACAAGACAGTTGATACAAAGGTAGAAATTCAAATACGTACCATCGGCATGGATTTCTGGGCAAGCTTAGAGCACAAAATCTACTACAAGTTCGAGGGTAATGCACCAGATTATATCAGCCGCGATTTAAGAGAGTGTTCTGAAATCGTTTCAATGATGGATACCAAGATGCTTCAGTTGAATGAGGCTATCATGCAAACGAAGCACCAAGAGGAAGAGAAACTCAAGGCTGAGCAGCGCCACAAGAACAACTGGAAAGAAAATATTTAATGTAATATAATATGAGCTGTCGTGTATAACGACAGTTCATTTTTTTTTATGGAGGATAATTTTATGTTAGAGATATTAAAAGCTATATTATTTGGTATTGTTGAGGGTATCACAGAATGGCTCCCAATCAGTAGCACAGGCCACATGATTCTTTTAGACGAAATCGTTAAGCTTGACGTTTCAGAAGAATTCTACAGCATGTTCCAGGTAGTTATTCAGCTTGGCGCAATCCTTGCAGTAGTTCTTATTTTCTGGAATCAGATTTGGCCATTTGGTAAAAAGAACAACAAGGCACCTTTAACAAAGAGTGGCATCGGAGCATGGATTAAGACAGATATTTTCGTACTTTGGTTCCACATTCTGGTTTCTTGCGTTCCAGCAGCCATCGTAGGACTCCTTTGGGATGATGTTTTTGAAGCACTTTTCTACAACTACACTACAGTAGCAATCATGCTTATCATTTTTGGTGTAGCATTTATCGTAGTTGAAAATATGAAATCTGGCCACAGCGCTAAGATTAACGCAGTAGCAGATATCACATACACAACAGCATTTTTAATTGGTATGTTCCAGCTTATCGCTGCTATTTTTCCTGGTACATCACGTTCAGGAGCAACTATCGTAGGCGCCCTTTTAATCGGAGTTTCACGTACAGTTGCAGCAGAGTACACCTTTTACCTTGCAATCCCTGTAATGTTTGGCGCCAGCCTTCTTAAAATCCTTAAGTTCGGATTTTCATTCACAGGCATGGAAGCAGCCATTCTTCTTGTTGGTATGGTAGTAGCCTTCGCAGTATCAATGTTCGTAATCAAGTTCCTAATGAGCTACATCAAGAAGCACGATTTCAAGGTGTTTGGATGGTACCGAATCATCCTTGGCGTTATCGTCGTTGTCTGCGGCATCGCAGGTTTAATCGGCTAATACCTTAGGCTGAGTGACATGTCGAGAAAGGCTCTAGGCCCTATCTTATTTGCCACTACACTCGCTAAGTAAAATTAAAAAAGTGGGTTTCTCATATATAGGCACCGTGCTCCATGCAACATCGTGTTGCTTACGCACTTGAACCGCCATCCTAGCGGTTCATGCCAATATATGTGAAACTCACTTTTTATTTTACTAAGCTCGTTCCAAGGCAACTAAGATAGGGCCTAGAGTCTTTCTCGACATGTCAATTCAAGTATTGCATTAGCCGATTAAGAGATGCGGTTCTGCATACAAAGTGAAATATTCGTTAGAAAGTGTTAAAATAGGCAAAGACTATTGTTGAAGGAAAGTTTGATGATTAGGAAATATACGATTAAGGGCTTGGTGCAGGGGATTGGATATAGACCTTGGGTGGCCAAGCTGGCAGATGAACTTAATATAGAAGGATATGTTAGAAATACTGGCGGCATTGTTACTGTGGTAGCATTAGGAGATGAGACAAAGCTTGATGAGTTAAAGAACAGGCTTAGCAAGGATGTGCCAACAGGAGGATTTGTCACATCAATCGATGAAGAGGAGCTTCAAGAAAGTGATGTGGAGCTTTCATCAGCTCATCAGTTTAAGATTATTGAATCTGACAGTGATGTGAAGGCAAATCTTCCGCTGATTCCTGCGGATATTTGTACCTGTGATAAATGTAAAGAGGAATTGCTAGATCCTAACAACAGAAGATATTTGCATCCATTTATTAGCTGTACTATCTGTGGGCCTAGATATTCCATAATAGAAAGCTTGCCATACGATAGAGATACTATCACCATGGGTGATTTTGAAATGTGCCCAGAGTGTGAGAAGGAATATACAGGAAAGCTGGATAGGAGACGTCATGCCCAGACTATTGCCTGCAAGGACTGTGGCCCAAGGCTTTCTTTTGAGCAGGTGGCAGGTGTAGAAAAATCAGAAGATACATTTGAAAAGGCAGTTGATGTTATTGCAGCAGGTGGAATCCTGGCGGTGAAGGATATTGGTGGATATCATCTGTGCTGTAATCCCTTTGATGAGAAGGCTGTGGCTGCTCTTAGAATATTAAAGCATAGGGAGGCAAAGGCATTTGCAGTGATGTTCCCTGATGTGGATTCTGTTAGGGATTATTGCGAGGTAAATGACCAGGAGCAGGAGCTTTTGGAAGGCCCTGCCAGACCTATCGTTTTGTTAAAACATATATACGATAATAAAAAGAAGCTTGCAGACAACGTATGTCTAACCAGTCCTTCTATAGGTGCCATGCTTCCATGTAATCCTGTGCAGATTTTGCTGGCAGAAAAGCTTGGCCCAATCATTATGACTAGTGGAAATGCCAGTGGGGATGTGCTTGAAACGGATGATAATAAAATGCTTAACTGGCTAAAGGAAAGAGTGGCTTCAAAAGAGATAGAGGACACTCCAATTGGAATACTTAGCCATAACAGAAGAATCCTTCGTCCAATGGATGATTCTGTAATGAAGGTGGTTTGCGGTAGACAGCAGTTCATAAGACGTGCAAGGGGCTATGTTCCAAACCCTATCAGTGTGGATATCTCAGGTGAATTGTTTGCGGCAGGTGGAGATCTTAAATCCAGCTTTTGCTATGTGAAAAATGGATTAGCCTATGTGAGCCAGTATTTAGGTGATATGGAATCCGTTAGCTGTCAGCATTTCTATCAGAATGAAAAGGCGGCTATGGAGCGTATATTTGGATTTGCGCCAGAAGTTATGGCAGTGGACAAGCACCCTGGCTATTTCAGCAGAAAATCAGGAGAAGAGGCAGCTGAGAATGCTAATCTGAAGCTAATTCAGATTCAACATCATAAAGCCCATGTTGCATCGGTGATTGCAGAACATAAGCTAACAGGTAAGGTGCTTGGTTTCGCATTTGATGGAACAGGCTATGGTGATGATGGAAGTATATGGGGAAGCGAAACATTCCTGTGGGATGGAATATCTGAGATGACGCGAATTGCTCACCTGAAGCCTATGAAGCTTATAGGCGGAGATGAAGGCGCTAAGAATTGCGATACCATTTTGACGGGGATGCTTCATAACTATGGGCTACAGCTACCAGATGCAAACAAGGATTCCATGGAGCAGCAGCTTATAAAAGCGGCCATTGATAACAATATAAACACAGTCACATCCACATCCATGGGAAGATTGTTTGATGCAGTATCGGCCCTTCTTGAAATATGTCACTACAATTCCTACGAAGGCCAGGCTCCAATTGAGCTTGAAAATGTGGCGGCTTTAACAAATGATTCGTACCCATTATCAATAGATGAAAATGGAGATACAAAAAAGCTGTTTGAAGATATCGTATATGCGATATCAAATGGAGCATCAAAAGCTAGTCTTGCCAGAGGCTTTATAGATGGGGTGGCAAAATATGTTGTCAGTATCGCAGAGAAAAATGCGTCACAGCTTGATGATAAAAAACAGATAGCTCTATCAGGAGGAACCTTCCTGAATCGTATCCTGTTAGAAGGGGTAATAAAGGGATTGGAAGAAAGAGGCTTTAGCGTTTATACTTCCCAGCAGCTTCCACCGGGAGATGGGGGACTTTGCCTTGGGCAGGCGTACCTAATTTCAAGGCAAAGCTGACCAATATTTTATACAATCCTTCATGATAAATTGTGCTAAACTAGTAGCAGTAAGTTTTGGTTTAAGAGGTAATAATTATGTGTGTAGCAATACCAGGATTAGTTAAAAAGAAAAAGGATGGAAAAGTAACAGTAGATTTCAATGGTAACGAGGTTGAAGCATACGCAGGACTTGTTAATGTAAACGAGGGCGATTATGCATTAGTTCACGCAGGCTGTGTCATCCAGACACTTAAGAAGGATGAGGCCGAAGAGATTCTTGAACTTATGGGAGGCCTTGAGGGCTAATGGAAATCAGTGAAATTGTTGACTTTTTAAGAACATACGATGGCGCACCAGTTCGTTTGATGGAGGTTTGTGGAAGCCATACTCATGCTATTGCAAAGCATGGCATTAGGGATTTGCTTTCACCTAATATTCAGCTTTTATCAGGCCCTGGCTGCCCTGTATGCGTTACACCTACAGCATATATTGATAAGCTTATAGAGCTTAGCTTGGAGGAGGGCACTACAGTTGCCACCTTCGGAGATTTGCTTAGAGTCCCTGGCTCGAAGGAAAGCCTTAATGAGGCAAAGGGCAGAGGCGGCTCGGTGGAGATGGTTTATTCTCCAATGGATGTTTTGGGATTGGCAAAGGAGCATCCTGATAGAAATTATGTATTTGCAGCAGTTGGTTTTGAAACCACTGCTCCAGTTTATACATTGCTTTTAGATAATGCTATAGCAATGAATCTTACAAATATTCGTATCCTTACAGCACTTAAGACAATGCCAGGTGCTATATCTTATTTGTGTGACCACGGCGCAGCCATCGATGGCTTTATCGCCCCAGGCCACGTAAGTGCCGTTACAGGAGCAGATTATTTCAACGGGCTTGCTGACAAATATCAAATACCTTTTGCAGTTTCGGGCTTTGGCGATCAGGAGCTGGTAATTGCAATCTACGGCTTGGTTCAGATGATAATAAAGCATCAGCCACAGGTAAAGAACTACTACACATCAGTGGTAGATGCAGGCCAGAATGATATTATCACACGTCAGTTAAATAAATATTTCGTTCCTGCAGATGTGGTATGGAGAGGCATGGGCATCATCCCTGGCTCAGGCCTGATGCTAAAGGATGAATATGCCCGCTTTGACGCAGGAAGCGCAGGATTAGATGAGGACAACAAGCGCAACAAAGCCTGCCGCTGCGGCGACATCCTAATGGGCAAAGCAACCCCAAAGGATTGCCCACTCTTCGGCAAGGTATGCACCCCAATGTCCCCAGAGGGTGCCTGCATGGTATCCGAAGAAGGTAGCTGCTTCAACGCGTATTTGGTAAGACGTTAACACGAAAATATATCTATTAGATACGTTATAATAATTAAGTGAGCTTCGTAGTTAACAAGCTATTATCGTTTTGAAGAAGATATTGGATGAGAGTGTGTATAATAAATTTAAGTGAGCGTTGTAGTTAACAAGCTATTATTGTTTCGAACGAGACATTAGTCGAGTGAGGAATAATAATGCTTGTTAACGTAACAACGCGGACTAAAGTGGAGATACAGATATGGAGAAAATTATTATGGAGCATGGCTCAGGCGGCCGTGCAACTGGAGAATTGATAAGAGAAATATTTGAGGCACAGTTTAATAGCGATGTGCTTTCTGAGATGGAGGACGCCGCCGTCGTCCCAGGCGATGCCACAATCGCTATGACAACAGATAGCTTTGTCGTAACTCCTTTGGAGTTCCCAGGCGGAGATATCGGTAGACTTTGTATTTGCGGTACTGTAAATGATTTGTGCATGAGAGGCGCAGTTCCTAAATATATTACATGCGGTTTTATTCTGGAAGAGGGCGCTGATGTGGAAACACTCAGAAGACTTGTGAAATCAATGGCTGAAACAGCAAACGAAGCTGGAGTAAAGATTGTTGCCGGTGATACAAAGGTTATCGAAGGAAATGGTGGTATTTATATTAATACTGCAGGTGTAGGCTTTGTTCCAAAGGGCGTGGATATTAAGGCTAAAAATGCCACAGTAGATGATGTGATTATTGTATCTGGTAATGTTGGTGACCATCATGCCACAGTTCTTAGCCAGCGTATGGGAATCAAGAATACAATCGTTAGTGATAATGCTCCTCTTCAGGAGATGGTTGGGAAGCTTACTGATGCAAAGGTGCCAGTACATGTTCTTAGAGATGTGACAAGAGGTGGACTTGCTACAGTATTGAAGGAGCTTGCTCTTTCAAGTGGCCTTACTTTTGAGCTAGCACAGGATTCAGTGCCAGTGGATGCTCAGGTTCAGTCCTTCTGCGGTTTGCTTGGCCTTGATCCAATGTACATGGGAAATGAAGGCAAGATGGTAGCTATAGTTCCTAGAGAGTACGCTGATAAGGCAGTCGAGCTTATCAGAAGCAGTAAGTACGGCGAGAATGCCTGTGTCATTGGAGAGGTAAAGAATCCTTCCGATGATTCTGAAAAGGGTGCTCTTGTAATGAAAACAAAAATAGGTGGAAGAAGATTTTTAGACATTCTTCAAGGCGAAGGATTGCCTCGTATTTGCTAGTAATACACAGCGTCGCCAACATTTAACATAATGTTCATATTCAGTTCGATATATCTTGTGCTATAATAACCATAAATCATCCATTAACAATAATAGTGAGGAGGATGACCTTTGGGTAAAACAGTACTGATAGTCGACGATTCAAGGTTTATGCGAGCTGTCGTCAAAAACGAAGTTGAAAAAAATGGCTGTACTGTTGTAGCTGAAGCCGATTGCTCTGATGCAGCGGTTGCAAGATACAAAGAATTAAAGCCTGATATAGTAACCATGGATATCACAATGACTGTAGATGGACATACTATAGGTCGTAGCTCCAATGGTATTGATGCTATCAAACAGATTATTGAATTTGATCCAGATGCCAAAATCCTTGTCGTAAGCGCTATGGGGCAGAAGTGCTATGTTATTGAGGCTATCGAAGCAGGCGCAAAGGATTTTGTTATTAAGCCTTTTGATGAGGTTAGATTCGCGGAGGCGCTAGCTCATTTTAAATGATAATTGAATAATGATTTTACGGAGACTGCATTTGCAGTCTCTTTTTTTGCCTGTGCACAAAAAATAAATGATGTGGCGCAACGGGAAACTAATTTTGCACAATTAGTTTTCCGTGAACCTGTGAAGATAAAATTAGACAAAAGAAAAAGACCGAATTCTCGGTCTTTTTGAGGGGAGTATAAATAATTAATAAGGGTGAAACTAGGAAACTCCTAGTTACGAGAAAGATTATAATATACAATCTAAAACTTTGCAATAAAAATAATCTGAATTTTAGCTGAAAATTTAAAAATCCAGAAGTTTATATTGACTTTACTGACATTTTAGCCCATCGGAAGTGTAATTACTTTTAGAATTCCAAAGAATCCATTCATCGTAGCCAGCTTCATATACGGCATCAATCTCTTTTCTTATGGCAGCTCCATCATAATCAATATAACCTTCCACCCAGGAAGCGGTGAAGGCCTGTAGCCATGGACGAATTACAGCACATTCATCTTCAGGAATGTCCTTTAACACCTGCTTTGAACCATCAAGGGCCATGTAAATAGTATCGTGAGGATTGGCATCAGGAGTTTCTAATCCGAACTCGCCGCTGGCATAATGTGAAGGATAAATCATAGGACAAAGGCAATCTAAAGAAGAAGCCAGATTTTTGTAGTCCTGTCCAATATGCTTTGAATCCAGAGAGCTTTTGATGATGGTTCCAAACACATCAGCAGTAACAGGAATATCCTGCTCATGAAGGGCATCAGTGATTTTTGAAATAAAATCATTTATGTATTTTTGTCGACTCTCATCATCAGATGGGGCCCCGTAATATGCCATGTCTGCGTTGACGCCGACAGGAAAGCGAACATAATCAAGCTGAATTTCATCGAAGCCTAAATCGGCACAGCTTTTAGCAAGGCTGATTATATAGTTCCAAACCTCTTCCTTGCATGGATTTACCCAAGCATTGCCGTTTGCATCAGTGACAGCATCACCAGAAAGAGTGCGCAGGGCAAGGTCAGGCTTTGCTGCAGCCAATGTAGGATCCTTGAAGCAAGGAATTCTTGCAATTACGTAAATATTATTGTCCTTAAGCTTTTTCATAAGCTGATTAATATCGGAAATGTATGGAATGCAAGCTCCAGTTTCTATAGCGTCATTATTATCCATTTTGAAGGAAATGTTACCATTATCATCCTTCACATCCAAAACGATAGCGTTTAATTCAGTATCGTTAATAAGCTGAATAATTTCATCCATACGCTCGGTGCCGGCGGTTGGGCCAGTGATGTATATACCTTTTACTTTAACGTGATTGTTTTTGTAGGAACTCAAAGAAAAATCATCTTCCACTGGACAAGCTGCCAAGGCTGGCTCTTCCCCTGAAATAATGATAGTTGAATCGTTGTAAGATACTAGAATACAAAGTACTAAAAATAGTGCAACTGCACCTGCAGAAAATATACGTCTCATTTAAACTCCCTCTTATTTCTGTGTTTACACCATTGTACAACAAAAACATCCAGTAAACATCTATTAATATCCACGATTTTACAGTGGTATGAAGGGGGCAAAATGGCTATAATATATATAAAAATGATTTTTAGAAAGAGTAATATGAGAACAGAAATTTTTACAATTAGTTGCCCATGTCATTTCGGACTTGAGGCACCACTTAAAAGAGAAATATATGATTTGGGGTACGATATCACAGAGGTTACGGATGGAAGAGTAACCTTCACTGGTGATGCAGAAGCCATCTGCCGCGCCAACATCCATCTTCGTACTGCAGAACGCGTACTTGTTGAGGTAGGTCGTTTCCGTGCCACCACCTTTGAGGAGCTCTTCCAGGGCATCAAGGCTTTGCCATGGGAAAACTATATTCCAAAGGATGGTAAGTTTTGGGTTACAAAGGCTACCTCTGTTAAAAGTAAGCTTTTTTCCCTTACAGATATTCAGTCTATAGTTAAGAAGGCCATGGTAGAGCGCATGAAGTCCTACTATGATATCAACTGGTTTGAGGAGACTGGCGCCGAGTATCCTGTCAGAATCTTCCTATTAAAGGACGAGGTTGTGGTTACTCTGGATTCAACAGGTACACCACTTCACAAGAGGGGCTACAGAACCTACACAAGTAAGGCTCCACTTTCTGAAACTATGGCAGCAGCTCTTATCCAGCTTACACCATGGCATCCAGACAGAATCCTTGTGGATCCTTTCTGTGGTTCAGGTACATTTTTGATTGAAGCAGCCATGATTGCAGCCAATATTGCACCTGGTCTTAACAGGGAATTTACATCAATGGATTGGGACAATCTTATAGATCAAAAGACTTGGAAGGATTGCTTTGACGAGGCTAGAGCAGATGTTGATACATCAGTAGAATGCGACCTACAGGGCTTTGATATTGACCCAGAGATGGTTAAGATTGCTCGCCTTAATGCCAAGCAGGCAGGTGTGGATCACATGATTCATTTCCAGGCAAGAGACGTGGCAGATTTACGTCATCCTAAGAAGTTCGGCTTCATTCTTACCAATCCACCTTACGGTGAGAGACTTGAGGATAAAAGGGATTTACCTGCCATCTACGGCAAACTTGGTGATGCCTTCAAGGCACTTGATAGTTGGTCTATGTACGTAATCACCAGCTACGAGGATGCGCCAAAGTCTATCGGCAGAAAGGCAGACAAAAATAGAAAGATATATAATGGAATGATAAAGACATACTTTTATCAGTTTTTGGGACCTAAACCTAAGAAGAAGGGCTAATTATAAATGAAATTTTCCAAGAGAATTTTGGTTTTTACAATCATCATTGCAGTGACACTGATTTGGAAATTGAATAATTGGAATGACAGATACGCGGCAGTTGAGACCTTTCGAGGGGCTACTCTTAACGAGGATGTTTTGTACCCTCTCATGTCGAAGAATCTCAACGACGCTGGACAGCTTAGAGTTTACATAAATGGAAATCAATTCGTTTCTAATAATTCCGAGGTAATACTTGATGACAAGCTTAATCCGGTAGGCTCGTTGGATTTTATTAAAAGCGAATTGAAGGGCTCGGCCTTCATGGAAGATGATAAGAGCGCCGTGGTCCAGATTACAAATAGTATTTATGAATTCATGGAAGGCAGCAAGACCGCCGCAGAAAATGGCGACGATATGAAGCTGACCATCGAGCCTTCCATACATTTGGGAGAGCTTTATGTGGGGCTGGAGGATTTGTGCGATGTATTTGGATACGATTACAGCTATGACAAAAGCGCATACACTGTAAGCATCGAATACGACAAGGTTCCCAATCTTCCCACAACATACGATTTACGAAGTGTAAATAGAGTAAGCACAATCAGAAATCAGGGCTCTACAGCCACCTGTTGGGCATGCGCCTCTTTAGAGGCCCTTGAATCCTCCTTACTACCAGCAAAGCCTTACTTGTTTTCGGTGGATTCAATGATAAAAGACAACAGCTTTGGACTAGATGAATCGGCAGGCGGAAAGTATACCATGGCCCTGGCATATCTTTTGTCTTGGCAAGGACCATCCTTGGAAAAGGACGATTCTAACAATCTGATAAGCACACTTACTTCAAATAATGATAATGAGTTTCAGGTTCATTTGCAGGAGGCTCATTTCTATGATTCAGAGAATCTGGATGAAATCAAACAGGCGGTATATCAATATGGTGGAGTTTCATCATCAATATACGCAAGTGTTTCCACGTCAAATCTGAATCGTTCAAGCAGCTATAATCGAAGGACTAATTCATATTGCTACACAGGCAATTCTAAGCCTAATCATGATGTAGTAATTATCGGCTGGGATGACAAATATCCTGCTGAAAATTTCAGTGAAGAGGTTCCAAAGGATGGAGCTTTCATCTGCCAAAACAGTTGGGGTACAGGTTTTGGTGATGACGGAGTGTTTTATATTTCTTATTACGATTCCAACATTGGTAACCAGGCGGTTTCCTACGTAAAGGCTGATACCAATAACACATATAATTATATCTATCAGTCAGATTTATGTGGATGGGTAGGCCAGATAGGTTACAACAAGGAATGGGCTTATGGCGCAAATACCTTTGAGGCAGATGCCGACCAGCAAATAGAAGCTGCAGGCTTTTACGCTTTGGGGAAAAACACAAACTATCAGGTTTATTTTGTGCCAAATTATAAAAACACCAGCACATTGTCTGAGAAGGAACTAGTGGCATCAGGCACTGTTGTTGAAAAAGGCTATTACACTATTAAGTTCAACTCAGCAAAGACAGTTAAAAAGGGAGAAAGCTTTGCTATAGTTTTATATGTGAATACACCAGAAACCAAGCGTCCTCTTGCAGTGGAATACGCTACTGACAAGATGACCCAGGCGGTGGATATCACAGACGGAAAGGGCTTTATAAGCAATAATGGATTGGATTGGGAAAATGTTGAGGATGCAGTTAAGTCCAACCTTTGCATTAAGGCCTATGCAAATAATGTTATGGAAGTTTTTGAGGATGAGGCTAGTAAGGTAAGGCAATAATGGAACGAAGGGTCATGGGCGCCTTTACAGCGATTATTCTTGCTGTTGCGATAATAATGAGCTGCATTTTGATTTATGTGCCAAACATGCACATAATTGCTCTGAAGATAGAGGACAGCAAGCTCACTGGGGGAAGAGTATCAGTTATGGATATGTTGAAAGCCAGTGATATGGAGCTACAGGGCGAGGGAGAAGAAACAAGAAAAACTGTATTAAAGGGGCATCAAATTCGATTGACACTGCCACAAAATGTTACGAGTGCCAGTGTTAGCATTGAGAATTTTCATGTAGATAAAAATATTGCGATTTCAATTAATGGAATCGGCAAGGATTATTTTGATGAGTATCCAATGCTAGGCGAATCAAACAATATCACAGATATTACTTATGCTAGTGAGAATCTTGTTGGTGTTATCGAAATCACTTTGGATAGGGTTTTAGAGGCCCAGATGACATCGGAAGGTGAATATATTTATATCGATTTTGTAGACCCACATGAGGTTTACGACAAGATTGTTGTTATAGATGCAGGCCATGGTGGCAATGTTCCAGGAGCCACCAAAATGGGCGTTTACGAAAAGGATATTAATCTTGATATAGTTTTGGAGCTAAAGCGTAAGTTTGATAGATGCGACAAGAACATTGGCGTTTACTACACACGTACGGATGATAGTAATCCATCATTTGAAAACAGAGTAGGGCTGGCTAATGATTCCAAGGCTGATGTGTTCCTGTCGGTTCACAATAATTCTACTGCCTCTGGTCGTATGTCTTCCATCAATGGTAGCGAGGTTATGTACGAGGGCGGTGATTCTTCTGGAGAATCTAAGAAATTTGCCAGTCTTTGCCTAGACCATCTTTTAGGGGAGCTTGGTTCCAAATCTAAAGGAACAGTGGTAGGCGACGAGGTCTACATCATACGTATGTCCAAATCTCCAGTGGCCCTTGTGGAGGTTGGATTTATGACTAATCAAAAGGAACTTGAAAATCTTCAAGATAAAGAATATCAAAGAAAGGCAGCACAGGCACTTTACGATGCAGTGCTAGAGTATTTAGATGAAAACTAAAATTATTTTTGCAACAGGTAATGCTAACAAGATGCGAGAGATTCGTGAAATTCTTGGTGAGGACAGATATGATATTCAGTCCATGAAGGAAGCTGGAATTGATGTTGATATTGTAGAGGATGGCACTACCTTCGAGGAGAATTCACTTATCAAGGCAAGGGCTGTTGCAGAGCATGCGAAGGATGCGATTGTGCTTGCTGATGATAGCGGTTTGGAGATTGACGCTCTTAACAAGGAGCCTGGCATTTATTCTGCCAGATACATGGGTGAGGACACATCCTACGATATTAAAAACGCCAATTTAATCGAAAGATTAGAGGGTGTTGAAAAGCAGGACAGAAGTGCAAGATTCGTATGCGCAGTTTCAGCAGTTTTTCCTGATGGAAAGGAAGCCTGCGTTCGCGGCACTATCGAAGGTTATATAGGCTATGAGCCAATGGGTGAAAATGGCTTTGGCTACGATCCAATCTTTTATCTTTGGGACAAGGATGTTAGCACAGCCAGTCTTAGTCCAGAGGATAAAAATGCCATCAGCCACCGTGGCAAGGCTCTTAGAATGATAAAGGAAGAAATTGTTAATCATGAAAATATTGGTTGTTAGTGATACTCATGGCAGAGCTGAAAATCTTAGGGATGCCATTCATATAGAAAAGCCAGATAGAATCTATCATCTTGGTGATGGCCAGGGTGTTGAGGATAGTCTTTGGATGATGACGGAGGCTCCAGTAGAATGCGTATGTGGCAACTGCGATTGGGGCACTAATCTTCCAGGAGATATTGTTTTAGAGGTTGGAAAGCACGTGTTGCTTCTTACCCACGGTCATGGCTATGGCGTGAATTATGGCTACGAAAGAATAGCAGAGGTTGCTCATCAGAAGGGCTGCGACATTGTTCTTTACGGTCATACACATGTGCCTACCATCGATCATTACCAGGATTTAATCATCGCAAACCCTGGAAGTATAGCATTTCCAAGACAAAATAGTCGTGAACACACTTATATGACAATTTTGGTAGATAATGAAGGTGAGTTCAAAATGGATTTACATTCGTTAGAGGAATATGACAGAGGCCATGGAAATTAGAATTGTTATTGTAGGTGCAGATCCACAGAGGGAATATACTCTACTGTCGGATGAACCAATCAGCTTCATAGAGGCAATGAATCAGTTGGGACTTAGCTTTTATCGCCCTTGTGGTGGCGTGGCTAAGTGCCTTAGCTGTGTCATTAAGTTTGTCTATGGAATGCCACCAATGACATCTTATGACGAGCGTGCATTGGATTTTTCAGATATGCGTGCAGGCTATCGATTGGGATGCAAATGTATAATCACTCGTGATTGTAAAATCGAAGTACCAACGTCTTTGACTTCGGAAATAACATCAGTATTAATGGATGAGGTTTCCGAGGATGAAACTCTTGAAAGAGAAAATATCGGAATTGCTGTGGATATTGGCACTACCACTATTGCTACAGCTATCGTTGATTTATCCACTGGAAAAATACTACGTCAGCGCAATTGTACCAACTCGCAGATACGCTTTGGTGCAGATGTTATGAGCCGTGTTAAGGCCGCTATGGATGGCCACGGACAGGAGCTTATGGATTGCGTTAGAAACGATTTAATTAATCTTGGCAAGGATTTGCTTGGCGAGAATTTTTTGATGCATAAAATTGTTTTTAGCGGCAACAGCATCATGACACATCTTTTCCTGGGAATGGTGGTAGATGGCTTTGCAAGGTATCCATTTGTGCCATATACACTTGATAGCGTGAAGTTTGTAAAGGACAGAAAAAATATTTTCTTTATGCCTGGCATCAGCGCTTTTGTAGGCGGCGATATAGTATCGGGACTTTATTATCTGAAGGATAGAGGAAGCTTTCTTTTGGTAGACATGGGAACCAATGCGGAGCTGGTTCTATTTGATGGAAAGACATATTATTGCACATCTGCTTCGGCAGGACCGGCCCTTGAGGGAGCGAGCTTAAGCTGTGGTGTTGCAGCAGTGCGAGGTGCAATCAATCACCTTAGCATTAACAAAGGAAAATGCACTTACACCACCATCGGTGGCGAGGCGCCAATTGGATTGTGTGGCAGTGGCGTGATAGATTTAATCCATGAATTAAGGCGAAATAACCTTATAGATGAAGGTGGATTGCTGGTAGATGAGTATAGCGAAAAGGGATATCCTGTGGCTGAAAATGTAATTATGACAGGAGAGGATATTCAGCAGGTGCTATTAGCTAAGGCAGCCATTTATTCCGCCATAACACTTCTAATAAAGGAAGCTAAAATTCAGATGGAGGATATTGACCATTTATTTGTATCAGGTGGTTTAGGGGCTACTATCGGTATTTGGTCGGCAGCAGGAATTGGAATATTCCCAGAGGAGCTACTACCGAAGTTCGAGGCAGTAGGAAATACATCTTTACGAGGTGCAATAAAATTTGTTCGCGAAGGTAACGAGGAGGAGCTTCAGGAAATAAAGGACAATGCAAAAGTAGTAATTCTAAACGAGAAGCCAGAGTTCCAGGAACTGTTTTTAGATAATTTGAAATTGAGTTAGATAAAAAGGAGCACAATTACGATTTCGTAACTGTGCTCTATTTTTATAATTATTTTACGTAGTTAATGAGTAGTCGGAAGGTGTTTTCTGCACCCTTCTTGTGAGAACGCTCGTAGCCGTGACTAGCGTAAACACCTGCACCAATGAGGCCGTGCTTTACATCATAGCCTGCCCTAAGAGCAGCGTCTGCATCAGAACCATAGTGTGGGTAAACATCTACAGCAAAGTCGATATCGTTGGCCTTTGCAGTGTTGATAAGGTTGGTAACAACATCGTAGTTGTAAGGGCCAGCAGAATCCTTAGCACAAATGCTAACCTGAGTTTCCTTACAATCAAGGCCTTCGCCGATGCATCCCATATCTACTGAAAGGATTTCAGTAACACCAGCTGGAACAGTGCCGCAAGCTCCGTGTCCTACCTCTTCGTAAACGGTGATGTGGTGGTAGATTTTTCTGTCTGTAGTGATTTTGTTGTCGGCAATGTATTTAGCCTGACCTAAAAGGATACCTACAGAAAGCTTATCGTCTAAGAAACGGCTTTTGATGTAGCCAGATTTTGTAACTCTTGTGCGAGGCTCGAAGGCAACAATGTCACCAATCATAATGCCTAGCTTTTTAGTATCATCTGCAGAGGAAACTTCTTCGTCGATAACAACCTCCATGCAGTTGAACTCTCTTGTAGTAGAAGAGTAATCATCATTTACGTGAACAGATGCATTGTTGAGCTGTAGTGTGCCCTCGTAAATCTGTCCGTCACGTGTGTAGATATGGCAGTTTTCAGATTCACCATTGTTAGGATTGAAGCCACCAAGAGGTGTGATTTCAAGATTACCATTAGACTTTATTTTGCTAACCATTCCGCCAAGAGTATCCATATGTGCTTCAATAAGGATAGCGTCATCAGCGTTGCGTCCACCTAAATCAACAAGTACGCCACCTTTAGTAGTGAGCTCTGGCTTGAAGCCAAGCTTTTCGTACTCAGCAATAAGATGCTTTGCAGCATTTGCAGTGAAGCCTGTAGGGCTGTCGATTGCGAGAATGTCCTCTGTTTGCTTTACGATGTAATCAACATAGTTTCCTGTATTCATATCTGCCTCCTAAAAAATAAAATCAATTGTACAAAATTGGTTTACATCATTACTTTATTATGCTAAAGTATAGCTAAATAAAAAAAAGCTGGTGACGGGAATCGAACCCGTGACCCCTTCCTTACCAAGGAAGTGCTCTACCTCTGAGCCACACCAGCTTGCTATTCAGCAAGAAAAAGCATATCAAAGTTGGATAGCGATGTCAAGAGATGACAGTCATTTTATGAGGGATTGAGTATGAAAATTTCGGTTGCATCATCGGACTCTATGATTACCTATGAGGAAATCATAGAAAGTCCCACCAAGGAAACTTCTACTAGTAATACAAATGCAACTAGCAAGGCATTTGTAGAGGCATTAAACCAAAAGACAGTAGCAGATAGCATCAAGACGGCCACCTCCTATAAGGACATCTTTATAGAGGCAAGTCAGAAGTATGGCGTGAGCTATGACTTATTAACAGCTATTGCTGAGCAGGAATCCGGCTTTAATCCAAATGCCGTAAGCCATACTGGGGCTATGGGTATTATGCAGATAATGCCAGCCACTGCAAATGAGCTGAAGCTGACACATCCTTTTGACGCCTATGAAAATATCATGGCAGGTGCAAAAGATATTTCTCAGAAACTGAGCGAATATAATGGAGATCTTGATAAAGCATTGGCTGCTTACAATGCTGGGAGCAACGCTGTAGATATGTATGGTGGCGTTCCACCTTACGGTGAAACCTTAAGCTATGTGGAAAATGTAAAGGCAATCATGCAAAGAGGTGCTAACGTACCTTATACAAATTACATTTCCCGTAATGCTACAAAAGCAGAAATAGAGGCCGACTTAAAAGCCCTGCTTAAGGAAATGCCTGAAACCGAAGAGTATGCTGCACTTAGAAACACACTAGCGGAGATTAACTATTTATGAAAACCCCATTTGTTACAAAAAATCAAATCGAAGAAATTACAAAGACTATCCCAACTCCTTTTAACATTTATGATGAGAAGGGAATCAGAGAAAATGCAAGGGCTGTAAACAAGGCTTTCAGCTGGAACAAGGGCTTCAAGGAATATTTTGCAGTAAAAGCTAATCCTAATCCATTCTTACTTAAAATTTTACAGGAAGAGGGATGCGGTGTTGACTGCGCTTCTTATGTAGAGCTTGCACTTTCAGATGAGCTTGGCTTCAAGAAGGACGATATCATGTTCTCTTCTAACGATACACCTGCAAGCGAATTCAAATATGCAGATGATTTAGGTGTTATTGTAAATCTTGATGATTTCACACACATAGATTTTTATGAAAAGACTGTAGGACATTTCCCTAAAAAGATGTGCTGCCGCTTTAATCCAGGTGGAGTTTATGAGCTTTCAAACGGCATCATGGACAATCCTGGAGACAGCAAATACGGTATGACTAAGGACCAGCTTTTTGAGGCTTATCAGGTGCTCAAGAGCAAGGGCGTAGAGGAATTTGGTATCCATGCATTCTTGGTTTCAAACACAGTTACCAACGACTATTATCCAACACTTGCAAAGACATTGTTTGAGCTTATTGTAGAGCTAAAGGAAAAGACTGGAATAGCTATCTCATTTGTAAATCTTTCAGGTGGTGTTGGTATCGCATATCGTCCAGATCAGAAGGCAAATGACATCGCTGTTATCGGCGAAGGCGTACATAAGGCATTTGATGAAATCCTGGTTCCAGCAGGACTTGGTGATGTGGCTATTCTTACAGAAATGGGTCGCTTTATGACTGGCCCTTACGGTGGCCTTGTTACAACAGCCATCCACGAGAAGCACACCTACAAGGAATACATTGGCGTTGATGCGTGCGCTGTTGATTTGATGCGTCCGGCAGTATATGGTTCATATCATCACGTTACAGTTTTAGGCAAGGAAGGGGCACCAGAAGATCACGTATATGATGTGGTAGGTTCTCTTTGCGAAAACTGTGATAAGTTCGCAGTAGATAGACAGCTTCCTAAAATAGAAGATGGTGACATCCTGTTTATCCACGACACTGGTGCCCACGGATATTCAATGGGCTACAACTACAATGGCAAGCTTAAAAGCGCAGAAGTCTTACTTAAGGAAGACGGCTCATTTAAGCTAATTAGACGCCCAGAAACCATCAAGGATTATCTGGCTACATTTGATAATTTAGGCATCGTGGACGGATTGTTAAAATAAATAATTTTTTGGAAAAATAATCCTAAAATCATATTGAAAACGCAGACAAGATTTAGTATACTAGTCTGCGGACGCCGGCTTGTCGGAATTGGCAGACGAGGCAGACTCAAAATCTGTTGGTGGCAACATCGTGCGGGTTCAAGTCCCGCAGCCGGCATAATATATAAAAGTGGTCTAGCATTGCTAGACCACTTTTTTTAGTCCTGAAGGATAGAATCGATTAGTTCGTTGTACTCAGCTTCTGAGATTTTTTCTATGTCGTCGCTGTTAGGAAGGCTGCGGTAGAAGTATTTTTCGTCGTTTTCATCTGCATCGCTACCGAATCTTAGTGTTTCAGCTAGAGTAGAACCTTCGTATCTGTGCATGCTAAAATCATCAGAATCTTCCCAGGCGTGAGCCTGCACAATCCAGTAAGCGTTTTTGTAATATGCCAAGAGGCATGTTGCACCAGTGCCCAGACCATCTTCGAATAGAATGACCTTATTATCTCTAATATCGAAGAAGCTATAACCGTAAGGGCCAGAGAGCATTAATTCTGCATCACCGTCATTGTTAACATCTCTGTAGTCACAGAAGTGATAAGAATCCCATTCATCACCTTCAAGATCAAGAGTAGAAGCATTAATAGGACCTTCGATACCTTCTTCTAATATCGATTCAGCATCTATTTTACCGTCTAAGAATAAACCAAATAAGTCCTCTTTAATTTCTGCATTTTCATCAGATGAAGTACCAGCTGAAGCATCATCATATTGATTTTGAACTTCAGTGCTAACAACAGGAGAGTTAGATGTCTCAGTTGTATTTACAAGCTTATCCTTAAGTATATAAAGACCACAGCCTACTATTAAAAGAAGCGCTATGATTATTAGACAGATAGAAAAGATGCGGGTTTTCTTCTTTTTCTTATTTTTTCTTGTTGTCATAATTAATAATCTCCCTATGTGAATTTTGATACAGGCGATATTATACCATTAAACCAATTAATCTCAATGTAGTGATTTTTGAAATGCACTAGGGTACCTTGGGTTTTCAAAATAGAGTGTTTCTTCGGAAGATATGAAGTATAATATGACAGTATAAAATATTTGTGGAGTAGGTATGCTTTACAAAAAAGACTTTTAAATAGGTAAGAGTAACACCCGGTGTAAAAGGAGGAAGAAACATGGCAAAAGTGATTCTATTAAACGGTAGTCCTAAGGCTAATGGTTGTACAGCTACAGCTTTGCAGGAGATGGTGACAGTTTTTGAGAAGGAAGGCATCGAGACTGAAATCATCCATGTAGGAAACAAAGACATTAGAGGATGTATTGCCTGCGGTAAATGTGGTGAGAAAGGAAAGTGCGTCTTTGATGATTTGGTAAATGAGGTAGCTCCTAAATTTGAGGAGGCTGATGGAATAGTAGTTGGAAGCCCGGTTTACTATGCTTCTCCAAACGGTACTATTCTTTCTTTTATGGATAGATTATTCTATAGCACATCCTTTTCAAAGCACTTGAAGGTAGGTGCTGCAGTAGTGAGTGCTCGTCGAGGCGGAAATACTGCAACCTTTGATGTATTAAATAAGTACTTTTCAATAAGCGGTATGCCAATTGCAACAAGTACCTATTGGAACCAGGTTCATGGCTTTAGCGCAGAAGATGTAAAGAAGGATTTAGAAGGACTTCAGACCATGAGAAATCTTGCCAGAAACATGGCATTTATGATAAAGGCTTTTGCTGATGCAAAGGGAAAATATGGCGAGCCAGAGGTTGAAAGAGGTTCCTTTACAAGCTTCCCTGATGGAAAATAGAGAACACAAAATTTCTATAATTAAATCATAGTCTGGTCACAAACTAGCGTTACATAAATGATATTATAATCAAAATATATTAAATCTATAACGTAACGCGGAAAGGATTGACGGCTATGATTAGAATGACCCCAACCCCAACCCCAACTCCAAATAGAAATTGCTTCATTGTTGGACAGGGGGAAGTTGGCCATTTCCTAATTGCGGTAAATTTATCAATAGCACTGAATAAGCTCAAATGTGTAACTTTGGAATTTTCAAAGTCGTACATTTGAGCTTTTTTATTATATAGATTTAGAGGTCTTTATCAGGTATTAAAAGATCGGGGGTATCAATATGAAAGGTAGAAAGATTTATAAAGGAAACAACATATTAAATAGAGCGTTGGCTTTAGCACTTGCATCAGTAATGACTTTAACAATGGGCTTCAATCCTACAATAGTATTTGCAGAAGATGAAGCAGCTGATAGCAACTCAGTTATTTCAGCAATTAATCCTCTTACTGAAGATGTAGCAGTTCAGTATATAGAGGTTGGTGGTGAAGAAACAGATATCGTATTTCCGGATTCCTTCACAGCAACTCTTGAGACAACTAAAGAAGTGATAGTGGAGGAGCAGGTGACACAGGACGAGGAGACACCAGAGGAAGTTCCAACTGAAGACACAACAACTGATACTGAAGAAGCTACTGAAGACACAACAGACGCACCAGCAGAGACATCAGAAGAAACAGATTCTGAGACAGCCGAAGAGCCTACATCAGACGAGCCAGCACCAGTAGAACTAGCCGCAGAGCCAGCACCAGCAGAACCAGCAGCAGAGCCAGCACCAGCAGAACCAGCACCAGACCCAGCACCAGTAGAACCAGTCGCAGAGCCAACACCAGCAGAAGCTACTCCAGCAGAATCAGAAACAGCTGAACCAACAGATCCAGTAGCTTATGTTATAGATAAACTTTTCCCAGCTATGGTAGTAAAAGCAGCTGAGGACACTACTATTATAGAAGAAACAGAAGAGCAGACTACTCTTGAGACAGCTCCAGCCGCAGAGACAGTTCAGACAACAGAGACAGTCACAACAACATCTGAGCTTACACTTACAGGTGTAACCTGGAAGCTTGACGCAGAAAATAGCTCGAATCCATCCTTTGATTCTAGCATTGAGGGTGCAAGCTATATCTACGTGGCAAGCATTCCTACCGCTTATACAATAAATGCAGCTGTCCCAACAATTAAGGTAATTATTGGAACAGACGGTACATCAAAGCTCTTTAATGAAAGCGTTGTTGTTGACGGAGTAGTAATTACCGTCAAGGCAGATAAAGGCGTATTCCCTGAAGGAGCACAGCTTACAGCAAGAGCGGCAACAGAGGAGGAGACCGCCGTTGCTGAAGAAGCAGTAGAAGCAAATCATGAAGCAGAAAATGAAGTAGCTAATGTTGCAGCTTCATATACATTTGATATTAAGATTCTTAATGCAGATGGTGTGGAAATCCAGCCAGACACAACTAAAGGAACAGTAAAGGTGGAGTTTGCCATGGAGGAAGCAAAGGCTGAAAACCTTGAGGCAGATATCTACCATATTAAGGATGCAAACCCAGCTGCACCAGTAGCTGAGAAGCTTGAAACTGAAAACACATATAATACAGTAGAAGCTGAGACAACAGGCTTTTCTTTCTATACAGTAGAGTTTACTTACAATGGCTTGCAGTATGTAATGAAGGGCGGAACTATAGTATTACTTTCTGAAATCCTTGAAGCAGTAGGAATTGAAGGAACTGTAGTATCAGCAGAAAGCTCTAATGAAAACCTATTCTACGCAAAGAAATATCTTAAGCCAGAAGAAGACCAGTCAGCTGGCATTGGCGGTTATGCTGAAAGTGAAGCAGGGGATTGGTATGTAGTTTCCCTTAAGGCTTTCACAACAGAGGAATCTTTGGTTGTAACCATGGATGATGGCACAAGCTACACTTTAGTAGTTACAGATGACCCAGGCCTCGTAGGGGCACACAGTGATACTAATAGTAGTGGTGATGTATTCCTTGGTGGTAACTATATTGAAGTAGGTGTTGCAAAGACTGGTTCCTTTGGTACAGCAGGTGAACCATCTGCAGATAATAAAAGCAAGTTCCATCCAATAGGAAGATCGGAACTTGGACTTAGTGTAGATGGTGATGGCTTTGAAAATGGAAATGCATCTACTACAGGTGATTTCTTCTTACCAGGTTCACCTGCAGAGCAGTATATTTTAGGTTATAAGATTGATGGAGTAGCAGTAAGCAATAATAATGCTGAAAGATGTGATGATAAGTGGGAATCTCCAAAGGTAGCTCCAACAACTGTTGATAAATCCAATGTTAAAGCAGGCTTGCTTAAGTCTGTTACAACAGGTACTACTAAAGATGGCGTTGATATGGAAATGACTATATCATTCAATGAGAATGATATGTTCTTTATCACAGATGTAAAAATTACAAATAACACAGGAAAAGATATAGAAGATGTTAGATGGGTTAGAGCATTTGACCCTGACCAGGATGCAGATCTTAATTGGAGTTATGAAACATTCAATAAAGTAATTAGTAATCCAAACAGCAAAATAGCTTATACTCCAAATCAATGTGCAATGGTAGTTGCAAAAGGTGGTGAAACAAAGGAAGGATTCTTCTTTGCAGCATTTGATGAGCGCGCAAGAGCAGCAATTATTAATGATCTTTCAGTAAGTAGTGCTTACGATGAATCATTATGGATGGATTCTGACAGTATCCCAACAGTACCAGTGGAAGCTTCATACTCAGGTATTGATGGATTTGACAAACGCGACACAGGTATCGCAATTACATTCGATTGCGGTACTCTTAAGGCAGGAGCAAAAACAACCTTATCATATTATTCAAGCCTTGATCCTGATGTAAGCAGAACCTTCTCACAGCTTTCTGGAAAGGTAAACTATGCAAAGGAAGTAATCGAAGGCTTTGAACCAAATACAATTTATGACGTAACTATCGAAGGTGATGAGACAGGCACAGTATATAAGATTAAGGCAAATAGTGAAGGCGGAATTAAGTTTGAAGGAACAGATACAGAAGAAAAGGAATACAGCTTATTAGGAAAGACTGTACACATTTCTTTGACTGAAGAAGATGTAACCAGCACAACAGATGTAGATGTTAATGACAGACCTACACCAACAGAAATTGATTCTGCAGGTACTCTTGATGATGGTGATGCATCAAAGCCAGAGGAAGTAGGTAAGGATTATATCGTTACTACAGATGATTCTATTACAATCACTGCAGGTACAAATGGCCAGGAATATGGTATAGCAGATGCAGATAGCAATGTAGATAAATGGATTGGCTTAAACGAAAACGAGAGCCACACATTTGATGGTTTGGAAGCAGGTGACTATACATTAAAGACTCGTGTTAAGGCTACAAACAAAGCACCAGCATCATTGCCTTCAAAAGGAATCACTATTACTCTAAAGCCTACAGCAACAGTAAAGCCTCATGAAAATACAGTTGCAGATTACGATGGCGCAGCAAAGGACACAGCAGTTGAGACAGAAGATGATGGCGTAAAGAATACATACAGCACAAGCCCTGAAATGCCATACTCTGCTACAGAGCCAAAATTTACAGATGCTGGAACATACACAGTATATTACAAGGCTACAAAGGATGGCTGCAGAACTACCTATGGTTCTTACACAGTTACTATAAACAAGCAGACGAGAAACTTTGTTGAGGTTGAAAAGACTTATAATGTTCCAACAGAGTCAACAGAAAATGGAACACTTGAAGTACCAGAGCTTGGCAAGGAGCCAGAATTAATTAAATATGAAATGTCTGGTGATATCCAGGATTACATTACAGATGTAAAAATCGTCGATGGAAAGATTGTATACAATATTGAAGAAAACAAAGAAGATACAGAAGGTGTATTACGCTTATATGTGCAAGGAAAGAATGACGAGCCATACTGGATTGCAATTCCACTTAAGACAAAGGCTAAACCAGCACCAGCTCCATCATACATAGACTATATATTTGAAGATACAACAGATACAACAGATACAACACCAGTAGCTCCTCAGAATCAATCTTCTGAGCCAACACCAGCACCAGTAGCAGTGCTACCAGCCCAGAAATTAAAGACCGAGCTTGAAGAAGTACAGCCAACACAGGAATTAAAGGTTGAGCTTCCTGACTCTGTTCAGAAGCTTGTTGCAGGAGATTTAGAGACAGAAAATAAAGATACAGCAATTGATAAGGGCAATATTATCGACCGTGGTGACATCTGGGGCGATATGACAGATGATTCAAAAATCAAGCTTTTAGATAAGCTCAATGAAACAGGTGGTGAAATTATTAAGCTTGCAGATGCAGCATTATCAGGTGATGCAGCAGCAGAAAATGAATCTGAAGATAACGCAAAGGTTCCTGTAAAGGAAAAGCCTATCGCACTTGTAATGGGCGAAGGCGCTATAGTAGTAAAGCTTGAAACTCCAGAGGCATCAAGAAACACAGCAGGCCTTGCAGATGCAAAGGCAGTAGCAAAATCTCTCCTTACAGAGGAGCAGTATGCAATGGTTGCAGCAGGAAGTATTCTTGAAATTAAGGTTGAGGTTATTCCACTTGATGATGATACAATTCCTGAATTAGACAAGCAGGTTATTACTGATGGTGTTGCAGCAGTTGCAGAAGAAAAGCCAAATCTTTCAATGGCAGATTATATCGACATCAGTATGTTCATGAGAATAGATGACAGCGATTGGAATCAGATTACAGATACAGAGCCTATAGATATCGTTGTGGATATTCCAGATAATTACAAGGGAATGTCTGATAATTATTACATCATGCGTGCACACGAAGGCGTAAGCACATTACTTGAGGATTTGGATGATGATAAGGATACAATCACAATTTCAACAGGTCAGTTCTCTACCTATGCATTGATGTATGACAGTGTTGATGAAATGCCAGTAGCTGTAAAGGTTAATCTTTCAGCACCAGAGAAGTGTCAGATTTGCCATGTATGCCCAACCTTCCTTGGTATTTGCTACTTCGTATGGCTTGCAATTATTACAGTAGCAGCAGGCTCTATCATGCTTTACATGACACTTAGAAAAAAGAATGACTAAATACATAATTGATACCTTTCATACCCCCATAAAAATTGCCCTCCGTCATGGACAATGTCATTAAGTTAACATTGCGGTGGAGGCTACGATGAAGAAAACGAGATTGAAGTGATATGCTTCAATCTCGTTTTTTCCTTTTTTAGACATTAAAAGAAGACAGATTGTATATCTGCCTAAATAACATTTTTAACTTTTCATTTTTATGCTACTCTATATAAGAAACCTCTAAAGATTCTTGCTGACTGGTATCTTTCACGATGTCGGTCTGGTCTAATGGGTACAAGATTTCTTGATATGATGGTTTCTAAATCAGGTGGAGATGTAATACCGCGGTAAAACTTTTTGCACATGTGAGCTGCGACCGAAAAATTGGCTTTATATGTATATTTTCTTTGCTTTTTCTTAATGACTACGTGCGAGGTAATCATTTCCGCAAAGTTATACATTATAAGATGTGCATATATTTCCTGCTGTATGCATTCCACCTTTTTTGAATGAAAATCAAGCATTCCCATGGTATATTTCAAATCCCTAAATGATGTTTCGATTCCCCATCTTAAAGCATACAGTTTCTTTATTTCTTCTGCTGGATATTTATCTGTTGGAAGATTCGTTATGATTGTTTCATTTGTCTCCTCGGATATAGGAAATCTCACAATCCTGAATGATAGTTTATAGAATCTGACCGGATCACTTTTTCGACTTTTGGGCGGAAGGTAATCAAAGACCATGTTACTTGGAATCCACCTGTAATGATTTCTGTCTTTTATCAATTCCTTCACTTCTTTTGTCTGCTTCCGAGTGAGATTAAGTTCAAAACTGATATCATAAGAATCTTCATCTGGCAATGTCAACCCTTGTTTAATGCCATAGTCGCCATCTTTAATTCGAAACAGAAAATACCAACCCTTTTCCTGAATGTGAGCAAGGTTGTTGTAACTTTCATATCCTCTGTCAGCCATCAAAAGAGCATTGCGCAGTAAAGAACGATCAACCATCTCGACAAGAGCAAGATGCTCATTAGCATACTTTGATTTCTGAATAATTGCATCCTGATATATTTGATGCTGGAGATTATATAGAGCATTTAGGTGCAGGAGATTGTAAGGCTTTTGACCATTTGTGCCAGGCAAATAGGAATCCACATCATCTGGATTCGTTGGAATTTGAATTTTTGAACCATCTATTGCAAGTATAGGTAATTGATCATCAAAAGAATCACATAGTTTTTTTGAAAAAAGTCGAAATACTGCTTCAAAAGCCTCTACAGTAATCTTGGAGCGCTGTTGGCAAAAAGCAGACGAAGTTGGAGTTTCAGGACTATCATTAAAAAGATCCAGCAATTCATTTGTAAGGCTGCCACTTCCCATACCAATGATTCCGGTAATGACTTTTTCCATAGTCAGTTTTCTTTTTCTTGAGAAGTTCCTCTCGGTATCGATACAGAAAGACTTGGCATTAGCAGCAATTGTTTTGATCTGAGACATCAAAAGATCCTTTACTATTTGTGGTTTCATGTGCACCTCCTTGAAATTGAGAAATATGCTTACAATTTCAAGGGCCGCTTTCGCTACCTCTAAAAACAATCAGTAGCGAAAGCGGCCGCACTTTTCGGTGTTGCTGTCAACCCCTTCTTTGCAGAAAAAAAGACCCCTGCATCATTTTTTTGATGCAGAGATCTTTTAAGGTCCCTCTTAACTTAATGACATTGCCGTCATGGAGGGCAGTTTTTTTAATATGCTTTTATTTAAAGTAACGATTTAAAAGTCCTTCAAGAGCTTTACCGTGTCTAGCCTCGTCACGAGCCATCTCATGAACTGTATCATGGATTGCATCAAGATTGTTTTTCTTAGCGCAAGCAGCAAGATCAAACTTACCAGCTGTAGCACCATATTCGCAATCAACACGCCATGCAAGATTCTTCTTTGTAGAATCTGTCATGTTTACCTCAAGTTCTGAACCTAAGAGCTCAGCAAACTTAGCAGCGTGCTCAGCCTCTTCGTAAGCAGCCTTTTCCCAATATAAACCGATTTCTGGATAACCTTCTCTATGTGCAACACGAGCCATGCAAAGGTACATGCCAACCTCTGAGCACTCACCAGTAAAGTTAGACTTTAACTGATCTAAGATGTATTTTTTGTCTTCGTCTGTGATATCAGGGTTGTTCTTAACTGTCTTTTCATAGATGCCGAATTCATGCTCAGCTGCAAGCTTAATTTCGCCCTCTACCTCTTTAAATTTGTCTGCGTCTGCGTGACAAACAGGGCATTCCTCTGGTGGGTTATCGCCCTCATAAACATAACCGCATACAGAACATACATACTTTGCCATAACTAGACTCCTTTCATTTGAAAAATATAATAATCATTACTGATTTCACTATAAATTTTTGTCTTGCTCTATAATGCAGTCTTTGCACACACCGGTGAAAAGCAAGCTTGCTATTTCAATTGTGCCAAGACCTGCAGAAGAAGCGGAAAGAATCTGGTCAACACTAGGCGTAACCTCCAAATCCATTACCCTGTGACAGCACCTACAATAGTAGTGACTATGAGCTGATGTATCTGCATCATAATGCTCTGTTCCGTCACCAGTGGAAATCTTTCTGACCTCCCCTAAATCAACAAGGAGAGTAAGATTTCTGTAGACAGTACCCAGGCTGATTTTGGGATAATCCTCCTTAACATGCTGATATATTACATCAGCCGTAGGATGCTCATGGGTTGACATTAAATATTCTTTTATTGATTCACGTTGCCTACTATAATTCATTTAACACCGCCAATCTAAAAAATTAATAGTGACTATATTTATAATAACAAAATTGAAGGGAATGTCAATATAAAATTAGTAATAATTCCTGTTTTATAGCTCTAACCACAGTTAGAGTAAATATAATTCACTGTTTTTTGATGAATGAATTTGATAAAAAAAGTTCATTTTCGATATAAAACTATAAAAATTTTTCCTATCATATCCTTATCATTTTTAAAATGAAAGGAGAATGGATGTAATGAAGAATGGTAGTGGATTGCGCATGCTGGCTTTGGGGATGGCCGGTATGATGGCTTTCACAGGGGTTCCGGTGGAAGCTAAAACAGATTCGAAACCCTCCATCACGGATAAGTATTCTGATGAAGGCTACGAAATGGTATGGAACGATGAATTTGACGGGGATAATCTTAACCTAAAGGATTGGAACGTGGAAAAGCACGAACCAGGCTGGGTTAATTCAGAGCTTCAACGATACACAGGTATAGATGAAGGAAATATAGAGGTGAAGGATGGCAAGCTGGTCATCAAGCCTCACGTAGAAGAAAAAACAACTGAAGATGTTATTGAGGAGCCAGCGGAAGAAAAGGTTACACATGTGAGCTTCGAATTTACAGTGGGGGATGACAAAGCAACCTCAGAAACAATTGCTCTTCAGGTTAATTTCGGAAAGATAGATGATTCAGAGGCAGGAAATGCAAAAGCTAACGTAAAGCTTTCAAACATCTCCCTTATTGATACAGAGGATGATTCACAGCTTGTTAGAAACGGAAGCTTTTCTGGTGGAGATGATTGGTATTGTGGCATCACATCACCAGCGGAAGGTTCATACAAATATGAAGATGGAAATGCCTATTTAACCATAGACAACTCCGGCGATGCTAACTGGAACTACCAGCTGCAGCAAAGCGGTTTGAAGCTTGAAAGCGGACATTCTTACAAGTTTTCAATGGATGCAGTGGCAGATGCAGATAGGATGGTGGAAATCAGCCTGCTTGATCCTGACAACGGATATGATTGGTACGCAGGAACAAAGGCTACTATAGAAAAATCAGCAATGGGTGGACAGACAAGCACTGGTTCTTCCAAGCGAGAAATCACATCAGGTCGTATCACTACACAGGGCTTGCATGATTTCACCTACGGAAGATTTGAAGCTAGAGCCAAGGTGCCTGAGGGCAAGGGATATCTTCCAGCGTTCTGGCTCATGGCTACAGACGAAGGCCTTTACGGCCAGTGGCCAAAGTGTGGCGAGATAGACATCATGGAGGTTATGGGACAGGACGTTTCAAAGTCTTATCACACCATCCATTATGGCTATAGCTCAGGAAGTGGTCATAAGGAAAATCAGGGAAGCAAGGTTCTTTCAGATGGAAGCTTTGCTGATGAGTATCACACCTACAGAGTGGACTGGGAGCCAGGACTTATCACCTGGTATGTGGACGATGAAAAGGTGTTCAGCACCAACGATTGGTACACAGGTAGCGACGACAATAGTCAGCTCACTTATCCAGCTCCATTCGATCAGGATTTTTACATCATACTTAATCTTGCAGTTGGCGGCAGCTGGGTAGGTTATCCTGATGACAGCGTTTATGAGCACATGAATGATGATAGCTTTGCTGTAGATTATGTAAGAGTTTATCAGAAATCTGCTGAGGAATATGAAAAGGAAGAGGCGAAGGCCAAGCGTCCTGAAAAGGAGCCAGTAAAGTTCAGAGAGCCAGATAAAAATGGTAACTACGTAATCAACGGTGATTTTGCAAAAGACATTGCAATTGATGGTGCCGAAGATGCTGATGATAACAATTGGAAGCTTCATTTAGAAAGCGATGCCAAGGAAACTACTTACAAGGTAGAGAATAACAAGATTAAGCTAGAGCCTTCTGCTGTAGGTTCGCAGCCACACAGCGTACAGCTTAAGCAGCAGAACATCCCAATGTACAAGGGTTGGGAATATGAACTTACCTTTGATGCAGTTGCAGATGAGGATAGAGACATCATCATTGATGTGGAAGGTCCAGACAGAGGCTGGATGAGATATCTTCAGGATACATCAGTTCCAGTATCTACCAAGAAGCAGAGCTACAGCTACAGCTTCACAATGAATGAAAAGACAGATGCAAATGGTTCCTTAGAATTTAATTTAGGAAAACAAAAATCGACAGCGGCGGTTACAATTTCAAATGTAAAGCTTAGACACAAATCAGGTAATGAGATAGTTGAAGACGATGCAAAGACAATTCGTCCGGATGGTAATTATATTTACAATGGAGGTTTTGATCAAGGTGAAAATCGATTGGGCTATTGGGAGAGCAATAATAAAGAGGCAGTTTCTGTTACTAATAAGAGGAATATGCGATACCTTAAGGTGGTAGCACCTAAGGGCACATCAAAGAAAAATCCTATCAGGGTTTTCCAGGGCGAGCTTTCACCACTTATGGCAGGCCAATACGAAATCAGCTTTAACGGTTACAGTGATGTTAAGGATGGCCTTACTGTAAATGTGGCAGGTAAGAGCTTTACACCTGAGCTTGCAAAGGAGAACGCAAGCTATTCTCACAAGTTTGTGCTTGATAAGAATTTGGAGCGCAAGGATTCTAAGGTTGAATTGGTATTTACAAAGCCGGGTGAGTATTACATTGATAATGTATTTCTTGCTGAGGCAGCCCTATTAAAGAATGGTTCCTTTAATGCAGGGCTTGCAGGCTTTACACCATACATATATGATTCAGTAAAGGCAAACTATGTCATCGACAACATGAATGGAAATGACAATGCCTTTGCTATCACAATCGAGGATACTGTTGCTGATACAGATGATAATTGCTGGTACGTTCAGCTTAACCAGGATGGAATCAAGCTGGAGAAGGGCAAGAAATATAGAGTATCCTTTAAGGCAAAGTCTTCAATTGACAGAATCATCAAGTACTCACTTCAGGAGTTTGAGGGCAATTGGACCAACTACAGTGGCACAGGCTCTGTAGAAATTGGAAATGATTGGAAGACCTTTAGTCAGGATTTTGTAATGGAGGCTGATACAGACCCTAACACAAGATTTAACATTACAATGGGTTCTGTTGAAGGCAAAAGAATTACTGATAAGCATGACATTTATATAGATGACATTAGCTTAATTGAGCTTACAGATGATGCACCAGCCCCTTCTGCTCCAAAGCCACAGGTGACTGGAGGAGATAAAACCCCATCGGCTTCGGGAGCATCATCTGCTAGTCCAAGTGTAAAGACTGCATCGACAAAGACTGCTTCAACAAATGCAAAAGCTGGTAAGACAGTGACAGCAAAAACTGAGACAGCAAAAGCTGAGTCGGAAGACACAGTGGAAGATACAGAAAACGACGAGACAGAAGAAGTAAAGGAAGAAGAATCAGTAGATTCAAATAAGGCTACAGAAGAGAAGATTGATGAGCCTGAGACTGCAAAAGCAGGTGATGAGAAGCAGGTAGGCTTCTTCGGGGCAATTATTAATTTCTTCAAGGCTATTATTGATTTCTTTAAATCACTTTTCGCGTAATATTTAGAAAAGAGAGGAATTAAGGTAAATGGCAAACAAGATTTTTGATACTACAGAGTTTGCTAAGGTAGCAAGACAGGCAGTTGCTGAAGGAGTGGTATTACTCAAGAACGAAGCAAAGGTTTTACCTCTTAAGGAGGGAACAAAGGTGTCAATCTTTGGTAGAAGTCAGTTCAACTACTACAAGAGCGGCACAGGCTCTGGTGGAATGGTCAACACCAGATATGTCATTGGAGTATACGAGGCCATTGAACAGGATGGCAGTCTTGAGATTAATAGCAATTTAAGAAATACCTATGAAAGATGGATTGAAGATAATCCATTTGATGCAGGCGCAGGTTGGGCTGCAGAGCCTTGGTTCCAAAAGGAGATGCCAGTTACAAAGGAGCTGGCTCTTGAAGCTAGAGAAAATTCAGAGGTTGCTATTGTCCTGATAGGACGTACCGCAGGTGAGGACCAGGATAATAGCAACGCTAAAGGAAGCTATTTACTTACAGATGACGAGCATCAGATGCTTGAAAATGTAACAAAGGTATTTGAAAAGACCATCGTCCTTTTAAATGTAGGAAATATCATTGATATGAAGTGGGTGGCTAAATACAACCCCTCTGCAGTAGCTTACATCTGGCAGGGCGGCCAGGAAGGTGGAAACGGTGTATTAGATGTGCTTAAGGGCAAGGTTTCTCCTTCAGGTAGGCTGACAGATACAATCGCCTACAACATCGAGGATTATCCTTCAACAAGAAATTTTGGTGACAGCAAGCGCAATATCCAGCAGGAGGATATTTATGTAGGCTATAGATATTTTGAGACCTTTGCAAAGGACAGGGTTATGTATCCTTTTGGATATGGTCTGTCTTACACATCCTTCGATATCATTTCCAATGGATTTGCTGTAGAGGATGGTCAGGTCAAGGTTTCAATCACAGTAACAAATATTGGCGATTACAAGGGCAAGGAAGTGGTTCAGGTTTATGTAGCCAAGCCACAGGGCAAGCTAGGCAAGCCAGTTCTTGACCTGGTAGGCTTCGCCAAAACAAAGGAGCTTGATGCTGATGAGCATGAAATATTAGATATCGTATTTACGAATTATCAAATGGCAAGCTTTGATGATAGTGGAGTTACAGGACACAAGAGTGCCTATGTTTTAGAGGAGGGAACCTACGTCTTTTATGTAGGTGATAACATCAGAAATCTTTCTAGAATCGGTACCTACAATATTGGTAGAACAAGGGTGGTAGAACAGCTTTCAGAGGCTCTTGCACCAAAGCTTGATTTCACACGTATCAAGCCAGAAGCTAGGGAGGATGGCTTTACCATCTCCTACGAGGATGTGCCAAAGGCAACTGAAGAAAACTATGAATTACCAAAATGTGAAGCCTTGGTAGCAGGGGATAAGTCCTATAAGCTTGTTGATGTTTTAGATAACAAATGTACAGTTGATGAATTTGTAGCACAGCTTAGCAATGAAGAGCTTTGCGCAATAGTTAGAGGTGAGGGAATGAGCTCGCCAAAGGTGACACCTGGCTGTGGGGGCGCCTTCGGTGGAGTAACAGAATCATTGATAGAAAAGGGAATTCCTACCTGCTGTTGTACAGATGGCCCATCAGGTATCAGAATGGATTCCGGCAAGAAGGCATTTGCTATGCCAAACGGAACCTTGTTGGCCTGCATGTGGAATCTTGACCTTACAGAAGAGCTTTATCAATACGAGGGCTTAGAGCTTAGAAAGAACAAGATTGATGTGCTTTTAGGACCTGGTATGAATCTGCATAGAAATCCACTTAATGGACGTAACTTTGAGTACTTCAGTGAGGACCCATTTGTTACAGGAAAGAATGCAGCTGCCCAGCTTAAGGGTATGCATAAAATCGGTGTAACAGGCACCATCAAGCATTTTGCCATGAACACACAGGAGGCACATCGCCACACTGTAGAACATGTGGCCAGCGAGCGTGCCATCAGAGAAATATATCTTAAGGGCTTTGAAATAGCAGTTAAGGAAGCGGGCGCAACAGCAGTAATGACAACCTACGGCTCTATTAATGGCTATTATACATCTTCTAATTACGATTTAGTTACAAAGGTCCTTCGTGATGAATGGGGCTTTAAGGGCATCGTAATGACAGATTGGTGGGCAAAGGGCGGCAAGGCTGAGTGCGGCGATTCCACCGATATGGCAGCTATCGTGAGAGCTCAGAATGATTTGTACATGGTAACACAGTGTGCCGAGGATAACACCAACAAGGACAATCTTGAGGAGGCTCTTGAGGACGGAAGACTTGATAAGAGTCAGCTTCAAAAGTGTGCTAAAAATATTTGCGAATTCATCCTTCACACACCTACCTTTGCAAGATTTATCGAAAGAAACAATACACTTGATATTGATCTTGCAAATGAGGCAGAGGATGATGATACAGAATTTGACAATATTATAGATTGTAGAATTGATGAAAGTGGCAGTGCAAAGCTTCAGGCAGACTTAATCAAGACTGCACGAAACAGTAGTAATACAGTTTCAATTTCCTTTAAGGAAAGAGGAGACTACAAGCTTTCTATGCGTGTGCGTTCTAATGCCAAAAGCGATTTGGCTCAGATACCACTTAGCATTTTCAAGGATAAGGAGCTTGTAAAGATGGTTACCTTAACAGGCGCCGACAGAGAATGGCAGAACGTTGAGGTAATATTCGAAAACTGCGCTATGACCTTCTTCATGAGATTATATTTTGCGCAGGATGGAATGGAAATAGATGGTATGACAATCTCTTTGGCAAAGTCCAAGGAGGAAGAATTTAGATTAATGTTTGCCAGAATGGGTGAACAGTAAGGAGTAAGTAAGTTGATAGATTTTATAGATAAAAATGGTAGTTTTAAGGTGCCAAGAGCAGAAGATACAAGTTATTTATATTTTCCAATAGCAGGAGAAAAGGGGCTTAAGGCATCGGTTGCCCCAAATCTTGCAGGTGATGCAATGGTGGACCAGGAAACATTTTTGTTAGAACCTGTCAGCGTGGAAAACTTACACAACAATAAAAGTGGTAGAAACTTTTGGACTTACATGGACAATTGTAAGGTCTGGTCTGCAGTGGGAAATTCTGCAGATCAGGAAAGTAAAAAGTTCACATTGGCTCAGGATGAAAGCTGCGTTGAGGCTGGATTTATGTGGCACAAGGCTACTCGCTACAACAATGAATATAAAATCAGCTCGGAAATCACTTCCTTCATCCCAGTGGATGCAAATGTGGAGATTATGCATGTGCTAATCAAAAACGAGGGCAGTGAGTCAAAGACTATCACAAATATTGCAGCAGTACCAATTTATGGAAGGTCTGCAGACAATCTTAGAGATCACCGCAACGTAACATCTATGCTGCATCGCATCAAAACTGTAGATGCAGGGGTTTTGGTTACGCCTACAATGTCCTTTGATGAAAAGGGTCATAGAATGAATCAGAAAACCTACTTTGTGGTGGGTGTTGATGAAAGTGGAAATAAGCCAGAAGGTTTCTTCCCAACTGTGGAAAGCTATATTGGTGAAGGCGGAAGCTTTGCCAAGCCAAGAAGTGTGTATCGACAGGAGACTGGTGTAGCAGCAGGCTATACAGCTGATGGCAAGGAAGCAGTGGGCGGACTTAGATTTGCTGAAATAGAGCTTAAGGCAGGAGAGAGTATCGCATATACGATACTTCTTGGAGTAACAGAAGATGTTACAGAAATCGATGCTTTAGTAAAAAGATTCGGCACATCTTCGGCTGTAGAAAAGGAGCTTGAGGAGACCAAAAAGTATTGGCTGGACAAGGTAAATGTAGGCTTTAAAACAGGTAATGGGGCTTTTGATGAATATATGCGCTGGATTGCATTCCAGCCATTCCTTAGAAGAGTGTATGGCTGCTCCTTCCTTCCATATCATGATTATGGCAGAGGTGGCAGAGGTTGGAGAGATTTGTGGCAGGATTGTCTATCACTTCTTTTTATGGAGCCAGCAAATGTGCGCCAGATGATAGTGGCAAACTTTGGTGGTGTGCGAATGGACGGAAGCAACGCCACAATAATTGGCGATGGACTTGGCAATTTTATTGCCGATAGAAATGGTATCGCCAGAGTTTGGATGGACCATGCATATTGGCCACTAAAGACACTTCTTTTATATATCAATCAGTCAGGTGATTACGATATTTTAAGGGAAATGGTTCCATACTTTAAGGATTCCATCGTTCATCGTGGAGCTATTGTTGATAAAAAATATGAAAATACCGAAAACAAGCAGCTTACAGAGGCTAAGGAGGTATATTCTGGTTCTATAATAGAGCATTTGTTGGTGCAAAATCTTGCAGCCTTTTACGAGGTAGGTGAGCATGGAGTTCTTAGACTTCGCGGTGCAGATTGGAATGATGCACTTGATATGGCAGAAGCAAATGGCGAATCCTGTGCATTCTCCTATGCTTATGTTGGAAATCTAAAGGATTTAGCGACACTTATTTCAGATTATTCAAAGAAGCAGGGAATCGACACAATCGATATAGCGGAAGAGCTTGTAACTCTTGTTAATTCGTATATACGAAGTGATAAGACTGTGGCTTCGAAAAAGGAAATTCTTGAAAATTACCTTGCGCAGGTAGATGGAGATATTTCAGGAAAGCTTAGCAGCATTACTGTCACAAGTCTTGTAAATACAATCAATCAGATGGCGGAAGATTTTGCAGAATATCTTAATGCTAATGAATGGATTGATGGCAAGGAAGGCGAGGGCTGGTTCAACAGCTACTACGACAATAGCAAGCGTAAGGTAGAATATTTTGATGAGATAGATGAAAACACCAGAATGATGCTTACAGGTCAGGTATTTGCAATCATGGGAAAGGTGGCAGATGACGCCCACATTCAAAAGATTGTAAAGGCCGCTGATAGATATTTATATCGTGGTGAAATCGGTGGATATAGATTGAACACTGATTTTAAGGAAGTGAAATCGGACCTTGGTAGAATGTTTGGCTTTGCCTACGGTGAAAAGGAAAATGGAGCGGTATTTTCTCACATGTCGGTAATGTACGCAAATGCTTTATATCAAAGAGGCTTTGCTGAGGCTGGCTACAAATCACTAAAGTCGTTATTTGACGCTTCTATGAATTACAAGGTGAGCCGAATCTATCCTGGCATTCCAGAATATTTTGCAGCAGATGGAAGGGGTAA
The DNA here is from genome assembly GCF_900113655.1 of Pseudobutyrivibrio sp. OR37. Classification (GTDB taxonomy): domain Bacteria; phylum Bacillota; class Clostridia; order Lachnospirales; family Lachnospiraceae; genus Pseudobutyrivibrio. The sequence goes on along the minus strand of NZ_FOQF01000008.1, from coordinate 7,190 downwards.
GTATCCTTATCTTACAGGCGCCGCTTCATGGTATCTGCTTACAATGATTACAGAGGTGTTTGGTGTAAGAGGAAATAGAGGAAATCTGGAAATCTCACCAGCCCTTATAAAGGAACAGTTTGATGAAAACAACACTGCAGCTATAGAACTAAATTTTGCAGATAAGAGATTTGAAATCATCATTGAAAATCCTGAACAAAAGGATTTTGGTTCATATAAAATAAAGGCAGCTTACTTAAATGAAAGCAAGCTACCCGTTAATGATTCACAGCTAATTATCACAAGAGATGTTATTGAGAGGCTTGAAAATAACAATAAAATTCTCGTGGTGTTAGGATAAAAATTTTCTTCATTCTTGGGACTCGGCGGTATAAGACATTATATCGTTTGCAGTCCCCTTCCAATGAGTACCGTAGTATTTCTCACGGTACTTTTTTGGTGTCAGGCCAGTTTCTTTTAAAAAGATCTGGCTGAAATGACTCTGAGAAGTAAATGAATAATAGTTTGCAATATCTGCAAGACTATAATCACTAAATCGAAGAAGATTCTTTGAAGCTTCTATTTTGGCATTTCTAATATAATCACTGGTGGAAACTCCCACCTCTTCCTTGAAAAGACGAGAAATATAGCTGGCTGAGTTGCTGGTGTATTCCGCCAAATCCTTAACAGTAATACGCTCCTTGATGTGGGAGTAAATATAATTCATACATTCTGTCATAGGACGTGACAAGCCTGCGTTTTGCCTGATAATCTGCATGCGCTCGGTATAATCTGAAACCATCCTGTCATGAATTTTTTCCATGGCATCGATGGAAGTAATATCGTCTAGCTGTTGGATGTAATAATCGCTTAAACGATAGGATTTTTCCATCTCCATACCATTATCTACGCACAATCTGGAAATGATAGCTACGGAAACTACAAAATGATATTTAAGATTTTGGATAGGGTCCTTTGAAAGCAGACCCACCCCTGCCTGATTCAAGAATTCGTGGCGAAGGCAATTCTCATGAATGGCTGCAAGATCTCCCTTTGCAACCTGCTGATAGAAAAGTAATTCGCTGTTTTGATGGCGATGAACTATTTCATTTTCCTCGCCAGATACCATAAATTTCAAGTCGTTTTCTGCCATAATATTTCGTAAAGCCTCTTAATTATGCATATAATTTATCGTAAATACGAAGATCGTAATGTTTAGTGTACATATCATCCAAACTATCGATTTCGATGGAATCACTTATTAAAATCTTGTCGAAGGAATAATTGAAGTGATTGTTCATGTAATCGTGATAGCTCATGTAGGCAAAGGTCTCCATTAAGGAGGCGTTAGCCTTATAAATATTGTCAATTCCTATTATATCCCTGTTTGTAAGATAAACACCATTGTTGAGAGAATAAAATCTGACGGAAATAATAGGATGTGTATTGGTGCTGCTTTCGTGGAAGGTTGCTGCAATTTTGATAGCACCTTCATTGCCGCCGCCGATAACACAGCTTCCAAGCTCCTCAAGTGTGGTAGGTTGAGCCTTGATGCTAAAGCTATCGTAATCATCAAAGGACCTTACCAAAGGTGCGGTGGTGCTTGAGTGGGCAGTGGAGATGGCGTTAAAGGCCTCACAGGCGCTGGCAATCTTTTGAAGCTCGCTGAAAAGAGTCATATTGCCAATAGTGATGGCAGTATGCTTGGCGTATTCAGTGAGATCCAGAAAGTTGTATTTCTTATCAGGGGAAAAGTTGGATGGTTTAACCGCATCCAGGCTTGAGTCCATAAAATTAAAATCAGGATTTTTGTTCTTTTCAAATAATAGAGCCTTTGAAAATTCCTTAAAATCGCATTTCTTAAGATTAATGGACAGAATATCCTTGTCAGGAATGTCTGTTTCGCTTTCCGCTGATTTTGCAGCATTAATTTGATAATTCAAATGTGAACTGAATAAAAAATCATTTCTATACATTATTTATCCTCCACTATTCAATATAATAGCATATATTGTGGCGAAAGTATATATTTGTTACTACATTTTGTGATTAACAGGTGTAAAATTTGATAAATTTTGTTGTTTGGAAGGCGTTTTGCTGATAAAATAGACAAGAATAACTTAATAGGGGGTATAAATGAAGGACCTAAAACATTTATATTATTTCGAAAAACTTCTTGAGGATAGCTACAACGACCTGGCGAGAGCAGCTAAGGACGAGGGAAGACATGCTATTGGACATGTTTGTTTTCAAATTCCTGAGCCTTTACTTAATTTGCCGGGTTGTTTTTCTGTCAGACTCCGTGCACCTCGCACCGGTTCAATTGAAATGGGAACATATTATATGAGCTCCACTTTGTGTGAGGCTTGTCGTGCATTTTTGGAAAGAGCTTTAGAGGGGGGCTTTAATTTCCTTGATTGCATCATCGCACCAGATGCCTGTGCACAGATGAATCGCTGCGTGGAAAATATCGAGCATCTTAAAACTAATCCAAACCCGGATTTCTTTGTTACATATTCAGATGTTCCAATGAAATCTGATGAGACAGCGCTTAAGCATTATGTTAAGCAGATGCGCATTCATGTGCTTGAGCCACTTCATGAAAAGCTTGGAGTAGATATCTCAGATGAGGCTATGCGTTCAGCTGTTCAACAGCAAAATGAAGTAAGCAGACTTCTTACTGAAATTGGCGACTATCGTAAATGCGATAATCCTGTTATCACAGGATATGAGTTTGCGGTGCTATGCCTGGCCAGCTACTGCAGTCCTAAGGATATGATTATTGATAAATTACAGGACACCTTAGAAGAGCTTAAAACAAGAGAGCCTGATGAGAAGAATAAATATCGCATCAGGGTTGTGATGATAGGCTCTGAAATAGACGACCCAGAGTTTATCCGTCTTGCAGAAGAATGCGGTGCCCTTGTTGTGGCAGATAGATACTGCTTTGGCTCACTTCCTGGCAGACAGGTGATTGAGCTTAACGATGATGAGGATGTGCTTACACAGATTTGCCGTACTTATTTGCAGTGGGGTAAATGTCCACGCTTCTTCAATCAGGAAAAGATAATGGAACGCAGGGAGTACGTGGATTATCTTGCAAAGGAATACAAGGCTGACGGACTCATTTATGAACAGATTAAGTTCTGTGATTACTGGGGCTACGAGCGTGCAGCCGCCTTCCATATCATGGAGGAAGAATACGGTTATCCTGTTCTTTCAGTAGACAGACCATATTCTGTCAGATCATCAGGCCAGCTGCGTACCAGAATACAGGCTTTTGTTGAGCGAGTAGAGCATAAACAGCTTATAAATAATCGAAACGAAGGAGGGGCGAATTAATGGGAAAAGCATTAGGAAGTGAACCTCTTGGTAAGGTAATATATTCAGGCAGACGCCCACGTCGCCGTAGGGAGTGGCGCGGCCTTAAGGACACCTGGTACGACTACACCAGATGGCTATACTATTTATTTACACTTGGCAAATTTATGATGAAGCCTAACAATTTCAAAGGCTTCTTTAGATATCGCTGGATGAGCAATTATCTGGCAGTCCCAGATTTCATGGACAGACATACAGAAGGCTTGCGCGGCACAGCCCTTCGTCTTGCCCATGAGGGAATCGGCCTGATAGTTCTTGATATGACATTGTCTTTAACTGACATGTTCAAGGCAGACCCTGAAATTGGAAATGATGTTGAGCTTTCCAAAAAGATGGTTATCTTTGATGAAAATATGATGAGCACACTGATGGGGGGCTTCCCTAATCTTAAATGGGTAAGCTACGAGGTGCCAGCCATCTATTCCAGCTCCTTCATGTGCCAAAACGGTGTAATGCATTACATCGATAAGACTCACGAATACGGTGTGCCTAACGATGTATGCCCTATGCCTGCAGCAGAATTTGGTGCAGCCTTAGAGGATGATTTTCCAATGATTGGTGCCTGCGCCGTTCAGTGCAACACCACCTGTGACGGTAGTCTTATGGGGGGCGGTCTTATGGCTCGTTCCATGGGCATTCCTACCTTCCAACTTGCAGCACCTATTCGTCATCGTCAGGAGAGCGTACAGGAATATGCAGGCGAGGAAGTATTAAACGCTATCAAATTCATCGAAGAGCATACAGGAGAAAAATTCGACTGGAATTATCTGTTTAGCAACATGGCTCGCTTCAACGAAGAAACAAAAGAATTTTTGGAATGGCTTGAAATCAACAAGACACCTTATCCACAGCTTCTTGGCGCAACACTTGGTTTCTATCGTTACGGTGTTTACATGGCAGCAGGTGGCCGAAGCCAGCTATTCTTAGACACAGATAAAAAGATTACAGCCCTTGCCACAAAGGCATACCAGAATAAGGAAATGGCCTGCAAGGAATACAGACATCGTGCCATTCTTTGGGGCGTGCAGGCTGCGTATTATACAGCTTTCCCTAATTGGCTGATGAACTGCTGGGGAATCGTTCCTATCAACGATATGCTTTGCTGTGTTTCCACAGAAATGGTTAGCACCACAGATAAGCACCAGGCACTTTTAGATTTAGGACATCTCTATGAAAACATGATTATGAGAAATCGTTCTAACGGTGGTTACGAAACAGGAGTTGAAGACCTGTTCAGACTCTGCGAGCAGATGAACGTAGACATGGTAATCATGTACGTTCACATCGGCTGCAAAGCCATGTCTGGCTACCATGGTCTCTTTGAAGCCGAAGCCAGAAAGCGTGGCATCCACTGGATTTGGGTAAATCACAATCTTATGGTTCCCCTTGACGGCACCCGCCGCGACATGCGTACCGAAGTCAACCGTTACATGCGCACCATCCTTAAGGAAGAGCCTGTAGACGCCAGCCTTGAGGAGTTTGATGATTCACTGAGTTGGTAAAAGTCAGATAATTTATTAACAAAATATAAAATAATTATAAATTATTAGCACTCGTACTTGACGAGTGCTAATTTTGGGTATATAACATAATCAACAAGAGGGGAACAAAAGAAATCCTCACTTGGAACTAATTCACAATCCACTAGACCGAGAGCCTAGCGTCAATAAAAGGAGGTAAGTATTATGTTAATGCCTAGTATTTTATCAAATGATTTTATGGATGATTTATTCTCAGTACCACGTGTAACAGGTTTTGGTGGTTCCAGATTCGATCGTGATTTTTCACGAATGATGACAACAGATGTAAAAGAAACTGAAAATGCATATCAGCTTGATATGAACCTTCCAGGATTTGCAAAGGAAGATATCAAAGCAGAGCTTAAGGATGGATATCTTACCATCAACGCTGAGTCAAATAGCAGCAATGATGAGAAGGATGATGATGGTAACTTCATCAGACGTGAACGCTACACAGGTTCATGTTCTAGAAGCTTCTATGTAGGCGATGGAGTAACACAGGATGATATCCACGCAGCATTCAAGGATGGCGTTCTTAGCCTTACAGTTCCTAAGAAGGAAGCAATCCCTGAAAAGGAAGAAACAAAATATATAGCTATTGAAGGATAGCTTGAAAATCACAGGTCCCATGGCAAGCGCCATGGGACTTTTTTTGTAGAGCTTACTACCTGAGAGGAAAAAATAAAAATAGATAGTAGTGTTTTAGGTAAAGTGAACCCCTTGTCAAGGACACGGCCAATTCTTTTGGCCGTATTTTTATGTCAATGCTGATGGTAACTTATTTGTAACTATGTAATGATAGTACTCGTTAGGAGCCATTCCTTTTAATTGAGACTGATATCTGTCGTTATTATAGTAGTCCATCCAATCAGTTATTCGAAGATTCACATCATCGAACGTTTCCCAAAAAGGGATGTATGGAGCTAGTTCATCTTTCATGTGCCCAAAGAAACTTTCTTGGGGCGCGTTATCCCAGCAATTACCTCTCCTTGACATGGATTGTCTCAGATTCGAATCCTTTATTAGTTCTCTAAATTTCACACTTGTATAGTGACAACCCTGATCTGAATGAATTATCGTGGTAGCTTCTAGTGAATGCAGATGATTTTTGATTAGTATATTTACAGTTTCTAACACAAAATCTACTTCTAATGATTCACTAAGTACAAAGGATAGTACTTGCATGGTAAAAGCATCAATTATTACAGATAGATAGCAAAAGTTTTTTTGTAATCTTATGTAGGTTATATCGGTTAAAAGAACTTGGCGTGGTCCATGGCTCTTAAACTGTCTCTCAACGATGTTGGGAGCTACAACATTTGTTTTTATAGCCTTTGCCATTCGCCTGTAAGGATTAGCTTTTCTAATAGGGCACTTTAGCCCATATTTATTCATGAGCCTAAGTACTTTTTTATGGTTCATAGGAGTGCCCATCCTATTTAGTCGCATGCAAATGCTACGATATCCCTTTGCATAGCCTCTATAGTCATAGGCAATTTTTATAAGAGCAAAATCTTCCCTATCCTTTAGTTCCTTATTGTACCGTTTTTGTGCTCCATCCTCTGATATATATCGATAATAACCAGAACGAGATACTCCTGCTAGAGAGCATAGTTCTTTTACATCAAGATTGTTATATTCAGATTCGAGTTCTTTTTTTATGGCTTCGAACACTAAATATTTTTTATTTTTTAAACCTCCGGTGGATGCAAGGTATTTGAAATTTTTTTTAAAAATTCAACTTGCTGTTCTAGATGGACTACTCTGCTTTGGAGCTCTTTTAATGATGTTGAAGTCCTTTGACTATCCAAATCTTTTTCTGCAAAAGCTTTGATTCTTTCTGCTTGAGATAAGCCTTTAGGAGGTTGTAAACCTTCTGGTGATGCTGCCTCAACTAAAATCCTTTTTCGAAGATGATCTATAAATGGACGGGAAAACATTTTAGGATCATATCCAGCTGCCTTCAGTATCTTCGGACAAGTCATTCCTGGCTTATATACTTGAGACATAAAAAACTCTTTAAAAGCTAATGTGAAAGTTAGCCTATATGGGGTAACAGAGTGAGTGTATGGATTCTGTTCAAGTATGCTAATTTGTTCATCTGAGTAAACACGTTCTTTCTTCTTCATAAAAATTATCCTTCCATTGCTAATTATATCAGCAATTGACTGCCAAATCTGTGTCCACTATTGGTTTTCTAATCTTTATGAAGATAAAATCCATAGTAAAATGTGTCCACATTATGGATTCATTACAAAAAATACTTCCTAATTATTTATTAACGTGTCCACTCTATGGGGTCCATTTTAA
>NZ_FOQF01000071.1 GCF_900113655.1 Pseudobutyrivibrio sp. OR37 | reverse complement strand
AAACCATACCCTCAAAAACTCCCACTAAAAAAGGGCTTGCCCCTCACGACAAACCCTCATAAACTTTGGCAAACCCTCAAAAAATTTGATTATCCAAAAAATCACCTGACCACAATGCGGTCAGGTGACAATGTATTTTTTCCCACGAGTATAATCTGTTATTATTTCACATTAAGAATCAAGGCTATTTTCATTCAATAAAAAGTCAAACAATCCCATAACAGTAATACCCTGTTCATTTCGCCATACTGGTGAATTTCCACTAGTAATTATAATCTTCTTAAATGAATCTGGTATTTTGATTAGTGATGCCTGTTCCTGATCTATTTTCTCTTGACTTGGCAATGCATATGCTGACTGAATATAATATCTCTTGCTACCTTGATTGACGACAAAATCGACTTCCAGCTGTTTTCGAACTTTTTTTCCATCTTCATCGACACGAATTTCAACAACACCTACATCAATGTTGTAGCCTCTATAAATAAGCTCATTATAGATGGCATTTTCCATCAAATGAGTTTCTTCAAATTGACGAAAATTCAAAAGAGCATTTCTCAACCCCAAATCTGTATAATAGTACTTAGACGGCGTACCTATGTATTTACGCCCCTTAATATCATATCTTTCGCCTTTTTGTATAACAAAGCTTTCCATGTAATGTTATTTAATTATCCTTAGAATCTTATTGCACTCAAATTTTCTCCATTAGCAAATCTTTCATACATATCTATTTTTCGTAGATACATTTCTTTTACAAACTTAATTCGTTCCTCACTAACTTGAGAATCTTTGCGGTACATTTCTTCAATATATTCTACTTTAGGAAGAAAATTTACATCGATTAGCTTTCTGTTTTGAACATATTTTAATAGGTCTAGTTCATGCTCCTTAAATCCCTGAGACTCTTGAGATAATACAAATTTATCTGTTACTGGTACTATATCTCGTCCCACAAGCATACTCTTACCACTATCATAAATTGGAGCCATAGAGATAAACTTAAGGGTATCTGCATCACGTAAGATTGAAATATTTGTCAGATGTCTGTCTCTATTACTAAAAATAAAATCAATAAGAATTTCAAATTCCAAGTACTCTCTAACAATATTTCTATCTAACCCATTTTTATCACAAACATTAATAAAATGTTCATATCCAGAAATGTTATTAGGTTTAAGCTCACTAGTCATTACTGCATAAGCTGAAACAAGTTCTTTTTGCTGTGATGTAAACAAGCTTGATATACATCCATAATCATAATTTTTTCCATCAATGTGAAGCAAAGAATATGTTACAGCATCACGACCTTGTGCTACAATCGCGTCACAAATAATAACTTCGTTTATGCTCTCGCTAGAATATATATCATGATTTCCTTTTACTAGTTTTCTAATTCCATTGTCGATAATCCAAGTCTTTTCAAGATTTCCTTGCAATGAAGAATTAGGCTGATATTCCTCAACCTCATTATCATTATAATTAATCTTTCCAAGGAGCAAATTCTCTTTAAAATCATTGTCAAAGAGGTTAACATCTTCCCAGGTTAACTCAGAGCCAATTGGCCTAATCCAATAATAATCCGTTAAACTCAACCCCAAATTATGAGTAAGATATAATCCATTTGTCTCAATTCCATTTTCCCTAAGCATCTTTTCAATCTTTCCTTGCTTAATTGGAATTGCTCTATCTCTCCACCATTCTATAATTCCTCTAGGACTTGTTCTGTTCTGCAATGGCAAAATGGCAGTATTAGACTTTTTACCAAGTTTTACGATATTTCCATCATCGCCAATTTGAAGCATCATTATTTCTTCATTTTTTCGCATAAGTGTATACATTGCCATCTTACTCACCACCTAACAATTCATTTTCATACTCGTTTTCCAACGCCATCCAAGCATAATCAGAAATATAATTTGAAGGTACATCATTCTGCTTATCCAAAACCCTAATCATTCTTCTACCATCCGCGACAAAATCAATTTCATAATGATTATCACTTGATAAAAGTAGATTTCCAGATATCCCATACTCATCACTATGTGTTTTCTCAACGAGGATATCTCCTCTGTCACGATAGATTGCCTCTATTATTGCTCTATTTACAAATTCTCCAAGAGTCTCTCCCATATCCTTGGCATGATTCTTAATAAAATCTAGATTACCCTTACCAGTACGAACTCTTATTTGATCTGTAGAATTTATATATTTCTGAGTTGCAGCTTTTTGTGCTGCTGTATATGTTGCTCCCATATTGTTCCCTCGTAATATAGATACACTATAGTTATATATATAGTGTATCTATATATGTAAGCATTGTCAAGAAATATCCCTATCCCTCAACAAACTCCCTCAGCAGCCTAACCGCACTACTCAAGCATTCTCTAAAATGTAAAAATAAAATCCAATAAAAAATAGGCTACGCCTACTCAACTCCCCTGCCCCTCAATCATGAGGGGTGGGGGTTTATCTCTTAGTT
>NZ_FOQF01000020.1 GCF_900113655.1 Pseudobutyrivibrio sp. OR37 | reverse complement strand
ATCAGGCATCTACAAATGCTCAGGATGGTGTATCTGCAGTACAGACAGCTGAAGGTGCTTTAACAGAAGTTCACTCAATGCTTCAGAGAATGAATGAGCTAGCAGTTCAGGCAGCAAACGGCACAAACAGTGATACAGATCGTAACTCAATCCAGGACGAAATTAATCAGCTTACAACAGAAATCGACCGTGTAGCTGAAACAACAAAGTTCAATGAGACATACTTACTTAAGGGCGATGCTGATGGTAACGAAGTTACTAAGACAGTAAAGGCTCATGACGCTGGTCTTGATGGAAAGCTTGTTGAGAATGCTGTAAATGGATCAACAAAGTTCTCTCTTAACAAGAAGCTTGAAAACGGCGATAAGGTAATGATTGGCGGTAAAGAGTACAATATTGGAGCAGGTAAATCTGAAGATAGTTATAAGACTATAGATGCTCTTAAAGTTTCTGCTATGAAAGTCGGTGATAGTATCACTGTTGATGGTAAGACTACTACTCTTACAAAGGATGTAAAGGCTTCAGATGTAATAACAAAAGGCGGAACAGCTGGTGATCAGATTATTGCAAAAGATGGTACTGTATATGAGTATAAGGATGCCGTTTCAGGTGGTCCATCAGCTGGTTGGTATGATAAGGCAACTTATCAGACAACAGCTTTATACGCAGCTGAAGGCCATGCAAAGACAACAGGTCAGATTGCAGTAGAAGGCGCAACATGGAAGCTAAAAAATGCAGATGCTAAAAGTGGATTATCAGAATTTAATATTGTAAAGAATATCAAAGATGGTGAAAAATCTGCTTATAACATTGGTACTTCTGGAAAAATTGTTGCAAAAGATGTAAAAGGCGGGGGTGCTAATGATGAAATCGCTGCAGGTGATACTGTTAGGATTGCAGGAGAAGAATTAACAGCTGTTGACAATGCTTTTGCATCAGCGAAGTTTAGTGATATTTCTAAAGCAATTGGCGAACTTAAATCACAAACACAAATAACTGTAACAGATATTGCTGGTCACAACTCAACAACATATAAAGTTGCTGAAACAGCTGATCAGGAAGATTCTGCAAGTGATACCTATACACGTGATCACATTATCGAGATGTTAAAGGAAGGCGATAGAATTTCTTTCACTAATAATGGTGGTACCGCTTATAAGAAGACTGTTGCCGGCGTAGAAGCTGCTGATACAAGCAAGATTTCAGCTAATAGAGCATATACACTTATGGCTGATGAACTTCAGAAAGCTTCTTCAATTGGTGCTGATACTGAAGCTAAGGTTACAAACAACAACGATGGTACATTCGATATCAAGCAGGGTACTGTAACATACAAGGATAAGCTTTCATTCAACCTTCACGTTGGTGCTGATGCTGATATGACAAACAAGATTAACGTAGATGTTAATTCTATGAGCGCAGCTTCACTTGGTATTAAGGGTATTAACGTAGCTGATACTACTGGTACAGCTGCTACATATGCAATCGATGCAATCGCTGACGCTGTTGCAAAGGTATCTGCTCAGAGATCTGCACTTGGTGCTGTTCAGAACAGATTAGAGCACACAATCGCTAACGTTGATAACGTAGTTGAGAACTCTACAGCTGCTGAATCTCGTATCCGTGATACAGATATGGCTGACGAGATGGTTAACTACAGCAAGAATAACATTCTTGCTCAGGCTGGCCAGTCAATGCTTGCACAGGCTAATCAGTCAACACAGGGCGTACTTTCAATCTTAGGATAATTCGTGATTTTTAAAGCTTGACTTGAAAAATCATGAACATGACGAGCCCATCACCGCAGGTGATTTTCAAATGGGCGAGTATCAATGGTAATTTCATAGGATATTTAAATCCTAACGATTCGTTTCGCGCAGGCTAGTTAATAGCTAGTGAATTTACGGGGCTTGCTCCCCTGGCAAGCCCCTAAATTTCAATAACAGTGCAAAAGCACTCTCTCAGAAACGGATTTCGAGAGTATTTACATGGAAGTAGCTAATTTGGACCTCCTCACGGAGGTCCTTTTTTTATCCCCTCCCCAGCACTGATGCTACTAAAGTTTCAAGCCGGTTCCCGCAAGCTCAAGTCCCTCCAAAAGTTCAGGGATATCATAAAAAAATCAGTAATAATGAGAAATGATAAATGCTTTTATGCTATACTTGGTATAGAAAATCAGTCAGATATTCACTATGCTATGCCGGTTAGGGATATGCTTTATGATTCCCTTTCATATCTAAGGCAGGTAGAGGAAATATCAGATTATAACAGAACCGAAGGTAAATGCACCGGGGAGGATTATATATCCGGATTTACCAAAGGAGACAAGCTCATTCCTGTAGTTACAGTCACCTTATACTGGGGTTCCAAGCCATGGAATGCACCTACATCATTAAAGCAAATGCTAGCTGATGTTGATGATTCTCTTTGGCCTTTTATAAATGATTATGATATTAATCTCTTCTCAATAATTGACCGAGAAGATTTCCCAGCTTATAAAACAGAACTAAGAGAACTATTTTTACTACTCAATTCAAGAAATGATAAGCATAAAATGCAGAATCTTGTTGCAACAGATAAAGCATTTTCCAATATCAAACGGGATACTGCAGAATTAATGAGTGAGTTTGCCTCTATACAACTTCCAAGTAGAAGCAAGAAAGGTGGTTACGATATGTGTAAAGCTGTAATGGAAATAAAGCAAGAAGGCATAGAGCAAGGCTTAGAACAAGGTGAAGAAAACTTACTTGATTTATATGCATGGCTGAAACAGAACAATCGCATTGAAGAAGCAGAAGCTATTATGATAAAAGAAAATAAAGATCTCCGAAAGAAATTACAATTAGAATATAAGGAAAAGGCAAATAATTAATGAAAGCTGTAGAGGCTGAAAAGAGTAGAATTTCTAAGAATATTAAACATTTATTAGAGGCTAAACAGATATCGCGCAGGCAGGCCAGTATAGATTTGGGCTATAAATATACTACCTTTTGCGATTGGGTGAATGGTAATTCATTGCCTAGCTATAGTGTTTTGGAAAGGCTGGGAGAGTATTTCAATGTTGAGCCATGGGAATTTTATGAAGACATTTCTGGCACTAAAAGAAGGGCAAGGGTGCTTGCAGCTTATGCTAGTGCTTTTGCAGATGCAAAGCTATTGAATATGAATATCTTAGATAGCGTTGAAGATGCTCAGCTCAAGAGCTTGCTCCAATCGGGTTTTAAATTTCGCCACAAAACATTAGAAGAGTATGAAGGCGTTAATATAAAATTATCATCTTCATCAGCAGATGATAAAATAGATATTAGTACTGAATTATCTGTGAGAGATAATCAATTATTCATTTCAAATGGAGATGTTAGTTCTCCTGTGCCACTTAATAAAGTTATTCAGATAATGGATATCATGCAGGCAGTATTAGACGAGAATAGTTAGAACAGAAATAGGGCTTCCATATGGGAGTTCTATTTTTTTGAAAATTATGACTAAAGTTTAAAAAGACTTTTCCGATAAAAAAAGTAGATGATATAAAAGTCATCACTTGTAACTTTACAATTGAATACGGAAAGTTATACTACAGAGCGACTATTTGAGAGCAATCTTAGGTAGTTGCACATAATTTCTTCTCTGGTAGCACGTGGAGGTTGGTCACTCCCTTGTTATATAGATACGGTATGTCGCCTTTGGTATGTAGCATTCCATATCATTGAATAAATTATTAATTAAAAGTTAACGATATGCGCTTCGCGCATCTCTTTTGAATGGAATCTTAAGAGTATCTACAAGGAGGTAGAAATTATGGTAGTACAACACAATATGCAGGCAGCTAATGCTTCAAGAATGTTAGGTATAACAACAACAGCACAGGGAAAGACAACTGAAAAACTTTCTTCTGGATTTAGAATTAATAGAGCAGCAGACGATGCAGCAGGGCTTTCAATCTCAGAAAAGATGAGAAAGCAGATTAGAGGTCTAGACCAGGCATCTACGAATGCATCAGATGGTATTTCAGCAGTACAGACTGCTGAAGGTGCTCTAACTGAAGTGCACGCAATGCTTCAACGTATGAACGAGCTGGCAGTACAGGCAGCCAACGGAACAAATGCAGAGAGTGATAGACAGTCTATTCAGGATGAAATACTTCAGTTGACAACAGAAATTGACCGTGTAGCTGAAACTACAAAGTTTAACGAAACATATCTTTTAAGAGGTGACCCAAACGGCACAAAGATTACAAAAGCAGTAAACGCACATGATGCCGGACTTGCGGGAACCCTCGTTGCAAATGGCAAAGGTGAAACAACCTTCTCTGTTAAGGAGAGACTTAAGGACGGTACAACAGTCAGCATTGGTGGAAAGGTGTATGAGATTGGTATGGGCAAGACCGAGGATAGCTACAAGACAGCTACAGCCCTCGGTGCAACAGCAGCCAGAATTGGTGATTCTATCACAGTAGACGGTAAGGACTATGTACTTACTAACAAGGTTAAGGCTACTGATATCACTAGTGAAGGCACAGGTGAACACCAATATAAACCAGCAATGGGCGACCTCATCACCACAAAGGATGGTAAGGTTTACCAGTACTATGTAAAGTTTGGTGAAACTGGCGCCACAGCTGATTCCCCAAAAAAAGTTGAGACAGGATGGTACGAAAAGAAATCTTTCCAGGATACAGATTTGTATCAGGCAGAGGGACATAAGGTAAGTATTGGTTCAATTGCAACCGAGGGTAGCACAATCAGATTAAAAGATAAGCAGTCAGAAAATGGCATGACAACATTCGCAATTACAAAGAATCTTGGCGAAGGCGAAGTATCTACCTGGAAGCTTGGTACTAGTGGCAAGATAACAATGAATCAGTTCAAGCAAAGAGCACTTAATAATACAAGTGCAACAATTGCCGCAGGAGATACAATCATCACAAATGGAGAAATTCTTACAGCAGTACATGATGATTTCGTCGCACAAAAGTTAGCTGATGTATCAAAACAGATTGGTGCACTTGCCTCAGGAACTACAGTAACAATAGCTGATATCGACGGTAATAATTCAGTTACATATACAGTAGTTGAGAATTCTGATCAAGAGGCAGCAAGCGATGACAGACTTACTCGTGGTAGCATCGTTGGACTTCTTAAGGAAGGCCAGAGGGTAACAATTGGCAGTGCAACGATGACTGTAGCCGGTGTTGATAGCGATGATGAAGACAAAATTTCTGCACAGTATGCTTATTCACTTATGGCAGAAGAGCTTCAGAAAGCATCATCTATCGGAACAGACACAGAGGCAAAGGTTACAAACAACAACGATGGTACATTCCTCATTAAGCAGGGCACAGTAAGTTACGCAAGCTCACTAACATTTAATCTTCACGTAGGTTCCGACGCAGATATGACAAATAAGATTAATGTAGAGATCGACACTATGAACGCAGCTTACCTCGGAATCAAGAAACTCAATGTTGCAGATGATACAGGTATTTCAGCAACTTATGCCATTGACGCAATTGCAGACGCCCTTGCACGAGTTTCTGCTCAGCGTTCAGCACTTGGTGCTGTTCAGAACAGACTCGAGCACTCAATCGCAAACTTAGACAATGTAGTTGAGAATTCACAAGCCGCTGAATCACGAATCCGTGATGCAGATATGGCTGACGAGATGGTTACATACAGCAAGAATAATATTCTTGCTCAGGCAGGCCAGTCAATGCTCGCACAGGCTAATCAGTCTACACAGGGTGTTATGTCAATTCTTCAGTAAGTATAGCGTGGCCAAACGCAGGAGTACGAAAGGGTTTCGCAAGAAGCTCGGTACTATCCAAATGGGGGTCCTTCGGGGCCCCTTTTTAAGTATATGATAATTCACTTGAAATATAGATATAAACAACGTATAATTTATAAGGATAATATCTTTTTATCCTATTTTATTGTTCGCCGTTCCATTGGAAATTAAACGGCACGTAATATAGAAGGAGTCATATGAAAAAAGTAGAAGATTATATCAGAACTATTCCGGATTTCCCAGAGCCAGGCATCATGTTCCGTGATGTTACAAGTATCCTTCAGGATGCTGAGGGCTTCCACCTCGCTATCGATGAGATGAAGAAGTTACTTGAGAATGTTGATTGTGATGTTATCGCAGGCGCTGAGAGCCGTGGATTTATATTTGGCGCACCACTTGCTTATGCACTTAACAAGCCATTCGTACTTATTCGTAAGAAGGGTAAGCTCCCATGCGAAACAATCGAAAAGACATACGATTTAGAGTATGGTACAGCTACAATCGAAATGCATAAGGATGCTGTTAAGCCTGGTCAGAAGGTTGTTATCGTAGATGACCTTATTGCTACAGGTGGTACTATCGAAGCAGCTTGCTCACTTGTTGAAGAGCTCGGCGGTGAAGTTGCAAAGATTATCTTCCTTATGGAGCTTAAGGGCCTTAACGGACGTGAGAAGCTTGCAAAATATGATGTAGCTTCAGTTGTTTCATACGAAGGAAAATAATAGATATAGGATTTAATGGCAGTACTTTTTGGTACTGCCTTTTTTTATATGTATTAGTATAATGATATTCGAAGCTGCATATAAGCAGTACTATTTTTGATTAAACAAGCTGAGGTAAAGATGGAATTAAAAGAAATTGCATGCATTAAAACAGGATTTACGCAGAAATTTGGTATACCTAGGCAAAGTGGGCTGGCAGATGAAATAGGTTATATTGTATTCACCCCAGAATATAGAAATCCTACATACATAGAAGGTATTACGGATTATGATTATCTGTGGTTGCTATGGGGTTTTTCGAAGAACAAGCCGTTAGAAGGTGGCACAGTGCGTCCGCCACGGCTTGGGGGAGAAAAGCATATGGGAGTGTTCGCAACTAGAGCACCATATAGGCCTAACAATATAGGTATGTCCTCTGTGAGGCTTTTAGAGGTAAGGCAAACGGAAAATGAAGGACATATTCTAGTGGTAAGTGGTGTTGATATGTTAGACGGCACACCTATTTATGATATAAAGCCTTATATTCCTTATGCAGATGCACATCCAGATGCCAGGGGCGGATTTACCGATTCATTGTCAAAAGGCCAGCAGGTGCAGGTTGATTTTCCAAAGGAATTTCTTGAGAAGCTTCCAGAAGATATTAGAAAGTCTGCAATACAGGTGTTATCTCAGGATCCAAGAGCAGGCTATGATAGAGGAAAGCAAAGAGATTTCAGAATGGCATATCACGGATTCGACATTGTATTTGAATCTACAGACTATGGTTTAAAGGTAATAGATGTAATTATAATGTAGTAGCTTTTTAAATTATAAAGAAATAATGCAAAAATCCTGATGCGTAAGTAACTCCAGAGATTTGACTATATGTTCCATGATTGATAAAATTATCTTCGGTGAATTCACTCTGGAGAAGATGTAATTATGGAAAATGATGTCAGACGCAGAAGAAAGAGAAAAAGGAAAAAACACAGTAGGCTTTTCGTTACAATAGCAGCTACAATTGTGGTAGTTTGCGCTGGAGTGGGGGCCTACTTTTATTATGATTATTCAAACAGAGTTTACACAAAATGCCAGGTAGAACTGGGCGGCCAGGTGGAGGCTAAGGACTTTTTAAAAAAGCCTAATATTCCTGCTGAGTTTGTCAGTGGCAGCACATACACTACAGATATTGCCGGAAGCTACGATGTCAAAATTAAATCAGGTATTTACACCTACGATTGCACACTTGAGGTGGTGGATTCCATAGCGCCAGAGCTCACTGTGAAGGAACTTACCCGCACTAGAGAGGAAGTTCCCAGGGCAGAGGATTTTGTTGAATCAGTCAATGATGCATCAGGTAATGTTAAGATTTATTTTGGCGAAGGAATCAGCTTTGATAACTATGGAGATATTCCTATCAACATTGTGGCAGAGGATTCATCAGGTAATCGCACCGCAAAGGACACAGTCCTTCATCTTGTGGAGGAATATGATATTATCCCACCTGTGATAGAGGGCCAGCTTGACAAGATTGTTTACACAGGCCAGGCTGTCAGTTACAAACAGGGAATTACAGTTTCTGATAATGTGGATAGTGATATTCAGCTACAGGTTGATAGCAGCCACGTGAATCTTGATGTGCCAGGAGAATATCCTATTGAATACACAGCTACAGATTCCATGGGAAATACGGATTTGAAGGAAGGAACTGTCACTGTAATCAAAGCAGAATATACACCTGATGAAGTAGATGCACTTGCAGACGAGGTTCTAGCCCAAATCATAAAGCCTGATATGTCTGATTATGACAAGGCTCATGCGATATATGTGTGGGTAAAGGGAAATATTGGCTACAGTGAGAGCGAAGATAGAGGCGATTGGCTGAAGGGGGCCTATGATGGTCTGAAGAATCGCCATGGTGACTGCTATAATTATTTTGCAGTAAGCAAGGAGCTTCTCACCAGAGCAGGAATTAAGAATGAGGATATCGAAATCATCCCAACTGCCACCCGCCATCATTTCTGGAATGTAATTGATTGCGGCGAGGGCTGGCGACATTTCGACACCACACCTCGTACAGACAAGTCATTCAAGGGATTTTATCTTACAGATGAGGAGCTGATGGAATATTCCAATGCTCATTATCGTTCTCACAATTACGATAGAGAAATATATACTTACTTTATGCCTTCCCCTTGAGGGGAAGGGGGACCGCTTTAGCGGTGGATGAGGTGTAAATATGAAAAAACTAGGAATAATCGGTGGCCTCGGCCCAATGGCAACAGCCTATTTCATGCGCCGAATTATCGAAATGACCGATGCCGCCACAGATCAAGATAATATTGAAATGATTATTTACAACTGCCCAACCATTCCGGACAGAACAGGCTACATTTTAGGAAACAGCTCCCAGAGTCCACTTCCTAAGATACTGGAGCTTGCCCAGGGATTGGAGCGGCAGAATGTTGATTATATAGCAATGCCATGCATCACGGCTCACTATTTTCACGACCAGATAGCAGATAGCGTATTTGTGCCAGTTTCAAATGGTGTGCGTGAGGCCGCAGAATATCTACATACAAGAGGAATAAAAAATGTTGGCATAATGGCCACTGACGGCACAGCCCAGATGCATCTTTTTGATTCAGTTTTTAAGGACTACGACATCAAATGCATCTATCCTTCTGAAGAATGCCAAAAGCTGGTTATGTCTATCATCTATGATGATGTAAAAGCTGGCCGCAAGGTTGCAATGAAAGAGTTTGAGCTTATCAAATCAGAGCTTCTAGAAGCTGGAGCCGATGTAATAATCTTAGGCTGCACAGAATTATCCATAGTAAAACGCGACCACGCCGTAGGAGATAAGGTGCTAGACATCATAGACGTACTAGCCGCCGACTGCGTAAAAAAATGCGCAAAGCTAAGAAAAGAATACGAAGAATTAATAACAAAATAAAAAAAGCCTTCCCCCTCTGGGGGAAGGTGCCCCGAAGGGGCGGATGAGGGTAAAAAAATGCAAAACAACGTACTAGACTATTTAAACGAATCTTTAAACCGAGTGCCAACCAAAATCGCCTACGCCGATGATGAGGTACAGCTTACTTTTTCAGACGTAAAAAATATCATGGATTCCGTAGGCACAGGCCTGATAAACAAAGGCTGCAAGCGCGAGCCAGTTATCGTGTTCATGAAAAAGAGTCCAAACACCATAGCAACCTTTTTTGGTGTAATTAACGCAGGTTGCTATTATGTTCCAATCGACAGCGAAATGCCAGCTACCAGAATCAATCTTATTTTAGATAACTGCAAGCCACGTGTAATTATTTGTGATGATAGCACAGTGGAAATCGCAAAAGGCTTTGATTATAAGGCAGACATTGTTCTGTTTTCAGATATCGTAAATACGAATCCAGATTATGAGGCGCTTGCTCTTGTAAGAAAGAAGGCCATCGATACAGATCCAATCTATATCGTATTTACGTCAGGCTCTACAGGTGTGCCAAAGGGCGTGTGTGCCTGCCATCGTTCTGTAATCGATTATATCGAGCAGCTTTCAGAGACACTTGGCTTCAACGAGGACACTATCTTTGGTAATCAGACACCACTTTATTTTGACGCCTGCCTTAAGGAGCTTTATCCAACTCTTAAATTTGGAGCAACCACATACCTGATTCCACACTCATATTTCATGTTCCCAGTGAAGCTGGTGGAATATATCAATGAGCACAATATTAATACAGTTTGTTGGGTAGTTTCGGCACTTACAATGATTAGTGCCTTTGCTACATTTGATACAGTAAAGCCTACCACACTTCGTACTATTGCATTTGGTAGCGAGGTATTCCCAATCAAGCAGTTTAGATTATGGAGAGAGGCTTGCCCTGAGGCAAAGTTCTTCAATCTTTACGGTCCTACAGAGGGCACTGGTATGTGCTGCTATTATCCAGTGGAAAGAGAGTTTGCAGATGACGAGATAATCCCAGTAGGCTTCCCATTCAAGAACACCGAAATCCTTTTACTCAAGGATGACAACACATTGGCAGAAGATGGAGAGCAGGGCGAAATCTGTATCCGTGGTACATCAGTTACACTTGGCTACTACAACAACCCAGAAAAGACTAGCGAAGCCTATGTTCAAAATCCTTTGAATACAGCTTATCCAGAAATCATTTACCGCACAGGAGATATGGGCCACATCAACGAATACGGCGAGCTTATATTCCACTCACGTAAGGATTTCCAGATTAAGCACATGGGACACCGCATCGAGTTAGGCGAAATCGAAGCCAACGTAAACCTGGTCCCAGAAATAAAGCTTTCCGGCTGCATCTACGCCAAGGAACAGGGCAAAATCGTCCTCTATTACGTAGGCGACATCACAGAAGGCGACCTTATCAAGGCACTTAAAACAAAGCTGCCACGCTACATGCTGCCAAACAAGGTAAATCGCCTTGAAGAAATGCCATTCACAGCCAATGGAAAGATAGACCGTGTGCGTCTTACCAAGATGTTCGAAAGCCGTTAGTCCGCCTGTTACGCTAACAAGCATTATATTTCTCCGTCGAGCTGAAGAAAGCTCTCCTTGAGAAATATAATATCTTGTTAACTACAGGCTCATATAATAAGCGGCAACTCAACCTAGGCAAGCGCGAGGAGGAGGGCCCCATGTAGTTAAGGAGGGACCCCGAAGGGGAGGTTCCCTTGACTGCAATGGGAGGTGGCCTCCGGGAGCACGGAGTACTAAGAGGCCGCTACACGAAAAGGAGATAAAACATGGAAGAATTACTTACAATTTTAGGAGACTTACACCCAGAGGTGGATTTCACAACTGCAAAGGATTTAGTGACAGGAGGAATACTTGATTCATTTGATATTGTGTCACTGATTTCGGAGATTAATGAGGAGTTTGATGTTACAATTGGTGCAGCAGAGCTTACACCTGAGAATTTTGCATCAGCAGAGACAATCTATGCTTTGATTAAAGCTAAATTAGATGATGAGGATTAATTAAATGTTATTTACAAGCTACGAATTTTTATTATTTTTATTAGTAGTATTTATAATGTATTATTTGTTGCCAGGAAGGGCCCAGTGGTCCTTCCTGCTTCTTGCAAGTTACGCATTTTATTTTATGTGTGACCCAAGATATTTGATTTTTATTATGGTCACTACAGTGACTACTTTTTTTGCCGCCAAAAAGATTTCCGATAAAAAGGAAAGCTTTGATGCATGGTTCAAGGAGCATAAAAAGGAATATGAAAAGGAAGAAAGAAAAGCTCTAAAGGCTAAGGAGCATGCAGCTGAAAAGAAGATTTTCCTCGCCTGCCTTCTTTTGAATTTAGGTATTCTTGCGGTTACAAAATACACAAATTTCACCATCGCAAATATCAACGGCATTATGGCAAGCTTTGGAAGGCCAGATGGAATCTCATTTGTGGATTTGATTATCCCAATGGGTATTTCCTTCTACACCTTCCAGTCTATGGGCTACCTTATCGATGTATTCAATGGCAAGTTCAAGGCTCAGGATAATCTGTTCAAGTTTGCACTTTTTGTTTCATTCTTCCCACAGCTGGTGCAGGGTCCTATCAGCCGTTACGCTGATTTGAGCCAGACTCTTTATGAGGAGCACAAATTCGATTGGAGAACTGTAAGCTTTGGCTTAGAACGAATCCTTTGGGGATTTTTCAAAAAGCTTGTTATTGCAGATAGAATACTTGTGGCTGTTCAGGCAATCATTGCAGATCCAGATACCTATAATGGCTTCTACGCCTTTGCAGGCGCAATGTTCTATGCCTTAGAGCTTTATGCAGATTTTACTGGTGGTATTGATATTACTATCGGTGTGGCAGAGACAATGGGAATTAAGGTTACAGAAAACTTTATTCGCCCATACTTCTCAAAGAACATCAAGGAATACTGGAATAGATGGCACATTACCATGGGAACATGGTTTACAGATTACATTTTCTATCCTATATCTGCCAGCCAGTTTATGATGAAGCTTTCAAAGAAGAGTAGAGCACGCCTTGGAAATAATCTTGGCAAGCGTGTACCAGTTTACCTATCCAGCTTTATAGTTTGGTTTACTACAGGTATCTGGCATGGAGCCAGCTGGAACTTTATCGTATGGGGACTTGGCAACTTTGTAGTCATCATGATTTCCCAAGAGCTAGAGCCATTCTACAGATGGTTCCACAGCAAGGTTCATGTAGATGGCACCTTCGGCTGGAGATTGTTCCAGGTAATCAGAACAGTCCTTATCATGTCATCACTTCGTATGTTTGACTGCTACAGAGATGTACCACTTACCTTCAAAATGTTTGGAAGCATCTTTGCAGATTCAAGCTTTGCTCAGCTTACACCAGCAGCCTTTACAGGAATGGGCATTACAGGCTTTGACTATGCTGTTGTATTTGTAGGAATGCTTATTCTTATCACAGTAAGCTTAATTGGCCGAAGTGGAAGCGTCCGTGGCAAAATCGCAACCTGCGCCGCCCCAGTACGTTTTATCATCTGGTACGGATTATTTATGGCCACCCTAATCTTCGGCGCCTACGGCATCGGATATTCGGCCAGCCAGTTCATATATAATCAATTTTAATAATGCCTTCCCCCTCTGGGGGAAGGTGCCCCGAAGGGGCGGATGAGGGCATACATGAAAAAATTTATTTCAATTATATTAATTCTCACCATATCCATCACCGGCATCTTCTTCACCACCAAACTCCTAGAGCCTAAATACATGACAGGCATCCTAGAAGGCGCAATGATAGGTGAATACTACGACGACCCAACAGACCATGATGTGGTTTTCATTGGCGACTGCGAGCTTTATGAAAACATATCACCCGTTTACCTGTGGGAAAATTATGGCATCAATTCGTATATACGTGGCAGCGCTCAACAGCTTATCTGGCAGTCCTACTATCTGGCAGAGGAGACTATTAAAAGAGAGCATCCTGACATGATAGTTTTCAACGTGCTATCAATGAAATACAACGAGCCACAGAACGAGGCCTACAATCGCATGACCATCGATGGCATGAAATGGTCAGAAAGTAAGGTAGGTTCCATCAAAGCATCCATGATGGAGGATGAGCATTTCATTGAGTATCTGTTCCCAATATTGCGTTACCACAGCAGATGGAGCGATTTAAATTCAGACGATTTTAAATACTTACTTCACAGAGACAAGGTTTCCTTCAACGGCTACTACATGCGTGTAGATGTCAAGGAAGCCACAGATGTTCCTGAGGGTAGACCTCTTGCGGATTATCAATTCGGCGACAATGCCTATTACTATCTGGACAAGCTCACAAAGCTTTGCAAGGACAATGATGTTCAGCTTGTGCTTGTAAAGGCTCCAACACTTTATCCATATTGGTATGAAGAGTGGGACAAGCAGATGGTAGATTATGCAAAGGAAAACAATCTTACTTATATTAATTTCCTTGAGGCCCAGGATGAAATGGAATTAGATTGGACAAAGGACACCTACGACGGTGGCTTACATCTTAATCTTGCTGGTGCCGAAAAGCTTTCAAAATACTTTGGAGAGATTCTTTCAAAGGATATGCAGCTTCCAGATAGAAGAGGGGATAAAGCCCTTGAAAATTATTGGGATTCTGTTGAAAAGCGCTACAATGCAGAAATAAAAAGACAGACTACAAATTTAGAAAAGTTTGGTAACGTCCACGGCGATACTGAGGATTAGTAACAGATTTTTCACAGACAATATAATGGCACGGTGTTATAATAGTGTTAAGAATCGGAAAATGTTAAAACATGTATAACGAAAGATTGAGGTGTGTGTTATGAATATTCAATCTAACCTAAATACATCACAGTATAAGAACACTATTAATCACATGAAGGCCACTGAGGCTCACCAGAAGAAAAGTGCAAGGGAGCTTTCATCAGGCAAAAAGGTAAATACCGCAGCTGATGATGCAGTTGCACTTGCTATTTCAAAGCAGATTGAAAAAGAGGTTAACAGCTTAAATCAGGGCAGCAAGAATATATCTTATGGAATCGATGCGGCAAACATTGCCGATGGTGCACTTGCTAATATCTCGGATTCCCTTGGAGATGTTCAGCAGAACACAGTTCGTGCAATGAACGGTCTGTATTCAGACAGCGACAGAGCTATCCTTCAGGAGGCTAATAAGCAATCCATTGCCACAATTAATCAGACTATCAACCAGGCTCAATATAATGAAAAGAAGCTTTTGGATGGAAGCACTGGCGACATCAATATTTATACAGGCAATTCAAGCTCTACAATTGCAGAGGCTGATGCAAAAGCCGCAATGTCCGAGTTAGAGAACTTTGATATTTCAGGAAATCCAGACAAGATTTCCACAGATGCCCTAGATTCTACTTATTCAAAGCTTTCTTCTATGCGAAGCAAGATTGGAGCTGAAACTAATGGTCTTGAGGCTGCCTATAATGTAAATGGTAACACAGCAGAAAATCTTACAGCAGCTCAGTCTCGTAAGGAGGATGCAGATTTTGCAGATGCAATTACCAGAAGAAAGACTAGCCAGGTTGTTAATCAGGCTCAGAACATGGCGCTAAAAAAACAAATGGATAATGAAGCAAATCTTGTAAACAAGATGTTTGAGGCATAAAATTAATAAACTCATTAAAACCAAGCTTTTCGGAGCTTGGTTTTTTATGCCCTGTGTATTCTTACTCAATAATGGAAACTCGTGTCGTAAGTTTTAGTATCCCGCATATTTTCTATATGGTATAATAATCCACGGTTTTTATTTTTATGGGAGGATATTTTTATGAAGAAGAATTGCAAATTTGTTGCAATGATTCTAGCGGGTGCCATAGTTTTTCAGGCAGTTTCACCAATAACAGTATTGGCTGATGATGAAGTTACTGAAGTGACAGAAGCTTCAGAAGTAACAGAAACTACTACTAGCGAAAACGACACAAAAACAGAATCAGACACAACACAAGACGAGACTTCAAAGAAAGAAGAAACAACCAAGTCTGAAGAGGAAAACAATCAAAATGAAATCGATTTAGACAAATACGAGCTAATTGATCCAAAGGCTGATGAAGATTTCAATAAGGATGGTATTTCTGATTTAATGACAAAACGCCTTTGCGATGGAGACGTTCTTACCGAGGATGGCAAAAAGATATTTGGAAATGCTACCTATTTGGAGGTTCAAAGCTCAGACGATTTTGATTCAGATGGCCTCAAGAATGGTGAAGAAATTATTATCAAGGACGATAAGTACGCAGTACTTTTATCAGATCCTACAAAAGTAGATTCAGATAATGATGGCTACAACGATATTGACGAAAAGCAAGAAGACCGCATGGTCTATGGAATCAACGGAGGAGTTGTTGGTTCAGTTAGATTGGTGGCTCGTCATGATGAATCAACCAAGAATCCAACACATGGCCATGTTTACATTGTATACACCAGCTATGTGGATAATCTTAAGATTGATGTAGATGATATTTACGAATATTACGTTACAAACGAAGCTTACAGTAAAAAGCTTCAGGATGCTGCAAAGGCAGCTGAAACTGATGCTGAGGGTGCTGAAATCACATCATGGAGAAGCACTGTAGATGAAGTAAATAAGGCTAATAAAGAACAGCGCGCACAGGCAGCTAAGGATATGTACATTAGGGATGATAATCATGGCACGCATTCGCCAGCAGTAGTTATCCTTAATAGAGGTGATTATGTATCTATTGGCCACTATTCAATGGAAGATGCTAAGACACAGCAGATTTACTACGATATTGTTAATGGCATCTATTCAGAGGAAGTTGTTAATAAGCTTATGGAATTATATGCTGCAGCAACAGGCTCAAATCCTGATATGGAATATGTTAAGGCTCATTTGCCAGAGGTGGCAGGAGTTGTTCTTCCAAAGCTTCCAGAGCTTCTAAATAAGGTTTATAATGCTACTACTCCAGGTGGTGTTTGCATTAATAGAGAATTATATAATCAAAAATTAGAATATGACCAGGGGCCAAATGAAATTGTTGAATGTGACATCACTTTCGACCAGACAAGAAAGCTGTTAGATTATTATGGTGCTGAAAGTGTTAAGGAATATCAGTTCATGCCACATAACTGTACTACAGTTACAACCGAAGCATGGAACACAGTATTTGGATTTACAACAGATGATAATGGAAATGTTGTGAAGACTCAGTACTATGCAAATTCTGGTATCAAATATTTAGACTATCGCGCAGACCTTCCAGTTATGGTAAAGAATTCTATCCGTAACATGGGACTTATGGGCGTAAAGGGTTACGTAGGACCTAGAAAATATGTTACAGGTAAGGCTTTAGATAAATACGAAAAATCAACTGGAGCTACACCAACTACCTTTACAAAGCTTCAAATGATTGGAGCTATCATCAAGGAGAAGATTCAGCCAGTTGAACCTACACCAGCTGAGCCAACACCAGCTCCAGTAGTAGGTCCTACAGCACCTACAAATAATGGAAACAACACTTCTGTTAGCACTCCTGCTCAAAATGCTGCCCAGCCAGGACCTGTTGCAGTAGTAACTGCAACAGAACTTCAGCTTACAGCTCCACCAGCTACTGCAGCACTAAATACTACAAAGCAGGAAAAGAAGACTGCTGTAACTACTTCAAAGACTACAGCACCAGCTGTTGAAGAATCAGTTGAAGCAGAAGATGAAGAAAATGTAGAAATTGAGCCAACAAATGATGTGGCAGATAATACAAAAGATAGTTCAAAAGATAGTACAAAAGATAGTACAAAAGAAACTACAGTAATAAGTGATGAGGATGCACCTCTTGCAATTGGAAATAGTTTAATGGCTGATTTCCCATGGCCTGTGATTGGGGCAGTTGTAGCAGTAGGCATAGCTTGCGTTATCGCTGTAGCTTTAAGAAAAAAGGCTAAATAGCCTATTTATACGCTAAATTTAATAAATATAGCATATACAACAAAAATATCCTCTTGGAAACTAACAGGATAAAAAAGAGTTTCCATATAAGAAATTATATGGTATACTGTTCCTGTTTTTCGGTTTCAGGGAGGATATTTTTTTATGAAACAACATTACAAATTTGCAGCATTGGTACTTGCTGGAGTACTAGGTTTTCAAGCAATTTCACCTTTATCAGTATTAGCTGATAACGATGAGCTTCATGCAACAGAAACTGTAAATGCAGTTGAAGAAGTAGCTGAAGAATCAGTTGAAGAAGCTACTGATGAAGTAGTTGACGGTGAAGAGACAGAAATTTCTTTTGAGGAGCCTGTTATTAATGAAGAAGCAGTAGAAACAGGTGTGGTAGTTAGGGCTGAAGAGAATGACACAACAGATAAAACTACAGAAGAGAATATTTCTAATGAAGAGGAAGAAAAAGCAGAAGAAATCAACTTTGATGAGCTTGAAATGCTTGAGCCAAAGGATGGCGAGGATTTCAACGAGGATGGTATCTCAGACCTGATGACAAAGCTCCTTTGTGACGGAGAGATTCTTACTGAGGATGGCAAAAAAGCCTTCGGTGATAAGACATATCTTGAGGTTCAGGCTAGCAACGATTTAGATGCTGATGGTCTTCTCAATGGCGAGGAGGTTAAAATCCAGGTCATCGATGGCAAGGAATATGCAGTACTTATTTCAAATCCATTACTTGCAGATTCTGACAATGATGGCATCATGGATTTTGATGAAGCTGAAGAGGACAGAATGCTCTATGGTATCAACGGTGGTGTAGTTGGTTCTATCAGACTTGTTGCTCGTCACAGAGAATCATCATTCAATCCTGTAGATGGTCACGTTGGTATTGTTTACACCAGCTACGTTGATAATCTTACACTTAGCATTGATTCCATCTACAAGTATTATGTAACAAATGATGCTTACAAGGAACAGCTTCAGGATGCAGCCAAGGCTGTTGCTGAGGGTGATTATAAAGCAGCTGAAATAGTTTCATGGAGAAGTACAGTTGACGAAGTGACTGAGGCAAATGAGACAGAACGTACAGAAGCTACAAACGAAATGTTTATGCCTCATACAGAAGCGGAGGGCGATGTTTACCATAAGGAAAATACACCTGCTTCTGTTACACTTAACCGTGGCGATTATGTTACTATTGGTCAGTACACAGTAAATTATGTATCAGATCTTGTTGCAGATTATTATGAGCTCGCTAAGCAGATTTATGGTCCAGAGGAAATTGAGGCTGTACAGAAGCTTTACGAAGCAGCTACAGGAGAGAAGATTGACTATGCTTACGTTAGTCAGCATTTAGTTGAAGTTCTTAAAATCCTTGGCGCAAAGGCATATCCTTTATTTGAAGCAGTTTACAACAGTAAGACACCAGGTGGTGTTTGCTTTAATCAGGAGCTTTACAACCAGAAGGTTGGTTATGATCAGGCTCCTAACATGATGATTGAGCATGACATCACAATGGGCGAGACAGAAGCTGTACTTGGTGTTTTTGGAACAAGAGGTAAGGACAAATACAATGTAATGCACAACAACTGTGCATCTATAGCAGTAGAGGCATGGAATACTGCATTTGGTACTTGCACAGATTCAAAGGGCCATAGCTACTATATTCCATCAGGAATCAGCTACAATGGCTACAATATTGATTTACCTTTAATCGTCAAGAATACAATCAGAATTATGGGTATGATTGGTGTTGAAGGCTATGTGGGGTCAAAGCCTTACATCACTGGTAAGGTAGTTGAAAAGTACGTACCACAGCAGGTTGCTACACCTAAGACCTTTGATATTGTAAAGTTATTTATCAAGAAGGTTCAGCCAGAGGTTACACCTGGTAACACAGGCGCTGACAAGCCAGCCAACACACCAGCCAACACACCAGTATTAGTTGTACCTTCACAGCCTACAAGCAATCACACTGTAAACGTAGTAGCAAACGCAGCTACAGTTCCAGCAGAGCTTGTTACAGCTACAGATATCTTACTTGCAGCTCCACAGGCTACTCCAGTAGCTAACGCTAAGGTTGCACCAGCAAAGGCAACAGTTACTTCTACATCAGAGGCTTCTACATCAGAGGCTACAGAAGCTGAAGAAGAGGAAGAAGCTGTAGAGACTGAAGAAGAGTCAAAGGGCAATACAGCTATTGATTCAAAAGAAACAACAACAATCAATGATGAAGAGGCTCCACTTGCAATACAGGAAAATGTATTAAGCTTATCTTCATGGATTGCTATTTTTGCGGTAGCTGCATTAGCTATTGCTTTCATTATCGTTGTAATTGCTAAAAAGAGAAATAAATAGTTTAGCGTAATATAGGGCTTTAGGATATTTATCCTAGGGCCTTATTTTTTTTATAAAAAATTGTGTTGACAAAGGCAATTAGATTGAGTACAATTAAATCAACCTAAAAGATTGTACAAAATCTAATAGGCTTCCTGGGGATTTATCAAGGAGGTATAAAATAAAATGGAAAGATTTGATATTGCAATTATTGGTACTGGCCCAGCCGGCTTGGAGGCAGCCATTACCGCAAAAGTTAGAAATAAGACAGTATTATTGTTAGGTCAGAAGGGCTCATCGGATAAGGTTTCAAAGGCGCACACCATTCAAAACTACTTAGGTCTTCCTAATGTAGCAGGTGATGAGATGGCTAAAGCATTTTTAGACCATGCCGCATCAATGGGCGTTGAAATTACAGAAGATAAGGTAAACGCAGTTTACTCAATGGGTAAATACTTCGCTATTCAGTGCCACGGTGGTGATTACGAAGCCAGCTCAGTTATCGTAGCAGCAGGTATGACCACTATGAAGCCATTCCCAGGTGAGATGGAGTTCTTAGGCAGAGGAGTTAGCTACTGCGCTACCTGTGATGCAGCACTCTATAAGGGAAAGACAGCTATCATCATTGCTTACAGTGCTAATGATGAGGAAGAGGCAGAGTTTTTAGCAGAGCGTGCTGAAAAGGTTTACTACCTACCTCAGTACGAATACGCAGGAAGTCTTTCAGGTAATATAGAAGTAACAACAGGCGTGAAGCCAGCTTCCATTGCATACACAGATGGTAAAGCTTATCTTGCAACAGATGGTGAGACATACACAGCTGATGGAATATTTATCCTAAGAGAGCAGATAGCTCCATCACAGCTTGTTCCAGGACTTACAATGGATGGTAATCACATAGCTGTTGATAGACAGATGGCTACCAATATTAAGGGCTTGTTTGCCTGTGGTGATATTACTGGTGCACCTTATCAGTACATCAAGGCAGCAGGTGAAGGAAATGTAGCAGCACTTTCCGCTGTTTCATATTTAGCAGAGCTTAAGAAGGCTGAAAATTAGCAGTTGATTTAATTTGAAAGGAGATATAACATGGTAAAGAAAATTAATCAGGATGAATTCAAAACAATGGACAAGGCAGGAATCTCAGTTTTAGATTTCAATGCTACATGGTGTGGCCCATGTAAAATGCTTGCTCCAGTTCTTGAGGAAGTATCAGAGGATTTGGCTGGAAAAGCAAATTTCTACAGTGTGGATACTGATGAAAATCCAGATTTAGCTAGGGAGTATGGTATAATGAATATACCAGCCATCGTTGTATTAAAGGATGGAGAAAAAGTAGACATGAATGTTGGCTTCGTTCCAAAGGAAGCTCTTACAGATTTTGTGTCTAAGAACATATAATTAATAGAGGTGAATAACAATGGGCGATAAATACGATTGCTTAAAAATTACAAATCAGCTATGCTTTCCACTATATGCATGCTCTAAAGAAATAGTGAAAAGATATAAGCCATTTCTTGATCCAATAGATCTTACCTACACACAGTACATTACTATGATGGTTGTATGGGAAGAAAAGGAAATCACAGTTAAGGCTTTAGGAGATAAGCTATTTTTAGATTCAGGCACACTTACACCAGTGCTTAAGAAGTTGGAGCAGAAGGGTTATGTTAAGCGCAGCCGCTCTAAGGATGATGAAAGAAATCTTATCATTACACTTACAGATGAAGGTTTGGAATTAAAAAAGCAGGCATGTGAAATACCTGCTAAAATGGGCAAATGCGTTCAGCTATCGCCACAAGAATGTAATCAGCTTTATCAATTGCTTTATAAAATTTTGGGAAGCTTTGCAGAGGATTAATGATATAATAGCAAGTTTTTAGTCGAATATATCAAACACATCTACATTTTCACGAGCTTTATTAATGACATCGTCTATGAAAGAGGCGGTGTCATTTTTTATTGTGTCCCAATCGATAACATTAACATCAGATAAATCTGCGCCAGCATTTTCGAAAACATCACCCATGTTTTCTTCAGCTTTGATGGAACCCTTAATGTAGCCTTCAGCAAGAATTGTGCTGTTTTTGGCTACCTTGATGTTGGTAAGCTCTGTTTTGATTCCAGAATCAACATAGTTTAAAAATACTCCACAATCAATAGTGAAGACATCACCTGCATTTGTTTTATATGTAAGGTTGTCCTGATATGCGTTTGTATATGAAGACTCTCCATCACGCTTAATAGTAGCTGTAATCTCTTCATCATCTGGAAGAGGAGAATAAAGCTCAAGAGTACCAAGATTCTTACCATAGACAGAGATATAAGCACCTTTTGTTTTGTAGGAAAGGTCAAATACAATCTTTCTGGTGTGATTTAATTTATCCAAAAAGAGTGAACACTTCATATCATGGTCAGGAGCCTCCATTCCAAGAAGGTCCCAAATAAAATCACCCTCACCTTGAGGGATTACAATATCAAATTCGCGAGCCTCAGTTCCGTCTTCATCTACGTAAACATTATCAGTTTTGGTTATTTCGATGCTGCGTACAAAATTGTAGATGTTTTTCTTGTTGTTGTGGAACCATTCCCTGTTAATATCGTTGTTAAGGTTTGGAGCCTGAGGGAATAGATTGTCCCCAGTATCAAAGCCGTAGGAAATATCCCCTAGCATTGGAGCTACCAGATAAACTGTACTTTTATCTGCGTAAAAATCCATCTTTCCAATGTTTAGTACAAGAACATCCAAATCTGCCTTGCAAGAAAATTTTTCCTGCTCTGAGGAGCGCTGACCCTTAATGCTTCCACTGATTGAATAAGGAAAGCCTTTGATTTTTTTGATGTAGGCGCTTCCAGAATAACTAATATCCGAGTTGGTGTAGTTACGGAATAAGTCCTTCAAATCGATATTGTAGGCCAGATAATCTGGACTTTTAAGGGTGGACTCGGAAAAGTTGATAACCGATGCAAGCACCCTGACAGACGGGTTGAAATCTAATTCTGCCTTAATGAAAATAACTAGTGTAAAAATAATAATTACTGCAATTCCAATTTTTTTCTTCATGTTTCATTACTCTCCATAGAAGAAATTATAATAAATCGGAAGGTGTATCGGCAATAGACAATGCGATTGCGGTGTCCATCTCCAACAAATGCTGAGTAGCTTCAGCTTCCTTTACTGCAATGGTACCTTCGGCAAATTTAACACAGGCTGTGTGGTATTTTTCAGTATCCCCGCTAAGCTTGTACACCATCATATATAGCTGGGCTGCGTTCAGCTTCATATGTACATCATTTGAGATAGTGGCAGAGGATTCAAGGCTGATAGCAACAGCCTCGGCACGTTCAAATTCCTTCATTCCACAGAAGGTTTCTATCAAAAGGCGAAGGTCTTGAATGTAATCCTGAATAGTAATCCTTGAACTTTTTATAAATGTTACCAGCTCATCGATGTGCTCATAAACGTAATCTTCATCGCCCATGTGATAGTGAAGATTTGCATTGAGAACTGAAAGACTTAAATCGTGATGATGCATATCGTTTTTTATGGCAATCTCTCTAGCTCTATCTAAAAATGCTTCTGCATCAGAGTAGCGGTGGATATGCAAATACGAATAAGCCAAATTCATACATGCGACCATATAAGAATGAGGCTCATTAGGAAAATCAGTGCCATGGTCTTCCAAATCCTGCAAAGCCATTCGGCCATAGTTGATAGCGCTATCATAATCTCCAAGTATCATATAACGGTCACAGATGGTGGTGTAGAAGAAATGCTTTGCACCCAATACCCCTTTTTTATCAATATAGTTTAGAGCAGCCAGGCATTTGTGGAGCATCTTGCTATCGTAACCAAGGATGCCATAAGCAATGGCAAGCCCACGAATTGTCCAAATATATGAGATGTTATCATCTAATTCCTCATAGATACTAAGGGCCATATTTAGATTATCAATGGCAGGCTCAACGCTGTTGGCGTGAATCAGCTCCATCCCTTTATCATAATATTCTCGTGCAATCTGTTCTGAACTAGCCATATTTACCTCCTGTGAAACCATTAATCTACTAATCTTCGTAAAACTACCTCATACATTTTTAGTATAGCATGTTACACTTGTGCTAATGTTTAAAATTCTGTGACATTTTTCGTAACTTGTTGTTTTGGCTACTGTTAATGATTAAAATAAAACTAGTATATTTTGATTATTGGGGAGTTAATATGGAGAAAACTAATAAATTTGTATACCAGATTATTGTTACCTGTGGAATAATTTTATTTATTTTCGTTCTTGTCCTGATGATTTGGGGAGAGCATGCCCTACCTGAAGAACGAACATATAGTGATTTTTCTTTACGTGATTATAGTACTGGTTGGCAACGATTAGATGAGAATGGAAGGCTTGTAGATATACAGGTTCCGGGGGAGTATGAGCAATCCAATGTGAATCAGCTTGTAATTCAAAAGAAGATTACGGATGTTTCCGAGGATGGCTTGTACGTAACCTTCGATTCAGCCAAGCAGGATATCTTCGCTTATGTGGATGACAAGCTTGTTTATGAATATTCTACAAAGGATACCAGGCTGTTTGGTAGCAATAGCCCAGGCGCATTGATGTTTGTCCCTGTTGCAAAAGCTGATGAGGGCAAGAACTTAAAAATTGTTTTCGTAGGTGATAACAATTATTCAGGAGTTGTTGGTCAAATCAGAATAGGTACCCAGCTTGGAATAGTCAGCGATTTATTTGAAAGAGAAAAGCTTTCCCTGTTTCTTGCCGGTTTGCTCCTTATGGTTGGTTTTATAGCCTTCATTATTGGAGTAGGCGTTAAGATTTCCTACAATAAAACATTGCCACTGTTTTATGCTGGCTGGGTTGTAATGTGTGCTGCACTTTGGGCACTTGCTGAATCAAATGCAAGACAGTTTATAGCTCCAAACTTTACACTTATTTCCTATATTACATACCTAAGCCTGATGATGATTCCTTTTGTAATGGCCATGTATTTTGATAAATTGCAGGATAACAGATACCACATGTTTTATATGGTAGTTGAGGTGCTTGATTTGTTCGTGGCATATATTGGGCTGATTTTGCAGTTCTTTAACGATACAGATTTAAGCGGAATACTTCCATTTGCATTTATTGGAATTATTCTAACAGTGATAATATTTGTTATCACATTGATTTGTGATTTCATCCAGGGAAATTTAAAAGGATTGTTACCTGAAATGATAGGTATATTAGGTGGCATAGTTGCAGGGCTTATACAAATTAATGCCTACAGGACTCATCCTACATCTATCGACAGAGTGATTATTCTTTTGGGCTTGCTGTTTATGGTAGTTATGTCTTATATCAAGGCTCTTAATAATGTAAGAACCATGGAAAGAGATATGTATGCAGCAGTCCAGGCGCAAGAAGCTAGCACCGCCTTCCTTTCAAGAATGTCACATGAAATGCGTACACCTATAAATGCCATCCTAGGTATGAACAAAATGATTTTAAGGGAAAGCAAGGAAGAGAATATTCTTGATTATGCCCGTGATGTAAATGGCGCAGGCAATTATCTTCTTAGCATTGTAAACGAGGTCCTTGACTTAGCAAAGGTTACCGCAGGTAAAATTGAAATCGTGGAAGAGGATTACGACCTAATGGAAATGGTCCGCGAGTGCTATTCACTGGTACGTCCTAGAGCAAAGGCCAGCCGTCTTGCCTTTGAGGTAGACATGAGTGATGTTTTGCCTTCTGTATTACGAGGTGACAAGGACCGCATCATTCAGGTTATAACAAATCTACTTACCAACGCAGTAAAATACACTCCTGAAGGACGAATCACCCTTACTATTCGAGGTAAGATTTTTGAAGGCAGACTACTTCTCATTATCACTGTCAGTGATACTGGTATAGGTGTGGAAAAGGAAAACATACCATATCTTTTCGATTCCTTCAGACGTGTTGGGGAGTTCCAACACAAGAAAATAGAAGGAACAGGACTTGGCCTTACTATCACAAAACAGCTTATTGATTTAATGGACGGTTCTATTTCAGTAGAATCAGAGGTTGGAAAGGGAACCTCCTTTACTGTTGTAATCCCACAGGAGATTCGTTCTGTAGAACCATGCGGAGTATTTTCAATGGGCCCTAACGGTGATAGACGTGTGGCTGATCGTCATGAAATTTTCGACATACTTGGCAGCATCCTTGTGGTAGATGATGTGGCCATAAATCTTAGAGTATTTTCGATGCTTCTTAACAACACTGATATTACAGTGGATACAGCAATCAGTGGAGTAGAAGCAATTGAGAAGATAAAAAAGACAAAATATGATATGATATTTATTGATCATTTAATGCCAGGCATGGATGGTATCGAATTAAAGAATATTTTAGATTCTTTAGACGACAATCCGAACAAGGATACACCACTTATCATGCAGACGGCAAATGCAGTGGTCGGCGCCAAGGAAGAGTACGAGCGCCTTGGCTTCAGTGACTACATTGAAAAGCCAATCAAGGAGGAAGAGCTCCGCAAGCTAATTCGTAAATACATAATGTAAGGAGAATAATATTATGGCATTCAATCCAGCAGATTTATTAAGAGTGAGAAGTGCAGCTGCAAACTTCAATGCAAATCATCCAAAGCTTCTCCCATTTTTTAGCGCAGCCCGCACAAAGGCTATGACACCAGGTTCAATCATCGAAATCGCCATCTCAGATCCAAACGGCGAAAAAATCGAGACAAACCTTCGCGTCCACGAATCCGACATCGAATTCATCAAACTCCTAATGGAAATCGGCGCCAAGGGACAATAAATTATAAATGCCCGCCACCTACCCTGTGGTTCCACACCCCAAGGTAGGTGGCGGGCATTTTATTTAAATTCGAAGAATTTGGTGTCCAGTTCGGGATAGGCGCGCTTAATGGAAATTGGTAGCCCGCTGCGATCTATGAAGCAGTGGGTGGTACGTGCTACGGCCCGGTCCTCTCCGGTGGCTTTATCGTATATACGATATGCAACCTCCATTTCGTGGCCATCGTAGGATACCAGCTTTGTGTCTACCACGATGGTTTCGTCAAATTTTACTTCGCTTCTGTATTCAATGGAATGAGATATGATAGGGGAGCTGATTTCCATATCAAGCATTTGCTTGAAGGAAAGTCCCATCTGCTCCATAAGATTCATTCTGGCATCCTCAATCCAGTTTAGATAATTGGATGTGTGAATAATACCTTGTTGATCTGTTTCGTGATATTTAGTGCGATGCTCAAAAGGGGTAATTTTCATCTGCCTTTTAGCACCAGCAACTTCAATTTCTTGTTTTGCCATAGTCTCTTACCTCCTGATGAAATTCTATCTTTATTATACCACTTATATTGAAGTGAGAGTTGTAAAGTGATAAAATATATCTAATTGATAATTTTTTAACGAGCGGAGGTTTATTATGGATTTTCAGGCTGAATACAAAAGCAAGCTCACAACAGCTGAAGAGGCTGTTAAGGTTGTAAAGAGCGGAGATTGGGTAGATTATGGTTGGTGTACAGGTACACCAGATGCACTTGATAAGGCACTTGCAGCACGTACAGATGAATTACGTGATGTAAAGGTTCGTGGTGGTATTTTAATGAAGCTTCCAGCTATCTTCGAAAGAGAAGATGCAGGTGAGCATTTCTGCTGGAACTCATGGCATATGGGTGGTATCGAGCGTAAGCTTATTGCAAGAGGCTGCTCATACTATGCACCTATCAGATACTCTGAACTTCCTAGATACTATCGTGAGCACATCGAGCCAAACGATGTTCTTATGATTCAGACTACAACAATGGATAATCATGGATATTTCAACTTCGGACCTAATGCTTCACATCTTATGGCTGCAGTTGAAAAGTCAAAGCACATCATCGTAGAGGTAAATGAAAACATGCCTCGTTGCCTTGGTGGTTTTGAGGAAGGCATCCACATTTCAAAGGTTGATGCTATCGTAGAGGGCAGCAATCCTGCTATTTCAGAGATGGGCGCAGGCGGTGCTCCTACAGATGTAGATAAGGCTGTTGCAAAGCTTATCGTAGAGGAGATTCCAAACGGTGCATGCTTACAGCTTGGTATCGGCGGTATGCCTAACACAGTTGGTGCTATGATTGCAGATTCAGATCTTAAGGATCTTGGTGTTCATACAGAAATGTACGTTGATGCATTTGTAGATATTGCAAAGGCTGGCAAGATTAACGGTTCTAAGAAGAACATCGATAGATTCCGTCAGACATACGCCTTTGGTGCAGGTACTAAAAAGATGTACGATTACATGGATGAGAATCCAGAGCTTATGAGTGCACCGGTTGATTACACTAACGATATCCGTCAGATTTCTGCACTTGATAACTTTATCTCTATCAACAATGCTGTTGATGTGGATTTATTCGGTCAGATTAATGCTGAGTCAGCTGGAACAAAGCACATCTCTGGTGCAGGCGGACAGCTTGACTTCGTACTTGGCGCTTATCTTTCAAACGGTGGTAAGAGCTTTGTATGTCTTTCATCTACATTCACAACAAAGGATGGTACAGTAAAGAGCCGTATCCGTCCTACACTTGCAGACGGT
Source organism: Pseudobutyrivibrio sp. OR37 (assembly GCF_900113655.1). Lineage (GTDB taxonomy): Bacteria > Bacillota > Clostridia > Lachnospirales > Lachnospiraceae > Pseudobutyrivibrio. The sequence continues at coordinate 40,182 of NZ_FOQF01000020.1, read as the reverse complement.
TCTATCGTTACAGATACACGTGCGAACACACATTATCTTGTAACAGAGTATGGTAAGGTTTGCCTCAAGGGCCTTTCAGCTTGGGAGCGTGCAGAAAAGATTATCAGCATCGCACATCCTGATTTCAGAGATGAGCTTATTGCAGAAGCAGAGAAGATGCACATCTGGAGAAAATCCAATAAGATATCATAGAGTGATTTTAATTAAATAGCTAGATTATTTATTTAGGGCTTTGCGACTGCAAGGCTCTTTTTACTTTATTTTAGGAAATTACAATGTAATTCTTATAAAGAAAAACAAGCTGTCCTTGGAAGCTGTATCTAGCTATTGCCAGTTAAGGAAAATAGTGTTATATATAATGTTGAATTAATTTAGATAATTCTAAAATCAATAAAGGGGGATATGATGAAAAGAAGAGTTATCGCGATAATGCTTGGCATGGTATGTGCCTGCAGTATGGTAGGTTGTGGAGCGCCAAAGGAGGTTAGCATTGATAAATGTGATAAGGGAAATCCTATGGTAGCAGACAATCAGAATATCACTTATGGTGGTGACCCATCAGTGCTTGTTGATGGGGATACTGTGTATCTATACACAGGTCATGATGCTTCTACTGATGAAGAAGTAGGAAAGTCAATTTATAATATTCCAGAGTATCTTTGCTATTCATCAACAGATATGGTGAATTGGAAGGAAGAGGGAATAGTGATGTCTATGTCTGATGTGAAATGGGATAGTAATGACTCAAGCGCCTGGGCATCACAGGTAATGAAGCACACTGACCCTAGTGATGGTAAGGATAAATATTATCTTTACTACTGTAGCTGGGATAAGACAGGAAAGCAGTGCATAGGTGTTGCAGTTTCGGATTCTCCAACTGGTAAGTTTGAGGATATTGGGCAGCCACTTGTAAAGAGTACTGTAACTAAGCCTAATACCAGCACTTTCAATGATATTGATCCAACGGCCTGGATTGAGACAGATGAGGATGGTAAAGAGCACCGTTATCTTGCATGGGGAAATGGAATGTTTTTCGTGTGTGAGCTTAATGAAGATATGATTTCCATAACCGATGTAAATGGCGATGGCAAAATTACTAATGGTAAGGTGCCGGGTGAAGCTGACATTATTACCCGCACTGATGGCTTAGAAGCATATACTGAGGCACCTTGGATATATAGAAGAAGTGATGAAAAGGGAAATTACTATGGTGATTACTATCTTTTCTTTGCTCATCAGTGGAGAGAGTGTATGGCGTATGCAACTACAGATGATTTGCTTGAAGGCAAATGGTCTAAGACTACTAAGATAATGGAGCCAACAGCCACCTCCAATACAAACCATATGGCGGTATTTGATTTTAAGGGAAAGACTTACTTTGTTTATCACAATGGTTCCCTTCCAGCAGGTAGTGGCTTTAGGAGAACAGCCTGTGTGGTAGAGCTTTCCTTTAATGAGGATGGTTCTATAGATATGTTTGAGGAAAGTGCAGTAGGTTTAGATGGAACCATTTCTCAGATTAAGACTACCGATGCTAAGAGTATTGTATGCCATGAACCATTTGTTAATTCTTCTGCTGATGCAGATTATCCATATAGCAATATGAAAATATACTCCCAGGAGAAAGCTGATAATCCTAAGGATGGACAGTGGGTTATTCGTCCCGGTAAGGCGGATAGTGCCAATGATACTTATGTTTCTATAGAATCGGAAAACAAGCCAGGACTCTATATTAACGTAAATTCTGAGGGAAAAGTTACACTTTCTCAGGATACAAAGGCAAATGCTAATTCAGCAGCCAATCAGACATTTAAGACAGTTCAGGGCTTGTCTGATAAAAATGGGGTTTCCTTTGAAAGCGTAGCAATTCCAGGTAAGTACCTTACAGTGGAAAATGGTGTATTGGCTCTTTCAGAGGGTAAGGATAAGGAAAATGCTACATTTATTGTGGAAAACCAACAATATTAGGATTTCTTGGATTTTCCATAGCAAGCCTTTGCACCATATTCTTGATTCTTAGATTCTTCGTTAAATGGTTGAGTAAAAGAAGAAAAAGAAAATACGGTAAAATATTTTAGTTATTAAAAGCTGTTTCACATTAGTGGAGCAGCTTTTTAGTTTAAATATAATTAAAATAATTATTGAAAATCTAAACCTATTCTGATATATTATTTTTTGAAAAATAGCTAAGCATTTTTATTAGGGGCTTGATGCATTAGCAATAAGACAATAGGAGGAAAAGCATGAAAAGATTCTTTTCATGTGTTTTGGCTGTTTCTATGATGGGAAGTCTTGTGGCGTGTTCAGGCTCAGAATCTAAAAATTTTACAGTTAGCTATGACGACATTGCTACAGGCGATGTCTCTTCGGGCGTTTCTGTCCATGATCCATCCATTTTAGAAGTAGACGGAACATATTATATTTACGGTTCACATATGACAGCTGCTAAAAGTACTGATTTGCTTAATTGGGAGAGTATTGCAGATGGATATATGAAAACAAATCCAGTTTATGGTCAGATTTATGATGTGAAGGACAAGGCCTTCGCTTATTCTGGCTCAAAGGATAGTATTATCAAAACTGATGATGGTGGCACTCATGTATGGGCACCAGATGTGATTTATAACGAAACCACTGGTTTGTACTACATGTATTATTGCACTACCAGTACCTTCAATGCTTCAAATCTTTGCTTTGGCACAAGCACTTCGCCAGAGGGGCCATTTGAGTGGCAGGGAGCACTTATCTATTCAGGCTTTACCAGCAAAAATATTGATGCAACAGATGTGCTTGATTATGTAGATGAAGATTATGCCAAGAAGCATTACATCAAGGGTGGCGCCTATAATTACGAGGATTACCCAAATGCCATCGACCCAACAGTTTTCTATGATAAGGATGGCAGAATGTGGATGGTTTACGGCTCTTGGTCAGGAGGAATCTATCTGCTAGAGCTAGATCCTGAAACGGGACTTGTTATTCATCCTAAGGCGGATGAGGCAAATAATGTAGATGTCTACTTTGGTAAAAAGCTTTTAGGCGGCGGTCACATCTCTATTGAGGGACCATACATTATGTACGACGAGGCAACAGATTATTATTATCTGTTTGTTTCCTACGGCGGCCTTACCAGCAACGGTGGATACCAAATCAGAGTATTCCGTTCAAAGACAGTGGATGGAGAATATGTAGATATGAAGGGAGCGTTCCCTGAAAAGAGCGCATTGCATGAAAACTTTGGCTTGAAGCTTTCAGGAAACTACAAGCTACCTAGCCTGGATAAGGCTTATATGGCAACTGGCCATAATTCAGCATTTGTGGATAGTGATAATAAGGTATATGTGATTTATCACACCAGATTCAATGATGGTACAGAAAATCACTCACCACGAGTTCACCAAATGCTCATGAATGCAGAAGGCTGGCCATGTGAACTTCCATATCAGACTCAGGGGGAGACTGTTTCTGATACTGGATACGATAAGGCTGATGTGGTAGGCCGTTATTTTGTGGTTAATCAGGGTACAGATATTTCCAGCGATATTGCTAATCCAAGAATCATTTATCTTAATAAGGATGGTTCTGTGGAAGGAGTAGATGTGAAGGGAAGCTGGAGCATGACAGATGGCAGCTACTACATGAACATAACTATTGGAGATAAGGAATTCAGCGGAGTCTTTTGTGCTATGAAGGATGAGGCGGGCACAGATGTGTTTACCTTCTCAGCAGTGGGAGATAACGAGAGTCTTTGGGGAGTAAAATACAACTGATTTATAAGGTTGTATTTTGTAAATAATAAAGGAGAGTAGAGTATTAAAATGGACAAGAGTTTTGAATACAATAAACCATGGATTTTGCAGCGTGCAGATCCATACATATATAAGCACACAAATGGAAAATATTATTTTACAGCATCAGTGCCAGAATATGACAAAATTATCTTAAGATGCAGCGGAAGTCTTGAAGGCTTAAAGGATGCCAAGGAATTAGAAATTTGGCACAAGCATGAATCAGGCCCAATGTCAAAGCATATCTGGGCACCAGAGCTACACTATCTTTTTGGTAAATGGTACATCTATTATGCAGGTGGAGAGGAAGAGGATATTTGGAAAATCCGCCCATACGTACTTGAGTGCCAGGGTGATGACCCTATGCGTGACCCTTGGATTGAAAAGGGAAAAATGACCAGAGCTGACAGTGATGAATTTTCATTTGAAGCATTTTCTTTGGACGCAACTGTTTTTGAAAACCAAGGAAAGTGGTATTATATTTGGGCAGAGAAAACTGGTGTAGGCAAGCAGATATCTAATCTTTACATTGCACGTATGAAGAATGGTTACACTCTCGAAACAGATCAGGTATTACTTACAACCCCTGATTATGATTGGGAGCGTCATGGCTTTTGGGTTAATGAAGGCCCATCAGTGATTAAGCGTAATGGTAAGATTTTTATGACATATTCTGCCAGCGACACAGGCGTAAATTATTGCATGGGTATGCTTACTGCTGATGAAGACAGCGATTTACTTGATCCTTTATCATGGAAAAAGGAGCGCTACCCAGTACTTAAGTCCTCTGCAGAGCATGTAGTATACGGACCAGGTCACAATTCATTTACTGTTGATGAAGATGGAAACGACATCCTTGTATATCATGCCAGAACAGAAACTGAAATAGTAGGAGACCCACTTTACAATCCTAATCGCCATGCTATGCTTATGAAGTTCAAGTGGCAGGATGGAAGACCAGTATTTAGCTATGATTAATAATCGAGTATGTACCAGATGTTTGCTGAGAGATATGATTGATGCAGACACATCTATGATTGAGAAATACAAGGCGGCTTTAAAGGCAGAAGATATAGTCAGCGATGAAGAATATGAAAGCCGCCTGGATATATGCAAGGGCTGCGATAAGCTAAACGAAGGCACATGCATGGCATGTGGCTGTTACGTTGAGCTTCGCGCCACTGCCAAAGTATCCCGCTGCCCGAAAAAATTATGGTAAAAAAATAGCCTTCCCCCTCTGGGGTTGCTAGGCTCCAGTGGAGCCTGTTTAGCAACGACCGAGCCGGGAGGCGAGACAAGGTGGCTGCGTAGCAGACGGATGAGGGTTATCTCTACATACAGCCCTCATCAGTCACCTGCGGTGACAGCTTCTCCCAGAGGGGGAAGCCTTTTTATTTTACAGGACAATAGTTGATTGCTACACGTATATCCTGTCCATAATTACCGAAGGTCTTTCCGAAGAGTGTAACACCTCCAATGTGTTCAGCGTCATCCTCAACTGCAATTCTAAAATCAAGTGGCGCGCCCTGCGCAAGTTCTAAATCCTCGATGGTGATATCTGAAATCTGTAGACCATCAATGAAAGTTCCATGCTTATTTACAACTAAAAGCTTTAATAAGCCGTATTGATTCCAGTTAGGTGGGAACCAATCTGGTGTAAACATTCCGCGGATGTCTCCGCCAAAATCTCCAGGGCTGGTCCACATTCCAAGCTTTTTACCGTTAAGTGAAAATGATATATCGCTAGGCCAGTTATTATCAATGCCTGGTGCCTCAGATGAAATCTCGAAGGAGATGGAAATCTGAGTAATTTTGTTATTGCTAGGAATAAGGTTTGGAAGAGAGTATTCTACATATCCCTTTGTAAACCATAATATGTCTGCATTAAAGTGATCTGGATGGCTGAAGTATCTGCAGTCATCAATCTCGCCAATAACAGACTGGCTGTTAGCAAGACCGCAGGTTGGGCAAATTTCGTATTTAGAGAACTGGCCAACCTTAATATCAGTAGTAAATGCATTGTTAAGTTCTTCTGGTTTTTCAATTTCTACTACGATTTTGTCCTGGATTACAGAACATATTTTGGAATTGCCATGGCTGGCAGATTCATTAGATGTAGAAATAAGGCCGCATTCTTCTAATTTTTTAATGTGACCTGTTAGAGCGCCGTTTGAAAGCTTTAATTCAGTAGCAAGCTGATTCATGCTCATGTGGTCATTTTCTAATAGTATGTTTAAAATCTGGATTCGTACGTCAGAGCCTAAGGCTTTAAATAATTCAAGTCCATCATCCAGCGAAGTGATGTGAATCATGACACTGCTCCTTTTTAATTTATTCTAAAATATTCTTTTTTATTATAAATTTTCTTATATATGCTGTCAATAAAAGTAGTAAACGTTTAAGTAATATTATTTTAATAAAAAGTAAATTTATTGCTATTGTGATTTATTAAAATTGAGGATTTGTAGACTGATTGTTAAATATGACCAAAAATACTATGTCGAAATTGTGAAGAATAAAAGAATATCTGAAATACTTTAGAAAAACCTAAAATAATTATTGACTTATCTTTAGACCGATTTATAATAATTACATAATCGTTAAAGAACTTTTACAGAAGAGGTACAATTGGCTATCAAGCCTCTGTCAATTGTACTACAAAATAGGGGTTCTAAACAATTAAAAAACACATTTCTTTTTTACAAGGAGGAGAAGAATGAAGAAGAAATTGATTAGTGCATTACTTTGCACATCAATGGCAGCCAGTTTATTTGTTGGCTGCGGCGGCGCAGCATCAGAAGGTGGGGTAGATCCAGATGCAGCAGCCGATGAGACAGCTGAAGAATCAGCTGAGTCTGAAGTAGTAACAAATACTTTCGGTGATCCAAACGGTACACATCTTGAGATGTGGACATTCGTTGAGCTTCACGGTCAGCACTACGGTGTTATGGCAGAGGAGTGGAACAAGGAACACCCAGATAACACAATCGAAATTACATGTACAACATATCCTTATGGTGATATGCATACAAAGCTTCTTACAGCTCTTGAGGCTGGCACAGGTGCTCCAGATATCTGTGATGTAGAAGTTGGTCAGTTCCCTAACGTAGTTGAAGGTCTTGATCAGTGGCTCGTACCACTTAATGATTACGCTAAGGATTATCTTGATACAATGGTTCCTGCAAGAATGGAGACATATCAGGGTGAAGATGGTAACTACTATGGTGCTCCATACCATGTAGGTGCTACAGTAATGTATTACAACGTTGCTGCAATGTCTGAGGCAATGGGCCTTAGCCAGGATGAAGTAATTGCAAAGATTGATGCAGTTAAGACATGGAAAGATTACGAAGCTCTTGGTAATGAATACCTTACAGCTTTAGGAGATGATACAAAGTACTTTACATCAGTTGATACAGGCGGAGTTGATTGGCTCTGGATTGCAATGGCTGAGTACGGTGATGATTGGACAGGTGGATTCGATAATCCAGCAAACGTTCAGCTTGATTCAGTTAAGGAAATGCTTTCAATGCAGCAGTCTTGGTTAAAGTCAGGATTTGCTGAGGTTTCTCCAGATGGTCACGTTGACCTTGAAGCTGGTTTCCAGAATATTATGGATAGAAACATCGTTTCATTCCCTAAGGCAATGTGGTATATGTCACGTTTCACAAACTACATGCCTGATGAAAAGGGCAACTGGTACATTGCTAAGTGTCCAGTATTCAAAGAGGGACAGAAGTGCTCAGTTGGTGTAGGTGGTACAGGTACAGTTGTAACACAGCAGTCTGCTAACAAGGAGCTTGCAGCAGAGTTTACATGCTGGGCTAAGATGTCAGAAGCTGGTGAGCAGCATATCTGGGATACACTTGGATTTGATGTATGTAACACAGCTCTTTGGGGTGATGAAGCATTCGCTCATGATGATAACAACCAGTACAACCAGTTCTTTATCAACTATCCATACGATGTATTAAGCGATATCGGAATGGACAACATTGGTAAGATTTCAGTTGTATCTATCAGCCCAACAATCAACGAGTATCTCTGCACAACAACACTTAATGAAGTGCTTGAAGATCCAGACTACTCAATCGATGATGCCCTTCAGGAGGCACAAGACGCTATAGACATGGAGCAGTAATACGAAGGGTTGCCAGCCATTGGCAGGCAACCCTATTTTTAAAAATGGAGAAAGGTGCATTATGAAAATCAAGAACTTTTTATACTCTCAAAAGGTGGCACCATATGTATTTGTTTTACCTTTTATTTTAAGCTTTTTCATTTTCTGGGTTTACCCACTTATCACAGCTTTCACAATGAGTTTCCAGGATATTGGAGCAATTAAATCTGAATGGATTGGTTTTGCTAACTATGCAAAGCTTCTTAAGGATAATGTATTCCATATTGCTGTATGGAACAGTGTAAAATACATGTTCTTTACATTAGTACTTCTTATCCCATTTCCAATGCTTTTTGCAGTGCTTCTTGATAGCAACTTGGTAAAGGCAAAGGGCGTATGGAAAGCAATTCTTTACATGCCAGCATTAACATCAGTAGTTATTTCTGGTACTTTATTCCGCCTGATGTTTACAGAATATACAACAGGTCAGATGAACATGATTACAGCGGCTTTAGGCCTTGGAACATATAAATGGTTAAAGATGGGTTGGTCTGGTATGCTCGCCCTCTTAATCGTTGCCTGCTGGAGATGGACAGGTGTAAATATGCTCTATTTCCTTTCAGGTCTTAAATCAATCGATACTTCATTATATGAAGCTGCAGATATTGATGGTGCAACAGGCTGGCAGAAGTTCAAGTATGTAACACTTCCACTTCTTAAGCCTACAACAGTTTATGTCCTTACAATTTCAGTATACGCTGGTCTTGCAATGTTCCTTGAGTCATACATGTTATGGGCAGGAAATTCATCACCAAACAACATAGGTCTTACAATCGTAGGTTACTTATACAAGCGTGGTATTGAAAAGAACGATATGGGATACGCATGTGCAGTAGGTGTAGTACTTCTTGTGGTAGCACTTATTATCAACTTTGCACAGCTTATCGTAAATGGTACATTCAAGAAGGGAGAGGATTAATATGGCAAAGCAAAAGACTATGGCTAGCTCTCCTAAAAGAGTAGTAGGCACAGTACTTGGAACAGGATTTTTTGTTATCCTTTGTTTCATTATTATATTTCCTGTTTTTGCAGGTTTACTTGCATCATTCAGACCTGGTACAGAACTTATCCGTAGAGGACTTTCTGTAGATTTGAATGTTACTACAATGAATCTTAACAACTACAAATATTTATTCGGTGGCAATGCTGATAGTATTAAATATTTCATGTGGTACAAGAATTCGTTATTAATTACCATTATTTCGGTAGCGCTTACACTTATAATTTGTTATTTTGTTGCTTATGGATTAACAATGTATGAGTTCAGATTCAAGAATGCACTCTTCACAATAGTACTTGCAACAATGATGGTGCCTTTTGAAATTCTTATGCTTCCATTGTATAAGGAAATCATCGCACTTAAGCTTGTTGATACTTATGTAGGTGTTATTATCATCGGACTTTGTTCCGCATCAACAATTTTCTTCTTTAGACAGTACCTTTCAGGACTTCCAAAGGATTTGCTTGATGCAGCACGTATCGATGGATGTAGCGAATACGGTATCTCAGTAAGAATCATCCTTCCACTTGCAAAGCCAGCCTTTGCATCAATGGGTATTCTTAGCGCAATGGGTGCATGGAATGCTATTCTTTGGCCACTTCTTGTACTTAAGGGAGCAGAGAAGTTTACACTTCCAATCGGACTTAATACACTTTTAACACCATACGGCAACAACTATGATGTACTTATTGCAGGTTCGATGTTCGGAATTTTACCAATCTTTATAATCTTCCTCATCTTCCAGAAGTACATTATCGATGGAATGACAGCAGGTGCCGTAAAAGGATAAGGAGATTTTTTGCAAAACTTGATTTTGCAAAATGTCTCCCACGACGCACCCCATTGCCGGAGGCAATCTTAAATGGTGCGTCTTCCCGTAGACTGCCAAAAAGTAGTGGCTAGCCAATGAGCAAGACTATAAAGGAGAGAATATGGCAAAACTAGTAATTAACAACGAAAACAAAAAGAGCACAATTGCTCCAGAAATCTATGGACATTTTTCTGAGCATTTAGGACGCTGCATCTATGAGGGACTTTATGTTGGTGAAAACAGCGACATCCCTAATGTAAATGGTATGCGTACAGATGTAGTAGAAGCTCTTAAAGAGATGAAGGTACCAGTTCTTCGCTGGCCAGGCGGATGCTTCGCAGATGAGTATCACTGGATGGACGGAATTGGTCCAAAGGAAAATCGCAAGAAGATGATTAACACTCACTGGGGCGGTGTTGTAGAAGACAACAGCTTCGGTACACATGAGTTCTTCGAGCTTTGCAAGCAACTTGGATGTAAGACATACGTAAATGCGAATTTAGGCTCAGGTACTGTTCGCGAAATGAGCGAATGGGTAGAGTACATGACATTTAATGGTGTATCTCCAATGGCTGATCTTCGTAAGAAGAATGGTCACGAGGAGCCATGGGTAGTAGATTATCTTGGTGTTGGTAACGAAAACTGGGGCTGCGGCGGAAACATGCGTCCTCAGCACTATGCAGATGAGTACAGACGTTACCAGACTTATGTAAGAAACTACAATGGAAACAAGCCTATCGCAAAAATTGCTTGTGGTGCTAACGTAGATGATTATCACTGGACAAAGGAAGTACTTGATACTTGCTTCGACCACACACCTGCACAGTTCCACGGCTTTATGGATGGTCTTTCACTTCATTACTATACACTTCCTGAGACAGAGGACGACTGGAATATCAAGGGAAGTGCTACAGATTTCACAGAGGAAGTATTCTACCAAACACTTAAGCGTAGCTACTTCATGGAAGAGCTTATCAACAAGCATGGTGCAATCATGGATCAGTATGACCCAGAAAAGAAGATTGGCCTTATGATTGATGAGTGGGGAATCTGGACAGATGTAGAGCCAGGCACAAACCCAGGCTTCTTATATCAGCAGAACACAATGCGTGATGCGCTTGTAGCTGGTATGAACCTTAATATATTCAACAAGCATGCTGACAGAGTAAAGATGGCATGTATTGCACAGATGATTAACGTTCTCCAGTCTGTAATGCTTACAGATGGAGCTCAGATGATTAAAACCCCTACATATTATGTATTCAAGATGTTCCGTCACCACCAGGGCGCTACTCTTCTTGGCAGTGACTTACTTGAAAACGGTACAGTAGGAAGTGGTAAGAACGAGCTTCCTAAGGTATTCGAATCAGTATCTGAGGATGAGAACGGTGTTATCACAATTACTCTTACAAACAATTCACTTGAGCAGGCTGAAGATGTAGAAATTCAGCTTACAAAGGACGGTGGCTCATACAATGTTTGTGAGGCTGTATATGTTACAGGCGCAATGGCTGCACACAATACATTTGAGAATCCAGAAGTTGTAAAAGAGCAGGAATTCAAGGATTACTCAAAGACAGCTGAAGGCATCAAGGTTACACTTCCTAAGTGCTCAGTTGTTAGCATCCGCCTAAACAAGTAAATTTCTTTTTCATAAATCCTTCCATATAATATAATTCATAATGGGCCGGCAGATTTTCTGCTGGCCTATTGCCTTATTACTGTTTTAATTTGGAGAGGTTGAAGTGGCGGATACTTTGCGTTATACTCAAACGGGTTAAAAATTTTAGAAAGAATAGGAATAAATATGGGAGAATATATAATCAGTTGCTGTTCAACTGTAGATACTACAGAAGAATATTTGAAGGAAAAAAATCTTGAACACATCTGTTTTCATTATTATTTAGATGATGTGGCTTATACAGATGATTTATTCAAATCTATTTCTGCTAAGGATTTCTACCAGAAGATGGTAGATGGAGCCATGACAAGAACATCACAGGTTAATGCAGAAGAATTTGCTACATACTTTAGAGGCTTTCTTGAGAAGGGCTTGGACATTCTTCACTTAACATTATCAAGTGGTATTTCTGGTGTTATTAATTCTGCACGAATCGCAGCAAGTGAGCTTGCAGAGGAGTTTCCTGATAGAAAGATAGTTGTTATCGACAGCTTATCAGCATCAGCAGGCTATGCTCTTATAATGGATAAGCTTGCAAGCCTTCGTGATGAAGGAAAGAGCTTTGACGAGCTTGTTGATTGGACAAATGAACACATTCAGAATCAAAACACATGGTTCTTTACTACAGACCTTACCTTCTTCATCAGAGGAGGTAGAATTTCAAAGCTTTCTGGATGGTTTGGTACAGCACTTAATATCTGTCCACTTCTTAACATCAATGATGAAGGAAAGCTTATTCCAAGACAGAAATGTCGTGGTAAGAAGATGGTTAAAAAGGCTTGTCTTGCAGCTATCAAGGAGCGCGTGGAAAACGGTGCAGATTATGACCAGAACATGTTCATAACTCACTCAGTTTGTTATGAGGATGCCAAGGAAGTAGCAGAAATGCTTGAAGCGGCCTTCCCTAAAATGAAGGAAAAGGTTCGTATTTTCGATATTGGTCCTACTATTGGTGCACATACAGGTCCTGGTACAGTCGCTGTTGGTTTTTGGGGTAGCAAAAAGGAGAAGTAAATCATGAAAGATAAGATTAAAGAATTTAGACTAAACATTACAATCCCTGCAATATTTACTGTTATTGTTGGTGCGTTACTTCTGATTTATCCAGTGGAGAGTCTTGCTACAATTAGCAAAGTAATAGCAATAATAATTATTTTGTCTGGAATCTTTATTGTTATTAATCAGATTTTTGAAAGAGGCTTTGAAAATGGCCTTGGAATAGCTGTTGGCGTTATTGTTGCCATTGTTGGTGTATGGCTTTTTTATGATTCTGGCAAAATTATTAGCATTATACCTATTGCTATCGGCGTGATTTTGGTGATTCACGGCGTACAGGATTTAGGCCTTGCCATCGAAGCCACCCGCGCAAGGGCAGCAGGCTTTTGGATAAGCTACATTCTTGCGGCAGTTAATATTCTTTTTGGCGTAGTGTGTATCGGTGCTGCCTTTAAGGTAGTCAGCCTTGCAACACAGCTTATAGGTATCATGCTTATTTGGGATGGTATTACAGATTTTGGTATTGTTCACTCTGTTAGAAAGGCTACTGGTTCTGTTGTAGATGGAACCATCACCAGAGAGGAAGATATCTAAAATGAGACAAATGGAATTTAAAATGGAACGCACAGGCTTGCTAGAGGTAGGAGATGTGCTTCCAGTTACAGAATATGCCCTTTCTAACTCATATTATTATGTGTTAGGAAGGTCTTATGCTATGTCAGCAAATTATACCACTTTAGAGCGTGTCAAAACCCAAAACGGTAAGACAGAAGCAAAGGTAGTGGACATTAAAGAAACCCCGAAGGGATTCTATGTGACAGTTGAATATGAAGATTCTTGAGGAGAAATATGAATAATCAATCACAGAATGCTATAGATATTGTGCTTGCAGAGAGCTTGAAGGAACTGGCGGCTGTGAAGCCTATCGATAAAATCACTATTAAAGAAATAACAGACAAAGCTGGAGTGATTAGACCTACTTTTTATAATCATTTCCAGGATAAATATGAATTGTTGGAATGGATTACTGTAAATGAATTATTTGCACCAGTTGATCCATTACTTTCCAACGGAATGTTAAAGGAAGGGGTAACCTTCATTCTTACTACGATGGAGCGTGAGAAGGAGTTTTATAAGAGAGCAGCAGCTCTTGAGGGGCAGAATTCCTTTAATGAAATTTATAACAGATGCGTTGCAAAAGCTGTACTTAAGTACATCGATGTTGAAAGACTTGCAACCATGGCTGATTATAAATGGCTTAAGAAAGAGCTTGTGGCAGACTTTTTAGCACATTCCATAAGCTGGGTAACTATTCAATGGATTAAGCGAGGCATGAATGTGCCTGTTGAAGAACTGGCGGATGTTTACATCAAAATCTTCAGAAGTCCTATCATTGAGGTTATCACTAACGAAAAGCGATAATACAAATCTGGATTAATGTAGCTTTGAATCTAACAAGGTAACATATTTGAATATTTTAAGCAGATAGGTATTGAGCTATTATTATTAAGCAAAGTGTAAAAGAATGGAGTAAATATAAGTATGACTTGGTTGGAAAACCTGCTAATTATAGCAGGGATATTATTAGATGTTTTTGCAGCTATGGAAATACAGGGGGCAATGATTGCAAAGCTTAAAAAGAGAACAATTTTTGTTGCCAGTGTAGTTGTTGCGGCATCAGAATTGGTTTTTTATTTTGGCGGATATGCAGTCTGCAGATTATTAGCCATCAATGGATATATTGTTAATCCGGTTAAGCAGGGCGAAGTACTGGCTGTTATCGTCCTTGCACTTCTTGGAATTAGGCTTATATTAAAGGCTTTAAAAAGAGAATTTATACAGGAAAGACGACGTGAAGCACTGATTGTATTTGATTACATCAGAATCGTTATTGTTTCTAGCTTCTATACAACAGCTGCTGGTTGTGCCTGCGGACTTGTTGGAAATACTGTATGGCAGATAATTGCACTTATTCTGGCAATTTCTGTTTTAGTAGTATTAGGCGGCTTGTACACAGGAATGCACTTTGGCTTCGAGAAAAAGACTATTGCTTATATAGCAGGTGCCTTATTACTCTGGGCTGCTGGTGTAGAAATTTTCCTCAGTAGAGTTGTCGATCTTATTTAAAATTGAATCTTTCAATAGTAGATTACTATTTAAAATGCGCTCCCTGAGAAAGCCTAGCTTTTCTTGCTGTGAGCGCTTTTTGTATAAATTGGCTAGCATGATATAGCTTTCGCTAATATCAGTGCCTACACCGATGGCAAATTCCAAAACCTTAACGGCATCCTCCTCTTTGTCAGAAGAGATTAGTATTTTGGAATAGGAATTTAGCAAAATACACATTTTATCAAAATCTTCGCCGATTTGTGTCATTGTTTCAAAGTTTGGAACACCATAAGTTAGCTTTAAATCGGTGTTGGAAATCCCAGAAAGATTGAGAAGCTTGTGGGTGGATAATTCTATAAGTTCACTTTCTATTTCCATAACTTTTTCGTCATTACTAAAATTTAATGGAAATTTCTCTATTGGAATGGTAATATATCTTAGATTAGATATATCCATTGCTGGGGTAGCATTAGCGGCTTTTTCCTTAGCCCAGAATTCAGCTTCCTCCTGCTCTTGTTTAGCATCGAGGGTTTTGATTCTAATTGCTAACCAGATTAAAAATAATAAGACAAAAGGTAATATTGGGAAGCCCATAGTTGCTCCTTTACTTATGCGAGGTATTTTATGAAAAGATCAAAAAAACAACAGCTTATAGCTGGAATAATTTTAGTAATTGTTGTGGTTTGTATGGTATTTACCACATTTGCAAGTGCTTTAATTTAAGTTTATTTTAATAGATTAGCGATGTCAAATAATAATGAGGGCAAGAATATTATGAAAAAAAGATTTTTATCAATTATTATGTCTTTGACATTTGCGGGTACCCTTGTAGCTCCTACAAATGTCTATGCAGAGGAAGCAGGCGAAGCAGCCTCAGTCTCAGAAGAGGAGCTTGCTAATGAGGAAGCAGAAGCAGTTTCCGAGGATGAGGACAATCTACGAATCATTCCAAAAGGAATTTCAATAGCAGGTACATCTGTAGGCGGAATGACAGTAGCAGAGGCTAAAAGCGTGGTAGATGATTATTTCGCCCAGTATGATGATGTTTCCTTTACATTATCGGCCAATGGCCAGCAGATTAATGCAACTGGAGCAGACATTTGCATCGGAGCTAAAAATAGCGATGTAACCACCAAGGCAGCCAACTACGGCTCATACGGAAATTTTGCCGAAAGATTCAAGGCCAGCAAGGACTTAGAGGAAGGAAGAGGAAAGGACTTTGCTCTTTCTTTAGGAGTAGATAGAGCAGCACTTAACACCTATCTTTCATCAGCCTCTTCTCAGGTAAATGACGAGGCTAGCGATGATTATCTTACAAGGGAAAACGGACAGTTCGTATTCCACGAAGGTTCTTCCGGTGTAGTAGTGCAGGTGGATGAATCGGTTGATATCATTGCAGATTTCATAGAAAACGATTGGGACAAGCAGTCAGCTACTATCGAGCTTTCAACTATCGTTAAGGAGCCTAGAGGAAGCAAGGAAGAGCTCGCCGAAATCAAGGATTTACTTGGAAGCTTTAATACAGATTATAGTTCTTCATCTACAGCCAGAAAGAACAACGTTGCAAACGGTGTAGGCTTTATCAATGGAACTATCCTTTACCCAGGAGATGAATTTTCAGTTTTAAATACAATCACACCTTTCTCTGCAGAGAATGGATACATGCTTGCAGGTTCCTACGAAAACGGAACTACTGTTGAAACCTATGGCGGCGGTATCTGCCAGGTTTCTACCACACTTTATGGTGCTGTCAGAGAGGCAGAGCTTGGGATTGTTACACGTTCCTGCCACTCCATGATTGTTACCTATGTTCCACCTTCACAGGATGCAGCTATTGCTGAAAGTGGCGGCAAGGATTTCCAAATCCGTAACAACAAGAATTACCCTATTTATATAGAAGGCTATTGTGACGGAAACAAGGCCTACTTCAATATCTATGGTAAGGAAGAGGATGACCCGGCACACAGTGTAAAATACGAAACAGAAATCACTGGTGTAAACGTGCAGAATACACAGTGGGTGGCAGATCCAAATGTACCACTTGGCAAGATGACAACTACTGTTGGCGGTCATACAGGCTATTCGGCTCGTCTTTGGAAAATCGTTTACGAGAATGGCGAGGAAGTAAGCCGCGAGGTATATAATAATAGTAAATACAATCCATCTAACAGAATGGTTACAGTAGGTATTGCATCAGAAGACCCAAATCTTTCCTATGCGATGCTTCAGGCAGTCAACACTCAGGACGTAACAACTATTGCAAACGCAATTGCAACCTACGCTCCAGGAGTTGCCAATTCAACACCATTTGTTATTACACCTAAGTACAAGGTGACAAATCCACCTGAAAATGCTCAGGATGGTGCCGCACCAGCTACACCGGAAACACCAACTCCAGCACCGGATGCTACAACACAGCCAGTGCCAGAGGAGATTCCAGCACCACAGGCAACAGGAGACACAGCTAACTAGTTTTTTAGGATAATATTTATGGAAATCGGAAAATTAAAGGAGAGTGTTCTTAAACGCTCGGTTATTAAACAATTACACGTTAAAAGACCAGAAGTTGGCAATGGTCCTAGCATTGGCGAGGATTGTGCCACTCTTCAGGTAGGACCTGATGAAGAAATCGTAATGTCCACAGATCCTATCACAGGCACAGCTTCTGATATTGGAGAGCTTGCAGTTACTGTTTCAATCAACGATTTGGCCAGTGCAGGAGCAGAACCAATTGGCATTTTGCTTACAGTTTTGCTCACTCCTAGGATGAGGGAGGCCAAACTCAAGGCGATTATGGAGCAGGTTGATAATGCCTGCAAGAGATACAACGTCCAGGTTATGGGCGGCCACACCGAGGTTACAGAGGCAGTCAATCAGCCACTTATTTCTGTAACAGCAGTTGGTAAGGTTAAAAAGGGTTGCATGGTTTCCACTGGCGGCGCTAAGCCTGACATGGATATCGTGCTTACCAAATGGATTGGCCTTGAAGGCACATCCATCATTGCAAAAGACCACGAAGAGGAGCTTCTTACCAGATTGCCTCAAAGCCTTATAGATACAGCCAAGGGCTTTGACCAGTACTTAAGCGTTCTCCCAGAAAGCCGCATTGCAGTAGAGCATGGGGTAGCAGCTATGCATGATGTTACCGAAGGCGGTATCTTCGGTGCATTATGGGAAATGGCAGAAGCCTCTGGAGTAGGAGTTGATGTAGATTTAAAGGCCATCCCTGTTAAGCAGGAAACAATAGAGGTGTGCGAGTTCTTTGGAATCAATCCATACGAACTCATATCATCAGGCTCTATGCTGATAGCCACAAACGATGGCAATGGACTTGTTAGAAAATTGCGTGATGCGGGGGTAGCATCCGCCATTATCGGAAAGTCCAACTCTTCAAACGATAAGTGCGTCATCAGTGGCGACGAGGTCCGCTTCCTCGAACCACCAAAAGCCGACGCACTCT
This sequence comes from Pseudobutyrivibrio sp. OR37, assembly GCF_900113655.1. Lineage (GTDB taxonomy): Bacteria > Bacillota > Clostridia > Lachnospirales > Lachnospiraceae > Pseudobutyrivibrio. The sequence continues at coordinate 22,157 of NZ_FOQF01000020.1, read as the reverse complement.
ATTCCGTACCAAACGTAGAACGAAAATAAAGTATTTATGTAAACTAAGCCTGCTAGATGGAGGCTGAATATATTGCCATGAGCCCGTGGAGTAACGTCAGCACTTAGTGAGCGCAGAGCGCGAGCTTAGTACTGCTACGTTACGTATAGAGCGAGAGCGTGGCGAATGGAAATATATTTAGACTTCATATAGCAGGCGTAGGCTAGAGAAAGATTAAGGGGTGAAAAAATGAGAGAGAAGATTTTAACTTATATTGAGCATAACAGTAAGATTGATTTAGAGGACTTGGCAATGATGCTTGGCTGCGACCAGGCCACAGTAGTGAACGAGCTGGAGGCTATGGAAAGCGAGCATATCATTTGCGGTTATCCTACTCTTATTAATTGGGAGAAGGCCAGCGTTGAAAAGGTTTCAGCTCTTATTGAGGTTCGCGTTACACCTCAGCGTGGCATGGGATTTGATAAGGTTGCAGAGCGCATCTACAATTATCCAGAGGTAGATGCAGTTTATCTTATTTCAGGAAGCTATGATTTCATGGTTTCAATTGAAGGTCATACACTTAGAGAGGTTGCAGATTTTGTTTCTGCAAAGCTTTCTCCACTTGATTCAGTGCTTTCAACACAGACAAACTTCGTCCTTAAGAAATACAAGGATCACGGCATCATTATGGCAGAAAAGCACGTTGATGAGAGGGAGAAGGTGAGTCTATGAGAAATCCTTTAAATCATACTATTACAGAGATAAAGCCTTCTGGCATCAGAAAGTTTTTTGATATTGTGGCAGAAATGCCAGATGCTATTTCACTTGGTGTAGGTGAGCCAGATTTTGATACACCATGGAAGGTTAGAGACGAAGCAATCTATTCATTGGAAAGAGGCCGCACCTTCTATACATCTAACTCAGGATTGAAGGAGCTTAGAGTAGAGATTGCAGATTTTTTAAAGCGTCACTATAATTTGGATTATAATCCACTTACAGAGATGCTTATGACAGTAGGTGGTTCAGAGGGTATTGATATTGCTCTTCGTGCCATGCTTGATGTAGGAGATGAGGTTCTTATTCCTCAGCCTTGCTATGTAAGCTACGAACCATGTACAATACTTGCTGGTGGTGTGCCAGTTCCAATCAACCTTAAGGAAGAAAATGAATTCAGACTTAAGCCAGAGGAATTAGAGGCAGCAATCACCGATAAAACAAAGATTTTAATCATGCCTTTCCCTAATAACCCTACAGGAGCTGTTATGGAAAAGGAAGATTTAGAGCCAATCGTAGAGCTTGTTAAAAAGTACGATTTGTTTGTGCTTACAGATGAAATCTATGGAGAGCTTACCTATACAGGGGAGGGGCATGTTTCAATTGCCAGCTTCCCAGGTATGAAGGAGCGCACCATCTACATCAATGGTTTTTCAAAGAGTCATGCCATGACAGGATGGAGACTTGGTTATGTTTGTGCTCCAGAAATTATAGTAAAGCAGATGACAAAGATTCATCAGTTTGCTATTATGTGTGCACCTACTACCAGTCAGTACGCTGCAGTAACAGCTATCCGTGACTGCGATGAGGATGTAGCTCACATGCGAGAGGAATATAATGACAGACGTCGTTATCTCCTTAATCGCTTTAAGAAAATGGGAATCAAATGCTTCGAACCATACGGAGCCTTCTACATTTTCCCATCCATCACAGAATTCGGAATGACTTCCGAAGAATTCTGTACACGCCTCCTTCGTGAGAAAGAGGTTGCCGTGGTTCCAGGAACAGCCTTCGGTGAAAGCGGAGAGGGCAACGTACGTATTTCCTACGCATACTCCCTTGAAAGCCTAAAGCGCGCTATGGACCGCATCGAAGAATTTGTCGACGAACTACGTAAATCGTAGGCTGAGCACAAAATCAGCGTAGGCTGTGTGCATAATTCTACGTTAACAAAGAAAAAATATTCTTCATTCGACTAAGAATGTCTCATTCAGAACATTTTTACTTTGTTAACTGAATTATGTTCGTTAGGTTTATGAGACGTAGTTGATTAAAAAAAACGTATAGAACAGAATGTAAAAGGCTTCCCCTTGAGGGGAAGCTGTCAGCTTTAGCTGACTGATGAGGTGGATTGTCGCCGTAACACTCTGTACACAGACTAGAGGTTTTAAAATGTTAAATATTGTATTACATGAGCCTGAGATTCCTGCAAATACGGGGAATATTGGGCGAACATGCTGTGCTACAGGAACTCGTCTTCATTTGATTGAGCCACTTGGTTTTGTGCTTACAGATAAGACAGTAAAGCGTGCCGGCATGGATTACTGGGATAAGCTAGAGGTTTTCCGCTATGATGATTGGGAAGACTTCAAGGCAAAGAACCCAGATGCTAAGGTTTATATGGCTACCACAAAAGCCAAAAGAAAACATACAGATGTTCATTACGAACCAGACTGCTACATAATGTTTGGCAAGGAATCAGCAGGAATCCCTGAAGAAATCCTTGTTGATAATGAGGAGAATTGTGTTCGTATACCAATGGGACATGATATCAGATCCCTTAATTTATCAAATTCAGTTGCCGTAGTTTTATACGAGGCACTGAGACAAAACGACTTCCTCGATTTAGAGACCGAGGGTAATTTGCATAGACTTGACTGGAAGGAATAGCAGGTACCAATGTCAATTATCAGATCTAAAGATTTAGTACATGAATATATAAGACGTGACGAAGAGGGCAATGTTGAAAGCATTCACACTGCCCTCGACCACGTTAATCTTAATGTAGAGCCAGGACAGTTTATATCCATTTTAGGACATAACGGTTCTGGTAAATCTACTTTCGCAAAGCATATTAATGCTCTGTTAACTCCATCGGAGGGCACTATTTGGGTTGATGAAATGAATACATCTGATGACGAGTATACATTTGCAGTTCGTCAAACAGCTGGCATGGTTTTCCAAAACCCTGACAATCAGATAATCGCTTCTGTTGTAGATGAGGATGTGGCCTTCGGCCCAGAAAATATCGGCGTGCCAACTGAAGAAATTCTTGTTCGCGTAGACAAGTCTCTCAAGATGGTTGGAATGCAAAAATACAGAAGCCATTCACCTAACAAGCTCTCAGGTGGTCAGAAGCAGCGTGTTGCCATCGCAGGCGTTATGGCCATGGAGCCAAAGTGCATTATTTTGGATGAGCCAACAGCCATGCTTGACCCAGATGGAAGAGCAGACGTGCTTAGAGCAGTTCACACTCTTAACCGTGAAAAGGGAATTACAGTTATTCTCATTACACATTACATGGAAGAGGTTGTTGATTCTGATTATGTATTTGTAATGGAAAAGGGTAAGGTCTTCATGGAAGGCACCCCAAGAGAGATTTTCAAGGATGTTGAGCTTCTAAAGGAGCACAGCCTTGATGTGCCACAGGTTACACTTTTGGCGCATGAGCTTAGAAAATCTGGCCTTCAGATTCCTGAATGTATTCTTACTAGAAAGGAATTGTTAGAGGCTCTTTGCCAATTAAACTTACGCAAGCTAGCAGCAGGTCAGGCATCAGTTGCATCACAGCCAGAAGATAAAAAATCATTTGGTGACAACGTACTCATTCTTGACCATGCATCATATAAATATTCGCCAGGAACAGCCTACGAGGTTACAGCCTTAGACGATGTTAGCCTTTCAATAAAAGAGGGCGAGTTCATTGGTGTTATCGGCCACACAGGTAGTGGCAAGTCTACACTTGTTCAGCATTTGAACGGCCTTATTAAGGCTACAGACGGTCATATCTATTATCGTGGGCAGGATATCTACGATAAGGATTTTGATTTGAAGGATTTGCGTACTCAGGTGGGTATGGTATTCCAGTACCCTGAGCATCAGCTTTTCGAAACTACAGTATTTAAGGATGTTCAGTTCGGCCCTAAGAATCAGGGCTTGGATGAAAAGGAACAGATAAAGCGTGCCTATGAGGCACTTGGTCTGGTTAAGCTTCCAGAGGAATTATATCTGGCATCCCCATTCGAGCTTTCTGGTGGACAGAAGCGTCGTGCAGCTATTGCCGGTGTTATCGCCATGAAGCCAGCAGTTCTTATTTTGGATGAGCCAACAGCAGGTCTGGACCCTAAGGGACGTGATGATATCTTAGGTCTTATCAAGGACATGCACGAAAAACGCGGCGACACAGTTATCCTTGTATCTCATTCAATGGAGGATGTTGCCAACTATGTTGATAGAATCATCGTTATGGATGCAGGTCGCCCAGCATTTGATGGTACACCAAAGGAAGTTTTCGCTCACTACAAGGAGCTTGAGAAAATGGGACTTGCAGCTCCTCAGGTTACATACGTAATGAACGATTTGATAGATGCAGGCTTTGATGTAGATGCAAGTGCAACTACAGTTACAGAGGCCAGAGATTCTATTTTAAAGGCGTTGAATTAATAGCAGATACCAGTTTTGGATTTGACTAAAAAAGGAATTTATAAATATGCTTAGAGAAATAACATTAGGACAATATTATCCAGCAAAGTCTATTCTCCATTCATTGGACCCTAGAGTGAAGCTGTTTTCTACACTAGTTTTTATTATCACTTTGTTTTCTGTGGATAATGTTGTTTTATTTGCAATAGTTTTACTTACACTTTTTGGAATTATAAAAATGAGCCATGTGCCATTTTCATTTATGGTTAAAGGACTTAGGTCCATAGTTGTCTTGCTGATAATCGCAGGCTTGTTTAACTTGTTTTTGACACCTGGTATTACCATCTTTTCATTTGGCTTTTTAACAATCAGTGATGTGGGACTTAAGAACGCAGTGCTTATGACCAGCCGTATGATTCTTCTTATAATCGGTACATCTTTAATGACACTTACAACCACACCAAATCAGCTTACAGATGGTTTGGAGAAATCTTTAGGATTTATGAAGAAATTTGGCGTTCCAGTTCATGAGATTTCAATGATGATGTCTATTGCCCTTAGATTTATACCAATCCTCATTGAGGAGACTGATAAAATCATGAAGGCGCAGATGGCCCGTGGTGCTGATTTTGAATCAGGCGGTCTTATCAAAAAGGCTAAAAACATGGTTCCACTTTTGGTTCCACTTTTCGTATCAGCCTTCAGACGTGCCAACGATTTGTCATACGCAATGGAAGCAAGATGCTACAATGGTGGTGAGGGCAGAACTAAAATGCGCCCACTTAAATACAGCTCACTTGATCAGAGAGCTTATATTTGTATAGTAGCTTATATAATCATTTTTTATGCGGTAAAGGTAGTTTTATAATATGAGAGTAATGATAGTAGTGGCCTACGATGGGTCAAACTATAGCGGCTGGCAGATTCAGCCAAACGGAGTGACAATAGAACAGAAATTAAACGAGGCTCTTACAGATCTTTTGCAGGAGCCTATATCTATTATGGGCGCAAGCCGTACAGATGCAGGCGTGCATTCGCTTGGCAATGTAGCAGTTTTTGATACTAATTCCAGAATGCCTGCCGATAAAATCAGCTTTGCACTTAATCAGCGCCTTCCAGACGATATTGTAGTTCAGTATTCATGCCAGGTTGAGGATGATTTCCATCCTAGATATGCAGCTTGCCGCAAGACATACGAATACAAGATTTTAAACCGCAAGATGCCAGACCCAACCAAGCGCAAGGATACATTCCATTACTATTACGATTTAGATGTAGATAAGATGAATGAAGCAGCGGCCTATCTTATAGGTCAGCATGACTTCACTTCATTTTCATCTGTAAAGGCACAGGTAAAATCCCGTGTTCGTACCATCTACACTGCAAAAGTATACAAGGAGGATGACGTAATCCACATCCGCCTTACAGGAGATGGATTCCTTTACAATATGGTTCGAATCATTGCAGGTACTCTTATCAAAGTAGGTGCCGGTGAAATGGAACCAATGTATATGCTTGAAATTTTCCGTGGTCGCAACCGTGAGCTTGCCGGCCCAACAGCCCCAGCTCACGGCCTTACCATGATAGGAATTGAATACGAAGAATAAAGCCTTCTCCTTGAGGAGAAGGTGCCCCGAAGGGGCGGATGAGGTGTTATATTCCTGGAACAATTATATGTTATGGAGCTTCCAACTACTGGAAGCTCTTTTATTTTTAGAAATATTTTATATAGAACCACATAATAATATTATTATGGTATAATTGGCGTTAGGAGAGTTATGAATAAAAATAAGGGGAGAGAAAGGGAGAAAAGAAATGAAAAAAATGAGGGGGATAGTAGGGTTGATGGCCGCAGCAATTATTCTTGCTGGGGCTAATCCATCTGTGGCAAAGGCTGATAATCCGATTGTGCAAACAATCTATTCCACAGATCCCGCACCAATGGTGTACAAGGACACGCTGTATGTGTACACCGGACATGATGAGGACGGAGCCAAGTACTACGACATGAGAGACTGGCACTGCTACTCAACAAAGGACATGGTTAACTGGACAGACCATGGAACTGTTTGTTCACTTAACACCTTCAGCTGGGCAAAGTCTGATGCCTGGGCTGGCCAAGTCGTAGAACGAGGCGGCAAATTCTATTATTATGTTCCTGTCATTGCAAAACAGGGTGGCAATTCTATCGGAGTGGCTGTATCCGATAGTCCAACAGGCCCATTCAAGGATGCAATAGGACATCCACTTTGCCAGGGTTATGGCTTCATCGACCCAACAGTTTATGTGGATTCAAACGGACAGGCATATCTCTATTTTGGAAATCCAAATTTATGCTACGTAAAACTTAATCCAAACATGATTTCATATTCAGGTGGAATCAACAAGGTCAACACAACAACTCAAAGCTTTGGACCATACCCAGGACGTGCCAGTGCATACGAGGAGGGACCATGGTTCTACAAGAGAGGTAACCTTTATTACATGCTTTTCTCTGGTAATGGTATTCCAGAACACATCGCATATTCTACAAGTACATCACCAACTGGTCCATGGACCTACAGAGGCGTAATCATGCCAACAGAAGGTAGAAGCTTCACAAATCACTGTGGTGTTGTAGATTTTAAGGGACACTCATATTTCTTCTATCACAATGGAGCGCTTCCAGGTGGTAGCGGATTTGCTCGTTCAGTAGCAGTGGAGGAGTTCAAGTACAATCCAGATGGAAGCTTCCCAACCATTAAGATGTCTACATCTGGACCAAATCCAATAGCAACTCTTAACCCATACACAAGGGTAGAGGCTGAAACAATCTGCTTCTCAAGCGGTGTTAAGACAGAGGCTTGTGGGGAGGGTACGCAGAATGTAGCCTTCATCGAAAACAATGATTGGATTAAAGTAAGAAACGTTGATTTTGGCAAGGGCGCTAAGGCATTTGCAGCGAGAGTTGCATCACCAGTAGGCGGCGGAACAATTGAGCTTCACCTTGATTCACTTACAGGAAGAATTGTAGGTACAATCAAGGTTCCTAACACAGGCAACTGGCAGAAATATGTTACAGAATACTGTGATGTAAATAATGTCAGCGGACGCCACGATTTGTATTTTGCATTTAAGGGCAACGGTGGTTCGTTGATGAACTTTAACAATTGGCAGTTCTTCCCTGTAGAAGAAACACCTACTCCACCACCTGCGCCTAGCACAGAGAATGTTAATAACAACAGCACCGCTCACATTGATAATGGCTGGTATTATTTGAAGAATACAAATTCTCAGAGATATCTGGCTGTTGAGGGCGACAAGGCAGAAGCCGGTACAAACGTATGCATCTTCAAGGGAACAGGCGCTGATGGACAGAAGTGGTATGTTGAAAACACATCTGACGGATATATCACATTAAAGTCTGGCCTTGGAAACTTTATGCTTGATGTGGCCAATGCAGAAAATGTGGATGGTGCAAATATCGGTATTTACCATGGATATTCAGGAGATGCTCAAAAATTTGTAGTTAAGAATACAAAAAAATCTGGTGTTTATACCATCGGCACAAAGGTTTCCTCAGCTACTAAATATATAGATGTTTATGAACATAAAAAGACTGATGGTACTAATGTATGCCAGTGGCTATACTATGGTAATCCAAATCAGGAGTGGATATTTGAACCATGCCAGGGACCAGCTTCTGGCACACAGACAGATGTTCCTTCAGTTCAGCCAACACCAGCTCCAACACCTACACCATCTGTAAGCACAAAGGGGCTTGAGGCAACTGCTACAGTAAACAGCTGGGGCTCAGGCTATACAGCATCTGTAAAGGTTTCTAATTCTACAGGCCATCAGGTAAACGGATGGACTGCAAAAATCAAAAAAAGCCAAGCAAAGATTGATTCAATCTGGAATGTAAATCTTAAGGAATCTGGCGACTATTATGTTATTACACCAGTAGACTGGAACACATCTATTGGAAATGGTGGAAGTGTAGAGTTCGGCTTTAATGGAGTTGGCTCAGTTGATAATATTTCCATTGAAATTGAATAGTAAATGATGTTAAAATATCCTTGGTTACTTTGTGCACCAAGGGTATTTTTTGTTACTCCAAAATACAATTTTTGTGTTGACGTAATATGATTCCTATAGTACAATGTAACGGTTGATGTAGTAAGGAGACTTGTGTCCATTAGCCCGGAGACAGGTTTTACTATAACATTTCTTGTGGGTGCCCGGACATCACCGGCAGGAAGCTTTTTTACAGATTTATTTAAGGAGGAATTCTCATGAATACTTATATGCCAAACCCATCTCAGCTTGAGAGAAAATGGTATGTAGTTGATGCAGAAGGACAGACACTTGGTCGTCTTTGTGCAGAAGTTGCAAAGGTTTTAAGAGGTAAGAATAAGCCAGTCTTCACTCCACACGCTGATTGTGGTGACTATGTTATCGTAGTTAATGCAGAGAAGATTAAGGTTACAGGTAAGAAGCTTGATCAGAAGGTTTACTACCATCACTCAGATTACGTTGGTGGTATGAAGGAGACAACTCTTAAGGAAATGCTTAACACACATCCTGAGAGAGTTATCGAGCACGCTGTTAAGGGCATGCTTCCAAAGGGACCACTTGGTCGTCAGATGTACACAAAGCTTTTCGTTTACGCTGGACCAGATCACAAGCAGCAGGCACAGAAGCCAGAAGTGCTTACATTTTAATAGGAGGTAGATCATGGCTAAGAATACAACAAAGTATTATGGAACTGGTAGAAGAAAGTCTTCAGTTGCTAGAGTATATCTTGTACCTGGCACAGGTAAGATTACAATAAATAAGAGAGATATCGACGAGTACCTTGGTCTTGAGACATTAAAGGTAGTTGTTCGTCAGCCACTTGTAGCTACAGGTACTGTAGAGAAGTTTGACGTTATCGTTAACGTTAAGGGTGGCGGATACACTGGCCAGGCTGGTGCTATCAGACACGGTATTTCACGTGCACTCCTTGAGGTAGATGCTGAGTACAGACCTACACTTAAGGCTGCAGGATTCCTTACAAGAGATCCTCGTATGAAGGAGCGTAAGAAGTACGGTTTAAAGGCTGCACGTCGCGCACCTCAGTTCTCAAAGAGATAATCGTTTCTCTATACGAGATTACAAAGCATTATACAAGAGAGTCATCCGATTGGATGGCTCTTTTTATGTTTAATAATAGAGAAACATTGATTCTATGGGATTTTCAATGGGGTTGTATAGAGGATAAAACTAAATAGCAATAAATTGGTTGCTGTAAATACATATTTGTGAAAAACAATATATTTTTCCCTTGGCGATAGAGAGGCACGCACTCGCAACACGCTTCTTAGCACAGTTGAAGATAAGACCGGAAAAGTTTATAATCAATACAAGAATAAGGGCATAGAAACTACGTTTGAAATGAATCCCGGAAATCATTTGAAAGACCAAAGAGAGCGGCCATGACAAATACAGAACAGACCACACAAAATATGACCTCAGGAAACAGTATGAAACAGATCATACTGTTCTTTTTGCCCTTATTATGGGGAAACCTTTTCCAACAACTATATAGTCTTGTGGATAGCATTATAGTTGGCAAGGGAATCTCGGATCAGGCGCTGGCTGCTGTTGGGGCAACCGGGACACTTAACTTCCTTATACTTGGATTTGTTGTGGGGATGACCAGAGGATTTGGCATAACCTTTGCCCAGAGCTTTGGAAAAAACGATATGGCTATGCTGAATGCATACATCAGAGCAGCCAAGAAGCTCAGTATCACGTTTGGAATAGCCTTTACTGTTGTATGCGTTTCTTTGCTCAATAAGATGCTGACGTTCTTGAACACTCCTGAAGATATCTTTGACGATTCGTATAGATATTTTGCTGTGATCTTATTGGGAATTGTAGTGACGGTTATTAATAACCTTGAGATTACAATTCTCCAGTCAATGGGAGATTCCAGAACGCCCCTCACTGCTATGATCTGCTCATCACTCGTGAACATCATGCTTGATATTATTTTCATAATGGCCTTTGGCACAGGAGTTGTCGGAGCAGCAGTGGCAACAGTGGTCTCTCAGTTTGTATCATACCTTTTGTGCCTTAAAAAGCTTAGAACCATCGATTTTATGAGTCTGGGAAAAGACACGTCAGAAATAGCAGATGAAAAGAATATATTGGTTGAACTGATGAAAATAGGACTTCCTGTGGCACTTATGAATTCGGTCACAGCTGCAGGGGCCATGGTATTGCAGTACTTCGTAAATCTTATGGGAAGCGCATATGTGGCAGCCTATTCAGCCTGCATGAAATTTGCATCACTCTTTGAGCAGTTCGGAATGTCCGTAGGTCTTTCCATGATGACATTTGTGGGGCAAAATAAGGGCGCTGACAAATATGACAGGATACGCACAGGAGTAAGACAGGGTCTGATGCTCTCTACACTTGTGAATGTGCCTATATCGCTCCTTATGATATTTGTGCCCAGAAGCCTGGCAAGGATGCTGTTGACTGACAACATGATAATCGGTTATTGTACCGATTTCATGCCGATCATGGGAATAAGCTTTTTTGCCCTGGGCTGGCTTTTTGTATACAGATACTCTGTTCAGGGGTTGGGCAATACCTTTATACCAATGCTCTCAGGCGGGCTCGAAGTCATTATGAGACTGATCTTTGGCTTTTTGGTAGGAAGGAACGGATTTAAGGGAATTGCCATTTCTGAAGTATCTGCATGGATAGGCGCTTTTCTGATGCTCATGGTGACATACTATTGTTTAATTGGCAAAAGAACTAAAGCAATAGCATAAAGTAGCACTGAACTTTCTACCGTACGCAGCAGGTAAACAGCAACTTGAAGGAGAAATGCCTAAAATACGGAACTTTCAGTTCATTAATAGTTCTCAAAGAGGTAATCTGCGCGAACTACAAGCGGTGCAAAAGAAATGCAATCAAAACTCCCTGGATGCTTGCATCCATGGGAGTTTTTTATTTGTGTTTGTTTTATAGCGCGACAGCAAACACATTATGTAATAATGCTTTCGCAACCAAATTTAACAAAAAAAGCAAAATGTGTAAGCTTCGCTTGGTAGACAGGCGGAGCTTACTTTTTTATGATTAAGAAAAATGTTATATTATTTAACAAAGGTGGTATAAATATGAGAAAGATATACTTGGATAATATTCGTTGGATAACAGTAGTGCTGGTTGTCATCTATCATGTAATCTACATATTCAACGGTGTAACACAACATGGCATCATCGGACCTTTCAGTGAACATCAGCCCCAGGATACATATCAATATATTGTATATCCTTGGTTCATGTTACTTCTGTTTGTGGTATCCGGTATGTCAGCCCGCTATGAACTAATTAAACGAACAGAAAAGGAATTCATCAGAGTAAGAACGAGAAAATATCTTGTGCCATCAACAATCGGCCTTCTGGTTTTCGGCTGGATTCTTGGCTATTACAACATGCTGATGTCTGGTGCATTTAATTCCATGAACAACGTACCGGGGCCAATTCTTTTCCTGATAATGGCAGTCAGCGGCTCAGGTCCTCTGTGGTACGTTCAGATGCTCTGGCTCTTTAGCCTAATGCTGGTACTGCTCAGAAGGATTGAAAAGGACAGATTCTTTAATATCTGTGGCAAAGCCAATCTTTTGATACTTATACTTCTTGTCATACCCGTATATGGAGCGGCGCAGATACTTAACACACCGATAATAGTGGTATACAGATTCGGTATCTACGGACTGGGCTTTTTGATTGGCTACTTTGTACTGTCTCATGAGGTCGTGATGGATAGACTTGGCAAAAATTGGCTGCTATTAAGCATCCTTGCTCTCGCATCCTGCATAGCCTTCGTGATTTTATATAAAGGTCAGCCATATCCGGATCACGTGGTTCTGGATAAAATCATGTGCAATGTATACGCATGGTTTGGAACTCTCGGTATACTTGCCTTCATGAAAAAATGGGGCAATTTCACGAATGCTTTCTCAAAGTGGATGTGCCAGAAATCATGGGGGCTCTATGTATTCCATTATCTGATGATAGCGGTCAGCGGATGGTATCTGCATACATTATTTCCTTCCCTTGCACCCATCATCGTATACCTGTTGGTTACATTAGCAGCATTCGCAGGTTCATACCTTCTGTATGAAATCATAAGCCGCATACCTTTCATAAGGTGGTGTGTTCTGGGAATAAAAAAGGAGAAGAAAGAATGAGTTTTGCAGATAATCTCATGGAATTGAGAAAGCTTAATAACTTGTCACAGGAGGATATTGCGGAGAAGATAGGCGTATCAAGACAGACGCTTTCAAAATATGAGACAGGAGAGTCGCTGCCGGATATAGAGAGATGTAAGATGCTGGCTGACCTTTTTGGTGTAACCATGGACGACCTTATATCATATGAAAAGAATGATTCGGACAACCTGGGATGTGTTATACCGCCGAAAGGAAAGCATATCTTTGGAATGGTCAAAGTGGGAGATAAGGGTCAGATTGTTATTCCTGCCAAGGCAAGAAAACTCTTCGATATTAAAACAGGCGACAATCTGATCGTCCTCGGAGATGAATTCAAGGGTATAGCTCTCATCAAGGAGGCAGGCCTTCTTGGTCTTATCAACAGTGCAAAAGAAAGAAAAATGGAATAATAATGATGAATTAACCGATGAGAGAAGATAGATTATGGACAAATCATGGTCAGAAAACAATAAAGAAATACAGAAATTGTTGACGAAGGAAGCAACATTTAAAGATGCTATTCAGAAGCTTTTGGCTTTCCGCGAGTAAATGTTTGAGCAGATTACTCAGATTGTGAGTGGATACCCAGATGAGGCCTTTGCCAAAATGCCTTTTGCGGGTGCAGATGGATATCACAGTAAAACCCTTGCCTATTCTATCTGGCATATTTTCAGGATTGAAGATATAGTTGCCCATGAGATGATAGCAGGGGATAGTCAAATCCTTTTTACACATGACTTTCATAATCGCATTGGCGCACCTATTATTACTACGGGTAATGAACTTCAGGGAAACGAGATTGCAGAGTTTTCAGAAAAACTGAATATCAAAGAGCTATACCTGTATGTAAAAGCTGTAAAGGAGTCTACGGATCAGATTCTTAGAAATCTGACATACAAGGATTTAAAGCAAAAATTCGGCGACGATGTAAAGGAAAAACTTATCCGCAGTAAATGCGTCAGCGAGAATGAGAATGCCTTTTGGCTGATTGATTACTGGTGCGGAAAGGATATAAAAGGACTGATTCAGATGCCATTTAGCCGTCACTGGATCATGCATATCGAAGCCATGCGCCGCATCAAGAATAAACTCTGCAAGATAGCACGAAATGGTGTTGATCCTGTTGCTTATTGTGGCTTTTCCTGTAATCACTGTTTCCTTTCAGAGTGGTGCGGATCCTGCAGAACGAAGTACAATGTCTGCTCTTTTGCCACCTGTGCGGAGGACAGAATATGTCCGAATGTGAAATGCTGTAAGGAAAAAGATTTGGACGGATGTTATGAGTGTGATGAGCTCGAAAATTGCAATAAAGGGTTCTATATTCCATCAAATGACGGAGCAAATGCAGCAAAGGCTCAGGCATTATATATAAGGAAATATGGAAAGAGGGCGTTCCTCAAGGTTCATGACAGACTACATGAGAAATATGACTTCCAAAAGACACAGGAAGTTTTAGGACAGGATTATAAGGAAGGACTGAGAATTCTGGAGGAAAGCTATACTATGGACCCTGGAGAAGAACAAAGATGATATCCGTTTTTACGAGGCGCATAACTTTAAGCTTAATGGAAAAAGACAATTAGAAGAAGGAACACAGAATACATTGTGATGTTGGAGCGAGACTAAAAAGGATTAGTTTTATGAAACAAAGCAAAATAATACTTAGAAGAATACTTCTGATAATTATGATAATTACTGCAGTCATCTTCTTTGTTTTGCACTATGATTCAAAAGAATATTCCCTGCAAAATGAACAGGAATATATCAACAAAATCTCCAGGATGACACATAACAGAGCAGTCGCTGTAGGAATAATGGACGGCGATGAAAACATTTATCTGGAATACTGTGATATTGCAGGAAAAAGTGTTGATGAGCATACTCTTTTTGAATTAGGGTCGACGACAAAGGCATTCACGGGGCTGGGGATACTTAATCTTCAGAAGGAAGGCGTGATAAAACTGGATTCACCTGTTACAGACTATATAGACTGGTTTAAGCCACAGTATAAAGGTCGTGATGCTGTAGTCACAGTCAGGCATCTTATGAATCATTCAAGCGGGATTCCGGTATGGACCATTTCGCTTATTCCGGAAGGCAGTGAAGGAGAAATAACATTAGAGGATACTGTTAGAAAAATAGCTGATGTTAAGCTATCTCATGCACCCGGCGAAGTTCATGAATATGCAACGATCAATTATGATGTGCTTGCACTTATTATTGAAAATGTTACCGGTCAAAAATACGAGGATTATATTACAGAGACTGTTCTTAAAGATGTAGGAATGAATGAGTCATTTTTTAGGACTTCAGACTCTGACAGACAGCGTATCTTTACGGGACGTAAGGCTAGCTTTTTTGGAATGTGGCAATATGATGCACCAACCTATTATGGAAATACTGCAGCCGGCTATCTTGTTTCTGACACTAATGATTTGGTTACATGGATGAGGTATGTCAGGGGAAAAATTGATTTTAATTCTTTTCAGATAACAGACGCAAATAATTACTATGCAGGTTGGAATTTACATCCGGAAACTGTACACCACGGGGGAAACAATCCAAATTATAGTACACAGATCATCATTTCCAGAGAGCGTGATCTTGGGGTTTTTGTTTTGTCTGCTTCTGCAGGGGATATTGCCACAAGAATAGCCGATGGCATATATGGTATGCACATGGGAGTGAATGCGAGAATTGGACTCTGTGTGTCTGGCCATGAGCTTCAAGACTTTTTATTTGTCATGGGGATACTTTTGACTTTGTATATTGCATTGTTGCTGGATTATAGGAAAAAGAAACTTTGCCTTTACGGTGGGATCATGGTTCTGATTGTTTTGATTCTGATTCCTGTGATCTCTCGTATCAGCTACAGGTTCATGTTTGTTTGGATGCCCTATAGTTTTAGTGTGATGATCATTAGTATATTGGCATTTGCAATTTGGCTTATTGCCCGGGGAAGGGAAGAAAAATGATTTAAATAATAATATCAACAATATTATATTACAGTATTATCGACTAAGACAAATCGGCAGTTTATAGGGCTATTCTATAATCGAAAGGGCTTGATAATTTACATAGGGCAGTTATTTCGAAAGAGATAGCGTTCCTTTTTTGTGAAGTGTTTTGTGGGGTCAGGCAGTGCTAGAGAAGAAAATGTTTCCAGTACTGCCCTGAAGTGGAGAATTACCCCTATGAATTTAGAATGGTGGGATACAGTGGTAAAAAATAGTAGGATATTACTTAGGAGATATGGCTTATTACGTGAAAATAGTGAGAATATGAATTTGTGATGTAATGACTTCAGGCAGTGTGGCGTAACTTGGCAACGTATTTGAAATATGGTGAAATACACTTTAATAAACAAAAGTAAACTAAAATAAGTAATAGAAAATCAGTCCAATCTCAGCGAAATATTACGGTAAGAAGTAACTATTCATAGCATATTGCCGTAGCATCACAAATCCCAAATCCACAAAGCCCATTCGGAAGAAGAGAAATGAGCAGTGCTAGAAGCAAAAATGAATGTAGCACTGCTCGGGAGTAGAAAAATATCACTTTTAAATTGTGTATTTCTTGCTGGATGTGGATTCTGTATAATTGAAGGCAGTAAGATTAACAAATTTGTCGATCTCTTTCAAACTTTAATAATAAATGTTACATAGCGAGGAGGGTTATTATTTGATTAAAATAGAATTATTATCAGAAAAGAATTTCTCTATAAATTCATTGGATTCATATAACAGAAAACAGGATGTAAATAAGGTATATCGCAGAATTGACGGGGAATATATATTGATTGAATGCAAATATACCGAAGATTGGGATCTAAATAAAAAACGTTCAGTAGCCAAGCAAATAAGCAGTGATGAATATATTACATACATTGCATTAGAAAATGATAGAGTTGTTGGTTTTATAGGTCTATTAAAACAACTAAAAGGTCGATATATGATTCTTGATATGATGCAGGTATCTTCTGAATGTAGAGGTCAAGGCATCGGCAGACGATTATTTGAAGTAGGAAAAGATGAAGCAAGAAAAAATGGTGCGGAAGCTTTGTACATATCTGCTTGCTCTTCAGAGGAGACGATTGCGTTTTACAGAGCGATGGGGAGTGATTTGACAGTTAACCCAATAAAAGAAATTGCTGAAGAAGAACCATTTGACCTTCAGATGATATGCCCTGTGTAAGATTAATTACAGAATAATTGACTAATGGAGATAAGGAAATATGAAAAAGTGGTATGACGAAGAATATGAATTTACGATAGAAGTGACAGGTTTTTTGCATGGAGATCATACAGAAAGATATTGTCGTAATGGCGAAGAGATTGGTTACAAAGGATACATTAAAAGGTTATTACTTAAAGATAAGTAGGGAGGCATTATGGTAAAAATTGCAATCGTTACTGGTGCTACCGGCGGACTTGGACAGGAATTCATCAAGGAAATACAAAAAATTGACGAGATAGATGAGATATGGGCAGTAGGACGAAATGAGAAGAAACTTGAAGAACTTAGGAAAAAATATTCTATCATTCGTCCTGTTATTGCAGATTTTAGTACAGATGGAGTTGAAGTCATTAAGCAGAAAATACGGAAAGAATTACGAGCTAATATTGATGACGTTCGATTTCTGATCAACAACGCTGGAATTGGATATATGGGTCATTTTGATAAGCAGGGTACGGAAGATATTGAGAAACTTTGCAAGATTAATTGTAGTGCTCCTGCAGCTCTTATGTCGCTTTGCATTCCATATATGAAGAGAGGGGCAAAGATAATAAATGTTTCGTCAGCATCTTCATTTCAACCTAATCCTTATTTAAGTATGTATTCGGCCAGCAAAGTTTTTCTGAAAAATCTTTCTAGGGCTGTAAGTGTTGAGCTTAAAAGCCGTGGGATTACGGTAACGTGTGTTTGTCCTGGATGGATAGATACGGAGATGCTTCCTGATGAGAAGGATGGCGAAAAGATACATTATACTGGTAAGATCAGTGCTGAAAAGGTAGTGAAAAAGGCTATGAGGGATTGTCTAAAGGGTAAGGATATTTCTACACCAGGAGCCTTTGCAAGTTATTTTAGAATCTATTCAAAATATACACCAACAAAGATTGTGATGAAGCAGTGGGTGAAAGCGATAAGGAGATATGTAGCATGAGATATATGATTGAAACGGAAAGAAGATGATGAGGCTGTCGGATCTATGTGATGTCTTTGAAATGATATCCTGGAATATAAAGATTTTTAAGATTTTTCTTGAAAAAAATTTTTAATCATATTAGCCTTTTCTTAGGACGTCTGAATCTTTCCTAAGAGGAGGCTTTTTTATGACGAAAGAACAACTTCATAAATACGTTTCTGAAAGCACCAGAAACGAGAGTAACATATGCCAGATTTATGCCATTAAAGACAATGAGGTGGCACTTGATGATTGTTGGCATGGGTTCAAGACGCTAGATGCGATGAATGTCAATTCCGTGACGAAAGGTATTATGGCATTACTGGCAGGGATTGCTTTGGACGGGGGATATATCAAAAACCTGGATCAAAAGGTGATAGATTTTTTCCCTGATTACATTGTAAAGCGTGGGGAGAAGACCATATATGATGTCACAATTAGGCAGCTGCTCACTATGACAGCTCCTTATAAAGGCAGGTCAGAACCCTGGAAGAAGGTGTGTACTTCACAGGATTTTACATATGCGATACTTGATTATCTCGGAGGACGTAGCGGAATTACAGGTGAGTTCAGATATGCTACGCTTGGTATTCAGATTTTGGCAGGGATAATCGAGAAGGCAGCCGATGAGAAGTGCATTGATTTTGCTAACAATAATCTGTTTGTGCCGTTGAACCTTCCTGAGCGAATAGCGCATGGAGACAGCTCCAAAGAAGATCAGTTTGATTTTTTCATGAATAAGAATCCAAGGAAATATGAATGGTACAGCGACCCTCGGGGCTGCGTTACTGCGGGCTGGGGATTATGTATGTCAGCGAAAGATATGGCTGTAATCGGCGCTATGGTGTTGAATGATGGCCTGTTTAACGGAAATAGAATAATTTCAGAAGAATATCTGAAAGATATGCTCTTTCCCCATCTCAAGCTTGGTGAGCGCTTTGGATTCATGAACTATGGATACTTATGGTATAAGCCTTACGATGACAAAGATGTATATGCGGCAATTGGTGACAGCGGAAATATTATCTATGTAAACAAAGAGGAAAATGTATCGGTTGGAATGACAGGTACATTTAAGCCGAGAATCTTTGACAGAGTTGAATTTATTGAGCAAAAAGTATTGCCTTCACTTAATGAGTGATTGTCGGGGTTAGTAGTCCAAAAAGATGGGTTATAACACTAGAACTTTTAGGTGCGATAAAAATCTTTCTGCTATAGGTGTAAATGCCTGATAGCGGTTCCATGCGAAATATATTTTGTTTTCAAGTTTAGGAGACAACGGTCTGAATGCAAGGCCGTTGTTTTTTGATGTATCAATAAGGTGATCATAGGTGAGAAGATACCCAAGACCTTCCATTGTGAAAATAGAGCCATTGTAGGAAAGACGAAAAGATCCTTCAAGCTGTAGCTCTGAAAATCTGCTCCCGGCCCATTTCTTTATATCTCCGTTCCAAGCCTGATCTGAGCAGAAAAGAGGTAATCCTATCAGGTCATCCAAACCAATGGATTCCTTTTTTGCCAGAGGGTCATTTTCAGGAATGATAAGTCCCCAGGTATCAGCCTGTGGAAATTCTATATATTCATACTTTCTGATGTCCGGCTGCTCAACCAGAACAACAAAATCAAGAAGCCCTTTTTCTGTTTTTTCAGATAGCTGCTCTGTATCACCACTTGTGATGTGATAATGGAGGTTGGGATAGCTTTCTTTAAAGGTCTTGATTGCTCTTGCAAGGAATCTTAGCTGATAAGATTCTGCAAGTCCGAGGTAAAGATCGCCTCCGCTTATGTCATCAAGTGAAACAAATTCCTGCTCGATTTTATCAGCCATGCTCACAAGATCTTCTGCGCGGTTTCTGAGAAGAATTCCTTCTTCTGTCAGCTTTATACTGAAACTGTGCCTTGTAAATAGCTTCTTACCCAATTCTTCTTCCAATGATTTTAATTGTTTGGATAGAGTTGGCTGAGTCACATGCAGTATCTCAGCGGCTCTGCTCATGTTTTCTTCTCTTGCTACAGCTAAAAAATATCTTAAAGTCCTGATTTCCATGGTGCTTCCTTTCCTGTACTGCTCAATGCTAAATGATATGCCAAAATGGAATAATATGATATTCATTATAACTATTAGCAAAAAATCTTACAAGCTCATACAATAGAATTGTAAGTGAAATAGTTACATGGAAATGAGGAATACTCATGGATAAAGAATATCTAAAGCAAAGCCTTTCAGATGCGGGATGCTGTAATGAGGCAACAGACGCTATTCTGGAAAGATTTGAGTCAGGCAGTATCGATGAAATGGTAAGGCTTCTGAAAAAAGAAAGATGCCGAGCCATGGACGAGTACCACGAATGTGGAAGAAAAGTTGACTGCATGGATTTCATGCTAAGAAAAATCGAAAACGAAATGAAGCAGAGATGACGGAGGTATCAAATGATGATCAGAACAGAAGAACTTAATTTAGTAACAGAGTGGGATAAGACCTTTCCAAAGAGTGAGAAGGTAGAACACAGCAAGGTGACATTTGCAAATCGCTACGGGATAACTCTTGCGGCAGATATGTATATACCAAAGGATACAGATGGCAAGCTTCCGGCTATTGCAGTATCAGGACCTTTCGGAGCTGTTAAGGAGCAGTGTTCAGGATTATACGCTCAGACTATGGCAGAAAGAGGATTTCTTACAATAGCCTTTGATCCCTCTTTTACAGGAGAGTCAGGCGGCAACGTAAGATATATGGCATCACCTGATATCAATACAGAGGATTTTATGGCTGCAGTTGATTTTCTTTCACTTAATGAAAAGGTAGATCCGGAAAGAATAGGAATCATAGGAATCTGCGGATGGGGCGGAATGGCTATCAATACGGCAGCGCTTGACACAAGAATCAAAGCTACGGCTGCAATGACCATGTATGACATGACAAGAGTTAATGCAAAAGGTTACTTTGATGCTGATGACAGTGAAGACAAGAGATATGAAGCGAAGAAGGCTATGTGCGCTCAGCGTCTTGAAGATTTAAAGAATGGAGAATATAAGCGCGCTGGAGGCGTTGTAGATCCTCTACCTGCAGATGCACCTTTCTTTGTAAAAGACTATTTTGATTACTACAAAACTGATCGTGGATATCATGCCCGTTCCCTTAATTCCAATGATGGATGGAATATGATAGGCTGTGAATCCTTCGTGAATCAGCCAATCCTTAAATACAGCAACGAAATCAGAAGTGCAGTGCTTCTTGTACATGGCGAGAAGGCTCACTCCTGCTACTTCAGTAAAGACGCTTATGCCGACATGATAAAGGACAGCAAATATGCTGATAATAAAGAACTGATGATCATTCCAGATGCAGTTCATACAGATCTGTATGATGGAGGAGATAAGGATTATATTCCGTTTGACAAACTTGAGAGCTTCTTTAATGAATATCTGAAATAAGGAGAGGTGACGATGAGTAAGATTTTGATAATAAAGACAAGTCTTAGAGCAAAGAGCAATTCTGATATTCTGGCAGATAAAGTATCTGATGGAGCAAAAGCTGCGGGACATGATGTGGAAGTCATCAGCCTCAAGGACAAAACAGTTGGATTCTGCAAAGGATGTCTTGCATGCCAAAAGACGCAGAAGTGCGTGATAAATGATGATGCTGTGGAGATTGCGAAAAAAGTAAAGAATGCAGACACGCTTGTATTTGCGACCCCTATCTACTATTACGAGATGAGCGGACAGATGAAAACTCTCCTTGACAGACTTAATCCGCTTTATCCTTCTGACTATAGATTTCGTAATGTCTATATGCTTTCGACTGCTGCTGAAGATGAGACATTTGTTCCTGAGAAAGCTGTCAGTGGTCTGAATGGTTGGGTAGAGTGTTTTGAGAAAGCTTCATTTAAAGGTTCACTGTTCTGCGGCGGAATAAATGACATGGGTGAAGCAGAAGGCAAAGAAGAGGAAAAGCGGGAGGCTTATGAGTTTGGAAAATCTCTTTTGTAAAAATACATCTGCGGAAGAAATGAAAAAAGGCTCGGTATGATATACCAATGTCATTAAGTTAACATTGCGGTGGAGGCTACGATGAAGAAAACGAGATTGAAGTGATATGCTTCAATCTCGTTTTTTCCTTTTTTAGACATTAAAAGAAGACAGATTGTATATCTGCCTAAATAACATTTTTAACTTTTCATTTTTATGCTACTCTATATAAGAAACCTCTAAAGATTCTTGCTGACTGGTATCTTTCACGATGTCGGTCTGGTCTAATGGGTACAAGATTTCTTGATATGATGGTTTCTAAATCAGGTGGAGATGTAATACCGCGGTAAAACTTT
>NZ_FOQF01000006.1 GCF_900113655.1 Pseudobutyrivibrio sp. OR37 | reverse complement strand
ATCAACTTATAAAATTAGGACCGCGGTTGAGCGAGACATTAATCACATCAAAGAAAACCTTTGCCTTGCTGGACGCAGAACTCAAAACGAAAAAACTCTTCATGCTGATCTGATACTTGCTGGAATAACTCAGCTTGTAACTGTCATTTTGGCTGATAAAATTAACCACCATGAATTTGTCCGTAGCCTGAAACCTTTAATCGCTTAGGACTTACCAACTTCATAAGTCAGGCTTATTTAGTGCGCCTAAAATTATCTTTCAAAAGTAATTCCGCGCCTATGCGCGAAATATCCGATTTTATAATCAAGATTGCGGACGAGCATCAGCGAGTTTCGCAATTACCTATATTTCATAAAAAATACTCTATTATCTTTTTTGCATCTACCACTAATACCCTTTTAATTCTATTTTAGTTGCAAAAAATCTTGAAAAAAAACAAACCTCAACCGCTCCTCCCTATATTTCTCCTTTAATTCCGTTTCAAAGTCATCCCTCTGAGCATTTTTTTACTTTTGGGATGCATGAAAAATTTTTTATTTTTTCACTATGCATCCCATTTACGCTTTTTATGCTTTTGGGTTGCATAGATTTCATGTGTTTACCATAAAAGTCTCTGATTTCCCCTCTACAAAACCACTTACGCACCGCGGGAATCATCCCTATTAGCTTTTTTTCTCATATGGGATGCATCTACTAATTCGACTATGCATCCCAAACAAGGTTTTCAAACAAATGGGTTGCATACCTAAAATATTGCAATCATCCCAAAGTTAATAAAACTGCCAATGGGTTGCATCGAGCAAAAAAATAACAAAAATACTAAAAAATACACAACGGGATAATATGGCGAAATGAAATAATCTGCCATGAATGTGATATATTATAATAAAAAATCAAGCATTAGTGAATATATAACGCTTGGAACCAAAAATGTCAACATACACTTCCAATTTTATTGGTGCTGTATACTCTTTGAAATCAGTTCACTTCTGAACGGTTTGAATTAATCCAATACCTTTTCACAAGTTTTTATTGTCATTCTATTGTCACGCTGACAATAAGATTGTATCATAGTGTGACTACTATTCAAATATCATTATTTTTCATTTGACATAACTATAAATGCAAGCTGTTTACCACTTGCACCTTCATAGTAAACAACTTCTAATTGAATATTATTATCTTTGTCGTAGTAAATATGTTCGTTCATTCCCTGGCTATAATCATAAACTTGCTTTTTATAATTAGTCCCCAAGAAAGACTCTATTTTTTCATAATCACTTTCAACAATATTATCTTTTCTAGATAAAACAACATCTTCTTTTGCAATTATTTTAGTTACAAGTCCATCTTTATCAACAAAAATATTTGCACCATTTAGGCTGTAATCCCAATCATTTTCTTTATCTTCTACTAACGCATCTTCATAAGCTGAAATATTTTCATTTAATGAGATAGAATTAACTGAGATATCCTTTAAATTTGTTGATTCAACAGGACTGTTTTTTATTATCAAAAATAATGCAATAAAAAATGCTAAAACTACTACTAAAATTATTACTACCTTCTTATTCAAGACGAAATACCTCTCCTTACTGAGCTTTTGATTTTATGTACTTTCTTAAAGTTGATACATGCATAGGATAGAAAGACTCTTCATCTCTCAACATATCCCTCAGATCATTTAGTGAAACCCACCTAAGATTTCTCGATTCATTAGATTCATCTACCTCTTTTCCACTTACTCATGACACCACCTTATATCTAAGCCTAATATATGAGTTTTCCAACACATCACATCCAAGCAAGCTTAACACGCCCAGCTTATCAAGCTCGTTTTTCCTTGTCAAAGCTACACCATCCACAAGTGTAGATGTCTCTTTTCCACCTATCAGTACTGGTGCTATGACAATATCAACATAATCAAACAGTTTTTGGCGAAGGAACATTCCATTAACAGTACCTCCACTTTGGATTGTAATTCGCTCACATCCATATTTTTCTTTAAGTTCTATCAGCGCATCTTCAAGAGATAATGTGTCTTGATAGATGATGTGAAGGTTCTCTTCGCTGACATCGAAAGCCGGATGATTCTTATTTGTTGTTATCAATACAAACACTTTTGACTTCGCGCAAAAATACTTTACCCCATGTTCTGTTAAATGATTGTTATCTAATAGCACAAATGAAACTGGTGTTTTCTCAGGCATGGACTTTTCATTAACGCCCATTTTCGCCTGAACCCTTCCCGTATTAAATGACCATAAATCAGTTGTCTGTTCTATCTCATAATACTGTGACAGTCCCTCTTTCAATCCTGTGATGTTAGGAAAGTCCTTATCCACATCTAAATCATCAGATGCCCCTGGACTAATTTTGCCATCAACCGACATTAGCATAAACAAAGTAGTAATTGGCCTACCCTCCAAAACTGTTTTCTCCTTTCTTCAAATAAAAGCTTCATTGCATTTTCTTCCGTTACATGAGCTACTATGCTTCTTCGAGCCTCAACAACTGTGTAGTCATCCATTTCATACATCTTTCTCTGTGGTAGTGCTGTCATATCAGCCTTTATACTTTCAGGAGTCACAAATGGTGGACAATAGTCATAATACAGCGTGTTTTTGCTACACAAGTTATAAGCATCTGAAACAATTCTAACAAATAACAAAGCGTTGAACAACAAAAGCGTTGTACTGTCCATCAGTATTCGTAGCCCCTCTGTTCGTAATAAAAAGCTGTAGAATACTCTATATCCGAAACCAAGCCTAAATGTTCCCAATATACAGTTTTTCGTGTTCTTAGATTTAGGACTACAAAATCAGGATAAATTGTATTATATCCAAGCTCAAGCATAGGCTCGTATTGATATGGCACATTATACTTTTCCAATGCATCCGCGATAATCTTTTCTGATTTAGAGCGAACCATCTCTCCTTTAATTCCTTTCTAAAATCATCCATTTTTTCCTTTTTTTACTTTTGGGATGCATGAAAAATTTTTTATTTTTTCACTATGCATCCCATTTACGCTTTTTATGCTTTTGGGTTGCATAGATTTCATGTATTTACCAAAAAAGTCTCTGATTTCCACTCTACAACACCACTTAAGCATCACTGGAGTCATCCCTATTAGCTTTTTTTCTCATATGGGATGCATCTACTAATTCGACTATGCATCCCAAACAAGGTTTTTAAACAAATGAGTTGCATACCTAAAATATTGCAATCATCCCAAAGTTAATAAAACTGCCAATGGGTTGCATCGAGCAAAAAAATAACCAAAATACTAAAAAATACACAACGGGATAGTATGGCGAAATGAAATAATCTGCCATGAATGTGATAGATTATAATAAAAAATCAAATAGTAGTGAATAATATGACGCTTAGAACCAAAAATGTCAACATACACTTCCAATTCTATTGGTGCTGTATACTCTTTGAAAACAAAAAAGCCATGGAAACATTGCAACTGCAATGTTTCCATGGCTTTAAATAATTATTCCATCTCCACAGTTCCTGGTGGCTTAGAAGTAAGATCGTACATTACGCGGTTAACGCCCTTAACCTCGTTGATGATGCGGCTCATTACGCGCTGAAGTACTTCGAATGGGATTTCGGAAGCTTCGGCTGTCATGAAGTCTACTGTTTCAACGGCACGAAGGACTACTGCGTAGTCGTATGTACGCTCGTCACCCATAACACCTACGGAGCGCATGTTTGAAAGAGCTGCGAAATACTGATCTGGAAGCTTCTTAAGGCCAGCCTCAGCAAGCTCTGTTCTATAGATATAGTCGGCATCCTGAACGATGCGAACCTTTTCTTCTGTAACTTCGCCAATGATACGAATTCCAAGGCCTGGGCCTGGGAATGGCTGACGGAATACAAGGTATTCAGGAAGCCCCAGCTCTAAACCAACCTTACGAACCTCGTCCTTGAAAAGGTTGCGAAGTGGTTCGATGATTTCCTTGAAATCAACATAGTCAGGAAGACCACCTACGTTGTGGTGAGACTTGATAACTACTGATTCGCCACCAAGACCTGATTCAACAACGTCTGGGTAGATAGTTCCTTGTGCAAGGAAGTCTACAGTACCAATCTTTTTAGCCTCTTCCTCAAATACACGGATGAATTCCTCACCAATAATCTTACGCTTCTGCTCTGGCTCTGTAACGCCAGCAAGCTTTGCGTAGTAACGCTGTGCTGCATTTACACGAACAAAATTAATATCGAAAGAACCAGCAGGGCCAAATACGCTTTCAACCTCGTCACCTTCGTTTTTACGAAGAAGGCCGTGGTCTACGAATACGCAAGTAAGCTGCTTTCCAATAGCCTTAGCTAAAAGTGCGGCAAGTACTGATGAATCAACACCACCAGAAAGTGCCAAAAGCACTTTACCTGAACCTACACGCTGACGAATCTCTTCTATAGTATGCTCAACAAAGGAGTCCATGCGCCAGCTGCCTTCAGTTCCACAGATGTTACGAACAAAGTTGAATAAGATTTCCTTACCCTGTACAGTGTGAAGCACTTCTGGATGGAACTGGATTGCATAAAGCTTTTTGTCCTCACAGCCTGCTGCTGCAACAGGGCAATCTGCTGTGTGAGCAAGGATGTCAAATCCAGGAGCTACCTTGGAAATATAATCAAAATGGCTCATCCATACGATTGTTGACTTATCCACGCCTGCGAATAAAGAATCATAAGCTCCGTCAATAAAGGTTTCTGTTTTACCATACTCACGAACTGGTGCCTTCTCAACCTTACCACCAAGCACATGCATCATAAGCTGTGCACCATAGCAAAGACCAAGTACTGGTATTCCAAGCTCAAACAATTCCTTAGTATAAGTAGGGGCTCCCTCCTCATAACATGAATTTGGTCCTCCTGTGAGAATGATTCCCTTTGGATTCATCTTTTTAATTTCATCAAGCGGGGTACGATAAGAATAGATTTCACAGTAGACATTACATTCTCTGACGCGACGAGCAACAAGCTGATTGTACTGTCCGCCAAAATCGATAACAATGACTTTCTCCTGGTTCATAGATACTCCTTATTAATTTGTTGTAAATTTTCCTAAAGTATAGATTAAATTTTCAAATTCTTCAACCAAAAACATTAATATAAATAGGATTTCATTCGATACAATATATAGCAATATATCTAAAGGAGTAGCTATGAGCATAAGTGTAACTAATTCATTAAGTTTAAGAGTGTTTTATAACCGCTATACAGCAGTGTCCTCTGGTGCAGCCAGAAATGGTGAGCCTACAGGTAAGTTATCCATGGCGGACGCTAGTGCTTTGCGCAATGCCATAAGGAAGCTGCAGGATTATAAATTCGAAGATGCTAGTAAAGACCATATCCAGGAAAAAATAAAGGCCTTTACTGATATAATGAATAATACTATTACCACTGCTACCAAATACGGAGCAAATGATTCTTCAGTACGAAATGCTGCATCAAAGCTTAAAAAGCTAAATAATGAATATGCCTCCCAACTAGAAAAAATAGGCATAACTGTACAAAAGGATGGAACCATGTCCTTGTATGAAAATGCATCAAGCACCTACTCTGCTGAAAAATACGCAAAATTCTTTGACAAGGATTCCGAGTATTTAAATTCAGTATATGATGCAGCTAAAAGGATAACTCGTAGGGTAGATGTAAGAATATAGCTTGCACTTTTGCCTCTTTTGGACTAGAGTATGAGTGGGTATTTTTGTATACCATAATATAATTGGAGGCAATGTCATGTTTTTTGATAAACCATCAAAAAGAGGTCTTAAAATTATTATCGTTGGCTGTGGTAAGGTTGGTCGTACTTTAGTAGACCGTCTTTCTAAGGAAGGCCACGATATAGTTGTTATAGATAAAAACCAGGATAGAATAGATAATCTAACAAATCTATACGACATAATGGGCATTCAGGGAAATGGTGCCAGCTACAGTATTCAGGTGGAGGCTGGTATTAAGGATGCTGATCTTATTATCGCTGTCACAAACTCTGATGAGCTTAATCTCCTCTGCTGTACAATCGCAAAGCAGGTAGGTGATTGTGCTTCAATCGCGAGAGTTCGAAACCCAGATTATTCAAAGGAAATTTCATATCTTCAGGAAAAGCTTGGTCTTGTAATGGTTATTAACCCTGAGTTTGAAGCTGCAAGAGAAATATCATCAATCCTTTCTCTTCCATCTACGCTTGAGGTTTCTTCCTTTGCGCACGGTCAGGCAGAGCTTGTTGAGTTTAAAATCGAAGAGGGCAATGTGCTTGATGGCCTTACTATCAAGGATTTATCCTCTGCCATCACCAGCAAGGTGCTTATCACTGCAGTTAAACGAGGAAACGAAGTTGTTATTCCTACTGGTGATTTTGTACTTCATTCTAACGATATTGTATCTGCAGTAGGTGCCAGAAGATTCGCCCGTACCTTCCTTAATGAAATTGGTTTCAAAACCAGACAGGTTAAGGATTGTCTGATTGTAGGTGGCGGAAAGGCTTCCTTCTATTTAGCAAAGCTTCTTCTTCAGGCACGAATCAATGTCCGCATCATCGAAAGAAATAAGGAACGCTGCGAGGAGCTTTCTGTTGCACTTCCAAAGGCTACTATTATTAATGGTGACGGTGGTGATGAATCCTTACTTCGCGAGGAAGGCATTGAATACGTAGAAAGCTTTGTTCCTCTTACAGGAATTGATGAAGAAAACATTCTTCTTACTTTATATGCTAATCAGGTTAGCAATGCCAAGGTTATTACAAAGGTTAATCGAATCAATTTCGATAATGTACTCTCACAGTTGAATTTAGGTTCAGTGATTTACCCACGTCATATCACTGCTGAATCAATCATCGCCTATGTTCGTGCCAAAAGCGCATCTGGTGATGGAAATGATATCCTCACTCTTTACCATCTATTTGATCAGAAGGTTGAGGCCATCGAATTCAACATTAGCGAAAAGTCAAAGGCTGTTGGCGTACCATTCTCGGTGCTTCAGTTTAAGGACAACGTACTTATCGCATTTATCAACCGCAATGGTACAATCATTATTCCAAGCGGTTCAGATACAATCGAGGTTGGTGATACTGTAATGGTTGTCACCACTCACACAGGCTTTGCCACAATACTTGATACTTTGAGGTAGTCGGATATGAATCATTCCGTTATTCGTTTTATTTTAGGATATGTAATTGGATTTATGGGCATCTTTTTGATGCTCCCTATAATCGTTGCTGTAATTTACCATGAAAGTGTATGGATTGATTACGCAGTTGTAGCAGTTCCATGCCTTATCATTGGAATTATCAATAGCTATTTAAAGCCAAAGCATTCTTCCTTCTATTTAAAGGAAGGTTTCTTCTGTACAGGTGCTTCATGGGTTGCACTTTCTGCAATCGGAGCGCTTCCGCTTTATATCAGCAACGAAATTCCACGCTACATTGATGCTCTGTTTGAAACTGTTTCTGGTTTTACCACAACAGGAGCTTCAATACTTGATAATGTTGAGCTTCTCAGCCATGCATCACTGTTTTGGCGTAGCTTTACTCACCTTGTCGGTGGTATGGGAGTTTTGGTGTTCCTGCTTACAGTCATTCCCCTTGCCGGTGGTGATGGTTCCCAGTTCAACCTGATGAAGGCTGAATCACCTGGCCCATCTGTTGGCAAGCTAGTGCCAAAGCTTAAGAACACAGCTCAGATGCTTTATTTAATCTACTTAGGCCTGTGTGCCCTTGAGATTATTTTGCTTTTGATAGCAGGAATGACTCCATTTGAAGCAATCAACACAGGTATTGCCACTGCCGGTACCGGTGGTTTTGGTATTTACTCTACCAGCTGCGCAGGGTTCAATGTTGCATGCCAGTGGATTATTTCAATATTTATGTTTATCTTTGGTGTAAACTTTAACTTTTACTACTACATGCTATTCCATCATGCAAGAGATGCTTTCAGAATGGAAGAAGTTAGAATGTATTCCTTCCTAACAGCACTTTCCATTGGAATCATCACCTTCAACACCTACAATAGCAGCCGCGGATTGTTCGATGCCCTTACAAAGGCAGCCTTCCAGGTTACATCTATTCAGTCATCTACAGGTTTTTCTACTGCAGATTTTGCTGTATGGCCACAGACCAGCCGCTGCGTACTTGTACTTCTCATGTTTATCGGTGCTTGCGCCGGTTCTACAGGTGGTGGTATCAAGGTTTCCCGCTTCGTGCTTATGGGAAAGGCTGTACACAAGGAGTTAATCAGCTACATTCATCCTAGAAGTGTTAGAAAGACACTTATGGATGGCAAGCCTGTAAACCATGAAACTATCCGCTCAAACAACGTTTTCTTTGGAACCTTTATGTTGATTTTCTTCATCAGCGTATTTATTCTTTCCTTTGAAAACCTTGATTTTTCAACTATATTTACTGCAGTTATTGCTACAATGAGTAACATCGGTCCTGGTTTAAGCATGGTTGGACCTGCTTCAAACTTTGCATTTTTCTCAGACCTTTCAAAGGCTGTTTTGATTTTTGATATGTTGGCAGGAAGACTTGAATTGTTCCCAATCCTTATGCTCTTCCACCCTAATATTTGGACTGATTTATTTACAACACGTAAATGTAAAGAATTAAAAAATGCAGGAAAAGTATTAAAATGCAATCCACAATAATTAAAATGACAGATGCCTATGAGCATCAAAGCTTTTACAAATCAATTGAAAATCTTAGCATCATAGACTGCCGTGACCTTGATGGCACACGCTGTTATTTGGATGACTACGCTAAGGAGCAGCTTCTAAAAAGAATGGAGGCTGCTTCTTTAAATGGCATTCATTTCATCGATTCGGGAAACTATCACTACCTAAGCTTGCTTTGGCTGATGCAGATTAAAACACCTTTTAATCTGATTCTTTTCGATCATCATCCTGACGACCAACCACCTAGCTTCGGCCAGATTACATCCTGCGGCGGATGGGTGCTAGAAGCCAAGGAAACCCTTAACAATCTTAATGATGTATACACATTTGGCGTTGGAGAAATGCCCGATATCAACACTATTGATAAAGATATCCCTATTTATATTTCCATCGACAAGGATGTGTTATCTAGCGACTATGCAATCACTGATTGGGACCAGGGTGATATGACTATAGAAGAAATGCTTAGCTTACTTTCTGATATAACAGATAATCGAAAAATTATTGGTGTAGATATCTGTGGAGACAGTGGAGAATTCGCTGAAAATGGTGCATGCGTTAATAATCAGATAAATCAGACTCTTTTTGACTTTTTCATTAATTTTCTTTAAAATTGTAGATAAGAAAAAGGATTGGAGGGAACCACTATGTATCCAGTAATTACTATTTCAAGAGAATTCGGCAGCGGCGGTCATAGCATAGGCGAGGCTGTTGCAAAACAGTTGAATATCCCATTTTATGACGGTGAAATCGTTAACCGTGTAGCCGTGGAAAGTGGCTACGCTAAGGAGCTTATAGAAACTCAGGGTGAGTACACTTCTTCTACTGCAATGTGGTTTGATATATCTGCTGCTGGAACAATGTATTTCCAGAGCCCACAGGATGAAATTTTTATCGCCCAGAAAAAGGTTATCCTGGATTGCGCCAGCAAGGGACCTTGCGTTATCGTAGGTAGATGTGCTGATTACATCCTTCGAAAGGAAGGCATCCGTTGCATGAATGTAATGATTCACGCAGATATGGAGCACAGAAAAAAACGTGTATTAGAGCGCTACGAAAACATTGAAAATGTAAGTATCGAAAAACGTCTTGCTAAAAAAGACAAGCAGCGTAAAACTTACTACAAATATTACACTGATAAAAACTGGGGTGATTTCAGAGAATATGATGTTATCCTGGATAGCGGAACTCTCGGCGAAGAGATGTGCGTAAAAACTATTTGCGACCTCGCCGGTGCATTCCCAGAATAAAACAAAGAAACACCCCTCGTAATAGTCGGCAAGCGCGAGCATGCAAAACTACAGGGGGGTGTTTTTTTATACCTGCGATAATACATTTACGCAATCGTCGCAGATTAAATCGCCATGTTCTAACAAGAATGCTCCATCGAAGCTTTCTGTAAACATTTGGGTTGCAAATTCTGCTAATACAAGAATGACTGCAGATATCTGGCGACGGGTAAGCTCGAAGTTGAGCTTGATGTAATAATCATCGCCATAGCGGTACAATGCGCTTTGCATTCCCTCGTACTTTGGTAAATGCTTGCATAACAGAATAGCTACATCTAAATCAGGTAAAATAGCCCAAAGTGGTGTATCTAAATACTGGGCAGTAACTTCATCCGTATCATCTCTTAAAGCCTGTGCAGGCTGAACTGGTACATCTGCTGTGCCAGCTGCTGTTCCTGCTGCTGTAATCATGCTAGGACTAGGTGTATTTTTTGTAGTAGATAATGTTTCCTGTAAACCAGTTAGATGCTTCTTCAATTCCTCAATTGCAGTGGCAAGTCCGCTGCTTGAATCTGGGGATATAAGTAATGCAACATCTCCCTGTGGCATAACTGTCATCTGAACACTATACGCCTTTGCATGAGTCTCTATTCCAAGTGTCTCACACGCCTCTGCTAAAATATCCCTAATAAAGCTCTGGGTCTTTTCCTGGTCACTGACGAAATCACCAAGCTCCATGCCGCTCATTTCCATTTCTTCTTTCGTGATGACACATCTAATCTTGTCCTCACCTATCTTCTTGAACTTCATCAGCTCCCCTCCTTTCAAAGTATGGACGTAAATAAAGTTTAGCAAATCGACTTCAAAGTGTCACGGAATTTTCTGTATATATTGTGTGAAAAAATAAAGTATGTGAGTATTATTATTTAACAATTCCAACAATATCACGAATATCGCTGATATTCTTTCTTTTCATGTAATCCATAACGCCATTTAGGATATCAATTGTAGCTGTAGGATTAAAGAAATTAGCCGTTCCAACTGAAACTGCAGTAGCACCTGCCAACATCATTTCCACTGCATCTTCCCATGTACTAATGCCACCCATTCCGATGATTGGAATGCTTACTGCATTTGCACACTCATATACCATTCTTACTGCGATTGGATGAACTGCTGGGCCTGACATGCCTCCGGTCTTATTGGCCAGAACAAAACTTTGACGCTCTACATCGATTTTCATTCCTGTGAGAGTGTTGATAAGAGAAATTGCGTCTGCTCCTCCTGCCTCTGCTGCTTTTGCCATCACCTTGATGTCTGTTACATTAGGAGAAAGCTTCATAACGATTGGCTGTTTTGCATGCTTCTTAACTAAACGAGTGATTTTCTCTACTGCCTTTGGGTCCTGTCCGAAGGCGATTCCACCTTCTTTAACATTTGGACAAGAGATGTTGATTTCCAACATATCAACCCTTTTTTCGTTTGCCAATCTATCAACCACCTCAATATATTCATCGGCTGAATGACCACAAACATTAACCAGAACACGAGTATCTTTGTAATCTTCTAAAAATTTCAAATCTCGTTCACAAAATACTTCCACACCAGGATTCTGCAAGCCAATTGCATTAAGCATTCCGCAGTTTACCTCGGCAATTCTTGGTGTAGGATTGCCAGGCCATGGCACATTTGCTACGCCCTTTGTTACTACTGCGCCAAGCTTGTTTAAATCAACAAATTCTCCATATTCCATACCAGAACCAAAGGTTCCAGAAGCCTCCATAATTGGGTTTTGAAACTCAACACCTGCGATTGTTACCTTTGTATTCATTATAGAACTACCTCCGTTGACAGAAATACTGGGCCATCCTTACATACTCTTTTATTCTTTACGTGGCTATGGTCGTCCACCTCTGTAGACTGACATACACAACCAAGACATGCACCTACGCCACAGGCCATACGCTCTTCCATTGATACGTAGCATTTTGCGCCGATTGATTCTGCATACTCAGCTACACCTCTAAGCATTGGCTTTGGGCCGCAGGCATATATTACATCAGCCTTTAAATCATTTTCCTTCATGGCATCCACTACTGTTCCGTGAACGCCTACCGTTCCATCATCTGTAGCAATTACTACATCACCAGCTGCATCGACGAAGCTATCTGCAAGGAACAAATCGTCTGTGCGATAGCCTAATACAGCTGTAACATAGCCCTCAAGCTGCTTTGCGAGCTCTAACATTGGAGGCACGCCGATTCCGCCGCCTACTACAATGGCATCGCCTGCTTCAAGTGGGAAGCCATTGCCTAGAGGTCCAAGGATTTCTACAGTGTCCCCTGCCTGAAGCTTTGAGAACTCCTCGGTACCCTTTCCTACCACGCGATAGACTACTCTAAGGGTGCCCTGTAGCTTATCAATCTCGCAGATGCTGATTGGGCGTGGGAGGATTTTACTTCCATCGTTACAGTATATGTTGATGAACTGGCCAGGGATGGCGTATTGTGAAGCTGTTGTAGCTAAAAGCAAACTGTAGATGCCTTCGGCGAGGCTTTCGGTTGAAACGATTTTAGCGGTTTCTTTTATTTTCATTGTGTTGACTCCTTTTAGTTTTTACCCCTCATCAGTCACCTTCGGTGACAGCTTCTCCCAGAGGGAGAAGCCTTTTAAGCTAATGCTCCACGAATGTCGGCGAGCATGTCTTCCACGGCGGCGCGGCTGGCGTCGGCGAAGTTTGCTTCTCCGTAGCTTGCGTACTTTTCCTGCTGATATGCAGCGATGATACCACGGCTGGAATTTACGATGGCGCCAAGACCGTCTTTGTTGAAGAAGTTTACAAGGTCTGCGCCCTTGCCGCCCTGTGCACCATAGCCTGGCACAAGGATGTATGTATGAGGCATAAGCTTACGAAGCTTTGCACCCATTTCTGGATAGGTAGCACCTACAACTGCACCTACATTAGAGTAATCGCCGTCCATAGAAGCTGAGCCCCACTCTTCAATCTTTTCAGCCATGTGTTCGTACAATGGTCTGCCATCTATTAATCTATCCTGGAACTCCCCAGATGAAGGATTAGAGGTCTTGCAAAGTACAAAGATTCCCTTATCCTCTTCGTTACATACATCAACAAAAGGCTTCACGCCATCTGTTCCCAGATAAGGATTGACTGTAGCCATATCTGCATCAAAGCCCTTGAATTTATTATCCCCCACCTGAACAGAGCCAAGATGACCAAGAGCGTATGCTGTGGATGTAGAGCCGATATCGCCTCGCTTGATATCTGCAATTACCACAAGACCAAGCTGCTTGGCATAATCAACTGTCTTTTTATATGCTATCATGCCAGGAATACCGTAGCTTTCATACATGGCAATCTGTGGCTTTACTGCTGGGATTAAATCGGCGCAGGCATCCATAATCTGCTTATTGTAATCAAACATGGCCTCGCCAACTGCCTCTAGTGTCTGACCATGCTCGGCAATGTGCTTGTCCACAAGAGTCTTTGGCATAAGCTTCATAGTAGGATCAAGTCCCACAACTATAGGGGCGTTCTTCTCCTGAATCTGGTTAATTAATCTTGAAATCATATTCTATCCTCCAGGTTTATATAATTTACTCTTTCTCTCGCCTGTTACGCTATCAAAGATAAATATTACACACTCGACTAGGATGTCTCGCTTAGTAATATTTATATTTGACAGCTACAGGCTACTTCTACACACTACAATTATTTATTGCGTACCCAACGAAATGTCTCGCTTTGTAATATTTATCCTTGACAGCTACAGGCTATTTATACACTACGTTTCCTTCAAAGATGGTCGTTACCACTTTGCCCTGCACCTTACGTCCTTCGTATGGCATATTTTTTGATTTGCCTGCGAAGTCGGCTGCGTGAATTTCGTATTCTGCGTTTGGGTTGAAGATGGTTACGTCCGCATTCTTTCCTACAGATAAATCACCAAGCTGCTCAAAGCCTAGTATTCTTGCTGGATTACTGCTCATCAGTGCTGCCATCTGAAGTGGGCTAATAAGACCTGACAGAACCAATTCAGAATAGGTTAAGCTTGCGCTTGTCTCCAGGCCTACGATACCGAAAGGTGATGCAAAGCCCTTGGCCTTTTCCTCTGCTGTGTGAGGGGCATGGTCTGTTGATATTACTTCAAAGACACCCTCTGCAAGGCCTCGTCTTAATGCCTCTCTATCCTCCTTTGTTCTAACAGGTGGATTCATTTTGTAGTTTCCATCGCCTGGTACAATATCATCCTCTGTAAGGGTGAAATGATGTGGGCAAACCTCGCCTGAGACCTTGATGCCTCTAGCCTTTGCCTCCTTAAGAATGTCATAACTCTCCTTTGTAGAGCAATGGCATAAATGAAGTGTTGCATTAGTTTCTTCAGCAAGCATAATATCTCTTGCCTCAATGATGTTTTCAACTGCGTTGCTGATTCCCTTTTCTCCCATAAAATCAGACTTTGCGCCCATGTTCATAACGCCGCCCTGCACTAGATTGATATCCTCGCAGTGAGCAAGCACAGGCACATTTGCTTTTGCTACGATTTTCATGGCTTCACGATATAAGCCGGAATCCATTACCGATTTGCCATCCTCGGAAATGGCTGGAATGCCTGCCTTTATCATTCCCTCTAAATCCGAAAGCTCCTTGCCTTCCATCCCCTTAGTAACTGAGCCAACCTGCAGCACTCTTGTAAGGCCTACAGATTTTCCTTTTTCATGGACATAGTTTACAAGCTCTGGATTGTCTACCACTGGTTTTGTGTTTGGCATTGCCAGCACTGTTGTGACACCGCCTCTTGCGGCAGCTTTAGAACCAGTTTCGATGTCCTCCTTAGCTGTCTGACCAGGATCCCTGAAATGCACATGCATATCGATAAAACCTGGAAATACATAACAGCCCTTAGCATCGATTACTTCATCAGAAAAAACGGGAACAATATCAGCCGAAATAGCTGAAATAATGTTCCCGTCTATCTTGATATCTAATATTTCATCTGTTCCTGTAGGTGGATTTAAAACCCTACCATTCTTGATAATTAGGCTCATGCTATACCTCTTTCCTCTAAACTTTCAATAGTATAGCATAAACACAATCAAGATTAAACTAAATAAATCTAATTTAGGTAGCAAAATCTACATGTTGTATACCACCTGCATGACCATCTGATTCATGAAGATAAATTCCCGACTGGCGGATTGCTGCTCTCGCCTTGTTTTCATCATCGTGATTAACATACTCCGTGCCAACTCGTCCTAAGAAAATGGCTCCAACATCGGACTGCTTTAGAGTATACAATTCCATGTCTCCTTTTTCGTTCATGGACCACACCCTCAGCTTTTCAAAAATAGGGTCATTTTCATCTATCCAGCCATTGCAGTCTTCGTCAAACACCGCCAGCTCGCTAAAACCATCCCCTGTTTTAGCGCCGAAAAGCTCGGTGCCATCATTTATTTCGCCGTCCTCATTTTTATCAAGCGCCAGAAAGCCCTGACCGACAGAAAGCTGATTAATCTCATCCTTATTTCCATCTCCATCCAAATCAAATAAAAAGGTTTGATTGGCTATTGAGGCAGGTGAATCCTTTAGATTAATCACCAAAGGATCTATAAATCTGGTAAAAGCAGAACTTATGCTTTCAAATGTCTCGCTGAAGGATTCCGACATTTCAAAGCCATAATCAAAGCTAAGCCTTCTTCCATCAGCTGTGACAGCTGTACCCTTGGAGCTAAAGGAAACCGACTGCGATTCTGTTCGCTCATAGCTTACAGATGTAGTAGTCATCGTTCCTGAATTCTCTCCAAAGAAATCCTGAAGAAAATCAGAGAAGCTCTTATCCTCCCCGAAGATTTTGCTAAGAAGCAATGCCCTAATCAGATAAGTCATTGCCTGCATTCTTACCTGTCGGTTTGCAGGTAAGGAAACTCCAGTTGCCTCATCCACAGCCTGGATGTCCTTTACTTCCTCGGTGCCAGACTCCTTCTCACTATCTGGCAGCTTAAAGGTGATGTCTCCAATTTTAATTGCTGGAGCCTGGCTTACTTGATAAGAAGCCTTTGTCGTAACTGAAAAGTTACTTTTCGAGGTCATTTGAACCTCAGAGTTTTGAATTACCATGCTCTTCCCTCCTATAAATGATGGTTACTATTTATAAAGGGAAATTCCATTTTCCATATCACAGATTTTCTAGTAAAAAGAAAACCAGGAAAGCAATATGCCCTCCTGGTCCTGTGATTATCGTCCGTGTAATTATATATCGGTAAAATCCGCCTCATCCTTAACAGATGCTGCACTTTTTTTCAAAAGGACTAATGCACCATAGCACATAACAAGTGCAAACAATACACTAAAGAAGAATTCAATTAATGTATCTCCAGCCATTGGCAGAATATCTGAGAAGAATGTCCCCACAATGTTATATAGAATATGAATTATAATTGTCAGCCAAATATTGTCATACAAATACATAATATATCCCAAGCCTAGACCGAGCACAAAGGCGTAGCAGCTTTGGATAGCATTCATATGAAAAGCTCCAAACAATAAAGCCTGAACAACAATTGCAAAGTAATATGGCATTACTTTATTTGCAGCAGATAATGTTACTCCTCTGAAAATAAGTTCCTCTACAACAGGTCCAAGAATTACAGCATAAACTGCCATCATCACTGAAATGTCCTCTGAAATTCCAGCCGATTCAAGAATCTGCTCATATTGCTCCAGCCATTCTGGAAAGGCTGATGCAAGAGAATTTAATAGGAAAATACTTACATATTGCATTCCTATACAGAACAAAAGCATCCCAACAATTGTAATTGGAATATTTTTGGAAATACCCTTAAGGCTATAGCTTTTGCCAGTCATAAACATCTTATGATAGCATGCACCGAAAAGCGCGATACCAACTACTGAATATAAAACATATATGAGCCCATCAGTAATCCCTGACATCATCACGTCCATAAGGTAATCCATGAACTCATCCCAGGTCTGCCCTTTGAAGGTGCCAATTCCGTAAGCCGCATATCCTTCCACTACAATAATACTAGCAATGTTCTGAATAACAAATGCTAATATACATGGAATGAATATCCAAAAAATATACTTTGCTCTATTAACATTATTCTGTCTCATATCAATTTCCTTACTAGGCATTTAGTGTAATTCAAGCTTGTCCAAATGCCAAATGTCGTCTACATATTCCTGAATGGTTCTATCAGATGAGAACTTTCCAACATGTGCAACATTTTCAAGTGCCATCTGTCCCCATTTAAATCTATCCTTGTAAGCCTCCTGAATCTTTTCATGAGCCTCACAGTAAGATGCAAAATCCTTTAATACAAAGTATGTATCAGCCTTTGCTGTACATTGAGTATTAAGTAATGAATTGTACAAAGGTCTAAACAGCTCAGGATTATCAATACTGTAATAGCCATTAACAAGCTGCTGCAATACCTTCTGAATACGATAGTCATTATTCATCACATCTACAGGATTGTAATCATTGTTCTTTTCGTGGGTAATGACCTCGTCAGAGCTCATACCGAAAATAAAGATGTTCTTTCCACCAAGCTCCTGATACATCTCCACATTAGCACCATCCATAGTACCAATTGTGACAGCACCATTAAGCATAAACTTCATGTTACCTGTACCAGATGCTTCCTTTGAAGCGGTAGAAATCTGTTCTGAAACATCAGCTGCAGCGAAAATCCATTCAGCATTAGAAACCCTGTAATCCTCGATGAAGACTACCTTCAGCTTGCCATCAATTGATTTATCATTATTGATTACAGCTGATACGTTATTAATAAGCTTAATGATAAGCTTTGCATTCTCATAGCCTGCTGATGCCTTTGCACCAAATATAAAGGTGGTAGGATAGAAATCCATCTCTGGATTTTCCTTAATCTGATTATACAAATACATTACATGAAGGATATTAAGCAGCTGTCTCTTATACTCATGCAATCTCTTAACCTGAACATCAAAGATTGAATCTGCATCAACCTCGATGCCATTATGATCAAAGATATACTTGGCAAGACGTCTCTTATTTTCATGCTTGATAGCAATAAACTCATCAATAGAGCGCTTATCATCAACATATCTTTCAAGCTTCTGCATCTGAGAAAGATCTGTAATCCAACCACGACCAATCTTTGAAATTACCCAATCTGAAAGCTTATAGTTTCCATGCATGAGGAAACGTCTTTGAGTAATACCGTTAGTCTTATTATTAAACTTCTCAGGATACATCTCGTAGAAATCATGAAGCGAAACATTCTTCAAAATCTCTGTGTGAAGAGCGGCAACGCCGTTTACTGAGAAGCCGGCAGCAATCGCCATGTGAGCCATCTTGACCTGACCATCAGCAAGAATAGCCATACGATTGACTCTTGCATCATCACCAGGGAACTTGGCTCTAATATCCTCACAGAATCTACGGTTAATCTCCTCAACTATCATGTAGATACGAGGAAGCAGATTCTTGAATATATCCTGTGGCCATTTTTCAAGAGCCTCGGACATAATTGTATGGTTAGTATAAGCCACACAATGTGTTGTAATATTCCAAGCATCATCCCAGCCAAGACCATGCTCATCCATAAGAAGACGCATAAGTTCTGCAACTGTAAGTGTTGGATGAGTATCGTTCATCTGGAAGACCACCTTTTCTGGAAGTCTCTTAATATCATTGTGATGACGGAAATACTTATCAAGTGCACGCTGAAGGGATGCAGAAACAAAGAAATACTGCTGCTTCAAGCGCAATTCCTTACCTTGAATATGATTATCATTAGGATACAAAACCTCTGTCAGATTACGAGCAAGGTTCATATCCTCAACTGCCTTATTATAATCACCACGCTCAAAGGAATCTAATCTAAAGACCTCCTTTGGCTTGGCGTCCCAAATCATAAGGGTATTAACCATACCATTATCAAAGCCTGTAACAGGCATATCATAAGGTGTGGCAATTACTGAATTGTAGCCCTCGTGAATATATTTCGTAGTGCCATCTGGCTGATTCTCATAGCGAACCCAACCGCCAAATTTTACCTCGTACTCATACTCAGGGCGCTCCAATTCAAATGGGTAGCGAGTCTGAAGCCAGTTATCTGGTACCTCTTCCTGATATCCATCTACAATCTTTTGCTTGAACATACCATAGTGGTATCTAATACCGCAGCCATAAGCTGGATACTGCAAAGTTGCAAGAGAATCCAAGAAGCATGCTGCAAGACGGCCCAAGCCACCATTTCCCAGGGCTGGATCAGGCTCCTGGTCTTCAATTGCGTTGATATCAACGCCCAATTCATCCAGGGCATCCATGACCTCGGTGTAGCCACGCATATTAATCATGTTATTTCCTAGAAGTCTACCAATTAAGAACTCCATGGACATGTAATACACGCACTTAGGATCCTGCTTGTTGAACTCTTTTTGAGTGTTCAACCAGTTATCGATGACTACCTCGTTAACAACTTCAGAGCAAGCCCTGTAAATCTCTTCCTCGGTAGCCTCATCAAAATCCTTTCTAAACATGATTTTCACACGATTAATAATCTCGCGCTCAATCTCCTTAGTACTTGGCATCTGTCTCTTCATACCTCAAAACCCCTCCTAATTTTGTATGCGTTCGTAAAACTGACGTATAAGCTGATTGAAGTACTCCGTGCTCCCGCAGGCCACCTCCCATTGCAGTCAAGGGAACCTCC
This sequence comes from Pseudobutyrivibrio sp. OR37, assembly GCF_900113655.1. Lineage (GTDB taxonomy): Bacteria > Bacillota > Clostridia > Lachnospirales > Lachnospiraceae > Pseudobutyrivibrio. Next base: position 124,785 of record NZ_FOQF01000006.1, on the reverse strand, counting down.
CCTTCGGGGTCCCTCCTTAACTACATGGGGCCCTCCTGCTCGCGCTCGCCAACGATGAGAACAGCTTATACTAGTCTACGAATTGCCTCTAATGTAGTAAGAATAGCCTGTAGTGCACAAGGAAAATGTTTCTTAAGCGAAGCATTCTAAGCTGAGCGTAGAAATATTATCCTTGTGTGCGTAACAGGCGAGCCATAACCTAGTGGCTAGCCACAACCTAACGGCGTGTTACAGCAAGTGTTACCTTCTCGCCGTTGATGTTCCACTCTTTTACGTGGGCGCCTTCTGTGCCTTCTTCGATAGAATCTGCGAGAACTTCACCTGCGATGATGTCCTTATTCTTGGCGAAGATTTCGTTAGCCTTTGGTGTTCCGGCATACGCTACTGTGATGCGGTCCATAACCTCGAAATCTGCTTCCTTACGCATTGTCTGAATCTTTGAAACGATTTCTCTTACGAAGCCTTCCTCAAGAAGCTCTTCTGAAAGATTTGTATCGAGAACTACTGTTACGTAGTTGTCTCCATCTGCTACGAAGCCTTCTGTCTGAGCCATAGAGATAAGTAAGTCTTCCTCTGCAAGCTCGATAGATGCATCAACCTCTGGCAATCTTAATACCCCATTTGCCTTAAGTTCTGCATAAGCTGCGTTGCCATCAAGTGATGCAAGAGCCTTCTGGATACCGCCAAGGAACTTACCGTACTTAGGTCCTACTGTACGAAGCTGTGGCTTGAATGAGTATGATGTGAATGAAGATACATCATCTGTGAAGGTAGCCTTCTTAACGTTAAGCTCATCCTCGATGATTGAAACGTACATTTCATCAAGCTCATGCTCAGCCTTGATGTACATCTGGCCGATTGGCTGTCTATTTTTAATCTGTGCTGTGTTACGGCAAGCACGTCCGTGAACTACAATCTTAAGGAGCTCATCCATATCTTCCTCAAGCTTCTTGTCAATGAATGCTTCATTAACAACTGGGAAGTCACAAAGATGGATTGACTCTGGAGCTGTCTTATCTACTGAGCGAACCATGTTCTGGTAGATTTCCTCTGTCATGAAAGGAATCATAGGTGCTGCTGCAAGTGAGATATCCTTAAGGCATGTGTAAAGAGTCATGTAAGCATTAATCTTATCCTGCTCCATTCCCTTTGCCCAGAATCTGTCACGGCAACGACGTACGTACCAGTTTGACATATCATCTACGAACTCATCTAAAGCACGTGCTGCTTCAGGAATCTTGTAGTTTGAAAGATTATCATCAACTGCCTTAATGCTTGAATTAAGACGTGAAAGAATCCACTTATCCATAACTGCAAGCTTGCTGAAATCAAGCTCATACTTTGTAGGATCAAACTCGTCGATATTTGCATATAAAATATAGAAAGCGTATGTATTCCAAAGAGTTCCAAGGAACTTTCTCTGGCCTTCCATAACTGCGTTCTCACCAAATCTCTTTGGAATCCATGGTGCTGAAGATGTGTAGAAGTACCATCTGATAGCATCTGCGCCCATCTTCTCAAGTGCGTCGAATGGATCAACAGCGTTGCCCTTAGACTTAGACATCTTCTGACCATTCTCATCCTGAACGTGACCTAATACGATAACGTTCTCATAAGGAGCCTTGTTGAAAAGAAGTGTAGATTCTGCCATAAGTGAGTAGAACCATCCACGAGTCTGGTCAACAGCCTCTGAAATGAACTTAGCAGGGAACTGCTGCTCAAATACTTCCTTATTTTCGAATGGATAATGATGCTGAGCAAATGGCATAGCACCTGAATCGAACCAGCAGTCAATAACCTCTGGTACACGCTTCATTGTGCCCTTACATTCTGGACATGTGCATGTAACCTCATCGATGTATGGACGGTGAAGCTCGATAGTTTCTGCTTCAGGTCTGCCTGAAAGCTCTGCAAGCTCCTTACGGCTACCGATAGAAATCTGCTTACCGCAATCTGCACATTCCCAAATGTTAAGTGGAGTTCCCCAATAACGGTTACGAGAAATACCCCAGTCCTGAACGTTCTCAAGCCAATCACCGAAACGTCCCTTACCAATGTTTTCAGGAATCCAGTTAACTGTATTGTTATTTCTAATCAGGTCATCCTTAACCTCTGTCATCTTGATGAACCATGATTCTCTAGCGTAGTAGATAAGTGGAGTGTCGCATCTCCAGCAATGTGGATATTCGTGCTCGAACTTAGGAGCATCGAAAAGCTTGCCTTCCTTATCAAGGTCCTTAAGAACCTCTGGGTCTGCCTTCTTAACAAAGAGACCTGCATAAGGAGTCTCCTCTGTCATTTCACCCTTGCCGTCTACGAACTGAACGAATGGAAGGTCGTACTTACGGCCAACCTTAGCATCGTCCTCACCAAATGCAGGAGCGATATGTACGATACCAGTACCATCTGACATAGTAACGTATGAGTCACATGTAACAAAGTGAGCCTTCTTGTGCTGCTTTTCAGCTGCAACGCCTGCGCACTCAAAGAGTGGCTCGTATTCCTTGTACTCTAAATCTGTACCCTTGTATGTTTCAAGTACTTCGTAAGGCTTAACGCCTTCTTCTGTAGCAACCTTTGAAAGCACCTTATCTGCAAGTGCCTCTGCAAGGATGTATGTGTAGCCATCAGCTGCCTTAACCTTGATGTAAGTCTCATCTGGATTTACGCAAAGTGCAAGGTTTGATGGAAGTGTCCATGGTGTTGTTGTCCATGCAAGGAAGTAAGCCTCCTCACCCTTGATTTTAAAACGAACAACTGCTGAACGCTCTTTAACTGTCTTATATCCCTGTGCAACCTCCTGTGCTGAAAGAGGTGTACCACAACGTGGGCAATATGGAACGATTTTGAATCCCTTGTAAAGGAGCTTCTTGTCCCAGATAGTCTTAAGTGCCCACCACTCAGACTCAATAAAGTTGTTGTCGTATGTGATGTAAGGATTATCCATGTCAGCCCAGAAACCTACAGTTCCAGAGAAATCCTCCCACATACCTTTGTATTTCCATACAGATTCCTTACATTGCTTAATGAAAGGCTCCATACCGTATTCTTCAATCTGCTCTTTTCCGTTAAGACCAAGAAGCTTTTCAACCTCAAGCTCTACTGGAAGACCATGAGTATCCCAACCAGCTTTTCTAGGAACAAATTTGCCCTTCATTGTCTGGAATCTAGGAATCATGTCCTTGATGGCACGTGTCTCTACGTGACCGATGTGTGGCTTACCGTTTGCTGTTGGAGGGCCATCGTAAAATGTGTAAGTCTCTCCCTCTTTTCTTGAATCCATTGACTTCTGGAAGATGTCATTTTCTTCCCAGAACTTCAATACCTGCTTCTCCCTTTCTACGAAGTTCAGGCTAGCGTCTACTTTGTTGTACATATTAAGTAATTCCTTTCTATGAGGATATCCTTTCTCGTCAGATATCCCTTCTCTTACTATTAAAAAATGCCAAAGTCGGCACATTTAACCAAAATTATAATGTATCGTCTAAATCCACCTCAGGGTGCTCGTCATCGCCAACTATACCATCAAAAAGACTGTCCAAGTCATCCCCGTCTGGTTCTTCATAAATATATTCATCTCCGTCCTCATATGGCTCTAAATCATCGTAAAGACCATCCAAGCCGTAGAAGTCGTACCATTCCTGCATACCTTCTGTATCATTTTCAAGGTTTGCAAGACCATCTATATTACTAAAAATAAAAGACCATGCGGCTATACAGCACACAATACCAAGAACAGATGTAACAATACCTACTATAGAAAATACTCTTCCAAGCTGATTTCTGCTTTTTACAAGATAAACAATACCTAACACTATGGCGATAATAGCACCGATAATGTTGATTCCCATTAAAAAGAACACAAGTGAAATAATACCAAGAACCATTGAAACCACTGCCATTCCAAGGCCATCCTTTGGTGGTATATAGCCTGGCTCTACGTAGCTGTATCTAGGGCCGTTGTACTGGCCTTCCTGCTGATATGTCTCACTGAAATTTTGCTGATACTGAGGACCTTCGTAATCCTTTGTTTCCTGATTATCTTCATCCTCAAACATGTAATCGTTATTCATAAATCACCTACTGAAAATAATATTAACCTAATCTTAATTATGATAACTGTTTACTGCCTTTTTTACAACCCCCCTATAGATGCGACCTTCCTAGTTTTTCATGCTCCCGGAGGCCACCTCCCATTGCGGTCAAGGGAACCTCCCTAAAGGGTCCCTCCTTAACCACATGGGGCCTTCCTCCTCGCGCTTGCCAAGGTTATGCAGGTCGCTAAATAAAAAACCACCCAGCTAATATAACTGGGTGGCAAATGACTATACGCTTTTAGAAATCTGTAAGGTTTGCTGCGCGTCTCTCAAGGAATGCGCCCATACCTTCTGCCTTATCATGTGTAGAGCATGTGATACCGAAAAGGTTTGCTTCCATCTCAACAGCGTTCTTGATGTCCATATCGTAACCGTTGTTGATTGCAGCCTTTGCGATAGATACTGCATAGCTTCCCTTTGAAGCAATCTTTGCAGCCATAGCCTTTGCTGTAGCCATAAGCTCTTCTGTAGAAACTACCTTGTTTACAAGACCGATTCTGTATGCTTCGTTAGCATCGATAGAATCGCATGTGAAGATAAGCTCCTTAGCGCGTCCCATACCAACAAGACGAGCAAGTCTCTGTGTGCCACCGAAACCTGGGATGATTCCAAGGCCTGTCTCTGGCTGACCAAATGTAGCGTTTTCGCTAGCGATACGGATATCACAAGCCATAGCGATTTCGCATCCACCGCCGAGTGCGAAACCATTAACTGCAGCGATTGTAACCTGTCTCATGTTCATAAGCTTAAAGAATGGAACTGATGCTCTCATACCAAATGCACGAGCCTCAGCTGCTGTGAAGTTAACCATCTCAGAGATGTCTGCACCAGCAACAAATGACTTGAATGCATTATCCTTCTTATCAGGACCACCTGTAAGAATAAGAACCTTAACATCATCTCTTGCCTCGATTTCTGTTAAAGCTACGTTAAGCTCATCAAGTGTCTCTGAATTAAGTGCGTTAAGAGCTGCTGGACGTGAAATTGTAAGTACTGCAATCTCATCAGCAACTTCAAGCTTTAGGTTGTTAAATTCGCTCATAGTAATCCTCCTCTTTTAGGGTTTATTCCCTATTTCTCATGTTTATTATACTAGTCCATTGTTAAACTTTTGTCAATCCCATTAAACGTTTTTATTTTTCTTCTTTCATCTTCTTTTTGTTAGCGTACATGAGAGAATCTGCTCGCTCAAAAACGTCTGATGCGAACTTATCAGTTTTTTCATAGAGAGAATAACCAACAGCGATTGTAACCTTGCCATTTTTCTTATTCTTCTTATTTATTTTATCGATTTTTTCGATTCTGGTTTCTAAGTATTCGTAATCCTTGCCCTTGACCACTGCTACAAATTCATCGCCACCCACTCTAAACACTGGGCTTCGTGCAAAGGCATCACAAATAATCTCACAGCCTTCCTTGATGTAAGCATCGCCTGCTGCATGCCCCATGGAATCGTTAACCTGCTTCAAACCATTAATATCGCAGACAACAATAGCAAAGGCTAGATCCATGCCGGCACCTATTTGGATGTTTAGATGCTCCTCCTCATCCACATAAGCTCGTTTGTTTTTAACGCCAGTAAGCTGATCCTTTAAGGCTTTATCCTCGGCCTCTAAAAGATTTGCGGCATACTCCTGCTCCATCAATACCTGATTTTCTATATCGATAATACCAACAATCAGCTTATCTCCTGTAGATTCATGAACTAATGTGGCTTTGGCAGAAACATGTCTAATCTGGCCATCAATCATAAATCTATAGTTGTAAACAAACATGCCTCTGTCTTTAATATGCTGCAGAACATTTTCTTTATTAAATACCTGCGCAAATCCTTTATAATCATTTGAATGAACAATCATTTTAGCATTTTCTACTGATGTAGCAAAGAAGTTTTCACCCTCATCAGGTAAACCGAATCTTCTAAATCCTTCGGAAGCTGTGAAGCATACATAATGTTCAGTTTCAGGATCAACAGTGTAAAAGCAAATGTAATCTCCTGAAAGAGCCATTACACGAGAATACATCAAACGCTCTTCTTTTGCTTTTTCAATGATTTCCTGCTGACGAGCCTGCTTATCAACGTTACTTACGCCTATCAAAATATGATTATTGTCTGTTCTCACTTTAACAATCTTCATACTTACATGGGTAGGTATGCCGTTAATTATAAGCCTGTAGGTAACACTATAAACGCCCTGGTTCTCAAGGCTTCTTTTAATATTTTCCTTCGTAAAGGACTCAAGAATAACATCCACATCCTCAGAATAAATTCTCTTTTTTATCAGATTCCTAGCCCTTCTAAAGAAATCATCGCCCTTTGTGTCCACAGCCACATCCCTGTTTACACCGTCAGGGCTATATTCTACATATTCTTCTGTATCCATATTAACAAAATACAAATCGATGTAATCTTCTGCCAGCGCACGGGCTATATAGTTATAAGTCAGGGAATCTGCTATATTCTGGTTTTCGTTTACCTGCAAAACTGCAAGAACCACTGCAGCCCGCTTTGTCACTGAATTAACGGCAATTCGTTGAATAAGCATTTGTACAATTCGACCATCTTCCAGTCTATCATCAATAATCTGTCTCTTTCCAGTCATGGCGCACTTGCGAATACAGCTCATTGTGTAAACCCCAACTGAAGTATGTTCGTCATCAAAATCATATATGCCGGATAAATCTGAAATAGGGAAATTATGGACCATATATTTCCTAAAGGATTTATTTCCACGAACAATTCTTACAGTTTTGCCATCTGTTTCCATGATTACAAGTGGGAAGGTATCAAAATATTCAGCTAGTTCTTTTGAGCTTCCTCTCGCAAAGGAAATATCATACAGATTAACCCTTCCTAGAGCTGAATAGTAAGAAGTTTCGGCAGGATTTTCAAATCCAATAGCCACGCCCTTTATATATCTTTCAAAAATCGCAGCCTTAGGAATAGGCTTACAATATAGGAAGCCTTGGAGCTTTGTGCAGCCGATTTCCTGCAAAAACTCCACCTGCTCTTGAAATTCTACACCCTCAACAACAGTTTCCATTCCTAGAGACATAGCCATTCTTACAAGCTCTGTCAGAATGATTCGTGCTCTCTCGCTAATGCGAATCTGCTGAACGAAGTACATATTAATTTTTAATGAATCAAAGTGAACCTTTTGCAAGATAGGTAGCACAGAATCACCGCTGCCATAATCATCCATCCACACCTGGAAGCCCAAATCTCTGAACTGCTCCACCTGGCTGATAATCATGTCATTGTTGATATTTAAAGAAATCTCAGATATTTCAATTGCTATCATACGTCTTGAAATACCTGAATCTTCGACGCGTTTTGAAATTTCTTCTACTATGTCACAGGCGTAGAAATCCACCTGAGAAAGATTTATAGATGTAGGAACAACGTAAAGTCCTCTTCTACGCTGTTCGTTCATCTTTGAGAGGGCTTCCTCCAAAACATACAAATCAAGCCTATGGACAGCGTTGATAGCCTCCAAGGCAGGAACAAAATCGATAGGATTAAGTGTGCCAAAATGTGGATCTTCCCATCTTACCAAGGCTTCCTCACCGCAAACTCTACCGTTAGAGGTTCGAATGATAGGCTGATAATACACTTCTATCCAGCCCTCATTCATAGCTCTTTCGAAATTGTCAATTATGTATTTATTTTTATTAAAAGTGCCCCCAATATTGTCCATTAAACGTTAAGTCTCCTTTGAATCTCGCTAACTACTTCACGTCCCTTAAAGATAATCGCTCCAACAAAAAGGATTACGCTTATCATTAAACAAATAATCCATGCGATTGGACAATCCCGCTCTGCAAAGAAATAAAAAACAATATATGGCAAAATACCTACCACAAGATTTGTGAGCAGATAAACCATTGAATTACCATTCTTATCTATCATTGCAAGAACAAAGTTCGCTATAAGTGTCCCCATTACAACTATCGGTGCAACCCATTCCGCAATGAAAGCAAACTTTCCAACGTAATATGCTGTAATTCCCATCATCACCAGCACAATAAATACAAATAGTGTCATTATTCGAGAGGAGCTGATGCCCTTTTTGAAAAGCCTCATTATTCCAAATTCAAAAACTATCAACCACATCGAAATGATTAGGCTCCAGTGGAAATCCACCTTGTGCCACATATCAAAGCCAAAAAGGAAATCTACTCCGAGGCTTGCGATTATTACAGTCCAAACAATAAACAACTGAATTTTATAAAAGAAAGACTGTAGCTTTAGTGTTGTCTGCTGCGGAAAATAAGGTCTTTCAGCCTCTCCATTTAATTTACTCTGACAAATTGGGCATTTCTTTAAATTGCCGCCCACTTCTATTTTACAATAAGGACAATTCTTCATTATCGAATCACCTCCGTAGCATATACTCTTATGTTGATTCCATCCTCAGTCATGCTTCTCACAAGATTCTTTATAACTCTTGTGCTAGCATAAGGGGATGTGATTCCAAGAGATAAATCCCCATTGTAACTATACATTGTTGAAAACAGATTGGCAGAGCTGCAAAAAGCACTGTAATTCTGAATCATATCTCCTACTTCCTTTGGTGGCTTTTGCACGCCTAAATTAGAAAGCACTAGAGAAACCTTTTTATCTGTCACCTTTGAACCATATCTTACAACCCATTGCTTTATGAATAGAGGCACCGCTCTAACTGGTGCAACATATTCCATGGTCTCGAAATTATCCATCTGCTTTTTGATGTTTTCTTCTGTAAGATTTGATTTAAGCTTTTCGTCAAATTCCCTTGCCAAATCCTCTAAAGAGATTTCTTCATCGAAAACATGTGATACATTTACATTGTTGAAGAAATTACGTGAGGTATAGCTTGGGTAATAATTTCTAAGATTTACCGGCATGGAAATATTGATTGGAGTTTTGCGCTTTCTAGGCGGCATTTCCTCCATGATTGCCATCATGAACCTGGCGCCAATATAGCTGGTAAGAGATACCCCTATGGCCTTTGCCTTTGGAAGTATCTGCTCTGTAGGCATGTGAACCTCGAAAAACTGAAGCTGATCATAAGGCAGCTTCAAGCCACTAGGATGATAGGCTCGTTTAAGGGATGAACCCTTAAGTCCCATGCTTCCAAAAAATTGCTTATAGCTATCCTGATTCAAATCATCCTCAGAGGCTCCTGAGTGGATAGTGATATCCTCGAATCTACCAGGATATTTAAGCTTCAAATAATCAAGCACAATAATATTTAAAAATTCAAGTGCACCTGTTCCATCAGAAATGGCATGGAACAAATCCAAATTGATTCTATTACCATAATAAGTAACCTTGTAGTGAAGCATTGCACGGCCTGGCGCATATAATCTAGGGCAAACTCTGCCATGCTCCTCTGTAACCACCGGCTGAATATCTGTGTCCTCCATATAATGCCAAAAGACACCTCTTCTGATTCTCACCTGAAATTGTGGTCTAATCTGAATTGCAGATAAAACTGCTTCCTGTAATAATTCTGGATCTATTTCCTCCCAAAGTGTTGCGCTGACACGCAAGGTTCTCGTATCTCTTTTTGCTGCTGTTGCTAGGAAGACCTTGGCAACATTATCTACCTTATACCAATTATCTCTACTCATTTCCTATTACTATCCTTTGCTACGCTAATTGCGTATAGATTGTCTTTGACACGAAGTCTGCAAGCCTTTTCATCGCCCGGCTTGCCACAGGAAGTGGCATCTGCTGATACACATGCCAGCCATCCTTTTCAATATCGATGACCACATTACACCCTGCCTTATGCATTTTCTTTTGAAGGCGCACGCTGTCATCTAAAAGAATTTCATTTTTTCCAACCATGATTAAGGTTGGCGGAAAACCATCAAAGCTTCCGTTTAACGGACTGTATATTTCAACGGAAGAATCAACTTCTTCGCCAATATAAGCATCTCTAACACCTATTACATAATCCTTTGTAAGAATTGGATCTTTGTCCTTGCAGGTTTCGTAGGTGCCTGAGGTTGCAGTCATGTCTGTCCATGGACTGAACAAAAGAAGACATTTAGGTGAAAGATTTTTCTCCTTCAAAAGCTTTTGTGCCATGCACAAAACCAAATTGCCTCCTGCAGAATCTCCTGCAAAAATCACCTGCTTGGCACCATAGCCCTTATCTCTAAGGTAATCCCATATTTTCATGCCATCCTCTATTGCCGCTGGGTATTTATTTTCTGGAGCCAATCTATATTCGAAGGAAATCACTGAAAAGCCTGTGGCAACAGCCAGCTTTGCAGCAAGGATTCTTGCATAGCCCAATCCACCACAGGTGTATCCTCCTCCATGAGCATATAAAATTATGTACTGAGGATTATGAGCGAAATCTGGCTTTAGCCATTCGCAAGAAATTCCATCTACCATAAAACCATCAACTGTAACATCACCAGTTGGCGCCGCAAGCTTCCCGGCTCTTTCCATGGCAGCTCGTTGTTTTTTCAAGTCTTCTTCTGTTAAAGAATTTCCACCGATGGAATTGATTGCCTTTATGGCCTTCATCAGTGGATCATTAAGATTAATCTTCAATAACGCCATACTATCCCTCTATATCAAACATAATTCTATTATAATGATTGCGCGTCGATTTTTCTACAAAACCACAGTAAATTCACCTATATTACACATTTCAAATCCTCAGAGTAGGATTTCACAATTTTTTCACAATTTAGTCACATTTTGACACCAAATAACTATAATCACATGCTAGAATATTTGTGTACGAAAAAGCAGTAGTCTTTTTTAGGGGAGGCGCAGCCATGGATATAGCTGAGATTTCTATGAATTTAAGTCAAAACCAGCTACTTACAGCAGTGGGGACTGCTATGCTAGGCAAGACCTTAGATGTTGTAGAGGGACAAGCTGCGGCTTTTACTCAAAGTATGGATATGAATTCTCCTTCTTTGGAAAGCCTGGTTTATCCTACCTCAGGTACCATGATTGACCTGCGCGTTTGAGTTATAAATGTATTTTGGTTTTTACATTAAGAGCTTGCCCGTTGCAAGCTCTTTTAATTTGCGTTACATGACTTAACCTATATATATCAACTCGAAATTATGCCAAGCAATTCACAAATTAAAATTTAATTTCTATCCTTTATTCACAGTTTATACATTGTTCCTTCATGGCTAGATTGTATTATAATTACATCGCAAGACAGAAGCGATGAACCATTTTTTTCATAACATTATTCTCCCTTTTGAAAAGCGATGCCCCGCCGGCATCGCTTTTTACTGTCTAAAAAACTTCTTTAACACTTCAGCCCTATTTTGATATTATATACTCATGATTAATTCAAAACACGAACTGATAATTAAAGATATAAAAAGCGCTATTAATGCTGGAAAGTTTGATGCAGGAGAAAAGATTCCTTCAGAGAATCAGCTTGCCGCAAAATATAACGTTAGCAGGCAAACTGTGCGAAAGGCACTTGCAAAGCTGATTGAGGAAGGCTATCTCTACGCTCTTCACGGCAGTGGCACCTTTGTTGCGCAGCGAAAGAGTAAAAATAAGAACACCAAAAACATTGCGGTGGTTTCTACATTTATGTCCGATTATATTTTCCCAAGAGTAATCCAGGGCATCAATCAGGTGTTAGATGAAAATGGCTACAGCATTCTTCTTAAAACCACCAACAATTCCCGCAAGGGTGAAGCATGGTGCATGGAGGAGCTACTTTCCAAAAATATAGACGGAATGATTATCGAGCCTAGCCAAAGTGCCATCAGTTGCCAACATCAGGTGCTTTACGACCAGATGGATGCCATGGGAATCCCATACGTATTCATCCAGGGTTGCTACGAGGCCATGATGGACAGGCCATTTGTAATGCTTGATGATGTGGAGGGTGGCCGTCTTATCACAGAGCATCTGATAAACCTTGGGCATCGAAACATTGCAGGTATTTTTAAGGCCGATGATACTCAGGGAATTTTGCGCCACAAGGGTTATGTAAAGGCTCTTTTGGCCGCTGGAATCACCTACAATCCTGATTTAGTTATCTGGTATCACACTAAGGATAAAACAATGAAGCCAATGGAAGGCTTAATTAGAATATTAGAAAGTGGAACTGCATGCCATGCAGTGGTTTGCTACAATGACGAGATAGCCGCCGATGTTATAAAGGGTCTTCAAAATATTGGGCGAAGCGTCCCTCATGATATTTCAGTTACAGGCTTTGACAATTCCCTACTTGCCCACAGCAAAGGAATAACCACCATCGCTCATCCACAGGAGGAGCTTGGAAAAAAAGCTGCCACCACCCTGTTAGGGTTAATCGATGGCAGCATTTCCCGCAAAGAAGCACATATTCTTCTGGAACCTAAATTAATCGAAAGAAAATCTTGTTTCTAAAGATTCTTTATACGCTGGATTGCTCTAGCGGTATTTTCTGCGGATCCGAAGGCTGTCAGGCGGAAGTATCCTTCACCTGATGGTCCGAAGCCTGCTCCTGGTGTTCCAACAATCTGAACCTTCTCTAATAAGTAATCAAAGAACTCCCAAGAAGTCATATTATCAGGTGTCTTGAGCCAGATGTAAGGTGCATTCACACCACCATAAACCTCAAAGCCTGCATCCTTAAGACCTGTGTAGATAGTCTTTGCATTATTCATGTAATAAGCAACCTGCTCCTTAATCTGAGCCTGTCCTTCTGCTGAATAAACAGCCTCGCCGGCACGCTGGATGATATAAGGTGCACCATTGAATTTAGTTCCGTGACGTCTAGCCCACATATTGTGAAGTGACATGCCATCAAAAACTAAATCCTTAGGCACTACAGTGTAGCCAAGTCTTACACCAGTAAAGCCTGCGTTCTTTGAGAATGAATGAATCTCGATAGCACATGTGCGTGCACCCGTACATTCATAGATGGAATGTGGAACATCATCCTCTGAAATATATGCCTCATAAGCTGCATCAAAAATAATCAGGCAGCCATTTTTATTTGCATAATCAACCCATAGCTGAAGCTGGCTCTTTGTAAGAGTAGTTCCAGTAGGATTGTTTGGAAGACATAGATAAATTACATCTGGTGTCTCCTTTGGAAATTCTGGAACGAATTTGTTTTCTGCTGTGGTTGGCATGTAAATAATATCTGACCACTTCTGTGATTTTTCATCGTAAGTGCCGCAACGACCAGCCATAACATTTGAATCAATATAAACTGGGTAAACTGGGTCGCAAACTGCCATTTTAACATCAGAGGCGAACAGTTCCTGGATATCAGCTGAATCTGATTTTGCTCCATCTGAAACAAAAATCTCATCAGCGCTAATGTCGCACCCTCTAAGCTGATAATCATTCTTCGCAATAGTTTCGCGCAAGAATGGGTATCCTAAATCTGGAGCATAACCATGGAATGTGCCAGCGTCGCCCATTTCATCAACAGCGTGATGCAATGCGTTAATCATTGCTGGTGCTATAGGCTGAGTAACATCACCTATACCAAGCCTGATAATATCCGCTGCTGGATTAGCCTCAGAATATGCAGCCACCTTTTTTGCTATTGTGGAAAAAAGATAACTGCCTGGAAGTTTTGCAAAATTAGAATTAACCTTAAACATGTCCGCCTCCCTTTTAAGTATTAAATTATCTATTAACTATTCTTTTAACTATTCTCTCATAGGACATATTCCCGCCGAATAAATCCAGGCATGAGCCAATAGTAAAATCCATATTATTATCACTAAGGTAGCTAATCAGTTCTATGTCGCCATAGTCTGCAACACCACCTGCATAAGTGATAGGAACTCTTTTATACCTAGACAAAAATCCAACTAAATCTCTATCTATACCCTTCTGTCTTCCCTCAACATCTGCTGCATGAATCAAAAATTCATCGCAGTAATATGCCAAACGGTCAAGGAAATTGTAGGTGATAATTTCCTTTGAAACCTTCTGCCAACGGTCAGTAACGATATAGTATTTATCATCGATTCTGGTGCAGGACAAATCAAGTACCAGATGCTCCCTGCCAACAGCCTTGGAAATACGCTCCAACGCATCGTAATCAACTCTTCCATCATTAAATACGTATGATGTAACTATGACATGACTGGCGCCAGCATCTATAAATGATTTGGCGTTTTTATCATCAACGCCTCCACCATACTGCATTCCCCCTGGAAAAGTACTAAGTGCCTTTATTGCCTCTTCCATTGATGCCTTGTATTCCTTAGTATTTTTCTTGTTCAGATTGATGATGTGGCCACCCTTTAAATCGTCTGCCTTGTAGATGTTTGCATAATAAGCAGCATCCTTATCAGCTACGAAATTCTCCTGTGGCTGGTCCTTCTTCTTTCCTGAATCAGAAAGTGTACCTCCAACAATCTGTTTAACCTTTCCATTATGAATGTCAATGCATGGTCTAAATCTCATTTTGCCCCTCCCCCTGATGTAGTTGTCTTTAAGCAAGTAAATTATTGAACAGTATAATCGCTGCCTGAAATATTTTCAATTACACTTTCGTAGAATTTTGTTGCAATTTTAAGCAAATATTCGGTATCTTTTACACCTGCTGTCTCGTAGCAAGAATGCATAGCAAGCTGAGCTAAACCTATATCTACACCATTGATAGATACGTGTGCGTTTGAAATATTACCAAGTGTTGAACCACCAGCTACATCTGAACGGTTTACAAATGTCTGATATGGTACATTTGCTCTGTTGCAAAGCTCACTAAATACACCGTAAGCAAGACCATCTGTCATGTACTTCTGGTTAGCATTGAACTTGATTACAACACCCTCGTTCATGAATACCTTGTTTGTAGGATCGCTCTTTTCTGGATAATTAGGGTGAAGAGCGTGTGCATTATCCGCTGACACCATGAAGGAATTAGCGATAGCTGTAAGGAGTGTAGAATTGTTTCCACCCATTGCCTCGTTGATTCTAACAAGTGTGTCATAAAGGAAAGTAGAATCTGCACCCTGCTTTGTACCACTTCCAACCTCTTCGTTATCAAAGGTTACGTGAATCTGAACTGCTGTGTTTGAATTCTTTGCAGCAAGAAGTCCCATCATTGAGCTGTATGAGCACTGAAGGTCATCTAATCTTCTGATTGAGATGAATTCATCATTTGCGCCCCATACCTTACCAGGCTCTCTATTGTAAAGGAATAAATCACTTCCTAAGATATCCTCTTCCTTAACTGAAAGGCTATCTGCAACAAGCTTCTTAAGCTTGAAGTTTTCATCCATAGATACAAGTGGAAGTAAATCCTTTTGAGCATTGTACTTGTAACCATCGTTTGCTTCACGGTTCATGTGGATTGCAAGAGATGGAAGCATGCAAAGATCCTTATCAAGATTTACAAGCTTTGTCTCGATGCCCTTGCTTGTTTTGATGATGGCACGACCAGCGATAGAAAGTGGTCTGTCGAACCATGGTGCCATAAGCATTCCACCATACTTTTCTGTGTTAAGCTTTACATAGTGACCTTCCTTCATTTCAGGCATTTCCTTGATACGGAAGCTTGGAGAATCACTGTGTGATGCCATAATCATAAAGCTCTTGTAATTTTCCTTTGGCATTCTGAAAGCAAGAATAGAAGAACCATTTCTTGTAACGAAATAATTCTTTCCAAGCTCAAGCTTCCATTCCTTTGACTCTAAAAGCTCTGTAAAGCCTTCCTTTAAGAAGCGCTGTCTTTCGTTTTCAACAACGTGAAACTGTGAAGGGCTCTCCTCTATAAATTCAAATAATCCTTTTACTGTCTCATTCATTTCTTTTTTCCTTCTTTCTTGATTGAATATCCAAAAGTCCCTTTAGGACTGGTTAGACCAAAATAGGTTCCATGTGAATAGGCAAGCAGTCTTGCTTTTTCCAAATCGAATTTGCCGGTTTCATCCATGTATTTTTCATCAGCATGAACAGATAAAACGTCAGCTACAAACATGGTATGACTGCCATATTCATGGATTTCCTTAACACGGCACTCTATGTTGACTGGTGATTCAACAATAAGCGGTACATTGATTTCATCAGCCTCTTCCTTATGAAGCTTGCATCTTTCGAATTTATCAACATCTCTTCCGCTTTGAACTCCACAAAAATCTGTTGCAAAGCTAAGCTCCTCTGTAGTTAAGTTGATTGCAAACTCGCCTGTTTCCTTAATCATATCGTAAGAATATCTGCTAGGTCTTACAGAAATGTAGGCCATAGGTGGATTAGTACAAACGGTACCTGTCCATGCTACAGTCAAAACATTATCATTGCCATCATTATCTCTGCAGGTAACTAGAACTGCAGGAAGTGGATAAATCATATTTCCTGGCTTCCAAGTTTGTTTTCCCATTATAACCTCCTTGATAAACTACCCTACTAATATACTCTAAAAAATGCCTAAAGAAAAGGGAATTGCAAAAGCAATCCCCTAATAAAAAGCTATTTAATAACTGGTTTTCTGGTTACAAAATCTATAACCTTTTTTCTTTCCTCCCACTCGGCCTTGAACTCTTCCTTTTTTTGCTCAAGCTCCTTTTTTACCTCTTCAGTTATGGGAGTCCCCCTGTGCATTGCGCAAAAGCCATACCCTAACATAACTACCCCTCCTTGCTGTTTTTCTCCTCCATCATTTCGGAGAATGTACCCATGTAAACATTGTCCTTGCCAAGAATAAACTTTAGATCGTCCATGAAGGCCTTTGTTTTAGGATTATCCTCAAAACCACGAGCCATAATCTCCTGAAGGAATTGCTCACCCACAGCGGAATCGATAATGAACTCTCTATCCTCCTCGAAATCGTCAAAGCTTCTATTCTTAACATATTCACCGCGGAACTTTTTATATTCAGCAGCCTTTTTGCCATCGTATTGCATTTCATCCTGTTCGATAATGCGAATGCAATTAAGCATATCCTCTGCATCAGAAAGAGCATTATGCTCTACAACGCCGCCAAGCCCGCAGATGGTCTTCATATCAGCTAATGAAAGATTGGCATCAAGTCCATCTGTTACATCCAGGCTAACTTCCTTTTGGATATTTTCGATGGTACTGATGAATTTGCCGACGCTGCGCTTTAAAGGCTTTTCAAGCTCTCTGGATTCATAATCCCTTTGGAAGCTGTTTTTATCACCGCCCCAAACGCAGATTTTTCCAACCTGATATTTACGAATCATGGCTATAAGCTCTGTCATAACAGTTTCGTATTCAGGTGCAAATTCTAAATCTTCATTTGTAAGACCTGTAAGCTCAGAAATAAGAGGTGGAAGCTTGTGTCCTGGGCGAAGTCTTACTGTAGAATAATATCTATCAAGCTCCTCATGCTCAGGATTTGTAATGATTATTCCCACCGAAATAACGTCCTCTATTGAGCCTTTTTTATATCTGGCACTTAGGTATTCTGCATCCAGGAAGGCCTGATTTTTCCCCTTATAACCTGCTGGTGCAGTCTGACTAGGTCCCTTTACTTTTTTATTTGAATTATTTGTTGCCAAGTGTTTTTCTCCGTATCAATTCTTTTACCTAGTTTAAATCTTATCATGTTTTTCATTAAGCAACAACCTTGTTATCCAACCTTGATATTCCGTTATAATTAAGTTATAGAACGTCACAATTATTTCATAATTAGGTTATATAATAACATTTAGAAGTGGTAGTATGCATTCCACTGAAAGGAGTCGCTATGGCTGATATAGGTATTAAAAACAATCTTCACATAGAGAATTCTGCACCTGCAAAATCTGCTCAAGCTCCCCAGCAGACCAGCACACCAAAGCCTAAAATTGAGGCTGAAAAACCTGACAAAAAGGCTTCTGCGGATATTTTATCTAAGGAGTATGGCCCAGTGGTTTCTAAATCCAAAGATGGAGACACAGTTCGTGTAAAGCATGACGAGGATGAGGGAAATAAAATCCACGAAATACTTCAGGAGGAAATAGAAAAGCTTCAAGAACAAAATTCCCATGAAAAACCTGATTTTGAGACCCACGCGACAGTAACTCAAATTCAGAAAAACAATTGGGACATTTCCTCTGAAGCAATAGATGTAACCTCCTATGCAGGATACAGTGATTCCAAGCTGAAGGAGCTTTATCTAAAGGGTGATATTTCTCAGATTGATTACAATCAGGAAATGGAGGCCAGGGCTGCCAGAAGAGAAAATGAAAGGATTGAAGCTCAAAGCTTTAACAAGGATTTCGCCACCAGCATTTCAAAGCTTTCTCAGGTTGAAAGAGATGCTCGAACCGTAGATGAAATCCAAAACGGTCAGCAATCTACTACTATTCCAGACGAAATTCGAATACAGGCACTTCAGAATTTTGACATTGTTTAACGTCTGGTAAAACTAAAAACACTCTAATTGACAATAACATTTTTCATGGTCAATAAGCTACGTAACAGTAGTTTATTGGCCACTTTTTTTGTGCTCTGCTGCATTGTATTTTTTTGTATTTAGATAAATACATTTAATTATGTTTTTATTTTCGTACATTGTTAATTATTTATCAGTCTTATGGTATAGTTTAAATAGGCTAGGTTGTTAGTTATGTCTAACTGTCCATGACATTTCAAACTTAACCCCACTAGCTCGTACCAAAATAACATTTGTAAACAAAGAAAGGGAAAATCAAATGGCAAATCACGATTTCGAACAGTGGAACGGTTTCGTAGGCCGCGTTTGGAAAGATAACGTTGACGTACGTGACTTCATTCAGAACAACTACACTCCATATGATGGAGACGAGTCATTTTTAGCAGGTCCTACAGACGCTACTAACACTCTTTGGGGCAAGCTCCAGGAGCTTCAGGCAGCTGAGCGTGCTAAGGGTGGCGTTTTAGACATGGAAACAGAGGTTGTTTCTTCACTTACTTCTTACGGCCCAGGCTACATTTCAGACGAGACAAAGGATCTTGAGCAGATCGTTGGTCTTCAGACAGATAAGCCACTTAAGAGAGCATTCATGCCTTATGGTGGTATCAAGATGGCTGAGCAGTCTTGCAAGATGTACGGTTATGAGCCAAGCGAGAAGCTTCACGAAATCTTTACAAAATATCATAAGACACATAACCAGGGTGTATTCGATATCTACACTCCTGAGATTTTAAAGGCACGTCACAACAAGATCTTAACAGGTCTTCCTGATACATACGGACGTGGACGTATCGTAGGCGATTACAGAAGAGTTGCTCTTTACGGTATCGATTACCTTATCGAGAAGAAGCAGATTGACTTCAAGAACACAAACCGTCAGGGTATGAGACGTTACGACTTCCAGCTTCGTGAGGAAATCACAGACCAGATCAATGCTCTTAAGGGCATGAAGGAAATGGCTGCTTCTTACGGCTTCGATATTTCTAAGCCAGCTGCTAACGCTAAGGAAGCTGCTCAGTGGTTATACTTCGGTTACCTTGCAGCTATCAAGACTCAGAACGGTGCTGCTATGTCAGTTGGTCGTGTATCTACATTCCTTGATATCTACATGACACGTGACCTTGCTAACGGTGTTATCACAGAGTCTGAGGCACAGGAAATCATCGATCACTTCACAATGAAGTGCCGTATGGTTAAGTTTGCTCGTATCGAGTCTTACAACCAGTTATTCTCAGGTGACCCAGTTTGGGCTACTCTTGAGGTTGGTGGTATCGGTCTTGACGGACGTCACCAGGTTACAAAGACATGTTTCAGATTCCTTCACACACTTGAGAACATGGGACCTTCACCAGAGCCAAACCTTACAGTTATGTACTCTAGCCGTCTTCCTGAGTCATTCAAGAAGTATGCTGCTAAGATTTCTGTAAACACATCTTCTATCCAGTACGAGAACGATGATGTTATGAGAGTTACATGGGGCGATGATTACTCAATCTGCTGCTGTGTATCTGCTACAGAGACAGGTAAGGAGCTTCAGTTCTTCGGTGCTCGTGCAAACCTTGCTAAGTGTCTTCTTTACGCTATCAACGGTGGTGTTGATGAGAAGACTCATGATCAGGTTGGTCCTGAGTACACACCTATCACATCTGAGATCCTTGACTACGATGAAGTTATGCACAAGTTCGATCAGATGATGGATTGGTTAGCTCACATGTATGTTGGAGCACTTAACATGATCCACTACATGCACGATAAGTATTACTATGAAGTATGCCAGATGGCACTTATCGATACACACGTACGTCGTTCATTTGCTACAGGTATCGCTGGATTCTCACACTGTGTAGATTCACTTTCAGCTATCAAGTACGCAAAGGTTAAGGCTATCCGTGATGAGGACGGAATCACAAAGGATTTCGAAATCGAAGGTGACTTCCCACGTTACGGTAACGATGATGACAGAGCTGATGAGATCGCTGTATGGCTTCTCCGCACATTCATGAGCAAGCTTCGTCACATCCACACATACAGAGATTCAGAGCCTACAACATCTATCCTTACAATTACTTCAAACGTAGTTTATGGTAAGGCTACAGGTGCTCTTCCAGACGGAAGACCAGCAGGCGAGCCACTTTCACCAGGTGCTAACCCAGCATACGGTGCAGAGAAGAGTGGTCTTGTTGCATCACTTAACTCAGTTGCTAAGCTTCCATACGAAGAGGCACTTGATGGTATTTCAAATACACAGACAATCAACCCAGGTGCTCTTGGACACTCAGAGGAAGAGCGTGTTAACAACCTTGTTAACGTTCTTGACGGATACTTCGATCAGGGTGCTCATCACCTTAACGTTAACGTATTTGGTAAAGAAAAGCTCATCGATGCTATGGAGCATCCAGAGAAGCCAGAGTACGCTAACTTTACAATCCGTGTATCTGGATACGCTGTTAAGTTCATCGACTTAACAAAGACTCAGCAGCTTGACGTTATCGCACGTACATGCCACGAGGCTTTATAATATCTTTTAATTAGAACTATTTTGGTTCCCCTCTGAAAGCCTTCCCCCTCTGGGGGAAGGTGGCCCGCAGGGCCGGATGAGGGGATTTTTTTATGAGGTAGATTTATGAGTGAAATTATAGGATACGTAAATAAATTTGAAAGCTTCGGTGCCGTAGATGGACCTGGAGTTAGATTTTTGATTTTCTTAAATGGATGTAAGATGCGCTGTGCATTCTGCCACAATCCTGAGACTTGGGCTGAGCACCAGGGTGATGAATACACTGCAGACCAGGTGTTAGAAAAAGCACTTCGTTTTAAGCCATATTGGAAGAAAGACGGTGGTATCACAGTCAGTGGTGGTGAGCCTCTTCTTCAGATTGATTTTGTATTAGATTTATTTAAGAAAGCCAAAGCTAAGGGTATCAGCACATGTATCGATACAGCTGGTCAGCCATTCACTCATGAAGAACCATTTTATAGCAAATGGAAGGAGCTTATGAGTGTAACAGACACTGTAATGCTTGATATCAAAAACATCGACCCTGAGGAGCACAAAAAGCTTACAGGTGTTGATAATGCCAATATCCTTGAAATGGCAAAAGAGATTTCTGATATGGGTATTACTCTTTGGATTCGCCACGTACTTGTGCCTGGCGGAAGCGACAATGATGATTTGTTACATCGTACTAGAGAGTTCATTGATACTCTTAAAACTGTAGAGCGTGTGGAAATCCTTCCTTACCACTCTCTCGGTGTTCCTAAATACGCAGAGCTTGGTATTCCATACCGCCTTGAAGGTGTTGAATCTCCAACAGCAGAACGTATCCAGAACGCAAAGGAAATACTTGGTTGTAAATAACCTTAAGATACTTTAAAGGGCTAGACATTATCGTCTAGCCCTTATTTATAAGATTAAAGAAGAAGAATGTGATTAATCTACATTGTAGATTTTATTGTTTTATATTTCTTCATTGTCTTTACTTCAAGAAGGATTAATAATCCTGCAAGAATAATATCAACAATGATGAATGCAATCTGCCATGGATATAAACCTGTCTTTAGGTTTTCTGGCTCGTATGCGCGGCTGTTAACAACTGTGTACATGATGTTCTTAGAAGCCTGACGCATTGCCTTGATTCCTGTAGCGCTTGTCTGGTCGTCCGGTGTATTTGTTCCCATTTCATAAGCAACAAGCATAAGGTCGTTACCATTTCTGATAGCTGCATCAGCATCCATGAAGTTTGCTCCAAGGAAGTAATCTGTGATTACCATTCCGCGGAATCCCCACTCATCACGGAGTACCTTGTTAAGAAGGCTATCATTTGCACCTGACCAGTGTGGTCCGATGTAGCTGTATGAGCTCATAACTGCCTGTGCGCCACCCTGCTTTACAGCAAGTTCAAATGGCTTTAGGTAGATTTCTCTGATTGCCTGTTCTGGAGCCCAAACTGAAATCATATTCCATCTGTTTGTCTCCTGGTCATTCATTGCGAAGTGCTTGATGTAGCTGTATACGCCAAATTCCTTAGCACCGATAACTTCCTGTGTAATCTGTGTACCTGAAAGAAGTCCATCCTCTGATACATACTCAAATTCACGTCCGCCAAGTGCTGCACGGTGTGTGTTGATAGCTGGTGCATACCAACCTGAAGCATCCATCTCATCACACATCTTACCCATGATGCGACCATAGCTTAATGCAAGTTCCTTATTGAATGTACATGCAAGTGTAACTGAAGAAGGCATACCGATTGAGAACTTGCCTGTAAAGTTGTTTGTGATTGAAGCAGGTCCATCGCAATCTGTTGTTCTAGCCTTTTCAACAGATGGAACCTCAAGTGTCTGATATCCGCCAAGTCCTACAAGTGATGCCATTTCAGATACTGTAAGCTCATCTAATAAATCTTCCCAACGTGGATCATCATACTCAGCGCCCCTGAGGTCCTCTAACTTAAGTCCATTCTTTGCCCCTGTTGTAGGCATCTGATCGTTAGAATCATTTAATGCGTTTGGATCATAGTTAAGGTTGCAAACATATTCTGCCTTAGCTTCATCTGTCATAGAAAAGTTTGTTGGTGCTGCAGTGGCCTCTTCATAGTTTGCAAAATGATCTGCACGCGATAAATATGTTGCGTTTCCGATAGCTGTATCAAAGTGATTTGTAGCTGCTACCTGGTCTGTCGAACGTTTATTATTTTCCCCGTAGACAATAGTCTTAGCAATGTTGAGAGTCTTCTCATCGATAACAGTATGGGCATCCTCTCTAAGAGAAATGACATAATCGCCCTCCTCTAATACATACGCCTTCTCAGCCTTGTCGTCGTATGAAGCAAGTGATTCCTCTGTAAAATCAAGTGTGATTGTCTGTGACTCTCCTGGTCCTAAGATGTCTGTCTTATCAAATGCGATAAGATTTACTGCAGACTTCTCAATTCCACCGTTTGTATAAGGTGGTGTGTCATAAAGCTCTACTGCAGATTTGCCTGCAACATCGCCTGTGTTTGTAACAGTTACATCAACGGTAACATTACCGTCAGCATCTATGTTTAATTCTCCCATTTCCTGCTTGAAGGTTGTGTATGACAAGCCGTAACCAAATGGGTACTGAACCTCTTTATCATAGTCGATTAAACCTTCAACAGCGGCTGTTTCGTAAAAACGATAGCCAACGTAAATACCTTCTACGTAATTTACAAAGTGTGGAGCTGAAACTCCAAGAATTGGATCACCTGAATCATAAGTGAACTCATCCACATTATCGAATGCATAATCACCAAAGTTGTTGAACCAAGGTGCATTATCAATGTGGCGTGCAAATGTGTCTGCTGTCTTACCTGATGGGTTAACATCACCATTTAAGATGCTACCAAGAGCTGGGAAACCACCCTGTCCTAAGCCCTGGCACCAAATTAACCCCTTGATGCTTGGATATTCATCTACAAAGTTCATCTCAAATGTGTTTGCACCTGTGTAGACAACGATTACATTTTCGTAATCTGCGCAAACTTCATCGAAAAGATCACGTTCAGTCTTATCTAACTGAAGGATGTGCTGGCCCTTTTCAAAGTCCTTGTAATCCTCTGAGTTTTCATTGTAAGTAACACCGCTTGCAACATCCTTTGGAAGGTCGGCTCCCTCGCCACCGCTTCGTGCAATTACAATAAGTGCTGTGTCAGAATACTCTTTTGCATTTTCCAAAAGTTCCTTTGGATATGTTGAAAGAGCTGGTTCTGGAAGTGTCCAGTCCTGTCCAAACAAACCGATTTCAGGTCTGTCTGTTCTGTAGCTTGTATAGAAATCTGAAAGTTCTTCATTTGTTTCAAAGCCTGCTTCGTGAAGTCCATCTAAAAGAGATGTTGTTTCAAAATCAGCTGAAAAACCGCCGGAACCTGTTCCACCATAATATGGATTTGTTGAAGACCAACCGAATACGTTGAGCTTCTTACCTGATTCCATTGGAAGAGCGCCCTTGTTCTCAAGAAGTACGATTCCCTCACCCGCAACTTCCTTTGAAAGCTCTCTGGCTTCGTCAATTGTCTTGTCTGAAACCTCACCCTTGCCTGTTGCAAGTGTGATCATGTTAGACATTGGTCCGAAGCAAATCAAGTTGACGATTGTAATTATTGCAAGCAAAAATGCTGTAAGTGATTGTCTACGCATTAAAAAGCGTGTGTGCTTTTCTCTCTTGCCTGCAAGAATCATGCAAACAATGAATGCTACAATAACAATCGCTAGTGCAATAAGATGTGGTGCAATCAATTTTAGGACATTGATTACATCAGTCATGTTGATTGATAACATAAATCATTCCTCCATTTTTTGTTTGATGAGTGCATTGTAGCCTCTGGAATTTTCAGATTCAATCAAATGTCCTATCCTGTCATTTAGAGTCCCTTCTTTGTCATCAGCAGCGATTTTTTAGGCCTCTTTGTATGTTATAATATGAACTGCAAATTATGTATTAACACTTTCTTGGAGGAATCTATGCTAAACATAGCTCTTATAGAAAATGATATAGAGGATGAAAAAGCTTTTTGTAATATAGCGGATGTTTTTTTCAAGCAACGTGGGGAACAGTACGACATTGCTGTTTTTAACCGTGCTGAGGATTTTTTAGAAAGCTACAATCATCAATATCAAATAGTATTTATGGATATAGAATTAGACGGCATGAATGGAATGGATGCGGCGCACAAGCTTAGAGAGCTGGATTCAGATGTGCTTCTCATCTTCCTTACTAATCTGGCCCACTACGCCATTGCGGGATATGAGGTGAATGCTTTGGATTACATCCTAAAGCCATTGTCAGAAAATGCTTTTAGCCTGAAGATGCCAAAGGTTCTTGCGATTATTAAGCAGCAGTCTAAAAAGAATATTACTGTTGCATCAAAAGGCGAAATCCATACCTTTTCTACAGATAGAATCTACTATGTGGAGGTTTTGTCACACAGACTTTACTATCACACCATGGACGGGGTTTTCGACACCAGAGGTGCTATCAGCGAGGTGGAGGGGATGCTTCATCCTTACCACTTTAGGCGCTGTAACAACAGCTACCTGGTAAATCTGAAATATGTGACCAGTATCGAGGGGAATGACGTGAAGGTTGGACCAAATGTATTGCCAATCAGCCGCCCTAAGAAAAAGATTTTTATAAATGAAGTTACAAATTATCTAGGAGGACAATTATGATAGCCTTTCATCTATCACCTTTCGTAGTTTTAATAGAGCTTTTAGCGTCCATAGGCATTCTGCTTTTATTGCAGGAAAAACGCCCACACTTCCTTCTTCGCGTGCTACTTTGCGGCACTATTCTTGTTTTCATGAACTTTATGTGGGATTTATTTGTTTTTGACAATCTGGCATATATGCTGCAATTTGTTGTTATCGTATTTGCGGTATTGTTTTGCTACAAGCTTAATCCTATATCAGCCTTATACTGGAGTACCGCCGGCCTTGCAATACAGCATCTATCCTATTCACTGCTAACACTAGGAATCAATTATATTCCAGGGATTATGACATCACTTGCTTATACCATAGTGATTTATATAACCATTTTAGTATGTGAATATTTTTTAATAACAAGACGCTTTGGAAAGGATTTTGAACTGCGAGACAACCAGTTCAAGCTCACCATCGTGTCCTTGATTGCAATGTTTTCCTGCACACTGCTAAACTCCTACAGAATGAATTATTCCTCAGACTCGGATTTGATTTTTGTGACATCCATCTATTCTATTATCTGCTCTTTGCTTGCACTGGTGCTACAGCTTGGATTATTTGAAAAGACTCAGATGGAGATGGAAATGTCTGTGTTAGAGCAAATCATTGCAAATGATAAGCAGCACTATGACGATTCAATGCAGAACATGGAACTGCTGAACATGTACTGCCACGATTTAAAATATTTCCTTCGAAGAAACGCTGATGAGGTAGGCTCCTTTAAATCACAGGCTGAGAAATTCCTTTCAACCTTCGATGCGGACATATCTACCTACAACCATGCGCTGGATACTATACTTACTGAAAAGTCACTGTACTGCGCTAACAACGATATCGAACTTACCTGCATGGCTGATGGACAGCTCCTTTCATACATGGATACAGCTGATATTTATGCTATGTTTGGAAATCTATTATCAAATGCTATCGAGGCTGTGTCAGCCCTTGAAAACAAGGATAAGCGTATGATTTCTCTTACCGTACGACGCAGAAATGATTTTGTCCACATTCTTGTAGACAATTACTACGACAATACACTTTCCTTCCACAACGGACTGCCTGAATCCACAAAGGACCAGCCTCATCTACATGGCTACGGGTTAAAGAGTATTAAATATCTGGCTGAAAAATACAATGGAAACCTTACTATTTCTGCCGATGATGATGTTTTTCATGTAAATATTTTAATGCCAATCAATCCTTAAAATTATATTGCCTACAATTTTCACAATTTTTGCAC
This sequence comes from Pseudobutyrivibrio sp. OR37, assembly GCF_900113655.1. Taxonomy (GTDB): domain Bacteria; phylum Bacillota; class Clostridia; order Lachnospirales; family Lachnospiraceae; genus Pseudobutyrivibrio. The sequence goes on along the minus strand of NZ_FOQF01000006.1, from coordinate 97,885 downwards.
TTACATTTTAGTAAATATTATGATACAATTGCGAAGCAATTTAAGAAATTATGGTTTTATTGGAAACGACACATCCTCCGGATGATAACGAACAACACATTTATTCTTATGTAGTTATTTATTATCAGAAGGAGGATTTTTTATGCCTAAAAACAAATTTCAGGACGTAGTTTTTACAATTATTATGGCAACTATCATGGTTTACGGAATGGTAGTTTACAACGTAGCACTTAACATGGGTGGTGTTAGCGGTGCCACTTTCTTAGCAGCTTTACATGAGCTTCCAATCATGGTACCTATCGCATTCGTATTAGAATTCTTTATCGTTGGTAAGATTGCCAGAGGGCTTGCATTTTCAGTAATGGACCCTACTAAGGATCGCCCACAGTTCATCACTTATGCAATTTCAATCTGCATCTGCTGCATCATGTGCCCTAGCATGAGCCTTGTTGCTACTATCCTTTTCAAGGACACAAAAACATTCGGTACATGGGTACAGACATGGGCTATGAACTTCCCAATGGCTCTTTTATATCAGCTTTTCTACTGCGGACCATTCGTAAGACTTATCTTCCGTACAATCTTCCGTGAGAAGAAGAATACAAAATAAAAAAAAAGCTAGCTGTTAAATTAACAGCTAGTTTTTTTTATCCCTTCACGGCGCCTTCTGCGATTCCGTCTACCATGTTTTTAACTAGGGCGAAATATAGAATTACGATAGGCACTGCGATAAATACGCTTCCTGCGGCGAATCTGGCGAATTCTGTTTCATCTAGACACATCAGTCCAACAGCCACTGTATACAAATCCTTTTCCTTTAATAATAGCTTTGGCAAAATAAAATCTGACCATGGCCATGTAAAAGAAGTTAATGCCGTATATACGATAATTGGCTTTGAAAGTGGTAGATTGATTTTCCAAAATATCTGTGCAGAATTGGCACCGTCTATTTTGGCTGCTTCATCGATAGCCTTTGGTATGGTGTCGAAGAAGCCCTTTTGTGTAAGGTAGCCCATAGGCGCCCCTGCTGCATATATCAAAATCAATCCCCATAGCTGATTGATAAGACCAAATTGGGTCATCAGAATGTATACAGCAGTCATTCCCATGAAGGATGGAAACATGCCAAGAATCATGGTAGTTTTCATCATTGTTTTTCTGGCCCTAAACTCAAATCTGGACATTGTATAGGCAGTAAGAATTGTGAGAAAGGTGCCAAGTAAACAGCTACCGACTGCAACAAACAATGTGTTCAAAAACCATCTTGGATAGTTGTACATTGTGGTATCTGTAAATAATTTCTTAAAAGTGGCTACGCTGTAGCTTTTTGGGAAGAACCCATCAAATGAATATATGCTTCCTGACTTTGAGAATGATGCAAGTACAATCCAAAGGCAAGGGAAGAAAAATATAAAGGCTACAATTAAAAGTAATGCATAGGTCCAGGTAGCATCAATGATTTTTCCAACGCTTTGCTTTTTCATCATTGGAAGGTATCCTCCTCTCTGTAGGATGGTGATTTAACATATACTGCAAGCGAGATGGCTGATGTAATGATAAATATAATCAGCGAAATAGCCGCGCCAATGCAGTAGTAATTGTTATCTATGGACAGATTATAGAGCCAATTGATAAGCAAATCAGTATCGCTAGCTAGGAAATATCCATCCATGTATAATCCACCTCTGAGGAAGTAAAAGATACCGAAGTTGTTGAAGTTACCAATAAACTGGCCTAGCAAAACAGGGGTTGTTGCAAAAAGCATAAATGGCATTGTAAGCTTTCTAAACTGCTGAAATGGTGTTGCTCCATCGATTCTGGCTGCCTCGTATAAAGACATATCTCGATTTGAAAGATGTCCTGTGGCAAGCAGCATAATTGATGGTACGCTAATCCAGCAATTTACAAGTATTCCTATTAATCTGGCCATCCATTTGGCATCCAAGTCAAGGAAGCCGATTGGGGCTGCGCCAGTTGCCTTTATCATCTGATTGATTGGCCCACCGTAGGAAAACATAAACTTAAAGGCAAGTAGTGTAATAAATCCTGGGATGGCGTAGGCCAGCACTGGAAAGGCTCTAAAGAAGGCTTTGCCCTTTACGCAGTCCTTGTTTAATAAAAGTGCCAGGCCTAGTCCTGCAAAATAATTAAGAGCTGTTGAAACTACTGCCCAAAGGATGTTCCAGCCTAAAATCCTTGCAAAGGTTGGAGCAAACTTTGAAAGGGTAAGAATCTTTTTAAAGTTATCAATGCCTACCCAATCTACAAGCTCTGGTGGCACAATGCTTCCGCCGTAGTTAGTAAAAGAAATTAGTATCATAAATATAATTGGTAAGATATTGAAGATACACACTCCCACTACTGGTAGCACCAACACAGTGATATAAAACTTTCTATCTAATAATTCCTTTAATTCGTCTATAAAGCTCTTTGGCTCTCTCCCCGTGCTTACACGCTCTTCTATATCGCAAGCACTTTTGATATTTAATACATACAGGTAGATAAATGCTGCAACCACAATCCATGCAAGTATTCCCATCAAAAGCATTACTACGGAATTGTCTCCCACAGTTCCAAGCCAGGCATCTGCCTTTGTGGTTCCCAAGGTGAAGAAGCCTGCTATATCAGAGAAGCCTCTTATCACCATGTATGCAATAAAACCTATTTCTATTAAAATATAAATAATTCCTTTAGCCACACAGCCATACATCAGCTGTCCGCTTCCCATAATTAGGGCAGAAAGCTTAGCGCGCCATGAGCTATTCAAAAACTTTCTCATCGTCTTTCCTCTTATTCCAAGGTATGTATTGCATCACTTATCTGATTGCACATATCCTCAAGTCCTGCTTTTAATGCATCTAAATCCTTGAATTTCTTTTCTGATTCTGGTCTGAAGCTATCCTTTGCCAAATCAGTAAAGAAGGTCTGGCCTGGTGTCCAAATCTGGCCCACCTCCTTGATAGATGGCATTAATACAACATTGCCCTTTTCAAGGTTTTCATACATCTGTTTAGATAATCCACCTAATTCTTCAGCAACGTCTTCTCTTGCTGGAGCAATTCCAAGCTTCTCATTTCTAAGCTTTATCATTTCGTAGTTTGTTGCAAAATCAACAAAGGCAAGACAAGCGTTTGGGCACTTGGTATAAGAGCTGATGGCATATCCATTTACTCCACCCATTGTCTTTGTATCGATTAAGGATGGGTTCTCCTCTGATAAATCTCCGCTTTCTGGAAGTTTAGGAAGAGATGTCATTACAAGATTTTCTGTGGCCTTTTCCTTTGCTTCGTCCTCAGTCATATCAGTGTTTTCGTATTCTTCTACCAAACTATCATAAAATGTAGTGTAGGTGTCTGGTGTGGAAAGTGTGGCAAAATATGTGCCATCTGCAAGCTTGCTGTATGCGTTTGTGGTGATAGTATCGTCGATGCAATCCTCGTTCATGTTGCTGGCAAGCTGGCTTAATACCCATGCACCCTTGTTGGCATCACCTGCTGCAAAACCTATATCATTAGTGTCTGTGTTGTTATTTCCAAAGATGTACCCGCCATAAGAGAATAAGAATCCGCTGGAGAAATACACATCATATAAGGATTTCATATAGCCATATTTATCTGGATTGGCCTCATGGATTTCCTTTGAATAGGCATACATGTCGTTCCAGTTTTCTACCATGTCCGGAACATCATTTTTGTTATCATCCCAATTGCTCTTCCAATCCTCTGGAAGTAAATCGGTTCTGTAGTAAAGCATTGGTGCCTGAACATTTACAGGAACACCGCAGGTGTAGGTGTTACCCTCAACATCCACCTGATATGCCTTCCAGGCAGCCTCTGGTATCTGGCTGTAGCAATCCAACTGCTCCACTGGAAGTGGATAGATGTGCTTGCCCTCAGCGTACTGCATAATTACATCATTAGCCTGATACAAAACATCTGGGCCGTAGCCGTAAGGGCCATCGTTTGCCAAATCCAAATACTGATCCATGTTGGCATCTACCGCTGTGATGCCGTACTTTTCATATTCCTTGTTAAAAGCCTTTATAAGCTCATCAAAATATCCCTTAGAGATAGCTGTGTCATTTTCCAAAACCTGGATGGTTACGTTCTCCTCTAATTCTCCGGTGAAAATGGTATTAGTAGGAGAAGCAGCTTCCTTAGCGGCTTCCTTGGATTCACTCTTACAGCCTGCAAGGGTAGTGAGCGCCATCATCCCAATTAATGCCAAGGCAATTTTTCTTTTCATAATAGATATACCCCCCTAGTTATTTTCAAAAGATATCGTATATACGGTAGGACTTTCGATTTTTAGTTTTGCAACATTTCCATTATAGCGTCTTTTCACAATTAATGAGCCATTTTCTTCAGTAATAGATACGTCGCCATACTGTAAAACCAGATTTTTCTTTAGGGCGATAAGCTCCTTCACCTTATTGAAAAATTTCATATCCCATTTACTTTCATCCCAATCAAAGCAGCGTCTGCAATCAGGATCGTATCCGCCCTCCATTGCATGCTCGGTACCATAGTAAATACATGGTGTTCCTGGCATAAACATGGTAAGGGCCAATGCCGCCTCAAGCTTTTTCTTATCCTTTTTGCACATTGTAAAGAAGCGATCTGTGTCGTGTGAATCAAGTAGATTTAGCATCATGTAATTTACCTGCTTCATATTTCGCATCAAGATGCCGTTTAGGTGTTGTGCAGTCTTTCTGGCATCACAGCTTTCATTAGCGAAATAATCCAAGCAAATCTTCGTAAATGCGTAATTCATAATGCTATCCTGCTGGTCACCCTGAAGTGAAGGATATGCATCATGCCAGTTTTCTCCAATGATTACCGCATCACTTTTTTTTGCCTTCACTGCTCTTCTAAACATTCTCCAGAAATCGTGAGATACCTCATCGGCAACATCTAATCGCCAGCCATCAATATCTGCCACATCAATCCAGTAGGTGGCAATATCTAAAAGGAAGCTTTGAACCTCTGGATTTGCTGTATTTAATTTTGGCATGTAATCGCAGTAACCAAAGCATTCATAATTTCGTTTTTTGATATCAACCTTATCTCCGTCGATTATGAACCAGTCGAAATACTCAGAAGCTTTTCCATTTTTAATTACATCCTGGAATTGCTCCATCTTATAGCTACAATGATTGAATACTGCGTCAAGCACCACCCTGATACCCAGGCTGTGTGCCTTTTTTACCAGCTCCACAAAATCTTCATTATTTCCAAACTGTGGGTCAATCTTTTTGTAGTCGATAATATCGTATTTATGGTTGGAATCTGATAGGAAAATAGGATTGAGGTAAAGTGCCGAAATTCCTAAATCCTTCAGGTAATCCAAGCGCTTAATAATTCCTCGCAGATCCCCGCCTGCATGGCTTTTTGGAGTAGGCTTGCTGCCCCACTTCATATCGATGTAGGACATATCCTTGTTCTCGTCCCCAATGCAAAATCTGTCTATAAAAATCTGATAGAACACAGTGCCTGGCATCCAATCAACTAATGGCATGACATCATTTTCATTGATGTAAGGTAGCTGGAAGAAATTGTAATAGCTTTCTTCATAATTGTAGCTGTCTGTTAAGCCATCCTCGCTGAAGTACTGCTTTTTTCCATTTTCCTCAAGCTCGAATATGTATACAAATCGTGTGTCCCTTATCTTTAACTGAATCTCGTAATATGCAAACAGCTCGTCATCATATTTGCGAGGAACCTCTACTGTAAAACGCTCTTTCTGGTAATCGTATTTAACACCATAAATAAGCCTTACCTTAAGTCCTGCATCTGCATCTTCCTTTGCAGTTCTAAGTCTGATAACAACCTCTTCCTTTGATAATGGGAAGCAGTATCTGGATTCGGGAATGTGTAGTAATGCGTGTTTATTCATATATCTCCTTTACTCGGTGTATGTCCATGTAATCTTGTCGTATGGATTAGAATTGAAATTTTCTTTTGTTTCTTCTGTGTAGTACTGGTCTGCTTCATCATAAACATCCTCACCTGGAAAAGTTGTAAGAGTAAATGTGTATGTACCAGCTACTGCAACCTCTATGTTAGATTTTTCTGCTGGTGTATCTCCCAGACCGCCTGCATTTTTAAAGTATGTTTTGCCATCAAGCATGCCAGACTCTAGATAGCCATAGCCTCTTTGATCTGCCCATGTTTCATCTACTGCAAACTGGAACTGATCACCCTCCTGAAGTTCAACTGTGATTGTGTACTGGTTTGCCTCAGAGTTGTCCTCCTTTGTAAGCCTGTGGTCATCAGATATAACCTCACCCCAGTTAGATTCCTTTAAAAGCTCACTTTCGCCAGAGCCAACGATGGCGAAGCTTCGTGTATCCTCAACATAGCTTACAAAGCCTGCGTAAAGTGGTGTATCCTCTGTGATAGCTCTGCTAAAATCAAATTCTCTTGTAAGCTTTGGAGTTGCGAACCAGCCTACGAATGTATAGCCCTCCTTCTCAGGTGTGAAATCCTCGGCATTAGCCTTGTGATCTACTACCTTTGTATCAAGGACTGTAGTTCCATCTGAATCATAGTAGGTTACAGTGTGCTGATTTGAAGTCTCATCAGCTGTTGCTTCCACCTGTGCCTCAGCAGCAGAGCTTTCACTATTTCCACAGCCTGTCATAGCCACTGCGTTAACTCCAATACATCCTACTAATAGCATTGTCACAATTCTTTTTTTCATAATAATACCCTCCTGTTATTTAACCGTTTAAATTAATTTGTAAAAATATAAGCAAGCCCGTTTTAATGCCTGCTTAACCGTTTAAATTAATTAGATACTACACTCTTTTTTCTACACTGTCAATAGGTTGTTATTGACAATTGGAGAAAAGATTCCCATAATTGATTTATCAATCGATTAAACGGTTAAATGGAGGCAAGAAATGGCAAACAAAAAAGTTACCATCAGGGATGTTGCAAAAGAGGCGGGAGTTTCGGTAGCTACAGTTTCATACGTGGTAAATGGAAGAACTGATTTAAAAATATCTGATGAAACAAGGAAGAGAGTTTTGCAAGTAATCAATCTGCTAAACTACTCTCCTAATCAGGCTGCAAAGGCTCTGGCTTCAAAAAGAAAAAATCAGGTTGGCTTTGCTATTTCTGATACTGATTCTGTTTTAAAGGCTGCAGATGAAATGCAGGTAATGAAGACTGTTACAAAGTTCCTTGGGGATAAAAACTATGATGTGTTTTTGATTCCACCTTCACGCTTTGAAAACTACGGGCAGGCAGATGCACTTATCTGCTACGATTTAGATAAAAGCACTTTTTCTGCAATTGGCGATTGCAACTTTGCACCACTACTTGCCCTTGACTGCTACATCAACGACCCACTTTTCTTCCAGATAAATACTAATCTAGAGCGACTAAAAGCAGCCGCTAATAAGCAGTTTTCTGGGGAAAAGTATCAATATGTCCTACTGGATACAAACAATGCTGAGAAGAAAGACTTCATCTCAGATTTCTTTGAAGATGTTTTATTTGTTTCATCACCTGATGATATCAAGAAGATAAATTTAAAAAATGTTTTAGTATCAAGCGAAGCCCTATTACCATTTATACCAAAGAAATACAATATCTGCTTCGAACCAGATACCACCAAAGAAAAATTGGAACTCCTTTACACCGCCTACGAACAGGCCGCCAACAGAGTTCCAATTGAAAATCATAATCTATGTGTTTAAATATTTTATCCACTGCAGGCCCTATAGCTTTGGGACCGCGGTGGATTTTTAATCATCGTTTAAAACAGAATGAATTATATTTACATTCATAACATAATAATTCTTTCCCGGTTCTTTCAGTATGGAATTTCTGTATTAAACAAATATAATTATAATAATAATTCATTAATTTTCTCCTCTACATTTTTTATATCAAGCATCACCATATCAGACTCCATTGTAATAATCAGGTTTGTCCCAAGATAATAACCATTCTTCTCATACATCTGAAGCTTTTTAAAGTTCTTTTTAGCATAATCATTTTCAGAAACAATTCCTAAATGCTCCCAGTACAAGGTCTTTCGCTTTTTCAAATTCAATACAGCAAAATCAGGATAAACAGCGCTATTTCCTAATTCAAGAAAAGGTTCGTATTGATAGGGAATTCCATATCTATCTAAAGTATCTGCAATGATTTTTTCTGATTTCGATCTAACTAATTCACCGCGATTAGTCTTATATTTTCCCTCCACTGGAAATGTATTCTGCATTGCAGGATGCTCTGCTCGCCATTTCAATACATATTGCTCATCGTTCAGAACAATTGGATTTGTAAGCTGCTGCCTAGCTGCTGGCATTTTTTCATAAACCTTATCAATAGCATCAAAATCGTAATTAGCTATGAATTTCTCAAGTTTACCTATCTGCTTTCTAATGGTTTTGTTAACTTCAAGGTTGTAATCTCTTTGGATAATTCTGGCTACCTTCATTAAATCCTCCTTTTTCACGTATACAAGCTTTTTTGTGTCAGGATTAATGTAATAATATTGGTTACAGCCATTACTTTTGGAAACCTTTACATGTATATTGGGAAGACGCTTCCCAATTGCTACTCTCTTATCAGATTCTTTAAGGAGAAGCCTTAGTTCTTTGAGCTGTTGCTCCACATAATCTTTATTTAATACCAATAAATCACTCTTTCTATTTACAAATTTCATCCCACTACGTCTAAATCATCTACAATCGTATCGCAAGACGTAGGCAGGCCTATACTACTACGTCTAATTTATCCTTTGGGATAGAATAAGACGTAAGCTCTCTTTTGGGTGCATTTCAAACTACGTCTACGGTTCTCATAAACCTCTCCCGAGACGTAACGATAGTTTTTGACTACGTCTTAACATTTAAATTAACAAAACATAGACGTAGTACCATAAAAGCCAATAAAAAAACATCGGAAACATGCAACGAAGTGCTGCAAGAATAGTGAAAAACAAAAATAAAATAACAAAAATCTTCATTAATATAACGTTTTATGGTGTTGCTGTCAACAATTTTCTCCAAAAAAAGAAAGGCTCTGATTCATTTACGAATCAGAGCCTTAGCTCATTTATTAGTTTTAAAGCTTTTCAACCTTAATGTCCTTATATTTCCCGTAGCCCTCGTGAAGCATGTCCACATCCAGCTTGCCATCCTCGTAAGTGAAGCTGTAGAGGTTGTACTGTCCATCCAGGTACTCAAAGTCCTCGCCGTTATCCTGGTAGTGTGAACCCCAGGTGCTGTCGCCAGCTACAAGGAGAGTTACTGTGTCATAAGGCTTTTCGCCAACGTACTGGACATCTTCGTACATAGGGATGATGCTGCCTTCCTTAATGAAGATTGGAAGCACATCGATTGGGGCATCCACGATGATGTGCTGATTGCCCTGGAATTTCTTGCCATCCCAGTAGCTAATCCAATTTCCATCAGGTAGATAAACCATACGCTTGGTAGCGCCCTGCTCTACGATTGGTGCCACCAGCATGTTCTCACCGACAAGGTATTCATCGTTGAGATTGAAGGTGTTTTCATCATCCTCGTAGTGCAAAACTAAAGGTCTCATTACTGGAAGACCTGTGATTTGGCTTTCAAATAATAGGTCGTAGATGTAAGGCAAAAATCTATAGTGAAGTTTAACGTATTTTCTATAGATGTCTACAACCTCTTGACCAAAGTTCCATGGCTCCTGGTCCTTATGGCCCTTGGCGCAGTGATTTCTGAAGAAGGTTGAGAATACGGCTGCTTCTATCCATCTGCATAAAAGCTCTGGTTTGGTATCACCGCCAAAACCTCCGATGTCTGTTCCTGCAATGGTAAAGCCACTCATTCCAAGATTGCAAAGCTGAGGGATAAGCATTTGTAAATGAGGCCAAACAGATTGATTGTCTCCTGTCCATACTGCAGAATACTTCTGAGTTCCAGCATAGCAGGCTCTTGTGATAACAAGTGGACGTTTGCCTGTAAGCTCCTTCATTCCCTCGTAGGTAGCCATGCTCATGTAGTGACCGTATACATTGTGGGCCTCTGCATGATTAGTGAGTCTGTCATCCACTGAAAACTGTACATCAAGTGGAAGTGGGCCTCTAAAGCTTGCAGGCTCGTTCATATCGTTCCAGATTCCCTGCATGCCGATATCTGTAAGGAACTTGTGATTGTCTGACCACCATTTACGTACATCAGAACGTCCAAAATCTGGATAAACTGCATCACCTGGCCAAACCTCGTTTACATAAACCTCCCCATCCTTATCGTGGGCAAAGTAATCCTTTTTAATTCCTTCGTCGTAAACGCTGTAGCCCTTGTCAACCTTTACGCCTGGGTCAATAATGCAGACAGCCTTGAAGCCATCCTCGCTAAGCTCCTTTATAAGCTGGCCGGCTGGCTCGTATTCTTTATCATCCCAAGTGAATACACGGTAACCATCCATGTAATCAATGTCGTACTGAACTGTCTCGCAAGGGATTTGATTTTCTCTCATGCCCTTTGCAACACGTCTGATATCTTTAGCACTTTCGTAACCCCATCTGCACTGATGATAGCCCAGTGTCCAAAGCTGTGGAAGTGGTGCACGTCCAGTAAGATATGTGTAGTGCTCCACGATATCAGTCATGCGCTCACCTGCCATGAAATAGAAATCAAGATTACCATCATCGGCGCCATACCAGAAATATTCAGTGCTTTCCTTGCCCAGATCCATGTAGCTATGGAAGGTATTATCGAAGAACAAACCATAGGTGTAGCCGCTTCCCTTGCCAATCACAAATGGAATGGATTTGTAAAGTGCTGGCATGTTCTCGTGGTGAAGCTGCGGAATATCTGAATTCCAATTTTCATAGCAGTAGCCACGCTTATTTAAAAAGCCTGTCTTGTCGCCCATTCCATAGAACTTTTCGCTGGCATTTAGCTTGAAAAGCTGCTCAACCTCGTGGGTTTTAAATTGGTCTGCATTAAAAAGATGGCCCTCTGCAATCAAAAGATTAAGAGCTTCTTCTGATATGCCACCAAATATCTTGCGCTCTCCCTCAAAGCTTGAAAGAAGCTCATCGCCGTATCTATCTAAAAATTGGAACTTAAAATCATCCCCAATTTCAAGGGTTACTTCCTTTGTCTTGATTCTTACTCCTGCGTTTCCTTCAAGGTCTTCCACATCAAAATCTGTTGGAACAGCCACGCTGCCTTCTACAGCAACAGATTTATAATCCTTCTTCCAGATAGGAACATTAACCCTAATAATTTCATCTGTGATAATTTCCACATTCACAGCCTGCTTTTCAAACTGTAATGCTACGCAATTGTCATTTACAGTCGCTCCGGCAAACTTACCATATTCCATAAATATATCCCTCTTCCCTTAACATTTTTTCTTATTGTACACTATAAATTCTTTTTTGGAAACGTTTCCAGTAAAATTCATAAAACAAGTGCCTACCATTTTTTCACTATGATAGGCACCTATAATTAAAGCTTAGTTGTTACAAAAATATCGTAGATGGCCTTAACAGCTACTTCGAAATCCTGGTTTTCAACACCGATGATGATGTTAAGCTCGGAAGAACCCTGGTCAATCATGCGGACATTAACATGAGCATGACTTAAGGCTGCAAAAATACGACCTGCAGTACCACGTGTACTCTTCATACCACGTCCAACGACTGCGATAAGAGCAAGGTCAGATTCGATTTCGATAGAATCTGGTGAGCAGTTTCTGTGGATAGCTGAAACAACTGCCTGCTCCTTGTTGATGAATTCATCCTCATGAACAACAACTGTCATGGTATCGATACCTGATGGCATGTGCTCGATGTTGATTCCGTTGTCCTCGAAGGCTGAAAGAGCCTTACGGCAGAAGCCAACCTCTGAGTTCATAAGTGACTTTGTGATAAGTACTGTGCAGAAGCCCTTCTTACCAGCGATACCTGTGATAACGTATTCGTTGCGCTGACCTGTGCTTTCTACAATCCATGTTCCGTCATCATCTGGCTTGTTGGTGTTTTTGATGTTGATTGGAATACCTGCTGAACGAACCGGGAAGATGGCATCCTCATGAAGCACTGATGCGCCCATGTATGAAAGCTCTCGAAGCTCGCGGTATGTGATGGTCTGCATACCTACTGGATTCTTTACGATTCTTGGGTCGCAGATTAAGAAGCCTGATACGTCAGTCCAGTTTTCGTATACATCTACCTTTGCAGCGCCTGCAACGATAGAACCTGTAACATCAGAACCACCTCTAGAGAAGGTCTTTACTCTTCCATCCTTGCCACATCCGTAGAATCCAGGGATAACAGCACGTGGGTGCTCCTCTAGTGTCTTGGCCATTGCCTTTTCTGTCTTGTATGAATTAAGATGTCCTTCCTCGTTGAAGAAAATAACATCCTTTGCATCAATAAAATCGTAGCCTAAATATTCTGCCATGATTTTGCCGTTAAGATATTCGCCACGGCTTGCAAGATAGTCTAATGAAAGGTCTTCCTTGATATCAGCAGCAATCTTTTTAAAATCCTCATCAAGGCTAAAGTTTTTAAGCTCAAGCCCCTCTATAATCTCGTCATATCTAGCCTTAATAGCTGCAAGATTGGATGAAACATCCTTGCCCTTTGATGCGTCTTCGTAGGTGCCGATGAGCATGTCTGTTACCTTTGTGTCCTTGCTGTTTCTCTTACCAGGAGCTGATGGAACGACGAAAACTCTGTTTTCATCTGCTCTGATAATGTCGCCCACCTTCTTAAACTGCTTCGCATCTGCAAGTGAACTTCCGCCAAATTTTACAACCTTTTTCATTACAATTCCTCCTGATTAACTTAAAAGTACTCTATCATTATCTAAATCTTCGCCTGCTTTTGTTTTGAACCTTTCCAGCAAATCTGCTACGGAAAGTGAGGCACGTTCCTCGCCTGAAGTATCGAAAACAATACGTCCTGCATTCATCATCAGCGTCCTGTTTCCTACCTCTAAGGCCTGATGCATATTGTGGGTAACCATAAGGCAGGTGATGCCTCGTTCCTTAACAATTGATTTGGTGAGCTCTAACACCTTTTCTGCTGTGGCAGGATCAAGTGCCGCTGTGTGCTCGTCCAAAAGCAAAAGCTTTGGGGTTACAAAGGTGGCCATAAGAAGTGTCAGTGCCTGACGCTGCCCGCCTGATAGTAAACCTACCGGCTGCTTCATTCTATCCTCTAATCCCATACCAAGTAAAGCTAACTGTTCTCTGAATTTTGCCTTGTCCTTGGCGCTGATTCTTGAGAACAGCTTTCCTGTGGAATGAGATGCTCTAAGATAGGCAAGTGCCATGTTTTCTTCGATGGTCATGTGAGGTGCAGTGCCCTTTAATGGGTCCTGGAACAGATGACCGATGTCCTGGCTTCTCACATATTCCTTTTTGAAGGTGATGTCCTCTCCATCCAGATAAATATTTCCCTCATCTACAATGAAGGTGCCTGCGATAGCGTTGAACATAGTGGATTTACCAGCACCATTTGAACCTACGATAGTAGCAAAATCCCCATCAGCCAAATCTAGGCTAAGATTCTTTAGGGCTGTCTTTTCATTAACTGTGCCAGGATTGAAGGTTTTGGATATGTTATCTATTTTAAGCATTACACACCTTCCTTTCTGGCATTTCCTCTATAGTTGGCAAACTCGCGCTTTTTGAGAGCGAGCTTTCTTTTTACATAAGGTGTTGCGATTGCAACAGCTACTATTATAGCAGAAACCAGCTTCAATGCCTCGGCTGGAACTGAAAGTCTTAAAGCAATTGCTACAATAAAGCGATACAAAATGGAACCTAGGATTGTTCCAAGGATACGTCTTGGAATGCTACCCTTGTTACCAATCAAGGTCTGTCCGATGATAAGTGATGCCAGGGCGATTGTTACCATACCTGTACCGATATTAATATCTGCAGATTTCTGGTACTGAGCAATAAGGGCACCAGAAAGACCTGTCAGTGAATTTGCAATACAAAGTCCAACTGTGATTGTAAGTGTTGGATTGATGGAAGATGATTTCACCATATCAGCATTATCACCTGTGGCTCTGATGGACATTCCAAGGGTGGTGCCAAGGAACCACCAAAGAGCAACTGCAATGATAGCAACGATTGCAATTACAATTACAACCTTGTACCAATCTCCTAAAAATGTGGCGCCTAATGTATCCTTTCCAAGAGAGAATACTGTGTCGCAGCCAAAAAGATTTGCAATGGAAGAAAATCCCATTACAGCAATATTAATTGTGTATAATCCTGTGTTTACGATGATACCTGCAAGAATAGATTCTACCCCAAGTCTAGTCTGAAGAAAAGCTGTTACAAAGCCTGCACAAACACCTGCAAGCATAGCAGCAAAAAGGGCTAAAAATGGATGACCTGCAAGAGACACCATTGCGCCCACTGCACAGCCTAAAGTAAAGCATCCATCTGTAGTAAGATCTGCGATATTAAGAATTGTGAAAGAAATAAAAAGTGCCAAGGCAACTAGGGCGTATATACACCCTAGCTCCAATGCACTCATAAAAATCGAAACTGTAAAAATACTAGACATTACTCAAACTCCTCCGCTGTCTGTACTTCAACGAAGCCGTCGCACATGCTCTTGAGCTTGTCGTAATCTAGATTGATAGCAGCTGCTGTATCAGTATTTACTGTAGCTGTACCATTATCAAGAAGCTTAACTGGAAGCTCTGCTGGAGACTTGCCATCTACCAACACCTCTGCAACCATGTTAGCTGTCTCTTTTCCAAGTGTTGCGTAATTTACGCCATATCCTAAGTAAGCACCATTAAGTGCAAATGAATCAGCGCCGCAATAGTGTGGGATACCTGCATCGATGAATTTCTCATAGATAGCAAGCTCGCACTTCATGATTGTGTTATCAGTAGGAGTGAATACTGCGTCAACGCCTGCCGCAACAAGGGCATCGGCTGCAAGCATAACCTCATCATTAGAGGTTCCTGTCTTTTCTACATATTCAACACCGGCTGCATCAAGAATCTTTTTTGCCTCATTGATAGGGCCAGCTGATGCATCCTGACTCTTGTCGTAAAGAAGACCTACCTTTGAAATATCCTTATTTTGAGCAAAAATTAAATCAAAAACTGCCTCTGTATTAAGAGCATCTGAAGTACCTGTTACGTTAGCACCTGGCTTGTCATTAGATGCAACAAGACCTGCTGCCTCTGGGTCTGATACTGCTGCAAACACAACAGGAATCTGATTATCCTCTGTTGCAGACTGGCAAATCATAGCTGTAGGAGTAGCTACTGGAACAAGCACATCAACCTCATCATTGATAAGCTCGGTCACTATCTGATTGATAGTGGTGGCATCTGCCTGACCATTATAATAGTAATTACCATAATCAAATGTGCAGCCCTTCTCCTTGCCAAGCTCATCAAGCTGACTCTCCACATTTGCAACAATCTGATTCAAGGATGCATCATCTACATACTGAATAATGCCTACCTTATAGACCTTGCCATCTGCAGGAGCCTCTGTGTTTGAAGCATCTGCACCAGTATCTGTAGAAGCTGCTTTATTACCACATCCAACCATTACAGCCGAAAGAGTTAAAACCATCATTATTGAAAGCAATCTTTTCTTCATAATATCCCTCCTAACACATTCTGTTAATAAAGAATATTGTATCACAACGCTTTAACAAGTTAAAGTGTAAAATTGCCTAATAGTTATTATTCCAAAACTGAATCCTTGATGGTTATGTAGGTGCCACCATTCTCTTCGTAGGTAGCGAAGGTTCCCTTGATTACGATTGGATCACCTTCTACTGGATAGTCCGATGCTTCATATTGGCTTTCGTCCAGAAGGAATTCAAGCCCCTGAGAGCAGCACTGGGTTGCATCCTGTACCACACAGGCATAGTAAGTATTTCCTGTTTCTTCATCTGTGTAGATCGCGCAGTTTCCGTCCATCTTCACAGTCTGTCCTTCATAAGCCACTGGCTCCATCATCATATTGAAGACTTCTGAATAAACCATAGTAGATGACAGCGATGTTAAATCTACATCTACTGATGGGTCTTTTGTACTTTCTTCTAATGCTTCAACTTCCTCGCCCTCTTCTGACTGATTTTCCTCAGGAGCTACTGAAGTATTTTTAATATCCACTTCTGCTGCAGCATCATTGCCAGCTTTTCCACAGCCTGCCAACATAACCATGGCTACTATACAAAGAATTGTTAATAATCTCTTCTTCATTAATTACCCCCTGATTTTTCCAATCAAAAAACAAATACCGAATAGCACCACATCAGCGGCCACGATTGTAGAACCTACTGG
The DNA here is from genome assembly GCF_900113655.1 of Pseudobutyrivibrio sp. OR37. Taxonomy (GTDB): domain Bacteria; phylum Bacillota; class Clostridia; order Lachnospirales; family Lachnospiraceae; genus Pseudobutyrivibrio. The sequence continues at coordinate 81,588 of NZ_FOQF01000006.1, read as the reverse complement.
CGTGCCTGCAAGGATGGAAATAAGAATTCCAAGCAGTGCGCATATCATAGAAGATACTGCCGAGAAAATTGTTACGCTCTTAAAATTTTTAAGAATGCTCATTGCAGAAAGTGCTGGGAAGATGACTAAGGCTGATATCAAAAGAGAGCCCACCAAATTCATTGCAAGGACAATGATTACAGCAATAACTGTAGCAATTAACAAATTATAAAAATTTACCTTGGTGCCTACAGCGTTAGCAAAATCCTCGTCGAAGGTTACTGCAAAAATGCGATTATATAAAAAGATAAACAGTATAGTTACGATTATGGCAAGAATTCCACAAAGCCACACATCAGTCTTTGTAAGCATCAAAATTGACATTGAGCCAAACAAAGTTGTGCACACATCACCTGATACGTTTGATGAGCTTGGGAACAGATTCATCAGCATATAACCAAATGCCAAAGCGCCAACAGAAAGCATGGCGATTGCAGCATCTCCTTTTATCTTTGTGTTCTGTCCCTTTCTAAGGAGAAGTATCGCAAATGCGATAGTGACAGGAAGAACTATTATCATTCTATTAGTCAGATTGAAAACTGTTGCGATGGCAAGGGCGCCGAAGGCTACATGTGAAAGGCCATCTCCTATGAAGGAATATCTTTTAAGCACCAGTGTAACTCCAAGCAGTGAGGAGCAAAGTGCGATAAGCACTCCCACTATCAATGCATATCTTACAAAAGGAAAGCTTAAATATTCTATTAATGTATCTAGCATGTCACTACTCCTTCATTCACATCAAAAATCTTATTTGCATACTTGCTTACATTTGCAAGGTCATGACTAATCATTATGATTGTCATGCCATCATCATTCAGCTGCTTGATTAGCTCGTACATTTCCTCCGTTACGGTTGGGTCCAGGCCTGCCACTGGCTCATCCAAAAGAATTGCCTTTTTGGTTGCGCACAATGCTCGCGCCAACAATACTCGCTGCTGCTGACCACCTGAAAGCTCACGATAACATCTGTTTTTCAGCTTCTCTATTCCCATCTTTTTGATATTAGAAAGAGCCAGCTTCTTTTGCTCCTTTGTGTAGAAAAATCTTTTGCCCAAGCTATTTTGGCAACCTGAAAGTACGATTTCAAACACTGATGCCGGAAAATCCTTCTGTGCCACCGACTGCTGAGGCAAATAGCCAATTTCATTTTTCATAAGCCCATCACCAAATTCTATGGTGCCCGAAACTGGGTTCTGCAAACCTAGAATTGTCTTCATCATTGTGGTTTTGCCAGAGCCGTTTTCTCCTACTATGCAAAAGTAGTCTCCCGCTTCTATTTCAAAATTGATGTGGTCTAGAACTGCCTGGTTGTCATAACCCACAGCAAGTTCCTTCGCTGTTAATACTGCCATAATGTCTCCTATTACTCTAGTCCGCCAGATACTGAGACTATTTTAAGTGTTTCATGCTCCCGCAGGGCACCCTCCATACCTAACCATGGGAGCCCGCCGGCGTGGGCCCCCACCCATGGTCAGGCATGGCGCCCCCCTGCTCGCGCTTGCCAAGGTTATGTATAGTCTCAGTATCAGGCTCATCTAAATTTGTTAGATTTCAATTACTATAGTATTTCTAGTTTAACGCTTCGGTTAATACGTTTAGATTGTTTTTCATGATGCTTAAATATGTTACGCCGTTTTCGTAGTCTGCGGATGTTGTAGACTGCATGGAATCCATGGCTAGGATATTAGCGTCTTTTGAATTCGTATTTGCGATAATGGTGTCGGCGATTTTGTTGTCTGAGTTTTCGATAGTAAGGACTGTCTTAAGGCCAAGCTCGTCTACTTTTTCTGCAAGGAATTTGATTGTTTCGAAGCTTGCTTCTGTTTCTGCCGAGCAGCCTACGAATGCTGCAAAGTAATCAAGGCCATAATCGTCTACCATATATCTGAATGGGAAGCGGTCGCCAAATAATACTGTCTTTGTTGTTGCACCGTCTACCATGTCTCTATATTCATTATCAAGGTTTTTGATTTCGTTTACGTAGGCATCTGCATTTGCTGCGAAGGTGCTGGCATTTGCTGTGTCAATTTCTGACATTGCAGCTTCAATAGCATCTACACATACTGCTGCATTCTTAAGAGAAAGCCATACGTGCTCGTCATACTCAACCTCTTCCTCGCCTTCTTCTTCCTCTTCTTCAGCCTGCATACCCTCTACAACTTCCTCTTCCTTAATGCTATCCTTAAGCACTTCCATAAGGTTGATTACCTTCTGATTTGGGTTTACAGCTGTCTTTATAGCATCCTCTGCCCACTCATCAGACTCGCCACCAACATATATGAATAAATCACATGTAGCAATAGTCTTAATGTCCTCTGCTGTAGGCTGATAGTTGTGAAGGTCTGCACCGTTATCAAGCAGATTAGTAACCTCTACTCCTGCTGCATCCCCTGCTATTTCCTTTACCCAATCGTACTCTGGGAAGATGGTAGTGACAATAGATATGCCATCCTTTGAAGCATCTGATGCTACAACATCAGCGCTATTTGTGCCACAACCTGCAAAAGCTCCCATCATAAATACAGTAGCTGCCATTAAACCTATTAAATTTTTAATTTTCATCTTTAATTAATCCTTTCGTGTCTATAAAAAAATATAGGTTTTTGTTTTTCATCAGAAAAACAAGAACCGGACATAGACCAATATTTTCTGAAAGAAAATATTGCTTGGCGAAGCCAAGTTCTTGTGGGCTTTTTCCTTAAGTAGCCCACAAGAAGTCATACCAAAATAAAACCTTATAAAATTTATAAAATATAGACCTTTTTAAGAATCAATTCTTACCTTTTGGGATACTAAACTAGCCTGAACAGGCTGGCTTTGAATAAAGCCTTCAATATCCTTCATTGCAAATGCAATTACATAAACTACTGCTGCAACTACAAGACCAGCACCAATGCTTTTGATATTGCTTTCGCACTGCTCCAAAACAAGACATATTGGGCAGTGTGCTTCATCATCACAATGATGTACGGCATGCTCTGCAATGAAGACAGTAGAAAAGAGCATAACAAGAACAGTAGCTGCAATAGCTACTAGCGCAAGGATTCTATTGTTATTCCTTAGCTTTAACATACTCTCTCCTTAAATAAATCTTAAATACCCTGTCATAATAATTGCTTTGGTTCGATTTGTCAAACCCAAAGGACTTATGAATAAAAAATGAAAAAATAGTGAATTGCCGCATGATTATTCTTAAATCTACTATAATAATCTTATATTGTGGTGTAATGTAAACTTTATAACGAAACCCTATTGAGAGGAGGCTCTTTTATGTACGAATATATTACTATTGAACGTAAATATGGAAGTGGCGGCCATAATATTGCTGATAAGCTGGCTAAACGTCTTGGTTACCGCTTATATGACCGTGGTGTGGTAGTTGAAACCTGTAAGCGCATGGGGCTTTCCTATGATCAGGTATCAGGCATGGATGAGCAGACTCCTATTAAACCAATCTTCAAGGCTCCTGGCAACGAGCACCTTTCAATGGAGGAGCAGATTTATAATACAGAGGTTGAGATTATCCGTGAGGCTGCTGAACAGCCTGGTTGTGTATTTGTGGGAAGATGTGCCAGCGAAATTCTTAAAGATAAAAAATGCTTAAAGGTTTTCATTACAGCTGATGATGATTACAGACTGGATCGTTCTATCACTGTAGAAAAGAATGAAAAAGATAAAGCCGAAGAGGTAATGAAGAAATTCGACAAGAAACGTGAGAAATTCTTCACCACACACTCCGGCGGAAAATGGGGCTCACCTGACTACTTCGACATTGTAATCAATTCTACTAACCTTAGTGAGGATGACTGTGTAGCACTCTTAGAAGCCCTAGCTAAATAATAAACTGTTAATTAATAAAGAGGTTTATATTTAATGACAATATAAAGGAACATTATCTTATTTAAACATCTAAGATAATGTTCCTTTTATCATTTGTCACTTATATCTATTGCAGTTAAGTGAAAAACAGATGAATTCATAATTCACTTATCTCACAATCGCTTAAAAGTTAAGTGTATTAAACAAAATAAAAATTTCACTTATAAATGCAAAATCCTGTTAAGTGTATTAAAAAATAAATATTATAAACTTAACTTTTTAGTTGTAACTTTTGAATTTCTTAAGTTTATTTCCTTCATAATAGATTTAAACTTATAAAGCTCAATCACCTTATTAAGTGAAAATATAGTTTTCAGAAATAAACTTAATTATACATAAATATTTTTAAGCTTTTTGAAGTGAATTTTTATTTTTCTTATATTCACTTAACACACTTTCCATTTTTTAAGTGGGATATCAACTATTCCAATTTTCACTTAACAAAAAACTCTATTTATCAGTGTTATTGCATCCAATTCAAAAAATAATCAGGCTCTAGCTTAAATTCAGCATAGAAATTATCCTAATATATCAATATACTCGCCTGCTAATGCTTTGTTCATGCTGCGGACTGCACAGAATTTGCCGCACATAGAGCAGGTATCATCAAATTCTGGTGAACGGTCGGCGCGGATGGCTTGAGCAGTTTCAGAATCCAGCGAGCATTCCCACTGCTTATCCCAATCGAAGCATTGTCTGGCCTCTGCCATAGCATTATCCTGATCCATTGCGTGAGGAATATGCTTTGCAATATCTGCAGCATGAGCTGCTATTTTTGAGGCAATGATTCCCTGCTTTACATCTTCTACATTAGGAAGTGCCAAATGCTCGGCTGGTGTTACGTAGCAAAGGAAGGCTGCGCCGTTTTGAGCTGCGATGGCACCACCGATAGCTGATGTGATATGGTCGTAGCCTGGTGCAATATCTGTTACGATTGGTCCAAGTACATAAAAAGGTGCTCCCATACAAATCTTCTGCTGAATCTTCATGTTTGCAGCAATTTCGTCCATTGGCATATGCCCTGGGCCTTCAACCATTACCTGGACATCCTTTTCCCAGGCACGCTTTGTAAGCTCACCAAGTCTAACCAATTCCTCTATCTGGCATACATCAGATGCATCTGCAAGACAACCTGGACGGCATGCGTCACCAAGAGAAATTGTCACATCATACTCACGACAGATGTCTAGTATTTCATCATAATATTCGTAGAAAGGATTCTCCTCACCTGTCATGCACATCCATGCAAATACAAGTGAACCGCCACGTGATACGATGTTCATTTTTCTTTTGTGCTTCTTGATTTGGTCGATGGTTTTGCGTGTGATTCCGCAGTGAAGGGTGACAAAATCAACTCCATCCTGAGCGTGAAGTCGAACCACATCAATGAAATCCTTGGCGGTAAGTGTGGCCAAATCGCGCTGATAATGTATTACGCTGTCATAGATTGGCACGGTTCCAAGCATGGCAGGACATTCCTCTACAAGCTTTTTTCTGAAAGGCTGTGTGTTGCCGTGGCTGGACAAATCCATAATCGCCTCTGCCCCCATATCCACAGCTGCCATAACCTTTTCCATTTCAATATTGTAATCCTTGCAGTCACGTGATACGCCAAGGTTTACGTTGATTTTTGTGCGAAGCATACTGCCAACGCCCTCTGGATTTATGCACTTGTGATTGATATTTGCAGGAATTGCCACCTGGCCCTTTGCCACCAAATCACGAATTTCCTCTGGTGTGCGGTATTCCTTTAGAGCAACCTGCTTCATTTCAGGTGTAATAATCCCCTGACGGGCAGCGTCCATTTGTGTTTTATAATTTCTCATTAATCTTTCTCCTTCTCTTATGAAACGTATATATAATCGTTGAAAACTGGCTGTAGGCCTTCATCTGCAATGTCTGAATACATTTTTATCAGGCTTCTGCCGTCAGATATTTCAAACTGCTCATCTCCTGATTTGTCATCGGATTCCTTGCCAGTATATTTTTCCTCGTGGTCGCCGATTCCTGTGGAAACCCCTGCAGAAACCTTTGTGGCTGCAATCTTGACGATTCCATTTCTGAATTCTGCTGTCTCTCTGGATGAAACGGTGATTCCTACAAATGGCAAAAAGATTCGATATGCGCAAAGTATCTGGCAAAGCTGTCTTTCCCCAACATCCAACGGATTTATAGTTTCGTTGTTGATAATTGGCCTTAATCTTGGGCAAGACAAAGACATTTCTGCATAAGGATATTTACGCTGTAAAAAGTAAACGTGTAGTGCTGATGCAAGGGCGTCCTTTCTAAAATCTGAAAGGCCTAAAAGGGCTGAAAAGGCAACCCCTCGCATGCCTCCCATCAATGCTCTCTCCTGAGCATCAAATCTGTATGGCCATACACGCTTATTTCCTGCCAGATGTAGTGTCTCATACTTTTTGGTGTCGTAGGTTTCCTGAAAAACAGTTACATAATCAACACCACATTCATGCAAATATTTGTAATCCTCTACATTTACAGGATAGATTTCGATGCCCACCATCCTAAAATATTTTCGTGCAATCTTACATGCCTCGCCGATATATTTCACATCTGATTTGGCTGGGCTTTCACCTGTCAGGATAAGAATTTCTTCCATGCCACTGTCGGCAATTACCTTCATTTCGTGCTCAATCTGCTCCATTGAAAGCTTCAAACGATTGATTTTGTTGTAGCAGTTGAAGCCACAGTATACGCAGTAGTTTTCACAATAATTTGCTATGTAAAGTGGCGTGAAAAGATATACCGTATTTCCGAAGTGCTTGCTGGTCTCAAGCTTTGCCTTTGCTGCCATCTGCTCCAAAAATGGCTCTGCCGCTGGTGAAAGAAGAGCCTTGAAGTCTTCTATTGTGCATTTATCCTTGGCTAATGCTCGTCTTACATCTGCTGCTGTGTATTTGGTGTAATCGTAGGCTTCCATTTCTGCCATCACGTTTTTGCATACATCAGATTCGATTACATCCATCCCTGGCAAATATTTCATGTGGTCGATTCTGCAGCTTGGGTCCGACTCCAGCTGATGCTTTCTTTTTAGGGCTGTTTCTGTCAGCTCATCTGAATCTATTAAAAAATTATTCTCCATGACTGCCTCCTAGTGCAAAAATCCTGTTAAAGGATCAGATGCTGATGCTCCACGTGTAAGAACTCTGCCAAGCCCTGCGAGATAAGCATTTCTTCCTGCTTCGATAGCTGATTTAAAGGCTGATGCCATCAGTGGAAGATTTCCTGCTGTAGCAAGTGCAGTATTTGCCATGATGGCTGCCGCTCCCATTTCCATGGCCTCGCAGGCCTGAGATGGAGCGCCAATTCCTGCATCTACAATGATTGGCAAATCAATCTCGTCTATCAAAATCTGAATAAATTCCTTTGTTGCAAGTCCTTTGTTAGAGCCGATTGGCGAAGCAAGTGGCATTACCGCTGCAGCCCCTACATTTACAAGCTCTCTTGCCACATTCAAATCTGGATACATGTAAGGCAATACCACAAAACCTTCCTTTGCCAAAATTTCTGTGGCCTTGATGGTCTCATAATTGTCTGGTAAAAGATATTTGCTATCTCGCATAATTTCGATTTTTACAAAATCACCGCAGCCCAATTCTCTTGCCAGTCTGGCTATTCTTACTGCCTCTTTAGCATCTCTTGCGCCGCTTGTATTTGGAAGGAGGGTTACGTTCTTTGGAATATAATCCAAAATGTTTTCCTCATCCTTTGTATTAGTACGTCGCACTGCAAGTGTTATTATCTCTGCCCCTGCATCCTTCACTGCTGCCTCAATCAGCTTCATCGAATATTTTCCTGAGCCCAAAATAAATCTTGAGTTAAATTCTTTGCCACCAATTACCAGTTTGTCGTTTTCCATTTTTTTCATCCTTTCACACTTTTAAGGCTCACATTCTCCCATTAAAATTCTTAGCACCATATGGGCCTCTTGGGCGGCGCAAACCATTACGCGGCTTGCCACCAGCCCGATTCCATCCTCTACGTCACTCACCCCGTCACCGCACAGATAAAATCTGCCGGAAAGCTTTTTTGTAGTTATAAGATTTGCACTACCAAATCCAGCCATTCCCGAGCTGGACAATATATATTTTTCACCAAATTTTTCTAAAACCTCATTAACAAGCATTGCTTTATATCTGGCATCATCAAAGGCTTCGCATACTATGTCCGCCTCCTTCAGAATGTCCTGCAGATTATTCTCATTCAAAATAATCGAATAGGCTTCTGCCTGAAGATATGGATTTATCTCCATAAGATTTTCCATCATTGCATAGGTTTTAAGCATACCCACTTGATTGGCCTTGTACTGCTGACGATGAAGATTTGTTACATCCACCTTGTCGTAATCTATCAAAATCAGCTTGCCCACTCCCGCTCTGGCAAGGCAGATGGCTATATTTGAACCAAGTCCTCCAAGTCCGCAGATAGCCACTGTAGCCTTAGAAAATTTCTCCTGATTTTTCCTGCCATGCCTTTCTACTAAAGCCTCGTAAAATTCCTCTTTGGTTGGTAACATATCAGCCGCCTCCCACAAAGCTTACTATCTCTAAAACATCACCCTCTTTTAAAGTAGTGCTGTCATAATCAGCTTTTGATACGATTTCTTCATTCAGCTCCACGGCAATAGTCCTTATATCGAAATTCATTTCGATGACCACATTTCCAACTGTTTTTCCTACTCCCGCATACTCTTTTCCGTTAACCTGCAGCATTGCCATCCTCCCTTCCGTAATGATTCCATACGTTATGATTTAGCGGACCACTTCCATGACCTAAGTTTAAATCTGCTGAAATTGCTGCTGAAATATAAGCCTTAGCTCTATTGATTGAGGTTTGCAGGTCATAGCCTAAAGCAAGATTTGATGCAATGGCACTTGAAAGAGTGCAGCCTGTTCCATGGGTATTTTCACTGGCAATTTTTTTGCCATCAAACCAGGTGATACTGCCCTTTTCAAAAAGCACGTCACAGGCATCCTCCACGCTATGGCCGCCCTTTACAAGCACCCCGCAGCCATATTGCAAGCCCAGCTTTTTAGCAGCCTTTTCCATAGTCTCCTTACTGGTTATCTTATCTCCTGTAAGCGCTTCCGCCTCTGGAATATTTGGAGTAATCACCCTAGCCATTGGAAACAGAAGCTTGGCCATAACAGCTGGTGTAGAATTTTCCATCAGCTTGCTACCGCTGGTTGCCACCATCACAGGATCCACAACAATATTTTCCACTTCATATTCCTTCAGCTTTCTTGCCACCATTCTTACCTGCATAGCCGATGGAAGCATGCCGATTTTTACAGCATCTGCAGGAATATCCTTAAGGCAGGCATCTATTTGAGCTTCTAGAAAATCCACCGACGATTCAACTATCTGGGTTACCCCAAGTGTGTTTTGTGCTGTAAGTGCAGTAATGGCTGTCATTCCGTAGACTCCGTGGCAGGTCATGGTTTTTAAATCTGCCTGAATTCCTGCGCCCCCACTGCTGTCGCTTCCAGCAATTGATAAAACTACCTTCATCCTTTAATCTCCCTAAACTTCTTAAGCATATTTTCTGCCGCAAGCTTTGGCGAATCAACCTTCATAATAGCTGACACTGCACATACGCCTGCAATGTTTACTCCCTTTAGCACATCCATGTTAGAAGGATTCAATCCACCAATAGCATTAACAGGAATTGGTACCGCATTTACGATATCCTTCAAGGTTTCCACTGATGTAATAATTGTCTTTACCTTTGTAGTGGTTGGATAGATTGCTCCAACTCCCAAATAATCAGCTCCTGCTTCATAGGCTGCCTTTGCCACCTCTACCTTTTTGGCGGTAGCCCCCAGTATCTTATTGTCACCAATTATTTTTCTTGCTGTGGACCATTCCATGTCCTCTGCCCCAAGATGCACACCTTCTGCATCAACAGCCAGCATTACATCCACTCTGTCATCAATAATCAGAGGCACATTATATTTCCTGCTGATTTCATGCACCTTTGTGGCCAGCTCAATATACTCCCTCGTAGTCCTATTCTTTTCCCTAAGCTGCATCAAGGTAACGCCACCCCTTAGCGCCTCTTCTACACGGAATAGAAACTCATCTAATTCATAAGGTGTACTGTCCGTAATAAAATAAAGCTCGCTATTAAAATCCATTATTCCTCCTAATTTTCCAATAAAAAAACGGAAGCTACCTGATTTCTCAAATAGCTTCCGCGTAATATCATAATTAATCGGCGTCCCTACGTTGGCATTATCCAAATCAGGTTCTCGGTCGAAGGTCACACCTTCCTCTCAGCCTGTTTACAAGCTCCCGTTTCTATATAAAATTTCCTTCACTATAATGCTACAACTGTGGCAAAATTGCAACCCCCTAAATTTATTTGTGTGAATAGTAACTTATTTGTTCTAGAAAATAACTGTTATAGTGGTGCCTACTCCAGGGGCGCTGTCAAGTTTGATTTTAGCGTCATGTATTTCCACGATATGTTTAACTATGGCAAGTCCCAGCCCTGTTCCACCTGTTGCTTTGGATCTGCTTTTATCAACTCTGTAAAATCTCTCAAAAACTCTTTGTTGATCCACTGCTGGGATGCCAATTCCATTATCTTGTACAATCAGGCAGGTTGAATTGTCTATTGTTTTAACCAGTACGCTGACTTTTCCACCTGGATTGTTGTATCTAATTGAGTTTTGAAGAAGGTTTTCAACAAGCTCCTTAATAAGGTCTTTGTTAGCATGAATGAATTTTGATTCACCCTCCACATTTATGCTAATATTCGAAAGCTTGGCATTAATTGAAAGGGCATTGACGCATTCTACGACAGTTTCATACAAATCAAACTTTTCAAATGAAATGCCATGCTCCTCTCTGTCTAGCTCCGATAGTTGGATAATATCGTTAATTATTGCAAACAATCTGTCAGCATTTTTTCGAATCTCTTTATAGAAATGCTTCTGCTTATCTGTTTCGACCATCCCCTCCTCTAAAAGCTCTGCATATCCTGAGATAGCTGTAAGAGGTGTCTTGAGCTCATGGGATACATTTGCCGTGAAATCCTGTCTGGCCTTGGCGGCACCTAAAATATCTATATGCTGTGATTTTAGCATTTCACAAACAGGCTCTAATTCCTTGTATGGAGATTCATAATCTGAATTTTCCAAATTTGAAATCATCACTTCAATTGGCTTAATCAACTGTTTGGTGAGTAGATGGGAAATCACCACACAAACAGAAATAATGCTAAGAATAATCAGCCCAATAAATGGTGCCACGGAAAGAAAAACAGACCGTAAGCTTTGGGCATTGGTAGCTACTCTAAGGACTGTTCCATTATCCAAGCGGACAGCATAATAAAAGGTGTTTTTATGCATTGTGTCAGATTTTCTAACTGCTTCACCAACACCCTTATTAAATGCATCCTGGATTTCAGGTCTATTATTATGATTCGTCAATAGCTCTGCCGAGGTGTCATTATCATACAAAACTGTACCATCTTTTGCTATCCAGGTTACACGCAATTCATCCCTTTCTGTAGATAAATCAATCTTGTCACGATCAATATTGACCGACTCAAAATAACGTGTGTCCTTTAAAAGCTTTGCACTTATTGACAAGTCAGCCCTAACCTGCTTCTGAAACAAACTATAATATATAACTGTTGTTCCAATAACAGTTGCAAATACAGCGATAATTGCAATACCAACGATTCGTAAATTAATCTTCTTTTTCATATATTTAGATTCCGTTTTTTAGTCGATTAAGTCCGTCCTCAAGTGTGGCGCGGGTGCAGGCTACGTTCATGCGAAGGAAATAGCGACCGGCTTCGCCGTATTCGATGCCTTCAGTGATGTAAAGACCTGTTTTGGCTCGAATAGCTGCAGCCACATCTGCACTGTCTTTTCCAAGCTTGCTAATATCTATCCAAAGAAGATATGTGGCCTCGCCATGAACTATGCTAAGCTTTGGAATTTCCTTTTCAATGAAATCCTCGGCAATTTTTCGATTCGTAAATACGTATTCACGCATTTCATCAAGCCACTGGCCGCCCCTATTAAAGGCTGCCTCAGTAACAACCTGAGCAAAGGAATTAGGCTCTGCCACTTCGTCTGTATTAAGGCCACGCCATACCTTGTGACGCAAGAATGGGTTTGGCACCACAACAGCTGATGTCTGCATGCCTGCAATATTAAAGCATTTAGTAGGTGCGATGCAGGTGATGCTCACATCCTTGCAGATTTCTGAAACTGAAGCAAATGGTACATAAGACTTGCCAGGGATGGTGATGTCACAGTGGATTTCATCTGAAATAACTGTAACACCGTACTTCTTTGCAAGCTCGCCCACCTTTGCAAGCTCTTCCTTATTCCAAATTCTTCCAACAGGATTGTGAGGATTACAAAGAATCATAAGGCTAGCCTGTGGGTTTGCCATCTTTTCTTCCAAATCTGCAAGGTCCATTTCGTAGTTACCATCCTTGTAAATAAGAGGGCTTTCAAGTGGTCGGCAGCCATTGTTTACAATACTGTTAAAAAAGATATTGTAAACAGGTGTCTGAATGATGACCTTTTCATTTGGAGTGGTAAGCTTACGAACAATGGATGAAATAGATGGGATTACACCTGTTGAAAAGATAAGCCAATCCCTTTCAATTTCAAAGCCATGTCTATTCTTCCACCAGCTCTGATAAGCCTGATACCATTCATCTGTTATGTCCGAATAACCAAATACGCCATGGGCAAGTCTATCTGCAATAGCTTCTCTGATTTCTGGGGCAGTCTGAAAATCCATATCTGCCACCCACATAGGAAGCTCATTTTCCTTCACATCCCACTTAAGTGAATCTGTGCCACGACGATTTACCGGTGTATCAAAATCATATTTTCCCATTAACGGTCTCTTCTCCATTCTACGATTTCTTCTGTCTTGCCAACTGCATTACAAACAATCTTGGTCTTAGAAGGGTCTACCATATCCTTTTCAACAATCAGCTCCTCGATTTCCTCTGCTGTGATTGTTCCGCTTTCAGGATTAAATACGCTGTCGATCTTGTTAGTAATTTCAGCATCGATATTCTTAGCATACTCAAATGCAAGTGTTGTATTGATGAGCTTACAGTTTTTCATTGTAAGATTATCAATATAGCAAAGTCCCTGAAGACTTTCGATAGTACAATTTACAAATGTAAGATTCTTCGCATTCCAGCCAAGGTATTCACCACAAATGTAAGAATCGTAAACTGTAACATTCTCTGTATTCCAGAAAGCATCCTTTGATAAAAGCACTGAATTACGAATAGTGATATTGCTGGCACCATCAAAGGAATAGTTTCCATCCAATCTAAGGTTATCAATTTCGATTCCCTGTGAATTCATAGCAAAATAATGTCCCTTTGCAGTTACATTATTAAGCTTGATATTCTTACACATCCAGAAGGTTTCCTCAGCATTGGTTAAATCCACATTGTCTAATGTTACGCCATCACATCTTCGGAAATTCTTAGGTGCTGTGATAAGAGAATCCTTTACAGTGATGTTGTTTGTGTACCAAACTCCTGAACGGGCCATTTCGAACCAGTTGCAGTTTGTTACGTTGATATTATTTGAATACCACATTGGATATTTCCATTTAAACTGTGAATTGTAAACCTCTATATTCTTGCTTTCCTTTAAAGGAGATTCTCCATCATCAAAAACAGAATCATAGATCTTTGCACCATCCTCTGCGAAAAGTGCTCTCTCCCCTTTAAAAAACTGCTGTCTATATTCTTTCATTCTATACCTCCGAACTATCAATATACATTTACATTCTATCACCAATATTCGATTTTGTAAAATTAAATAGTACGCTTCGCGTTCAGGTATCTATTAATAATTATTCCAAGGTTCACAACACCATCCACAAACAGCACAATTCCAAGGAAAACCATATACCATGCCAATGTATTTCTTGGAGCTATTAAAATAAAGCCAGCAAAAATGATTAGAAAAACAATTTCTACAATCAGCTTTACCTTTTCTAATCGTCTTTCCTTTTTTTCAGTTTCGCTGCACAGGTTTTTAAAGGCGATGGCATTTCTGTATGCCCATGCCAAAAATGAAATACCTATAACCACACTACCTATCAAAAACAGGGCATCTTCCTTTACTAAAAGCATGGCATAAATTCCTATCATAATGATACAGATATACACCCTGGCGGATTCCTCCTGCAGGTTCCATTTTGCCTTAATCAAATGTCTGATGGTTACTGCTATTTCAAATATTATCACTGCTAAAAGCACTAAGCTAATGCCAGCCTGAAGTATGTATTCTGGCACAATAAAAAGCACGATACTTATTAAAATCATCCCCACATAGGGCAACCATTCTCTGGCCTTTATGCCTTCTTTTACCTTTTTTGCCTTCTTTCCATCTGGTGCTTTATCAAGCGCTGCGGTAAGTGGCAGCTTCATGAAGGTTCGCACGGTGGTTTTATCCAAGGACAAAAGCTCAATTAAAATCTTTTCAATAGCAAATGGGCCTTTTTGCACCACCTGTGTTGTAGTTTTTATGCCAGCCTTGTCTATAGAATTAAAAAGATTGTTTACAAAGGTAGTACGCTTTTCATCATTAACGCTTTCTATCCACTGGTCCAAAACCTGATTTATAAACACGCTACCAGGCTGATTGCACTCTGCTGTAAGAGGCTGACCGTGGTCCACTGCCCATGAAAAGCAATCGTGCTGCATCAAGCCCTCTTCTGTACTTTTTACTATAGTAAGAGGAATTTCCGTTTCCTCGAAAAGCTTTCCAAAGATAGAATATTCAGGGATAAAGCGCTTTGCCTTATCCTTGATTTTTGAAACGCAGGCCTTATTACAAACCTCTGGACACAGGCCTGGCCCATCATTCATATATACGTATTTTATCCAAGGCTGATATTCATCCTCGATATGGGTAGATGCATACAGGGCCAGATTTGCCCCTTTGCTATGGCCCGCCACAATTATCTGATGCTTGTCATCTATGCTGTCACGAAGATAGGTAAGAGCCTTCTTTTGTGCTTCAGTTTCGGTGAAGCTAATCATAAAATCTTCCTTCCAGCCAGCCATGGTGTCGTCTGTGCCGCGATATGCCACAAACCTTAAATCCTCTGTCAAATCAAAGGTCATGGCTGCAAACTGGGCGCTTAAGGCTTCGTCCAATACATCAATATGGTTGCTCAAATAGATATCACCGAAGCGCTTTGACTGTGCTGCAATCTCCACCCAACTTTCTTTTCCATAGAAGGCTCCGTGTATGCCTGTAGAGGCCTTAACCTCCTCAACAACCTCCCTGAACCTTCTTGGCTCATCTAGTTTCACATCTGGCATAAGCAGATAAACAAGCTTGCACAGTATGAAGTTATCAACCTCTGTTAATTCCTTCACCTCAAATGATAAATCTTTATACCAATTGAGATAGTCCAATATGTTTTCCATTTTTTACTCCATAAAAAAAGTAATAGCCACTAACTAAAATAGTAACTATTACTTTAATCAAATACAATAAACTAAATATTAAATTTCTGCGAAATAAACTTTTAATTCTTGAAGGAATGGATTGGTGCTGGAATACGTCCCTCTCTGTTGATGAAGTCTGCGCAAGAGAACTTATTCACAGGCATGATTGGTGCATAACCGAATAATCCACCAAATTCAACAGTGTCACCAACACTCTTGCCGATAACTGGGATAAGACGAGCAGCTGTTGTCTTCTGGTTGACCATACCAAGTGCCATCTCATCAGCAATCATTCCTGAGATTGTAGTAGCTGGAGTGTCACCAGGGATGGCAATCATATCAAGACCTACTGAACATACGCAAGTCATAGCCTCAAGCTTTTCAAGAGTGATTGCGCCAGCCTCAACAGAATTAATCATACCCTGATCCTCTGATACAGGAATGAATGCACCTGAAAGACCACCTACGTAAGAGCTAGCCATAACGCCACCCTTCTTTACCTGATCATTGAGCATTGCAAGAGCTGCTGTGGTACCAGGAGCACCTGCATATTCAAGTCCGATTTCACATAAAATATCTGCAACTGAATCACCAACAGCTGGAGTTGGAGCAAGTGATAAATCGATAATACCAAATGGGATGCCAAGACGCTTTGAAGCCTCCTGTGCTACAAGCTGTCCTACACGAGTAACCTTGAAAGCTGTCTTTTTAATAGTCTCGCAAAGAACCTCGAAGCTTTCGCCGCGAACTGATTCAAGAGCTTTTTTAACAACACCAGGACCAGATACACCAACGTTGATGATTGCATCTGCCTCTGTAACGCCGTGGAAGGCGCCTGCCATGAAAGGATTGTCATCTGGAGCGTTGCAGAATACTACAAGCTTCATACAATCTACTGAATCTCTATCCTTTGAACGGTCTGCAACCTGAAGAAGAATGTCTCCCATCAAACGAACTGCATCCATATTGATACCTGTCTTTGTGGAAGCAAGGTTCACAGAACTACATACTCTACTAGTCTCACATAAAGCCTGTGGAATAGAACGAATAAGCATTTCATCTGCAGTTGTCATACCCTTTGAAACTAGTGCTGAATAGCCACCAATAAGATTAGCTCCTACGGCTTCTGCTGCCTTATCAAGTGTGTGAGCAATTCCAACAAAATCCTCTGGAGTCTTGCAGGCTGCCCCACCTATAAGTGCTATAGGAGTTACTGAGATACGTCTATTTACAATAGGAATACCGTAGTCTCTTTCAATTTCCTTGGCTACCTTATCAAGGTCCTTGGCAACTGTAGTGATACGGTTATAAATCTTTTCATTTAATAGCTTTAAATCTGCATCAATGCATTCTAACAAGCTGATACCAATGGTGATTGTGCGGACATCAAGTGTCTGCTCCTCTACCATCTTATTTGTCTCGATGACTTCTTTTATGTTTACCATGATTATTCTCCTAGTTTATTAACAACACCTCATCAGTCACCTACGGTGACAGCTTCCCCTCAAGGGGAAGCCTTTATAATCTGTGCATCTTTTCGAAAATCTCTTCCTTCTGAGCCTTTACCTGAACGCCGATTTCGTCCCCGAGCTTTTCCAATTCGCTTTGAAGATCACCGAAGCT
The DNA here is from genome assembly GCF_900113655.1 of Pseudobutyrivibrio sp. OR37. Classification (GTDB taxonomy): domain Bacteria; phylum Bacillota; class Clostridia; order Lachnospirales; family Lachnospiraceae; genus Pseudobutyrivibrio. The sequence goes on along the minus strand of NZ_FOQF01000006.1, from coordinate 64,565 downwards.
TGTTGTGGCTGCGTTAATATCCACAATCATCATCATGTTAAAGAAGCCCTTTACAATAGTCTGAGTAATGTCCAGGACATTAACCCCATTGTCTGCCAAATATGTACAGATACGGGCAATAATTCCCACTGTATCCTTACCTACAACTGTAATAATAACCTTATTCTCCATCGTTTCTCCTTCCTTTTCTTACAGTACCACGCGTTCGGATACCTCGCTGCGGGAAGCTACGGTGATGTTGAAGTCTGCGCCAGAATATGGTGTAGCTTTGTCCATCGTTACTTCGAGACGTACGGTTTCGTATGCCAGGTCTGGGTAGTTGTTTTCGTGGCTTAGGTGCCCTAAGAAAACGTGTTTCACATCATCGTGAAGTACCTGACTAAGCAGCTTACCGCTGGCTTCGTTTGATAAATGTCCGTAGTCTCCTAATATTCTTTGCTTTAGTGGATAAGGATATGCTCCCACCTCCAGCATGTGAATATCATGGTTCGCTTCAAGCAGCATTGCATCAAGGCCTGTAAGGTTATCAATTATGTTGCTGTCATAATACCCTAAGTCAGTGCAGACTGCAACCTTTGATTTATCATTTTCTATACGATATGCAACTGGATCAGCCGCGTCGTGGCTGATATGAAATGGATGAATGGTAAGAGTACCAAGAGTAAAGCTCTCATCTGGCTTTATAACATGAAAGAGGCTATCATCGATAGCCCCCAAACTTTTCATTGAACGAATAGCACGAATAGTGCCAGCGGTAGCATAAATTGGAATATGATATTTGCGAGAAATAACACCAAGGCCTGACACGTGGTCAGAATGCTCGTGAGTTACTAAAAGGCCATTCATATCGGCTGTTGTGTAATCATAGGTGTTCATACCAGCCTCTATGCGCTTTCCAGAAATTCCTGCGTCAATCATTACATGTGTGTGGTCATCGCCTACGCAAATACAATTTCCGCTACTACCACTTGCAATACTAAAAAAATCCATTATAACTATAATCTTTCTAACTAAAATATTTATTTAATTGGCATCCTTCCAGAAACACTCCACCTCATCATTAGCGTGAAGTTCATCAGAATAACCGCATTTCTCACCGTTTATTCGGATGATAAGCGGTCTGCCGTTTCCTGCGTTAGGATCGAAATCGATAACATTATAGATGTCTACGAAAATGTAGTCCTTCTTGCCTGACAGTACCATGTTCTTGCCATTGATTTTAACTGGCAAATCCACTGTCTCAATCTTAATCTTTGTTCTTGCATCCTTAACAGGTGCTTCCTCTAATTCAGGTGCCTGATAATCCTCTGGCAATCCTTCCCCATCATCTACAATATAATCTCCTTCGTAGGAAACCTGTGATGTGGTGGTCCAATCAATTACAAAGTTCTCATAAACTAGAGAATCGTAGCCTGATGGACGATTATTTACAAGAATTTCATATCTGTCATCTATAGTAACATCCATGAATTCTGCTAACTGGCCAACTGTATAGAAAGGACGTGTTTCAATCACATCACCTTCCTTGATAACGTAGGTAGGTGGCTCCATGGAGCCGTTAACCTCTACAAACTTAGGGCATTTAACCCTGTGACCACAAACTGTAAAGTACAGATAATCTGTAGTGAATTCCGATAAATCAGCAATTGTGCCTGTGCCGCCTTCGCCAACTGTAGATGGAACAAGTGTAACATCCGCGTTGAATTCAAGAGGTGTGTTAATACCCACTGTCCTGCCATTCATTGTGACAACAGCTGATTCACCCTCTGTTCCGCGAATCATGCGGGCTACTCCGTTAACCGTGAAATTAACCTCGCGGCCTCTTCTAGGGAAGAGCTGGTCGGCTGAAAAGCCTGCCTGCATAGCAGCATCCACAATTGTAAGCTGACCATTATCATATAATTTCATCATCTCACCGTTGAAGTGAATCATGATAAAGTTGTTCTTTGTTTCGTAGTAATTGAGGCAGATGCCAATAGGTGTAACAAGAAGTGAATCCTTTACAACATCCTCTTCCTCAAAAATAATGTTCTTCATGACTTCCTCGCCACGAAGGGCTACACGCTCTGGCATGATTTTTAAGTCCTTTGCCAAAGCTTCTGTAAAGCCGTGAATTTTGCCACCGCCACCTACTACAAAGGCTGCTGATACAGATTTGCCACCGTTAAGCTCCTGAATCTTGGCAGAAACTTCTCCTGCAATTTTTTCCATGATTGGATCTGTGAGCTTCCATACATCCTCTGATTTGATGGTATGGCTGATGCCCATAATATCCTCGTAAGTGATTTCTCCACCCTTAGTAGATGCACGCTTGATGTTTTCAGCTGTGGCAAAGTCTACTAAAAATTCGTGAACTAAAACCTCTGTAAGCTCATCGCCCGCCATAGGAATCATGCCGTAAGCAATGATGCTTCCATCTCTGGTGACACAGATATCGGAGGTACCTGCGCCTACATCCACAAGTGCTATATTAAGCATGCGGAAATTCTGAGGAATGGCAACATTGATAGCTGCAATAGGCTCCAAGGTAAGATTGGCAACCGAAAGGTCTGCCTTGCCAACAGCAGCATAAAGACCATCTACAACATCCTCTGGAAGGAAGGTTACGATAATATCCTCCCCGATAACATCTGCCTTATGGTCTTCAAGTGAAGTGAACACATCACCATTCAAATAATATTTAACTGTAGAATAGCCTACACAGAAAAATTTGTATTTTTTATCTTCTTCGCCCTTGATTTCCTTACCGGCCTGCTCGATGCCCATCATATCAAGGGTGTGCAAATCCTCGCCAGTAACAACTGTTTCTTCTGGGTACTCAAGCTCCACGTGGGTGGTGACTGTACGAAGTACACGACCAGCAGCAGCTATACATACTTCAGAAAGTGTAAAGCCTGTTTTGGCCTCAAGAGCCTTTTTAACATCATCACAGGTAGCGCCTACACGGCCTATGTCGTGAATCTGTCCGTCAAGCATAGCACGTGTATCGTGCTCTTTTAAGTCCTGCGCGATAACATGAAATTCATCCCCATCTAGATATCCTACTGTACCAATGACATTTCTGGTACCGATATCTAACCCAAATACAATATCCTTCGTCTCCATAAACTACACTCCTCGGAAATTATTAATCTGACAATATGGTCTTAAGCTGAGCTAAGGTAGATTCCTTATCCCCGCTATTATCAATAATCCTATCTGCATGCTCTCTAAAGGATGCATCGCTACGTTGAGACATGATAGTATTTTTTATTCTTTCAACCCCATAGCCTCTTGATTCCATAAGGCGTTTTGTCCTTATTTCTTCATCGGCATATATATACCACATCTCATCAACAAGTTTACCATATCCACATTCTATGAGCAATGCAGCTTCAAAGAAAAAATACTCTATATTGTGCTTTTTTCGTTCTTCCTCTACTTGATTTAGTACTTCCCTTTCTACTGCTGGGTGCACTATACCATTCACCGACTCCCTAAGATTATCATCTGCAAACATAAGCTTTGCCATAAGTGGACGATTAATCTGTCCGTCAGTTCCTACAATGCTCTCAGGCCATGGAAGACCTACCACTGCCTCAAAGCATTGTGTGCCTGCCATCATGAGCTGGGCAGCCACTTCATCTGCAAGTAAAATCCTGCAATTAAAATTTTCTTTTAGTAAAGAGAGCACCGTGCTTTTGCCAGCGCCGATGCCCCCTGTAATTCCAATAAATTTCATATTAATTGTTAAATTACCTTTTACTCTGCTGTTTCTGTTGTCTCAGCAGTTGTTTCCATTCTAGTTCTCTTTAAGTAATCGTATGCACCACCCATAGCAAGTGTAAGGTAAGGTGTTACGAAGAAGATATCAAGAATACCTAATGTAAATACAGCAAGGATTGCCCATCCAATGAAGCTTAACTCAAGTACGAATAAGCTCCACTTGAAGCCTGATGTCATCTGCTTAGACATTGCGAAGCACTCCTTGATTGAAAGGTCTGGTCTGTCAATAAGAAGGTATGGCATCATTGAATACTGATAAGCCTTAACAATACCAGGAATGATGAAAAGTAAAGACCAAAGGAAAGTATAGATACCTACTAAGATCATACCACCTAATACTCTACCAAAGTTACCATCCTTGAAAGCTGCGAATAAATCGCCAACCTCTGGAGCATCTCCTCTGTAAACTCTGTATGCAAAACGTGCAATACCAACTTCAAATAACATTGAAATTAAGCCACCCACAATTGATAAGCATGATGTGAATAATGATGTTGTTGGTACGTAATCTACTCCTGCAAGTGAAGCCTGAACTGTAGCTACAGTACTTGGAATCTGTGCTACTCCAATGATAACACCGCTAAGGATTGATCCTAATAATAGGATACCAATTACTGGCCAATAGTTAGCCTTAAGTGCTGCTTTTGCATTTGATTTGATTTCTTGTCTTGGGAACATAACTCTTTTTTTCTCCTTTTCTACTTTTTAATGAGCCTCAGCCCAGTTATTTCCAGCATTCATATCTATTTCTAGTTTTACTGAAAGGGCTGCTGCGTTCTCCATTTCCTCGCGAATAAGCTTCTCTACCTGGGAACGTTCCGATTCCAAGGTTTCAACCAACAGCTCATCGTGGACCTGTAATAACAGCTTAGAGTGTAGATGCTCACTAAGCAGTCTATCATGTACTCTGACCATGGCAATCTTGATAATATCAGCAGCTGTGCCCTGTATAGGGGAATTCATCGCCACTCTCTCACCAAACTGTCTTGTCATAAAGTTTGAGGATGAAAGTTCTGGAATCGGACGACGTCTGCCATACATGGTAGTTACATAGCCCTTTTCTTTACCTTCAGCCTTTAAGCCCTCTAGAAATACATGCATTTTTGGATATGCCAAAAAGTAATTATCAATGTATTCCTGTGCTTCACCCCTGCTTACATCTATATCTTTAGCAAGACCAAATGCACTAATGCCATAAACAATACCGAAATTAACGGCCTTTGCCCTACGACGCTGCAAATCCGTAACCTCTTCAAACGGTGTTGAAAACACAAGTGAGGCTGTGGAGCGGTGAATGTCCTGTCCTGCCTTAAACGCACCTATCAGATTGTCGTCACCAGACATATGTGCCAACACCCTAAGCTCAATCTGAGAGTAATCCGCGTCTAAGAAAACATAACCCTCCTTCGGATGGAATACCTTTCTAATCTCCTTACCAAGTTCCATTCTGATTGGAATGTTCTGAAGATTAGGCTCGGTAGAGCTGATTCGCCCTGTTGCAGTTACAGTCTGCATGAAAGTAGAACGAACTCTGCCATCTGAATCTACGCAATTTGCAAGGCCATCAGCGTATGTGCTTTTTAGCTTTGCTAGCTGTCTATACTCTAATATATCACATATTATTGGATTTGTAGAGGAAAGTTCTTCCAAAACATCAGCAGCTGTAGAATAACCTGTCTTTGTTTTTTTACCTCCCTGAATTCCAAGCTTCTCAAAAAGTACGATTCCAAGCTGCTTTGGAGAATTAATGTTAAACTGTTCCCCTGCCTGCTCATAAATATTTTTTTCAAGCTCTGCTATTCTAACCGCAAGCTTATCACCAAATTCAGCCAAAGCCTTGGCATCCATGGCAATTCCTGCAATTTCCATATCAAACAAGGTATATACTAAAGGAAGCTCGATTTCATCGTAAATCTTGAGCATGCCCTCTTCCTTTATTTCTGCAATAACCTTTTCAAAAGCGGCGTAAGCTACATAAGCATTGTAACAAGCGTAGGTAGTTACAGCCTCAAGCATGCTGTCGTCCTCTAAGGCTGCTTCAAGCTTTTTCTTGCCAAATAAATCTGCCGCAGCTGGAATGATGATGGAAAGCACTTCGCTAGCCACATCATCTGCTGTGTAATCATTTTTAGTAGGATTGTGTAGATATGCTGCCACTGTCACATCACAAGCTGATGGGAAAATGACTGCCTTACCACCTTTTTCTTCAACAGCCTGCTTCTCAGAATCACCAAGAAGGTTGTAGATTAAATGCATGGCATTCTTTAAATCCCAGAAGCAAAGCCTTACATCTGCTGCACTTACCTCCATAAGCTTGTGTGCAACGTAATCAGGTGTGATAAAGCCTGCGCAATCTATATAAATAGTAGAATCTCCTACAGAAAGTGCTACACCCTTTATAGTTTTATCTGAGCCTGCCATAATGCTAGCGCCGATGAAGGCTTTTCCACTTTTCTTTAAATCTGAAAAGAAGTTTTCCACATCACCAAGGTCAGATATCCTCTTAAAGGTTTCAGAAGTGGTATCCTGCACCTTTTCTGTGGTAGTGCTTTCAAATCTAGGTAAAAGCTTTTTAAGCTCGTATCTCTTGCAAAGAAGATATGCCTCTTCTGTAAATATGTTTTCAAGCTTTGTACAGCCTTCCTTAAGCTCTATTGGTGCCTGAAGATTAATAGTAGCAAGCTCCTTTGAAAGAACTGCAATATCCCACTGGGCTGCAAGATTCTTTGAAGCTCTAGGTGGCTTCAGCTCTTCTACATGAGCGTAGCACTCCTCGATAGAGCCATATTTCTGAATAAGGGCAGATGCTGTCTTTTCACCGATTCCCTCAACACCAGGGATGTTATCTGAAGCATCACCCATAAGAGCTTTAATATCGATAAACTGCTTTGGAGTAACTCCGTAAAGAGCCTGTACATCCTTAGCGTAATACTGTTCTATTTCTGTTCCTGTCTTTTTAGTCTTTGGAATGGAGATTTTAACCTTTTCAGTGGCAAGCTGAAGTAAATCTCTATCTCCTGATACGATAGTGACATCAAAGCCCTTTTCCTCTCCCATTCTAGAAAGAGTACCAAGGATATCATCAGCTTCCCAGCCCTCCAAAGTAATAACTGGAACTCCCATAGCTTTAAGCATTTCCTGGATACGTGGAATCTGCTCCTTAAGCTCTGGAAGCATAGGCTTACGTGTGCCCTTGTATGCATCAAACATCTTGTGACGGAAGGTTGGTGCATGTACATCGAATGCAACAGCAAAATTATCTGGCTGCTCATCCTCTATAAATTTGAACATCATATTCAAGAAACCAAAAATGGCGCCGGTGTGTTCTCCGGCGCTATTTGTAAGGTCTGGGACTCCATAAAAAGCCCTGTTTGCAATACTATGTCCATCCATTAAAAGTAATTTCATAACATTAGTCCTAGTCTTTCTAAATTTTACGCTTGTTACGTGAACAAGCCCTAAATATTTTTCACTCAGCTAGGATGCTTCGTTCAAAACATTTAGTGCTTGTTCACTACAAGCTTGTGTTTAGATGTACCTAATACAACCTAGTATTTTATATCTCACGTGTTTCCTTAGCGAGCCATGCGTTTTCCTCGTCGGTGAGGTATGGCTTGAGTGTTTCGCGAACCATTGCGTGGTAGTCGTTAAGAGTCTTCTTTTCGTATTCTGTAAGCATCTCTGGAATAACTGCATCCAATTCGTATGGGCAGTATGTGATTGCTTCGAAATGACGGAACTCGCCGTATTCTGTAGTCTCGCCTGGTACGCAAAGGAGTTCGTTTTCGATACGGATACCGAAGCCGTCTTCAATGTAAAGACCTGGCTCATCTGTTGTGATCATGCCTGGCTGGATTTCTGCTGATGGTCCACCATTAACAGTTCTCCAACGGAAGTTGTTAGGTCCTTCGTGTACGTTAAGGATGTGACCTACACCGTGGCCTGTACCACATCTGTAATCAAGTCCCATATCCCAAACTGGTCCACGTGAAAGGATGTCAAGGTTTGCTCCTGTAGCTCCCTTAGGGAAGTTTGCAGCCATAAGTCTTAAGTGGCAACGAAGAACTACTGTATAGTATTCCTTCATCTGCTGTGTAAGCTCGCCAAGTGCGATAGTTCTAGTGATATCTGTAGTACCCTCAAGGTAGTGGGCTCCTGAATCAACAAGCAAAAATCCCTCTGGCTTAAGGGTTGCTTCAGAACCAGCCTTTGCACTGTAATGCATCATTGCAGCGTTTGGTCCGTAAGCAGAAATAGTGCCAAATGAAAGGTCCACATAGTTTTCCTGCTCCTTACGTCTAGCCTCGTAGTAGTCAGAAGCTGTGATTTCTGTCATTGGAATCTTGCCAACGTTTTCCTTGATGTATTTGATAGCCTTTGTACAAGCTACGCCATCCTTAATGTGGGCAATGCGTGTGTTCTTGATTTCTGTTTCGTTCTTGATAGCACGCATAAGCTCTGATGGGTTCTTTCCATCGATAATCTTAGCTGAGCCCTTAAGAGCCTTAACAAGGTTGTAGTTAACAATGCTCTCGTCAAGAAGTACTCTTCTATCTGCCATATCAGCGCTCTGCATGTAGTGATATACCATATCGTATGGATAAAGCTTAACGCCGTTTTCGTTGAGGTAGCTCATAGCCTCCTCTGGCCAGTTTGTTGTATCTGTAAATAAAATGATGCTATCGTCTGTAATAAGAAGGAATGAAAGGAAAACTGGTACGTTGTCGATATCATTTCCTCTAAGGTTCATGATGTAAGCAATATCGTAAAGGCATGTAATAAGATGTGCATCTGCCTTTTTCTTTTTCATCTCTTCTCTGATGCGGCTTACCTTTGACTGCATAGTCTCGCCAGAGAATTCGTCTGCAAGTACCCATGTAGTAGCCTTTGGAAGTGCAGGTCTGTCCTCCCAAATCATATCTACTAAATCTTCTGTTGTAGCAAGCTCGCCGCCCTTTTCCTGCGCAATTTCAAAATATTTTGCAGCATTCTTAGCTGAAACGCATCTGCCGTCAAAGCCAAGGCAACCGCCTGATGGGAAATTGTTTTCGATAAATTCGTTAACCTCTGGAACGTTTGGCTCGCCCATGCGCTCTAAGATTACCTCTGAACCAGCAATCTGCTTTGCAGCCTGAACGAAATATCTGCCATCTGCCCAAAGATGTGCCTCTGTAAGTGTGATTACAGCTGTACCAGCTGAACCTGTAAATCCTGTAATAAAGCTACGTGCCTTAAAATGCTCTCCTACATATTCTGATGAATGAAAATCGTCTGTTGGGATGAGGTACATATCGATACCTCTCTCTTTCATTAAATCACGCAAAGCTGCGATTTTCTCATTAGTTGTCATTGCTAAATATCTCCTATCTATTATTATTCTCAGGTGTGATCCAATCCACACCTTCTTCTAAATCACTGTGCTTAAGCTGTGAAATTTGATCAATCAACCACATTGCTGATTCAGAAAGGTCTTCTTCTGTAAAATCTGAAAGCTTATCACAATCAGCATTGATCATGGCAGAACCTTCATCCTTGTTTGAAAGATTCCACATGCAAGAAGATACACCATATTCCTTGCGAATCATATCATACCAATAATCAGCCTCTTTATCATTCAAGTCTCCATCTCCATCAGCATCTACCAAACCATACTCTGAAATGAAAACTGGAAGACCTTCATCCAACGCATCTCTAAGAGCGTTTCTTTCAGCTTTATGATGAGTGCCTGCATAAAAATGATATGTGTACATGATATTATCAAAATCAAGTGGTTTATCTAAAACTGAATCTAAATCGGTAGCCCACTTAGGTGTTCCCACTAAAATGATAGCATCCTTATCAACATTTCTGATGACCGGAATAACCTCGTTAGCGTATCTTCTAACGTCATTCCAAGTGGTATCTCCATTTGGTTCGTTACAAATTTCGTAGATAACATTCTCGTTATCCTTGTATTTGCGCACCATTTCACCGAAGAACTGAATAGCATCAGCCTTATATTCGTTAGGGTCTGCATCATTTAATGTGTGCCAGTCAATAATGACATACATATCGTTATCAGTTGCAGCTTCTACTGCATCATCAATAATATCCTTAAGCTTTTCCTGGTTTTCCTTACCTGCCACACAATAACCATTATAGTCGCTTGTGTACATAGCAAGTCTGATGACATTGATGCCCCAGGTATCTCTTAAGGATTTGAGAGTCTCTGCTGAAGCATATTCTGGATACCAGTTAATTCCATGAGTGCTGACGCCCATAAGAAGAACCTCATGGCCATCTGCATCTACAAGATGAGAATCCTCAACAGCAAGCTTGCCATAATATTTAAGCTTCATATCGTTAAGAAGATTATCAACAGGCTCTTCTTCAGTTTTTTCTGTTTCTTTTTCTACAGCTGCCTCTGCTTCTTCTTTGGCTTTCTTAAGCTCTTGTTCCTTTTTGGCGGACTCGTCCTGTTTCTTTTCCTTTATTACAAGCTTAGGCTCTTCCTTTGCAGGCTCCTTCACCTGTTCAGTTTTAGCTTCGCTATTTTGAAGCTGCCAAGGGAAAGTAACCCTGCCCTTAACAAAGCTGATTCCAAAAACTCCGCCAACAATAACTATAGCAAGAACTATTACAAGTATGACTGTTAAGAACTTCTGCTTCTTACTAACCATTATAATCCTCCCAATTAGTCAAATGATATAGTAGCCTCTCCATTGTGTGAGTACTGAATGTAGTCGTAAAGACGTGAGCTTGTGAGCAAATCAAGAGCCTCTAAATCGAAGTCATAATCTGCAAAATCCACCTCGTCGATAAACTTATCTAATTCCTCGTTGCTGAGAGAATTAACATATTCTTTTATTTCTAATATTGTTTTTCCTGTTAAATCGTACATATAAAACCTCTTTTCTAATCTGTAATTAATTATTCTCTATGGGACATATTTTACTACAATCTATGGCTTTAAAAAAGATGATTTTATTGTGAATACTATTGCTATAAATAGTTATATTTGCTAACGTATTAGTGTAGGGATGAATCAACAAGCTTTTTTAGAAGCTAGTTAGGATAATGTATTATGAGAAAGAAACCAAAACTATCTAAAAATGTTTGTAAAGATGTGGTATTATGCCGTACAACTAACAGACAGGTATCTAATCGCACATCTGATTTGCTTTTAGAGCAGTCAGTAGCGTTTTCTAAATCTTTCCAGCCCATTCCATTTTTCCTTCGCAGAAAATACAATGGTGCTCGTCAGTTTTATATTATTTCAATCAGCAGAATTCAATACTCTAAGGCTAGACACGCTCTCACTTTGCTGGAGGAGCGCGATTTAAGCAGATTGTGGTTGAATGTAATATAATCTGATATCTAACCATGTCATTAACAAGAATTCTACTACCTAACAATAAAAAAACAATTTCAGATAGTAGTGTAAATTCTTAAACTTACTATCTACAAAAAATATTTGTCAGTAGATAGTAGTATGATATAGCATAATTACTATCTGACGTGAAAAACAAAAAATAGATAGTAACACATTAATTAACAATTACTACCTGTATAATAAAATCTTTATACAGATAGTAATAACACCATAATCATTTACTATCTGTAACAAAAAAATGCAATCCAGATAGTAAATATCCATTCAAGCACTACTATCTCACATAAAAAACCTTTGACTAGATAGTAATATCATTAAACACCAACAACAAAATAGAGATTTTTAATTAGCATCAGCAATGATGCTTTCTTTATTTACTTATGAATGCATAGCGTGTACAATGTAGTATATACATTGTATAACTATAGGAGGAGCGATATGCAAGTTTCCATTAAAAAATGGGGAAATAGTCAGGGGATTATTTTGCCAAAAGAAATCATGGAATTAATGAATGCTAAAATAGGCGATGCATTGGATGCTGTTATTGATAATGGTAAATTAACTCTACAACCTGCCAAAAAACAATTTACGCATAAGACGCTTGAAGAAAGAATGGATGAGACAGGATTACAGCTTTCTTTTGGTCATGAGATAGAGTGGGGAGAAAGCCGAGGTAGTGAGTTGTGGTAAGCCAAGGAGAAATTATTAAAGTTGAAGGCATAAAAAACCATTTATTAGTTGTTAGCCGTGATATAATTAATGAAAATGAAGTTTGCATTGTGATTCCTTTAAGTAACAACTTTAGCGAATCTGTCACTCATATTAAAAATTCATTTTCTAAAGATTTACTTATTACAGAACAGCTAAGATATATTGATTTAAATACACGTTTCTATAAAAAACTTGGGACTTTACCACTAAATGAAATGCAAAATATAATAGATGTTATACAGGGATTATTCGATATTTTATAATTCAGTACAAATAATAGCAAAGTAGGAGGTATTGACTAAAATGAAAATCGGTTTTATTGGAACAGGTAACATGGGTTCTGCCATGATGGGTGGAATTATTTCTGCCGGTATGGTAGATGCAGAGGATGTGATGGCCAGTGATATTTTCCAGGCTGCTCTTGATAAAGTTAGCGAAGATTTTGGTGTAAAGACCAGCACTAACAATAGAGATGCTGTTGAATTTGCTGATATCGTATTTTTAGCAGTTAAGCCTCAGTATTTAGCACATGTAATTGATGGCATCAAGGATATGGATTTTAACAATAAGATTGTTGTAAGCATCGCTGCAGGCCAGTCGCTTGAAAAGCTTTCAGAGCTGTTTGGCAAGAAGCTTAAGCTTATTCGTGTAATGCCTAACACTCCTGCCCTTGTTGGCGAGGCCATGAGCGCTCTTAGCCCTAACGAACTGGTATCTGACGAGGAAGCAACAGATATACTAAAGCTTTTCGAATCCTTCGGAAAGGCTGAGATTGTTCCTGAAAGACTTCAGGATGCAGTTGTAGGAATCAGCGGTTCTTCACCTGCCTATGTATTTATGTTTATAGAGGCACTGGCAGATGGTGCCGTAGCAGAAGGCATGCCTCGTGCACAAGCTTACAAATTCGCAGCACAGGCCGTTCTTGGTTCTGCCAAAATGGTTCTTGAAACAGGTGAACATCCTGGCGTACTTAAGGATCAGGTTTGCTCACCAGGTGGCACTACTATTGAGGCTGTTGCAACACTTGAAGCACTTGGCTTTAGAAATGCGGTTATTGAAGCTGAAAGGGTTTGTATTGATAAATCTAGAGAATTGTAAAAAAATAACTGATGAGGGGCATTTGTAGACACAGCCCTCATCAGTCACCTTCGGTGACAGCTTCCCCCTTTGGGGGAAGCCTTTTTTTACATTGTCACATATACAGGTAATCCATCTTTATATTCAAGCTTTGGCTCTCCGATAACCAAAGGCTTTAAGTATTCAATCATTTCATCCGTAACCCAATTGTGAGTTGAATTAATCCACTCCTTAGGCACTTCCTTTGCTTCATTAGCAATATCATGTATCTTGGCGTAATCGTATTCAACAGTATATGGCGCGTTGCTTGTGCGCTTTAAGATAACCATCGCACCTGTAACTCCATCCTCAGCATACTTAACTCCATGCTTACCAAGCTCTACAGATTCTTCGATATCCGTAAGCGAGCACATGTGAGCAGCTGCACGCTGAAGTACGTTTACCTCGATAGAACGGCACTTGCAACCAAGTCTGTCCTTTACAAGATATTCAAGTGTCTTTCCAGCACCCGAAAGCTGGGCATGTCCAAAGTTATCAAGTGTTCCTGTTGATGCTGAGATATATTCTCCTGCTGCATCACGAATCCCCTCTGAAACTGCAACAACGATGTTTGTCTTTTCCTTAAGAAGACGAGACAAATCGTTAACAAAAATCTCTGTGTTAAATGGAACCTCAGGTAAGTAAATTAAATCTGGGCCTGCACAGTATTCGTTTCTGGCAAGTGATGTAGCTGCTGTAAGCCATCCTGCATCACGTCCCATTACTTCGATGATAGTTACGCTAGGTGAATTGTAAATCTTAGCGTCGTATACTACTTCCATTGTGGTAGTAGCGATGTATTTAGCTGCCGAACCAAAACCTGGTGTATGGTCTGTGACACAAAGGTCATTATCAATTGTTTTAGGGACTCCAATAAATCTGATGTGTGAATCGATTTGTTTTGCGTATGCAGAAAGCTTATCAACGGTATCCATAGAATCATTTCCGCCGATGTAGAAAAATGCGTCGATATTGTACTTATCGAACTGCTCGAAAAGATGCTTGTAAATAGGGTCATTTGACTCAACACTAGGTAGCTTAAAGCGGCATGAACCTAAAAACATAGCAGGTGTTGTTTTAAGTTGTTTAATAAAGTTTGGATCTGAATTTGCGATTTTTCCAAGGTCGATGACGTTATCATCTTTGATACCGAGAATTCCATTTAAGGAACCGTAGATATTATCGTATTTTGAGGCAAGTGCTCCCTCGATGACACCAGCAAGACTGGCATTAATTGCAACAGTAGGACCACCTGACTGTGCGACGATTGCGTTACCCATGATATATCCTCCCATTAATTGCTCATCAGAGCTTATTAATGGTTATTTTACCATAAGTAGATGGGAGGATGAATAGGTATTTTTATATTATTCCATCTTAGCTAAAATAAGCTTTTCCAAATATGCGATACGTGCGCATACTGTAAAGATTTTAGCTGCCTGTTCAAGCTCTTCGATTGGTGGAAGAGATGGAGCAAAGCGGATAATTGAATCGCCTGGATCCATGTGATATGGGAATGGTGCGCCGGCTGGTGTAAGCTTAACGCCTGCCTCTGATGCTAAATCTACGATACGAGTAGCTGTTCCCTTTGGAGCCTCAAATGTGATGAAATATCCACCCTTTGGTGAAATCCATGAACCGCATCCAGGACCTGTTAAATCCTCTTCCATTGTCTTAATAACAAGCTCAAACTTAGGACGAAGAATCTTTGCATGTCTCTCCATGTGCTTAGATACTGATTCCACATCCTGGAAGTATCTAGCATGGCGAAGCATGTTGATTTTATCAAATCCGATTGTCTGAACAGTAAGTGTCTTCTTAAGTTCTTCACGGTTGTTGTGGTTGCAAGCGATTGCAGCGATACCTCCACCTGCAAATGTAATCTTGGATGTAGATGCAAATTCAAATACAAGATTTGGATTGTCTGCTTCCTCACACTCGTGAAGGATATTTAAAATCTTGCTCTTTTCCTTGTAAAGATGATGTACCGCATAAGCGTTATCCCAGAATACTCTAAAATCCTTAGCTGCTGGCTTAAGGTTTGCCATACGTCTAACAACCTCATCCGAATATACTATACCCTGTGGATTAGAATATTTAGGTACGCACCAAATACCCTTGATACTATCGTCTGCGGCAACAAGGCCTTCGATAACATCCATATCTGGACCGTCCTCGTTCATAGGAACGTTAATCATATCAAATCCAAAATGCTGTGTGATAGCAAAATGTCTGTCATAACCTGGAACTGGGCATAACCATCTTACACGCTCAAGCTTGCACCATGGTGTGCATCCATCGAAACCAAACATGTAACCACGGGCAACCGTATCAAACATGATATTAAGAGATGAGTTACCACATACGATAACCTGCTCTGGCTGGCAATCCATGATTTCTGCCATAAGATGCTGTGCCTCTACGATACCTTCAAGCTGACCGTAGTTTCTGGTCTCTACACCATTCATACACTTCATAAGTGACTTTCCATCAAGGATATCGAATAGTGGCATAGATAGGTTAAGCTGTTCAAGTGATGGCTTTCCACGGCTCATATCAAGCTTAAGGCCCTTTGCCTGCCATGCTACATACTCTTTTCTGAGTAGTTCCTTCTCTGCTGCTAATTCTTCTGGGGTCATTTCAGTGTACTTTTTCATAGTTGTCCTCTCTCTCTTTCTATATATGAAATGTCATACCCTCATCAGTCAGCTGCGCTGACAGCTTCCCCCTACTTAAGGGGGAAGCCTCTTAGTGGGTTCTTATGTATTCTAAATAATCTTTAATTTGCTTTTCGTAGCCAAGGTCCCCTGGCTTGTAGAAATCACCGATTTCAAGTCCCTCAGGCAGATACCTTTGGTGGGAAAAATGATTTGGGAAATCGTGTGCATATTCATATCCAATGCCATGTCCAAGCTTGCCTGCTGATTTGTAATGGGCATCCTGAAGATGTGTTGGGATTGGTCTGGTAGTGTTGTTTTTTACCTCCTGCATAGCAAGGTCAATGGCTCCGTAGGCTGCATTTGACTTTGGTGCACATGCCACATAGGTGGCTGCATGAGATAAAATAATCTGGCATTCTGGCATGCCGATGCGTTCTGTTGCAAGGAATGCTGATGTGGCAACCACAAGGGCCTGTGGGTCTGCATTTCCTACATCCTCTGATGCACATATACAGATACGTCTTGCTATAAATTTTGGATCTTCTCCTGCGTATAGCATCCTTGCCAGATAATATACTGCCGCATCTGGGTCAGAGCCTCTCATACTTTTAATAAAAGCAGAGATGGTGTCATAATGATTATCGCCATCTTTGTCGTATTTGATAACTCTTCTTTGGATGCATTCGCTGGCTACATCTATAGTGATGTGAATCTTACCATCCTCAGACCTGTCTGTAGTAAGAACGCCCAGCTCTATAGCTGTAAGTGCACTTCTGGCATCTCCGTTTGCTATATCTGCTAAAAATTCCAGTGCGTCATCATCGATAATGGCATCATAGCTGCCAAGTCCCTTCTCAACATCTGTAAGGGCTCGCATAATAAGTGTTTTTATATCCTCAGAATCAAGTGGCTTCAGTTCGAAGATGATGGAACGAGACAGAAGCGCTCCGTTTACCTCGAAGTAAGGATTTTCTGTGGTGGCACCTATCAATATGATTGTGCCATCCTCCACAAATGGAAGAAGATAATCCTGCTGGCCTTTATTAAATCTGTGAATCTCGTCTATGAAAAGTATGGTCTTTTTGCCGTAGGCTCCAAGGGTCTGTTTGGCTCCCTCTACCACGGCCTCCATATCCTTTTTACCTGATGTAGTTGCGTTAATTGATGTAAATTCCGCCGATGTTGTGTGGGCAATAACCTGTGCTAGTGTAGTCTTTCCTGTGCCTGGCGGTCCATAAAATATAATAGAAGAAAGCTTGTCCGCCTTGATGGCACGATACAAAAGCTTGTCTTTGCCAATGATATGCTGCTGCCCAACCACTTCATCAAGAGTGGTAGGACGAAGTCTTGCAGCAAGAGGCGATTCTTTTTTCTTCGCTTCCTGCCTCATGTAATCAAATAAATCCATGTAATACCTCTATATAAAAAGATAGTATCAAAAGCGCTCACTTTAATATACTAAAGTATTCACTCTTGATACTATACTATAAATCAATTGTTATTACAATGTTTTCTTGTAATTCTCAATTTCTTCTACTGTAGGCATTACCCTTAAAGCTCCGCGCTTAGTAGTGATGAGAGATGCAGCTGCATTAGCTGTTGTAAGCATAGCCATGAGGCTGTCCTCATCGTAATTGTCGATACCAACCTCAAGCACTGAGTTAAGAACTGAACCCATGAATGTATCACCAGCTCCTGTTGTCTCGATTGTGTTTGGATTAAGGAATGGATTGCATTTAACTACCTTATCACCATAAAGTGCATAGCTGCCATCCTTACCAAGCGTAGCACATACAAGCTTGATTCCGTATCTTTCTTTGATGAGCTGTGCTCCCTTAAGGACGTCAGCCTCGCCTGTAAAGAAAGTAACCTCATCATCAGAAATCTTTAAGATATCACAATTACTAAATCCGTAATCCATCTTTTCCTTTGCAACGCTTAAATCGTTCCAAAGAGGTGGACGTAAGTTAGGATCAAAGCTGATTAAGCAGCCATTATCCTTTGCAAGCTGAATAGCCTTGATTGTGGCATGTTCAACTGTTGAATGTGTCATTGAAAGTGTGCCGAAATGGAAGATTCTGGCACTTCCGATAAGCTCAGGATTAATTTCCTCTGCGCTTAATCTTACATCAGCACCTGGATTTCTATAGAACGAGAAATCTCTGTCTCCATCTTCGTAGGTGTGTACAAAAGCAAGTGTTGTGTGTACCTCATCATCATATTTCAAATTAGAAATATCGATGCCAAGACTCTTAACAGTGTCTGCTAAGATGTGTCCGAAATTGTCGTTTCCTACCTTGCCAATGAATGCTGTGGACTTACCATAATTTTGAAGCATTGCAAGCACGTTACATGGGGCGCCACCTGGGTTGGCCTCAAGAAGTGGGTTACCCTGCTCACTTAACCCGTTTTCAGTGAAATCAATTAATAGCTCGCCTAAAGCAACTACGTCAAATGTTTTACTCATAATCCCTCGCTCTTAAAAATTTAATTTAAATCATATTTTGTGATGCTTACGATAGCATCCTCGTTAGTATTGAAATAGATTCCGTCGCAGGATACATCTGTTGGAAGTGATGCTGTCATAACATACTTACCTTCCTCAAAGAATACCTCCATGCTGTATCTATCCATGACAATTCTAACCTTTATTGTCTCATCTGTCCATGGAATATGAGCACGTCTTTGATGCACTATTGCGCGTCTACTTCCAGAGAACTTTCTGTCAATCTTTGCAATATTTTCCTTTGGACGAAGTACAATATCTGTATGGAATTTGTCATCTGCAGCGATTGAAATAACAAATCTGTCGAACATTGCGTCAAGATCCTTTGGCTTAACCTCAAGCTCCATATCAAGGCATCTACCCTTGATTCCGTCGAATGAAACACCACCTGTGATAGATTCGCTATCACTATCCTTAAGGTCCTTTGTTGCTTCAACAACTGCATCTTTGTACTCTACCTTATTTGTACGCATGTCGTCAAGTTCTTTTATAGGCCACTGACATAATCTGCCGTCCTTGATTGTAACTTCTCTAGGAAGTGACATCTGACCAAACCATGGCTCTCTAGCATCATGAGCACCTGCTGTATCCCAGTTCTGCATCCAGCCAATCATTACACGTCTGCCATCCTTTGTAAGGATTGTTTGCATAGCGTAGAAATCGATTCCGTAATCAACAGCCTGAACATTTTCCTCTGTAAAGGTATCTGTAGCATCATCATAAGAGCCAATAATGCAAAGGTTACCGTTACCATTGTGGAATTCAAAGCCTTCTGGGAGCATATCCTGTGGACTAGTGAGAAGTACGCCCTTTCCATCTAAAGTAAAGAAATCTGGGCACTCCCACATGAGACCATAGCGTCTCTGATTTTCAGCAAAAACTTTTTCAAAATCCCAGTGGATGCAGTCGTCACTCTTGAATAAGAGTAACTGACCACTTCCATCTGCTGGACGGTTTGCTACAAGACATCTGTAGGTTCCATCAGCCTTTTCCCAAATCTTTGGGTCTCTGAAGTCTGTCTTGCTGGCACCCTCTGGAATTAAATCCGAATTGATTACCGGATTATTTTCATATTTTTCATAATCTAGGCCATCGCCTATAGCAATACACTGTGTCTGAAATTCCTTCATCTGTCCATTTTCCACAGTGCGCTTCATAACTCCCGTGTATATGAGCAAATGTCTTCCATCCTTTAAGGTAATGGCGCTTCCTGAGAAAACGCCATCCTTATCGTAATACTCATCTGGTGCAAGTGCTACAGGAAGGAACTCCCAGTGGAGCAAATCCTTACTTACTGCATGACCCCAATGCATTGGTCCCCAATGTGCATCATATGGATGGTACTGATAAAACAAATGGTACTGATCGTTATAGATGCAAAATCCGTTTGGATCGTTCATCCAACCTACTCGTGGAGACAAATGAAATTTTGGTCTTTGCTCCGCTGGAATTAACTTTTCAAAGGCCTCCTCGTATTTTCTAGCCTCTCTCAAAGTTTGACTGTTCATATATCTTCTCTTCCTTACTATTTAATATTATTTTCCTGAATAGAAATCATCGAAATACTTCTGATAGATTTCAAGGTACTGGTCTAAGCCGTAGCTATCAACCTGGTTAATGTATGCATTCCATGAATCATCTGTAATACCATCTCTGATGAACTCAGCCTTGCTTGAGTTTAAGTATGATACTAAATCTGTCTGGATTGCTGAAAGCTTTTCTGTGTCTTCTGCTGACATAAATACGCGTGGGTAAACATACTTGCAGTGCATATCATCTGTGTAGTAATCCTTGATCCAATCAAGACGATACTGTGCATCATCTGGGCATGTTACATACTTTCCGTAGTACTCATCAAGTACTGCAAGAGGACCACCAACGCACTCAGCCTCACGAACTTCTACTGGAGAAGCATCGCCAAGTGGTGCATGCTTAAGCATCTTCTCGCCATCTGCGTTCTCGCTAAGCTCGAAGATATCGAAATCATCATCTTCACCGTATGTTCCCCAGTTGTTCTGTGGAGACTGGAATGGATCATACATCTTATCAAGCCATGCGCAAACGAAAGCTGGGTTCTTGCATACACTTGTTACAACACAACGACCTCTATCAAAACCTGATGTAAATGAACCGTTCTGAGGTGTTACATTTACTGTATCAGCCTTAAGAGCCTTAAGTGGAACATAGTCCTGAATGTTATCGATGTTAGCTACATCCCATGTGAAGCAAACGCCATATCTGTGTGACTTACCCTTTGCAACGTATGTTGACCAATCCTGTGTAAAGCACTCTGGATCGATAAGTCCTTCAGCGTAGAGCTTGTGTAACCATTCAACACCCTTTCTGAAGCCATCTGTTGTTGCTGTACAAACAACCTTCTTGTCATCTGTAACTGCAATGTGCTGTCCCATATCAACATCACCGATACCATCGCCAAAACCGTTGATAAGAAGGTTTGGATCCTGGTCGTTTACGATGCAAGACATTGGAATGATGTCACCATCAATACCGAATTCCTTCTGAAGCTCTGGAGCGTGCTCCTGGAAAGCAAGTAATACCTGCTCGAATTCATCAACTGTTGTTGGTGTCTCAAGTCCAAGGAAATCTAACCATTTCTGGTTGATGAATGTCATGTTGTTACCAACTGTCTGGATAGCAGTCTTTTCTGAACCAAGCTGCTCAATCCATGGAAGTGCCCAGATGTGTCCATCAGCATCCTCACACATTGTGCGATACTCTGGGTACTTGTCAAATACTGCCTTAAGGTTTGGCATGTAGTTATCAATGTATTCTTCAACTGGAACGATAACGCCCTGGTCAGCATATCTGATTAAGTCGTTGTCGCCGAAGCCTGCTGTAAATACGAAATCTGTAAGTGTGTTTGCATTAGCCATGTTAAGTGAAATCTTGTCACCCCACTGGTCTGATGAAATTGCTGTCCAATCAACATGTACGTTTGTCTCTTCCTCTAATCTCTTGAAGATTGTACGCTTGTTTGGATCTTCTTCAGTTCCTACAGGATAGCTTGTTGTACCTGTAATAGTAACTGTCTCTGCAAGTGGGAATGTAAGGTTTTCCATATCAACCTTATCAGCGTTACTTGCATTGTTTCCCTTTGAACCGCAACCGGCAAACATTGTAGATGCCATTGTTACGGCTAGAGCTGCTGCAACAACTCTCTTTGCGCTTTTCATTTTCATTCTTTTCTCTCCTCCTATATATGAAACTACTTTAATGTAGTCTCTTACAGTGTTTTGTGACCCCTTATTGAAGTTAGCCCTTTACTGAACCTACCATAATTCCAGCATCGAAGTACTTCTGGAAGAATGGATACATTACAAGAAGTGGTAAACTTGAAATAATAATTGTTGAATACTTAAGTAGCTCTGCAAGTCTTGCTCTTTCAGCTGTAGACTGCATATCAGCAATCATACCTGCATCTGGCTGGTTCTGAATAAGGATAGCTCTAAGTACAAGCTGAAGTGGCTGCTTAGATGCTGTGTTTAAGTAAATCATAGCATCGAAGTAGCTGTTCCACATTCCTACGAACTGCCACAAGCAAAGTACTGCGATAACAGGTGTACATACTGGAAGAAGTATTCTGAAGAATAATGTAAGCTCGTTTGCGCCGTCAACCTCAGCTGCTTCTCTAAGCTCACCTGGGATTCCTCTAAAATATGTACGTGCAATAATCATGTTCCATACTGAGAATGCTCCAGGAAGAACTACTGCCCACATGCTATCAAGTAAGCCTAAGTTACTGATGAGCAAGTATGTAGGAATCAAACCACCACCAAAGAACATTGTAATCATGAAAATTACGTTAAAGAATTTTCTACCTTTAAAATCTTGTAAAGACATTGGGTAGGCACATAGCATTGTTATAGCTACTGAAAGGAAGGTGAACACCAATGAATAAATCACTGCATTTTTAAAGCCTACCCAAATTTGTCCATTGGAAATTACTCTTTCGTAAGCTGTAAGAGTCCATTTATCTAAGTCAAATGTAATACCTGTATTCTGTAATGTAATAGGATCCATGAAGGATGCTATTACGATATATACCATAGGAACGATTATCGCAAATACGAATAATGCTAAAATCAAATATCCTACAATTAAGAATGCTTTGTCACCAGCTGAATATCTGGAAAACGCACTTTTTTTCTTTTTCTTTGTTTCCATTTCATCCTCCTGATTACAGTCCCTGTCCATCATTCATCTTCTCTACAATCTTGTTAACTGAAATAAGCAAGATGAGATTGATTACTGTGTTGAACAAACCAACCGCTGTTGAATAACTGTAGTTTCCGTCAAGCAAACCTTTCTTATACACATAGGTTGCAATGATTTCCGAAGCACCAAGGTTAAGATCTGTCTGAAGTGCGTAAGCCTTCTCGAATCCGATACTCATGATGTTACCTGCCTGTAAGATGAACTGGATAACAACCATATCCTTGATTGCTGGCCATTCAACTGCCTTAATCTGCTGGAAGATATTTGCTCCGTCGATCTGAGCTGCTTCCTTTAATTCCTGGCTGGCATTCGCAAGTGATGCTGTGTACATAATTGATGCCCAACCAGCTCCCTGCCAGATACCACTTATAATGTAGATTGGTCTGAATGCTTCTGGCAATGTAAGGAAGTTAATTGTTGTATTAAACATCATATTAACTGGTCCTGTAACTGAAAGCAGAATTCTTACCATACCGCAAAGTACGATAACTGAGATGAAGTTTGGCATGTATAAAACAAGCTGAATCTTCTGCTTTATCTTACTGCTCTCTATTCTATTAAGAAGAAGTGCCAAAATGATTGGTACTGGGAAGCCCCACAACAATCCGAAAACACTAAGCTTCAAGGTGTTAATAAGATAAGACATAAAGTCTGGTGATGATAGGAACTGTTTGAAATATTCAAATCCTACCCATTCACTTCCAAAGAAGCCTTTAAAAGGGCTATACTTTTCAAAAGCAATCAATATACCGCCCATTGGCAGGTACTTAAATATGATTGTAAGTAATAGTGCTGGTCCTAAAAAGAACACATATAATCTCCAGTGATGCATAACGTAAGTAAGGGTGTTATGCAATTTTCCTTCCTTTTCCATTAATCCTCCTCAAAATATGTCACATTTATTTGTGCGTTTGCACAACTTGTTTATGCATAAACTATACCATGTTTTACATTTGTGTCAATGTATTTTTGTTTATTTGTAAAATTATAACAAGTATTTCCGCGAGTTTTTGTAACAATTTTCACATACATTTTTACATTTGACAAATAGATTTTTACATTTTATAATTAGACAGTAATATTTTACTAATGAATTAAATAAATTTTTAATTTTACATTTTTATATAGGAGAATATAATGGCAAACAAAGTTACTATTCAAGATATTGCCGATGCATTAGGGGTTTCTAGAAACACTGTATCAAAGGCTATCAACAATACCGGTATCCTTGCTGATGCCACCAGAGAAAAGGTTTTGGCAAAAGCTGTGGAAATGGGGTACAAACAATTTTCATACGCTAATTCAGTTTCTGATATATTAGGAAGCACTACTGTAAAAGAGCCATTAAAAACTGGGGAATTTGCTCTTTTCATAGGAAACTTCCTTGATAATTCCCACTTTGCATCTACTATGCTAGACAAATTTCAGCACGAAATCACAGGACTCGGCTACAGCATGACCATGCACAGAGTCACCAGTGACAACCTTAGGGACCTGACCTTTCCAGCCAGCTTTAGCAAAGAACGCACCGTTGGAATCATCTGCGTTGAAATGTTTAATCTGAAATATTGTGAGATGTTAGGAAGCCTTGATCTTCCACTTCTATTTGTAGATGCTCCTGTGGAAAGCCATGAAAAACAGCTAGCTGGTGACATCCTTATGATGGACAATTCTTCTGGAATCTATCAGCTTATATCAAATATGAAGGCTAGAGGTGTTAAAAAGATAGGGTTCGTAGGACAGGCAAATCACTGCCGTTCCTTCTTCGAAAGATATATGGCTTTCAGAAATGCCATGTATCTTAACGGCCTTCCAATAGATGAGAAATTCTGCCTTGTAGATATTCATCAGCATGGTCCGGATTATTTTTCAAATCTATTCAACGTTTTTTCAAAGCTGGATGAGCTTCCTGAGCTTATAATCTGCGCCAACGATTTCATTGCAATCGACATCGTTAACTGCCTTAAGATTATGGGCAAATCTTATCCAGATGATATGATGATTTGTGGCTTCGATGATTCAGCAGAATCAAAGGTAATGACACCAGCTCTTACCACCTGTCACATTCACTCACAGGCCATCGGCTACACAGCAGCTAATCTGCTGTTATCACGTATCGAGCAGCCTGATTTGAACTACAGAACTGTTTACACAGAGACAAATCTTATTTATAGAGCGTCTACTAGAGATTAATGCATATAGGAGTTTTTTATGCGTAATTTATTGAACTACGACGGACCAGTCCTTAGATTTTTAACAAAGGTTGTATACAGCGTTTGGCTCAACATCCTATGGTTCGTTTGCTGCATACCTGTTTTTACAATAGGTGCATCCACCACTGCCCTTTGTTACTGCACTCAGAAAATAGCAAGGGACGAGGAAGGATATATCACAAAGTCTTTCTTTTCAAGCTTTAAGAATGGATTTTTGAAAAGTACAATCATCGGAGTCATTATGACCGCACTTGGTGTGGTACTTGCCGTTGATGCTTATGTTATGTACCATTTATGCTTTACATCAGCATTTTGGACACTTGTCAGCGCCATCCTTGTGGTAGCCTGCATCGCATACATCATTGTACTATTATGGGTTTTTCCACTTAACGCCCACTTCGAAAATACGATAATCAATATGTTCAAGAATTCCATCATGCTTGGAATGAGATTTATCTTCTGCACTGTTATGATGGCTGGCGTATACGTAATCATGGCTTATCTCATCTACTACGTATGCACACCACTTATCATTTTAGGCGTAGGCACATGTGCATTGTTTTCTGCCATGCTTATGAAGAACATCTTAATCCAATGCGAAGAACAGAGTGAAAGCTAAAATTATGAAAGAAAGAAATTCAACCTTTAAAGAATTAAGCGCAAAACAAAAACTACAGTACATATGGGATTACTACAAAATCCACATAATCGTAACTGTAGTTTTGATTTGCGCTATTTTTTCTATTATCAAGACTATAAAAAACAGCAATTCAGCTGATTTATATGTAGCCTACGTAAATGTAGCCGTAGACGAATCCATGACAGATGAATTAGAATCCCAAAGCGGACTAATCATCAGCAGCTACCGTGATCTGCTCATCACAGAAGACCCATCCGGCGAAAACCTACAATACGCCTACGCTTCTTCCATGAAGCTTATGTCTGCCATCAGCGCTGAAAAGCTAGACATCATCATAGGCGATTCCTTCGCCATGGACAACGCAAAGGGCTCCGACTACCTGTTAGACCCTGAGGAATTCATCAAGGCCAACAACCCAACACTTTTAGATGAATTCGAGCCACTATTTATACGTGATGATGCCGGCAAGCCTTACGCCATCGACATCTCCGGCTTTCCACCATTTTCAGAGGCAGGCTACACCGAACCCATCTACCTAGGCATCATTGCCTCCGACACCAACACCGAATCAAAGCTGTCGCTACTGTCTACACTCTAGTAATCGCTACCCCACAGGCACTGCCACCCGCTGGTACCGTCCCCCTAGGTGGGGTGATACAGTCACAGATTTTAGATTATCTAAATGTGAAATCTTGCATATTTATTAGTAGGTGTTCTTACAATGTTTTACAATTCTATCAGTAAAGTATGTAGAGAGCGGACATATTTGTAATTTTAAAAAGCAAAATAATTTTTCTTAGCGAGTGTAGAAGCAAAAGCAATACTGCATAACTAGCTTCATACTTTTGCTTTGTAGGCTAATGATATCACCCCACCTAGGGGGACGGTACCAGCGGGTGGCAGTGCCTGTGGGGCGGGGATTATTTGATGCCTACGTATTCGTAGCCGGCAGCTTCTACGGCAGCCTTGATATCGGCTTCGGCTACGTCGGCTGAAGTTTTAAGGGTTACAAGGTTGGCCTCGTGGTTTGCTGTAGCCTCCTCGATTCCTGAAATCTTTTCAAGAGCTTCCTTTACGTGCGCTTCGCAGTGCATGCACATCATTCCATTAACTGTAATTTCCATAGTATTGTTTTCCTCCTTAACTGTTACATTGTTATTAATAAGCATATCGTGGCCCAAAGTGTTTCTCATTGGTTTGTCCTTTGAGCTGTCATGCATTTTAAGTAGATTTAGTCTTAGGGCGTTTGTTACAACGCAAAAGCTTGAAAGGCTCATTGCGGCTGCTCCAAACATTGGGTTGAGAGTCCAGCCGAAGGCGTGTATATAAGCACCTGCTGCAAGAGGTATTCCAATTACGTTGTAGAAGAATGCCCAGAATAGATTCTCGTGGATGTTTCTAAGTGTGGCCTTGCTAAGTCTTATGGCTGCAGCCACATCACTTAATCTGCTTTTTACCACTACCACATCAGCAGCATCTATTGCCACATCAGTGCCTGCGCCGATGGCTATTCCGATATCAGCACGTGTAAGGGCTGGCGCATCATTTATTCCGTCACCTACCATGGCAACCTTGCCATGCTCCTGAAGCTTTCTGATTACCTCTTCCTTGCCATCTGGCTTAACGCCTGATATAACCTCATCAACTCCAGCTTCCTTGGCAATAGCCTGTGCAGTCTTTTCGTTATCACCTGTAAGCATTACTACGTGAATGCCTAGATTCTTAAGGTGTTCTATTGCTTCTGCTGAATCATCCTTTATTACATCTGCAACAGAAATGATACCAAGATATGTTCCGCCCTTTGCGAAAAATAAAGGTGTCTCGCCTTTTTCTGAAAGCCTGTCGGCTAGGCCTACTATCTCATCGCTTACATCAACGTATTTCTTTATAAGCTCCAGGTTGCCGCCAACAGTTATCTCGCCATCCAGTTCAGCCTTGATGCCATGACCTGACAATGCTTCAAAGCCTGTAACCTCTGCTGGCTCCATGCCATTTTCAAGACCATTTTCTACAATGGCTTTTGCAAGCGGATGCTCGGATTTATTTTCAAGGGCAAAGGCTACTCTAAGTAAATCTACATCATCAACGCCTTCTGCTTCGAAAATTCCTACAACCTTTGGTTCGCCCTTTGTGATGGTGCCTGTTTTATCAAGTGCAATAATCTGAGTCTTTCCTGTTTCTTCCAGTGATACAGCGGTCTTAAACATGATGCCATTTTTTGCACCCATGCCGTTGCCTACCATAATGGCAACCGGTGTTGCAAGTCCCAGTGCACATGGGCAGCTGATTACAAGCACCGATATGGCCCTGGCAAGAGCAAAGCCGACTGACTGTCCTACAAGCATCCATATAATAAATGTAACAACAGCTATAGCTATAACAGCTGGTACAAATACCCCTGACACTTTATCTGCAATCTTTGCGATAGGCGCCTTGGTGGCTGCTGCATCGCTGACCATCTGGATAATCTGGGAAAGAGTGGTGTCCTTTCCAACGCGAGTGGCCTCACAAACCATATATCCGCTTTCGTTGCTGGTAGCTGCAGATACTGTATCCCCAACTGTCTTATCCACAGGGATGCTTTCACCTGTAAGGGCAGCTTCGTTAACAGCGCTGCTGCCTTCCACCACAACTCCATCCACAGGAATGTTGTCTCCTGGGCGTACTACAAACTTATCGCCTATTTTTACCTGTTCTATAGGAACCTCTACCTCTTTACCATCCTGCATGACAACAGCTGTTTTTGCCGCAAGCTTCATCAAATCCTTCAGAGCATTTGTGGTTCTGCCCTTGGAAATAGCCTCAAGCAATTTTCCCACAGTGATAAGAGTAAGAATCATGGCTGCAGATTCGAAATAAAACTCATGCATCAGCTCCATCACTCTTGTTGAGTCTCCATTCAACTGTGCCGTCGTCATTGCAAAAAGTGTATACACGCTATAAATAAAGGATGCAGCCGAACCTAAAGCAACAAGTGTGTCCATATTCGGCGCACCGTGAATAAGCCCTCTAAATCCACTGATAAAGAACTTCTGATTGATGACCATGATTGTTGCTGCAAGAATCAACTGGTAGATTCCCATACCGATATGGTTACCATCTAAGAATCCAGGCAATGGCCATTCCCACATCATGTGCCCCATGCTCACATACATAAGGGGAAGAATCAAAATAACCGATGCAATAAGTCTCTTTTTGATTTTGGGAGTTTCGGTATCCTTTAATTCATTATCATAATTAGGAATCGTACTGCCTGCATCCGAAGCCTGCCCCTTAACACTGGCTCCATAGCCAGCAGACTCAACTGCCTTTATGATAGCTGCTGCATCTGCACTGCCCTCTACACCCATGGAATTAGTAAGCAGGCTCACGGCACAGCTGTCAACACCAGGTACAGCCGAAACAGCCTTTTCCACCCTGGCCTGACAAGCAGCACAGCTCATTCCCGTAACATTGTATTGTTCCATAATATATCCTTTCTAACCGGATTACTTCATCAGCTTCTGTAAAACACCTACAAGCTCATCCACAACATCCTCGTTCCCCTCACGGATATTATCAGCCACGCAGGTTTTTACATGGTTCGCTAAAAGTACCTTGTTAAAGCTGTTAAGTGCTGATGTTATAGCAGAAACCTGCATCAGAATATCAGTACAATAAGCATCCTTCTCAAGCATATTCTCAACGCCCCTCACCTGGCCCTCGATACGCTTAAGACGATTCATTAAATCCTTATATTCCTTGTCATCACGGCTTTTGTGCTTGCCAGAACAGCAGCATTCACATGCTTCTACAGTAATCTCTTCCTTATTTCCCATAATTGTAACTCCTATATACATATACCCCATATGGGTATCTCTTATATTGCCATGATATACCCCCACAGGGTATTTGTCAAATTCTATTTATAATTAAGTGAATTTTCCCATTTTCCATTTACCACTTAAAAATCGGAAAATGGGTTAAGTGGGAAAAAGAAAAAAATATTTTCACTTAACTTTGATTAAATATTTTGAACTAAAGTTAAGTTTTATAGCAAAATGTATTTTTCCACTTAAATTCATGTTAAGTAAAAAATAGATATTCTCTATTTCCACTTAACTCTAGTATTAATCAACGCAAAAATGAGCAAAAAAGTTAAGTGAAAAATTTTTTCTTCTGAGAAAACTTAACAGGAATTTGTGATTTTAAGTGGAAAAATTATTTTCTCATTTTCACTTAACTTTGACAGGATTTTTTGTTAAGTGAAAATTCATTTTTTTACTATACACTTAAGTCATCAATTCTTGCTGCTATTATAATGATAGATCAACAAGAACTTGGCTTTGTGAGCAAGATTTTCTTTAAAAAATATTGGTCTGTATCCAGTTTTATATATTAAAAAGGGCGGTTCATTACGAACCGCCCACGCATGTTAGTTTCTTTATGTTTTTTATGTTAGTTTCTGCATATATGTTTGTTTAGTTCTGTCCGTAGTAAGCGTTTGCGCCGTGCTTACGGTTGAAATGCTTGTCACGGATACAATCTGGAGCTGGCTTAACCTGTGGGTTTACCTGCTCTGTGAAGAGTGCCATTTTAGCAACCTCTTCAAGTACAACTGCGTTGTACACTGCTTGGTCTGCATCCTTGCCCCATGTGAATGGGCCGTGGTTCTTGCAGATAACGCCTGGCACATATTTTGTATTGATTCCTCTGTCTTCGAAGGTCTCGATGATTACCTTACCAGTGTTTACTTCGTATGCCTCATCGATTTCCTTTTCAGTAAGGTTTCTTGTGCATGGAATTGTACCGCAGAAGTAATCTGCATGTGTTGTTCCATATAGCGGAATATCGCGGCCTGCCTGTGCCCATGCTACTGCATAAGTAGAATGAGTGTGGACAACTCCACCGATATTCTCGTACTTTTTGTATAACTCACAGTGAGTAGCTGTGTCAGAGCTTGGTCTATACTTGCCCTCTACAACCTCACCATCAAGATTTACAAGTACCATATCCTCTGGCTTTAAATCTTCATATTCTACGCCAGATGGCTTGATTGCAAATATTCCAGATTCTCTATCGATTCCGGAAACATTGCCCCATGTGTATGTTACAAGACCACGCTTTGGAAGCTCCATGTTGGCCTCGTACACCTGCTTCTTCAACTCTTCTAACATCTTATCTCTCTCCTAGTCCGTCCGTTACGGTCACAAGCATTATATTTCTCCGTTCGGCAACACGCCTCTCTTGAGAAATATAATAGCTTGTTACCTACGGACTCATCTAATATCCAAGCGGCTAACTATCTCCACTCCGCTACGGCGCAAGCCTCGGCTTTGAGTGCCTTTTTGTATTCTGCAATCCACTCGTCGTAGCCCTTAACCATTTCTGGGTCTGGCTCCATTGTGGTAGATTCCTGTCCTGCGAATACCTTTTCATCAAGGTAAGACTGAAGCTTCTGGCTCTTGTCGTCGCGGATGCAGTAGTTTGCAAGTACTGCCATACCCCAAGCGCCGCCTTCGCCAGCTGTTGCCATTACAGTGATTGGTGCATTAAGTGCAGCTGCAAGTACAGACTGACCAACGCCCTTTGTCTTAAAGAATCCACCGTGTCCTGTAATAGACTTGATAGAAACCTTTTCTTCCTTAAGAAGAATATCGTTACCTATCTTAAGAACACCAAGTGCTCCGTAAAGATTTGAACGCATAAAGTTTGCAAGTGTAAACTTTGCATCTGGCTGACGAACAACCATAGGACGTCCTTCGTTTACACCAACTACTGGCTCACCACCGAAGTAGTTGTAAGAAAGAACGCCGCCGCAGTTTGCATCCTCTGTAAGAGCCTTGCGGTAAAGTGTTCCGTAGATATCATTCATAGAAACATCTACGCCGAATGCATCTGCAAACTCCTTGAAAATTCCAATCCAAGAATTAAGGTCTGATGTACAGTTGTTGCAGTGAACCATTGCAACAGCCTCACCAGTTGGTGTTGTAACCATATCGATTTCCTCGTATGGCTTTGAAAGTGCCTTCTCTAAAACTACCATAGAGAATACTGATGTACCAGCTGATACATTACCTGTTCCAACTGAAACAGCATTTGTAGCAACCATACCTGTACCTGCATCACCTTCTGGTGGAGCAAGTGGGCAGCCTGGCTCGAGCTCGCCTGTTGGATCAAGAAGCTTTGCACCTTCAGCTGTAAGTGTACCTGCATCATCACCTGCTACAAGTACCTCTGGAAGTAAATCCTCTACCTTTGTAGTGATGCCGTGAGCATTTGCAAGCTTATTGAACTTCTCAAGCATTGCCTTATCATACTGGCAAGTCTTTGAATCGATTGGGAACATACCT
The DNA here is from genome assembly GCF_900113655.1 of Pseudobutyrivibrio sp. OR37. GTDB lineage: Bacteria > Bacillota > Clostridia > Lachnospirales > Lachnospiraceae > Pseudobutyrivibrio. The sequence goes on along the minus strand of NZ_FOQF01000006.1, from coordinate 33,014 downwards.
GATGCTTCACCAACGCCTGCAACCTTACGGCCTGTCATCTTGTAGTGAACATATACTGCAAGTGTCATAAAGTAAGCTACATTCTTAACATGCTCTTCCTTATTAAGAATGCACTGATAGTAATGTGAAATACTCCAACGCTGAGGCATGTTGAAGTTAAGCTCCTTAGAAAGCTCTGTAGCAGCCTCGCTTGTGATTGTATTTCTCCATGTTCTAAATGGAACCAAAAGATTATCATCCTTATCGAATGCAAGATATCCATGCATCATTGCTGAAAATCCAATAGCACCAATCTTTGTAAGCTTTACATCATATTTGTCATTAACATCCTTCTTAAGCTTTGCGTAGCAATCCTGCACGCCAGCCCATACCTCTTCAAGAGGATATGTCCAGATGCCATTATCTAAATGGTTCTCCCACTCATGGTCGCCCTGAGCAAGCACCTTGTTGCTCTCATCAACCAAAACCGCCTTAATACGTGTAGAACCAAACTCAATACCAAGAGCAGTTTTCTTGCCCTCAGCAATCACCTCATTTATATTCATTCGCAAATTCCCCCTAGGTTATTGTGTTTTACTCACCGAATACGGCGATGTAGTCCTTCTGGAATTTCTCGATGCCAGCTGTTGTAAGTGGATGAACAGCCATCTGCTCGATTACCTTGTATGGTACAGTTGCAATATCAGCACCTGCAAGTGCGCAATCGTGAACGTGGATTGGATTGCGGATTGATGCAGCGATGATTTCTGTCTCATATCCATAGATGTCGAAGATGTCAGCGATATCGCGGATAAGCTCGATACCTGGCTGGTTGATATCATCAAGACGTCCAAGGAATGGTGAAACGTATGTAGCACCAGCGTTTGCAGCAAGAATAGCCTGGTTTGCTGTAAAGATAAGTGTTACGTTTGTCTTGATTCCCTCAGCTGAAAGAACCTTAACAGCCTTAAGACCTTCTAGTGTCATAGGAATCTTTACAATCATGTTTGGATGAAGAGCTGCGATTTCGCGGCCTTCCTTAATCATTCCTTCTGCATCAACAGTTGTAGCCTTAACTTCGCCTGAGATAGGGCCATCTACGATAGAAGCAATTTCCTTAAGGATTTCTTCCTGGCTACGTCCACCCTCTTTTGCGATAAGAGATGGGTTTGTTGTAACACCACAGATAACTCCTAAATCATTTGCTTTTCTAATGTCCTCAATTTTTCCAGTATCAACGAATAACTTCATTTTTTCTCCTTCTTTCTTTGGCCATGCCAATACATTAATTACTCATGAAAGCGTTACTGCTTCACACTAATTAAAGTGTATATGTTTTGCTTTCTGGCTTCAATCAAATAAATGACTTTGTAATGGCACAATTTTTACTTCAATAGCTCAGCAACCAGCAGGATTACTTTCCGTATACAAGATTTCCAAGTGCAAGGTCACGCTTGAAATCACGAATCTTTGTATCCTTATCAATGAATACAGCCTCGATGCCCATAGCAGCTGCCCAGTCACCCATCTGCTCTGCAGTAAGGTCATAAGAGAATGCTGTATGATGTGCACCACCTGCAAGGAGCCATGCCTCTGTTCCTGTGTAGAAATCTGGTTGTGGTGTCCAGAAGTTGATTGCTGTAGGAAGCTTTGGAAGTGGCTTTTCTACCTTCTTGCAATCTACATCCTGAATAATGAGACGGAATCTGTCGCCAAGGTCGATAAGTGATGTAGCAACACCCTTGCCTTCCTTTGACTGGAATACAAGACGAGCTGGATCTTCTCTGTCGCCCATTGAAAGTGGCTGGACCTTAATCTGTGGCTTTTCTGCTGCAAGTGAAGGACAAACCTCAAGCATGTGAGCCTGGATGATACCTTCCTTACCCTTTACAAGGTTGTATGTATAATCCTCAAGCATTGATGTACCCTTGGCATCCTTGATGCCTGTTGTCATAATCTTCATGAGGCGAACCATAGCTGCAACCTTCCAGTCACCTTCAGCACCAAAGCCATAGCCCTTTTCCATTAATCTCTGGATTGCAAGACCTGGAAGCTGCTTAAGTGAACCAAGGTCACCAAAGTGTGTAACGATTGCCTGATAGTTCTTCTCCTCCAAGAATCTCTCGAAGCCAAGCTCGATCTGTGCCTGAACTGCAACGTGCTTCTTGAACTCCTCTGGGTCTCTGCCCTCAAGGCAGATATCATATTTATCATAATACTCATCTACAAGTACATTTACGTCTGACTGAGATACAGCCTCAACAGCCTGCGCGATTTCATTTACTGGATAAGCATCTACTTCCCAACCGAACTTAAGCTGAGCCTCTACCTTATCACCTTCTGTAACTGCAACGTTTCTCATGTTGTCAGCTACACGCATAACGCGGATGTGGCTAGATTCTACAACACCTACTGCTGTACGCATCCATGAACCAAGCTTGTCCTGAACCTCTGCATCCTGCCAGAAGCCCACAATTGTCTTTCTCTCGATACCCATTCTTGAAAGGATGTGAGCGTATTCTCTATCGCCGTGTGCTGCCTGGTTTTCGTTCATGAAATCCATATCCATTGTCTCGTATGGAATCTCACGGTTGTACTGTGTGTGAAGATGGCAAAGTGGCTTTCTAAATTCCTGATGTCCTAAAATCCATGACTTTGCTGGTGAGAATGTGTGCATCCATGTGATTACACCTGCACAAGTTGGATCATTGTTTGCCTCGTTAAATGTGCGTCTAATTACTTCGTTTGTAATCATTGTTGGCTTCCATACAACTTCAAAAGGAAGACGGCCAGACTTGTTTAAGCAATCAACGATTTCCTTTGAATGTGCTGCAACGTGCTCTAAGCACTCGTCACCGTACAAATCCTGTGATCCTGTACAGAACCAAAACTTGTAGTTAAGCTGTGTTTTCATAATAATTTTACCCTCCGCTTGTGTTTTAGTACCTAAAAAAAGAATACAACTTGTTTGCAAGTATACACAAGTTGTATTCCGTAATGATTCTTTTCCAGTTTTACGCTGATTAGCGGTGGGTATACAAGTGAATTCCACCATGTACAAGTGGACTTATCGTATCATGGTTTTCTGCTCTGTACTCCAATACATGTTTTTAAATTCCGTTGGAGTGCAGCCCTTTTGGAGCTTAAACATTCTTATAAAAGAAGATATAGACATAAAGCCGCAGCTAAGAGCAACATCCGTTACCGAATTGCCTGGTTCAATCAGTAGCTCCTGGGCCCTGGCGATTCTCTTTTGGTTTACATATCTATAGAAGCTTACGCCTGTGAACTGCTTGAACAATCTTTCAAAATAGAATTTACTAAATCCACTTTTATTTGCCACCTCGTCAAGCTTTAAATCCTCTGTACAATGGGCATTGATATAATCGCAAATTTCCAAAAGCTTGCTTGCATAATTTTCTCTGGACATAGAGCTTATGTCGTTATCCTTATTATTAGGGACAGTATAATTATTTCCAATTAATACAAGCATTTTCAAAAACTTGCTATAAATATCTACCTCAGAATAAGAATTTCCCTTAAGATATTCCTCTCTGATTTCAAGCAGCATATTAGCAAGAGACTCATGTATATCAGGGTATTCCTCTGGCGTGATTACAGCGTAAGGAGAAAGAATTGCAATAAGCACCTCAACCTCCTTCATATATCGTAAATACGTAGTGTTAGGTTGAAAAATGATTCTTCGTCCTGTTTTAGGTGCACTGATTCCATGTATGCAGCCAGGACAAATAATGCAGATATCCCTTTCTCTAAGCTCCACTGAAGAATTAGAAAATTGCATATAATATCCATTATTTACAGGCATGATAATCTCAAGAGCAGGATGCCAGTGCATTGGATAATCTTCATATTGAACATTATCGTAAAGTTTTAAATTAGTACTATTCTTATAATTTACGGTCTCGAAAATACCATCTAAAGTTTCAATCATAACATTTCCCTTTCCAGCAAGAATTAGAAGTAATTGCTACTATTAATTGTTGCGTTTATAAGCAAAAATTGCAAGACTTTTTTCAAAAGTTGTCCTTTAGTTACGATTATATTTATACATTATGCACTATTCGATTTTTTTAATTTAGGTATATTTGAATAAAGTGCCGATTTTTCAAGTTTTTTCTAGGGCAATTTTTGATAATCAAAAAACAATAATTCAAAAGAATGTGACTATACTGTATGCTACATTAAATTTAACAAGTAACACAGGATGAATTGTTGGGGATTCATCCAAATTTCATATGAGAAGGAGAACGGTAATGAAAAAAAAGTTTTTAGCAACACTACTATCAACAATCATGGCTGCATCTCTATTAACCGGATGCGGTGGTACAAGTAGCTCTGGAGACACAGCTTCTTCAGGCGGGGATGGCGTTCAGGAAATCACTTGGATGTTCTGGGATGACCTTGATGCCACACAGGATCTTATCTCTCTCGGATACAAAGAGAACGTTGAAAGATTCAACAAAGATTACGAAGGTAAGTATCATGTAAATGTTGTTACTACAAACCTTGAAGAATATTACGACAAGTTGAATGCATTAGTTGCAGCTGGGGAAACTCCTGATGTATTTATTGTCAGCCCAGGACCACAGCTTACAGATTATGTAGCTCCTGGCATCGCTGCTCCACTTGATGACTATCTTGCAGATGGTTGGAAGGATACCTTCACAAGTGACGCAGTATTCACACAGCAGACATACGATGGCAAGATTTATGCAGTACCTCTTAACACAGCTGCTGCTTGCTGTTTCTATAACACAAAGATGTTTGAGGATGCAGGCGTTGAAGTTCCTACAAACTGGGATGAAATGCTTACAGCATGTGACAAGCTTCAGAAGGCTGGTTACACACCAATCACAATTTCAGCTGGTACAGCTTGGTGCTTATCAATGGTAGCTGGTTACCTTTGTGAGGAAGAAGGCGTTGACCTTGCTAAGCTTGCAGATGGTAGCGCTTCTTGGGAAGATGGAAAGCTTGAAGCAGCAGCTACAAAGCTTGTTGAGCTTTCAAAGTACTTCCAGCCTACAGCAGCTGGTGACACAAACGATGTAGCTACAGCAAACTTCTACAACGAAGAAGCTGCTATCCTTATCCAGGGTTCATGGGCAATCGGCCAGATCAACGGTGAGAACCCAGAATTCGAAGCTAACTGTGGTGTATTCCAGTTCCCAGGTTGTGAAAGACTTATCGCTAAGTCAGATTCACTTTGCATGAGCTCTTCTACAAAGTGCCCAGAGGCTTGCGCAGCTTTCATGAAGTACTTTACAGATGACACAGCTCAGAAGTACACAGCAGAGGTTGGTGGAAAGATTCCTGTAACAAAGGTTGAGTACGATGCTTCAAAGGCTCCTGCACAGCTTGCTTACGTAATGGACATCTTTGAAAATGCGAAGGGTACATTCGGATTCTACAACGAGTCAATGCCTACAACAGAGACAGGCTCACACTTTGATGACACAATGGTATCAGTATTCCTTGGTGATATGACACCAGCTGAGGCTGCTACCGATATGGAAGAATTTTACGAGGCAAATTGCCGTTAATAACATTCTTTTTCTTCAATACCTTTATTGTATGGGGCGCAACTTCCCTGCGCCCCTATTCTTTTATCAAAATGAGCACATTAAGGAAGTAAGGTTATGGATAAATTATTAAGAAACAAAAAGGCCATCGTCATATTTATGGCGCCTGCCCTTATACTATTTACTTTTATTTTATTTATTCCAATTTGTCAGTCTGTTTACTACTCTTTTTGTGATTACAACGCACTGACACCTGCAAAATTTGTTGGATTAAAAAACTATCAGGGATTACTTGGAGATAAGACTTTAAAGATTGCACTTAAAAACTCTATCTTCTTTCTCATCTATTCCTGCGTAACTCAGCTTATTATGGGTCTGTTTTTAGCAGCCCTTCTAACCAATATAGATAAAGGAAGAAATCTTTTTAAAAACATCATCTACCTACCATGTGTTCTTTCATCAGCAGCACTTGGTTTGCTATGGATGTTCATTTTCAGCCCAAAGCTTGGTATCAACCAGTTACTTCAGAAAATGGGAATGGAAGGTCCACTTTGGCTCATGGATACAAAAGGCTTCATCATCCTTCCAATGTGGGTAATCGCATTCGTTGCTTTATGGCAGTATGTTGGACAGTCAATGATGCTTTACATGGCTCAGATTTCTGGAATCAGCAAATCATTATATGAAGCCAGCTACATCGATGGCTGCAGCAAGGCAATGAGCTTTAGATACATCACTCTTCCACTTGTAAGACCAATGGTTGCTACAGCAATGTCTCTTAACGCCATCGGCTCACTTAAGTTCTTCGACATGATTTTCAACATGACCGAAGGTGGTCCTAATCACAAGACCGAGGTTCTTGCAACACACCTTTATCAGCAAGGCTTTAAGTATTTCAAATACGGCTACGCCAGCGCAATCGGCGTGTTATTGCTTGTGCTTTGCTTGGCTGTAACATTGTTTATAAATAAGGTTGTAAAAACCGAGCCTTACGAGATGTAGGAGGGCGTGAACATGAAAAAAGTATCTATTTGGAAAATAATCATTTATATCTTTTTGGTGCTGATGGCAGTGCTATATTTAGCACCACTACTTTGGACTTTTAATGTGGCCTTCAAAACAAACAAGGAGATTTTCACAGCTCCATTTGCTTTACCACAGAATCCAACCTTTGAAAACTTCACCTTTGCCTGGACTGCTGGAAAGCTTGGCATCGCAACACTTAATTCTTTCATCGTCTGCGTTGTAACACTTTTATTTAGCATGATTATCGGCTCCATGGCAGCCTTCGGAATCGCAAGATTACGCTGGAAGTTTTCACATTTAGCACTTGTATATTTCCTTACTGGAATGATGATTCCTGTACACTGCGTATTGATTCCACTTTTCACTCGCTTTGCAAAGGTTGGCTTATCAAACAGCCTTACAGGCTTGATTCTTCCATATTTGACCTTCTCTCTTCCAATCACCATTTTCATCATGGTTGGTTTCTTCGAGGGAATGCCAAACGAACTGATTGAGAGTGCCTGCATCGACGGCGCATCAATCTACCAGATTTTCTTTAAGGTATGTCTTCCACTTGGAAAGACAGGACTTTTCGTTACAGGCCTTATGACCTTCGTAGGCAACTGGAACGAGCTTTTACTTGCAATGGTATTTATATCCGACGATATGAAGAAAACACTTCCTGTTTCTCTTTCAAAATTCGTTGGACCTTATAATACAAACTACTCACAGATGTTTGCAGCCATCATCATCGCAATCATACCAACAATCATTGTATATTGCGCATTCTCTAACCAGATTGTAGATGGATTGACTGCGGGGGCTGTGAAAGGATAAGGAGAAAAGAGAGAATAATAATGAAAACACAAAACAAACCCCTAGTTACTGAACTATTCACAGCAGATCCTTCTGCTCACGTGTACGAGGACAAGATTTACATCTATCCTTCACACGACATTCCTCACAATGGCGAGGACAATGACAACGGTGATGAATACCAGATGGAGGATTATCACATCTTCTCTATGGATGAAAACAGCGACGAGGTTACAGACCACGGCATGGTATTACATCAGGATGATGTGCCATGGGTTAGCACACAGATGTGGGCTCCAGACTGTGTCTTCAAAAACGACACATACCACTTAGTATTCCCAGCAAGAGACAAAGATGGAATCTTCAGACTTGGTATCGCCGATGGCAAAAAGCCATACGGCCCATTTACTCCAAGACCTAACTACATAAAGGGAAGCTTCAGTATTGATCCTTGCTCTTTCATCGATGATGACGGACAGGTTTACATCTACTTCGGAGGCCTTTGGGGCGGTCAGCTTGAGAAATACCGCACAGGCACATTTGATCCAAACGGCACAGAGCCAGAAAAAAATGAACACGCTGTATGGCCAAAGGTTGCACCAATGTTAGATGATATGACCGAATTTGCTAAGGCTCCTTCAGATGTTGTAATCCTTGATGAAAACGGCAACGAGCTTCTCGCTGGCGATGAAGACAGAAGATACTTCGAGGACCCATGGATGCACAAGCACAACGGCAAGTACTACTTCTCTTACTCAACAGGTACAACACACTATATCGTATATGCGATATCAGATAGTCCTTACGGACCATTCACATATCAGGGACGCATCCTTGAGCCAGTACTTGGTTGGACAACCCACCACTCTATCGTGGAATATCATGGCAAGACATATTTGTTCTATCATGATTGCGAGATTTCAGGTGGCATCAACCACCGTCGTAATGTTAAGTACTGCGAGCTTGAGTACAATGCTGATGGTACTATTAAGACTATTACACCGGAGTATAAGTAAGAATAAGGTTTTATAAGAGGCTAGCAGGTTGGCTAGCCTCTTTTTTTGTGTTAAACCTGCTGGCGAGAGGGTACCCAATAAATGGGAGTGTATCAATGATTCCCTTCGGCACTGACGCGTCATTGACACACTCCCATTTATTGGGTACAGATTAGTCAAGCAGGTTTGAAGGTGGGGGGCTGTGGCAGGCCGCCACCGCGTTTTCAGGGATTCAGCGGGCTGTGTGGCTTTGAGATTTGTGGAGCTACGGCAATTTGCTATAAATAAGTGCTTTTTACCGTAATATTTCGCTGATATTGGGCTGTTTTTCTATTATTCCTTAATTTTACTTTAGTTGATTAAAGTGTATTCCGCTATTTTTAATATGTGTAGCCTAGTTACGCCACACTGCCTAATCTCATTACAGCACAAATTCATATTTTCACTGGTTTTACGTAACACTACACTATTTTCCTCTATTTTGTTTTGCCCGAGGTATCAAGTGATATAGATCCACCCCGGTTTTTTCTAATGTATGGGAATTTGACGATAGGGAACATTAATGATATTATGTAGATACAAAAAAGAGCTACCGATAGACGGTTTAGCCCGATTCATAAAAGACGTTTGTAGCCGTCCTAGTTTCTCAGGCAGGGGCGGCTACTTTTTTGTTTTGCTATCTCGACCAATTTTGTAGCCGAGTGCAAATGAAGTAAATAATAATCCAGTAATAGCTACAAAATCTGAAATTGTAAACATAAAAGTGTACCTCCGCAAGTATTTCCGCTCTATGACGGATTATCTTAAATAGGGTTATCAGTACCCTAGTCGAAGGCTATACCGCCTACCGTAAATGGTAGCTCCAGCGATTATTATACAAAAACCACCTCTATAAAACAATAACAGCCAAGGTAATCCTGACTGCTAAATAATATCAACCTGCATATCAGCTTGATTTAGTATTATCCATTCTTCAGTTTTCTCTTCAGTATACAGACCATGACTATATATAGCGTTTATTGTGCTACCACCATTCTTGCCTAAATCTTGGCCTTCATCATAAAAAGCATTTGACAGTATTGCTGCAGATACCATTGAGTGTTCTTCTTGATATTTTGAAAATTCGTATCCAATATCATGATTCCAACCTATAACAAACATTTTCGTTGCAAATGTTTTGTTATGGCCTCGCTCAAGAGCAATCTTATATGCTTTTCTTGCTACTCCCAGCATGTGATGCAATCTATCTTCTGATATACCTATATACTTAGAATCTGGCATATTCTATTCCTTTCCTGCGCTGTGTTATTTGTTTTTATTTACTTATAATAGTAATAGTCTTATCTTCTTCTAAATAATGGAAAATATTTTTATTCAATTGCCCAAAACAAAATAGGTTGTTATAATGAATATAGGCAAAGAAACGAAGTTAATATACTTAACAATGTTAACGCAAAAAAGCTAGGAGTTGCGGCTCCTAGCTTTTTCTATGTCTTGCTTTCAAAACGTTTTTTTATTTTAAATAATAGAGACTATATATATTTTTTTTCGTTGTGAATTTTTTTACTAATCATCAAATTCTATACGTTGCATAAATTCCAGTGGCGTATATGCCGGTATAGAGCTCTTTATGAAGTCTTTTACATTTCTTGTGATAATAAAATCAGCACCGACCCGTTCAGCTGTTTCCATCTGTACGGCATCTTCAAAGTCTTTTTGCTTTTTCATAAGCGCATTTTTAACATCTTCTTCGGTTAGATCCTCAAAAGTAAAGATTAAGGAAAGAGCTTTATAAGTTTCTTCGACTTTCTCAGGAGTAAGCTCTTTTCTCAAGATATACACCATGTTCATAAAGGTAAGTACAGAAACATATCCTGTGACTTTACGAGTCTCACACAGCTTCCAGATGATAGCAGAATATTTACAGTGCGGTTCTCTCTTTTGAAGAACATCGAGTATTATATTTGCATCAATCAGTAATTTCATATTTTTCTTTTAAAGCTTCCTCTCTAGCATCGTCATAATCATAATTGCCCTTTAATAATCCTGTGAGGGAATCTGTAAGATAAGATACTGTTTTAGCTTTTGGAATAAATCTGCCTACTTCCTGTCCGTTCTTAGTTACGATAACTTCATTTCCATTTATGATCATCTGCAAGTATTTGCCAAACTGATTTTTCATTTCTGTAGCGGTTGCTATTGCTTCTACCATAATAATAGTCTCCTTTCTTGTTAGCTAATTTAATTATATCATAAATTAGCTAATATTTAATCATGTATAATAAACTTGAAAATACCTAGCGTAATAAGTTATATTTGATTAGCAAGATTTATTGACGGGGTTTATAACATGTTTGACATTTTAGATTGAATTGTTATAATGAACATAGGCAAAGAAATGATGTGATTATTTCTATACAAGCTAACAAAAAAAGCAAGGAATGGCGGTTCCTTGCTTTTTCTATGCCGTTTTGGTCAAGGTGGCTTATGCCTTAGGCTCATTGCCATCGTCACCTCTGTCGAGCCATTTGCAAATGTAATAGGCGGTTACGCTTGCCATAACAGAGATTAGAAATGATGTGATAATTTCCAAGCCAACACCCCCTTCCTGTGCCTGTCTAGGGGTGGCAACGCCTATCATTATATCATTTATAGATTATTCCCTCTACATTATTCTATATTAAAAAAAATAATATTTTTTTCAAATTTCCCTCTATTTTGATACCCTTTATCTTTAACCCTGACATTATTTAATATGTAAACAACGTTACAAATACTTGACAATAATAAATTTAGATAGTATTTTGTAATTATTAGTAAAAGAATTTCATTATTTTGGAGGTCTAAAAGATATTATGAGAAAGAATTTTGTAAGAACACTCGCACTTGTAGGTATGGTTGGTATGATGTCATCAACAGGACTTGTAGCACACGCTGCAGAAGCTCCAGCAACTCAAACACAGGTAGTAAAGCAGAACCTTAATGCTTCAGTTATTGCAAAGGTATTTGATGCTAAGTATTATGCAGAAAAGAACGCTGATGTAGTAGCAGTCCTTGGAACAGATCCAGCTACATTACTTAATCACTATATGACAAGTGGTATTTACGAGGGCAGAGATGCTTCTGCTACATTTAACGCTTCTATCTATGCACTTGCTAATCCAGATATCAAGGAAGTTTATGGTGATAATTTAGAGGCTTATGTAGAGCACTTTATCCAGTTTGGTGCAGCTGAAGGCAGAATTGCAACAGGCGCACAGATGGCTAGTGCAGATCCTGCTACAAAGAAGGCTATTTCAGAGTCAATTTCAACAGGTAAGGAGAATCAGTCAATCCCTTCATTTATTGATGCAGCTTCTCTTGATGATCCTGACTCAACAATCAATAATGCTTGCGTAAATGATAAGACTGGTCAGCATTATACATTTGGACAGCTTTATAAGGGTGATGCTCCTGGTCAGTACTTCAGAGCTGGTGAATGGACACCTGTATATGATTTTGCTGAAGTAGATGCATATTATGGAAACACCGCTGAAGATAGAGCTGCAGAGTGGGCTAATGGTGAGGGCCAGGCTTATGCTCATGAAACAGCTAATATAGACTATTCATGTGGTGGTGAAGGGACTCCAATATTTGACTAACAAATATTTCTCATATAAACCTCTTTAATTATAAAAGACCTTAGAGTAAATTCTCTAGGGTCTTATTTTTTACTTTTGTAATTTATCGTATTGTGATTTGATACGTTTTATATATAGCAAGTTTATTTTATATAACTAAGTACTTGTTTGCTATATCAACTATTTCTGGTCTTGGTGGTAATGGTCTCTTTGAGTAAATCATTTTATTAAAGAAAAAAGGGTCAACTTCTATTTCATTTTCTGAATAAGTATCATAAGTCCCATTGCCATCAGGAATACCTATATGTAATTTTAGATACTCCTTAAGTCCAGATGTTGAGTCGCCTCTAAATTTGTAATTAGATACATTAAACATTAATTCTAAGTATCCGATTGTACTTTCTATTCTGTATAATTGAATACCTGTTTTTGTTTTTCCATCTGGAACTAAACTTATCTCTTTTTTGCTTTCTAATAATTTATATATAGGGCTATCTTTTTCAATCTTTCTTTTAACAAGCCCAATTCCTGTCATGCAACGATCCATTATATAGGGGACGTTTTCTCTTGTGACATCATAAGTCATATAGCCAGGATGTGCCATATAATCTCTAGCGATTCGTTCTGCTAAATTGTCTGATATAACAAGGCCTGTTGTTTTTCTAATGATATATATACATTTATCAAAGTAATCGTGAGCTAATTGTAATATTTCTGTATTAATGGGAAGCATATCCGCTGGATTATCTATTGAATAATGGGGAGCTTTCTTTTTTGTTGTTTCTACAAAATCATCTAATGTTACATTATGAATTTTAGATTTTCCTAAATGATATTTTACCTCAACCATGTATTGACCTCGGGTTTATTTGTCATAATTAATACTATAATTGTACCAGTTTATTCCGTAGCGCTCTTCAATTTGTTGCCAGAAGGAGTTACCTAATTTAGGGATTTGCTCAGCTTTTTCAGCAACCAATATACATTCTAAAATCGTATCAAGCCCAACTAGGCATTTACCGCATTCTGTTTCTAACTCGAAATAAGCCTGATGTGAAGTGGCTATAAATTCTAAATCCTTCTCTTCTATTGCATTCTGATAGACTTCATTTGTAAATGTAGCTATTTTATTCATATCGAATCTCCTTTGTTTTTGTATTCTTGGTTGATTAAGGATGTTAAATAATTTTTAGATAACATACATTTTTAATTCTTCGCAGCTTGGAAGTGATAAAACAATTAGCTTTTGTTATCGTCAAGAAAATGAGTTAGATGATGCAACTATAGCAATGTCATTACATTCTTCGAGAGCTTAGTCGTTCACAATATAATAACCATTAGATAATACAGATTGATATTCTTTAAAATCTAAAATAGAAACAACCTGTCGCTCTAATGCTCCGTTTTCTATTTGACGGTCACAAATAAGCTTGTGAAGTTTCAAATTTGAAATTTCAGTTCTACCATCAGTGTTTAAAACATCTGATGTAATGTTTGTAATATATACTTTATTCATAATTTACCTCCATAATTCACTGTGTTAGCGTTAATGTGATACACTATATCTGCTGAATTTAGCATTTATTCAACTGATTAATTATTTCTTTAATTGCTTCTTTATCTGATTTGTTTAGCTGTGCTTTATTACCTGTAGCATCATATTCCGTTTTAGCTAAAATACCGCAAATATCGTATTTATTATGTATAAGCTTATCATCGAATAGCTGTTCAACTGAAAAACTATTTTGGGGGCCACGTATGTCGAGAAGAACATAATGTATTTCTTCATATTTATTATTTGCCTTAATGGCCGAATCAAATGATATATTATCACATTCTACCAAAACTAGTGCTTTTGTTAATAGAATTTCCATTATTTCATCCGGTGTATATTGTCCAATGTTATCATTTATTAATGTCTCAAGTCGGTCTCTTAAGTCGATAGGACAATTAAATGTTGTTTTTACTGTTTCTTTATTATTATTTTTCATATTGTGCTTCCTTTTACTAATCATTATTTTTCAAACTAAACACAAAAACCACCTGCCTTCAAATTCAAGTAGCAAGTGGTTTTGTATTTATTTTATTAAGTTACTATTAGTATCTGACCTCTAAAGTATCAAATCTAATAAATGTGTAAGCATTAGCTGGCTCTGAATCATCAGTAGCTGCATAGGTTTTTGTAGAAACTCTAGCGTCTATTGTTAAATATGCACCATTTAGCTTTGAGTCATCGATGTATCCTTTTGACAAATCAATTTTTGATGAAATAGTGCCATGATTTTTATTTGTGGCTATTGTATTACCTTTTCTATCCTTAAGTAGGATATTTAAGTCTTCAAGGTTTTCACTATAAGCATACTTAAGTGTTATGGACTGCGCACCTGCTTGAATATATCCAGCTGGAATTGTAAAGCTTACAGATGTACTAGCTTCCTTATATATACCACCCCATTTAGCCTGTGATTTTGAACCTGCAGCATGAACTGTGTTAGTTCCTGTTGACTCATTCTTACATGGATGAGCTTTTGGAGTACCTGTAATTTTAGTGTTACCGTTTAATTTAAAGGAGTTACCGGATTGTCCACTTAAATAAACCACTCTTCTAAATTTTTGTTTAGTCAAAGGATCTGTACAGTTATATGTAATCTGTGTACCATCTGCTGATAACTCAGGAATTACATCAGCCTTCTCTGGCTCAAGTGTATGTAAGCATTTCTCACAGACATGCTCAAAATGAGCTCTAGGGTAATGTGTTACACCCTTTCTTACTTCACTTTCCCATACAACCTTTGATGTATATTTATGGTTTTTAATCGCACAGTCTTTAGGAGCTCTGATTGTGTAGCACCAGTTAGGGAAGTCGATTGTTGCAGAAGTACTGCCACCACCGTAACCAAGACCATTGTAGTATTGATATTGTGTCGAAGAAAGGTGAATTACTAGTTTAGCAGTTTTTCTTTCATTCGAAAGCATCTCAAGATCACCTAAATAAAGAGCTGTACCAATTTGCTTAGCAGATACTTTTGTATCCCACTGTGTATCAGTTCCGCTATATGTTCCTGTATAAGTATTTCCATCAGTACCGACAAATGAATATTTTGGATTGTTTCCTTTAATAAAAAATGTTTCGTAATCATAGTCTCCAGAAGATACTATCTTACCGTCCTTAATGACTACTCGACCTGATGAATCCATCTTAGGTTTAAAACCGAAATATCCAGGTGAAAATGTAAGTTCTTTTTGAGGGATAGTACGTTCATCTGTTTCAATCTTCATTGTGGTTAAGTTTTTAGTACTATTTTCTGGAGCTCCCTGAACGCCGCCATTATCAGCATCATGAGCAGTAAATGCAACTGTTTTTGGGAATAGAATGTATTTTGCATTATCTGCAAACATATTTCCAAGAGAGTTATCAACATCTACGCTTGTCCAATGAGTTGTATCCTTTGATGGGTTTACTAAATCATAACAATAAGACCATTGATCTGTATTTTTATTAGGCTTAAGATCTGCAAATTTGCCCATGTCCTCCCAAAGATCATTTGTATAATCCTTAGAAGTATTAAAGCAACTAACTGCTAACCAATTATTCTTATCGTTTGCTGGCTCTTTGTAAGTGTATGATGTAGACTTTTCCCACTCAGTCTTATTTGCAGATGGCTTTTTAGTTTTATCTGGATTACTAACTAATGCAGTATAAGTTGCATTGCCATCTTTTACTAAGTCACCTTTATAATAAGTATGATCCTTTTCCCATGAGACAAAATATAATCTCTTTGTACCAATATATTTATAATATTTACGATCTTTTCCTGTTCCTACTACAATATATCGTCCATTACTGATATCAATAGACTTTTTATCCCATGTGATAGGATTTATGCTAGAGGTGTATACGTTCTTAAACAAGTGGGCTACTTCTCCAACAGCATGTTTTGTTATATCGCCATTCTTGTATTGCTTATTTTTATCCCATGTGTCAAAACTATATGGATAATAGCTATTATTTCTATATATCTCATATCTGATTAAGTTGCCCTTATCGTCTGCAATAGGTCTAGCGATATAACCATATCCATTTACAGACATTTCCTTATCAGACCATTTTGTGGCTTCAGGAATTGCCGAAATACATTTATAGATTGACTTATTGTCAGTTCCTTTAACGTATTCGCCAGTTTTGTATCCGCCTAAATAGCTGTTTGTCCAACCATTTTTAAAGAATATTTCATTTGTATTTGGATGTGCATATAAGCTAGTTGTACCCTTTATAGAAGCAGAATAAGTTGTACTGGCCGTGCCATCTTTATGTTCTTCTTTAGTGTTACTATATGGTTTATTTGCAACCATAATTCTTGATCCAAGTAAACCTGGCTCAGCACCTACGCCCATGTGTTTATTCTTAAAGCGTGTAAGATAATCTGGGTTATCTCTATCTTTTCTATTGCAATAAACCTTATTTGTCTTTGATGCATATTTTAAATAAGCATCAGCTGTGCCATTTTTCATTAAAGCATAGACAATAGGATCTGTGCCCTTATTAAACTCGCTACCGCATTCAGCTCTGTAGGTACAATCAGATTCACGTTCATGCTGTCCACACCAGCCACCTGCGTATTCAATAAGTGTTACAAGGTTATCCCAGCCATCAAGACCAACAATATTAATGTTATTGTTTTGATTAAGCCACTTACCACCGCCAAAACCTGAGTTTACAACATATTCAAAGAAGCGATTTCCAAGACCTCTTTCATTATTAGAGGCATAAGAGCTTCTGGCAATTAAGTCATATACCTTAGGATATTTAGCAGCTATTGAGCTAGAACTTCTATCAGCATAATCGGTATATAGCCAATGTGTATATGATTCTACCCATTTATTTTGCGCTTCATTTAAGTAAGGCTCACCATATTCATCTACTTCTTTATAGAAGCTTGCAAGACATGCTAAGATGTACTTGTCGTACGAATATCCATTGTACTTTACAGAATCATTGTTGAACATATTATTAGGGTCATCAATTGTAGTTCCAATATATGTTCCGTCTGCTGTAAGTTGAATGATACCTTTTGCAAATCCTTTATATTTTTGAGGATTGCTTAAATATGTTGTAACAATAGTCTTCATAAGGCCATTTGTTTTTTCTGTATCAGCAGCCTCATATCCTGGATATCCAAGTAATTCAGGTAAAAATTCCTTATTGGCTGCAACTGTATTTCCGAAGAAACCATCAAAAATAGTGTTATAACTTAAATTCTGGCCTCTTGATGAATGTGAACCAGATGCATCTGAATAATCTGAATAGTATTTATCGGACCATTCACATATCAGGGACGCATCCTTGAGCCAGTACTTGGTTGGACAACACACCACTCTATCGTGGAATATCACGGTAAGACATATTTGTTCTATCATGATTGCGAGATTTCAGGTGGCATCAACCACCGTCGTAATGTTAAGTACTGCGAGCTTGAGTACAATGCTGATGGTACTATTAAGACTATTACACCAGAGTATAAATAAAAAGGCTTCTCCCTTTTAAGGGAGAAGCTGTCACCGCAGGTGACTGATGAGGGTCACCTTTATAAAACCCTCATCCGTCTGCTGCGCAGCCACCTTCCCCCTTAAAAAGGGGGAAGGCTTTTTTAGTTTTCAGTTTCTTTATTATCTGTTACTTCCTCTGATTCAGATTCTTCCTCAGCCTCAGAATTCTCTGACTTGTCGTCCTCAGAATCGCTATCATCAGAAGCATCGTCATCATCTTCATCCTCAGACTCATCAGAGATGTTAACCTCTAATCTACCACCATCCCAGGCGTCGTTTCCATCTGGGTCGATGGCGAAGGTGATTTCGTCGTTCTTCTTTACTTCATAGTGCTCGTCGAATGTAACTGTTCTATCATCTGAGAAGTTGCCCTGTGTAACACCGCCAAGCCACTTCTTTTCAACTCCGTTTACGAAGATTCTCATGCAGGTTCCGTTTGCATTTGGGTCTGCACTGTTAGCAAACTTTGTGTAGCTTCCTTGAACATGAATTCTTCCATCCTGAGCTACTATCCATTTGTAAGCTGCATTTCTGCCGTTACCTGGCTCTAGACAATCAGCCTTAAGCTCTGGCTTACCGCCATTAAAGTATCTATTGTTCTCGGCATCGTATGGAAGCTTTTCAAAATTCTTGCCATCCCAATCACATGTACCATAGAACCAGCCGTTTTCACCCTGAGCGCCAAAGCCTTCTGCCAATGTTGTCTTGTTGGTTCTGTTGTCATCTACTACAGGCTCCTCTGGCTCTACTTCGTCAGCATCCTTGATTGTAATATCAAGCTTTCCGCCATCGTAGCTGTCATTGCCATCTGAATCGATAGCAAACATTACCACATCACCTTCGTGAACAAGGTATGCCTCATCAATTGCCTTTACAACATCTGCTGCAAAATTGCCCTGGATATCTCCACCAATCCACTTCTTTTCTTCACCGTTGATGAATATTCTCATACATACGCCGTTAGCTTCTGGATCTGCACTGTTTGCAAACTTAGTGTAGCTTCCCTTGATGTTGATTCTGCCAGTCTTTGCAACAACCCACTGGTATGCAGCGTTGCGTCCGTTACCTGGCTCTACAAAATCAGCCTTAAGCTCTGGCTTGCCATTATTAAAGTATCTGCCCATTTCAGCATCATAAGTAAGTCTTTCAAAGTTCTTGCCGTCCCAGTCGCACATGCCGTAGTACCAGCCGTCAGAACCCTGCTCGCCGAATGCATTAAATAGATTTGTATTATTCTCTCTAGCTTCTTCCTCTGGTGTCTTTTCCTTTGCTGCATAAATGCTAGCTGAAAGTCTTCCTGCATCCCATGCATTATTTGATTTAGCATCGATTACAAATGAAATCTTGTCTCCTCTTACAACATCAAGCTTTGTAAGCATGATTTCAAGCTTGTTGTCATTGCCATCGCCTCTAAATGCCTCTACATCCTGCTCTAACAAAATGTCATTATTCTTATAAACGCTAACCTTTACGCCATCAGGATAATTTGGATTTGAATCGTTCTGACCAAACTTAACATAATCAGCAATTATATCGATTTTTCCATCCTCATAGGCAACCCACTGATACATAGCAGGCTTATCCTTGCCTGGATGAACGTAGTCCTTCTTCATTTCAAGGCCTTCGTTTTTAGTAGACATATAGGCTGTGCCATCAGCGTTAAGATATGTAAGTACCTTGGCATCGGCAGGTGTTTTGCCTTCAAGGAACCACCAGCCATCGGTGCCCTGTGCCATTGATGTAAGTGCTCCAAGAACTGTATTGTTTGTGCGCTCTTCATCACCTACAACAACCTTTATCTCGTTTGAATCTGCGATGTCGATGTTGAAGCGTCCACCGTCCCATGCATTGTTTTTGTTGCAGGTTACTTCGAAGGTGATAACATCTCCAGCATGTACATTTAGCTTTTTAATATTTATAGGCTTTTTATTGCCCTTATCTGAGCCTCTTGGGCAGGTTACTGTTTCATCAATGATATTGTGGCGATTGATGTAAACGCCGATTCTAGTACCATCTGGCCAATCCATATTTGGATCTTCATTACCAAATTTGGTGTAATCTCCAGTTATATCAATCTGACCATTTGCTGCAACTACCCATTTATACATGGCATTTGCATTAAGTCTAGGCTGTACAAAATCCTTCTTAATCTCAAGGTTCTTTTGCTTTCTTGAAATGTAGCCCGAACCGTCCTCGGTCTTCTTCTGAAGAATCTCAAACTTTTCAATGCCACGGCCTTCGCAGTAGTACCAGCCGTTGCTTCCCTGTGCACCAAAATCCAGAGCAAGGTTTGCAATATTTTTACCGCTCTTATTTACCATAGGAACAGTCTTAAGCTCGGCATCCTCAACTACAAACTTAAAGTTTCCACCATCATAGGCTGTATTGTCTTTGCCATCAACCAATAGAGAAATGCAATCTCCTGGCTTGACCATAAGGCCGTTTACTGATAAATCCTTTGTAACTTCGCGGCCTACAACTGGTGCAAAGCTTTCCTTTTTAATCTGCTTGTCATTCTTGAAGATGTAAACATCTACACCATCTGGCCAATCTGGATTTTTGTCCTCGTTCTTGTGCTTAGTGTAATCTGCAAGCACATCTACAGAGCCTTCCTCATTTGCCACCCATTTAACTATGGCTGAGCGACCCTTGTTTCCTGGCATGATGTAGTCACGCTTGATTTCTACGCCATCGATAGTTGTGTACTTATCATTCTTCTTATAAGTTTCAAGATTTACTGCATAGTTAGGATTCAGGTAATAGCCCGACTGATAGCAGTATCCATTAGCACCCTGGTTGCCGAAATCTTCCTGGGTGGAAGCATTGTTTGTACGCTGACCACCGAAATAGGTTACATCCTTTTCGGTCTTTCCAACCATAGGAGTGATTCCCTTAATTGAAAATTCATAATTTCCAGCATCATAAGCATTGTTAGATTTTGGATCTACAACCATTGTGATGAAATCGCCCTTCTTAACATCTACTGATGCTACATCAAGGCGCTTTGTGATTTCTCTTAATCTGTCTGGGGCAAAATCTTCAGTTACAAGGGGTTTATCGTTATGGAAGATTGTAACGATTGTTCCATCTGGCCAGCTTGGATTCTTATCCTCGTTTTTAAACTTGGTATAAGCGGCGTCAACCTTTACCTTGCCGTCCTGAGCAACCTTCCATTTAATAACTGCAGATTTGCCCTTACCTGGATTTACGAAATCTCTTTTGATTTCCAAATAGCTGGAATCAAAATATCTTTCTTCTTCTTTTTCAAAATTCATTATGTTGTAAGAATTTGTAGCTTCGCTTGCAAATCCATCCTGATAGAACCAGCCGTTTTTACCCTGCTCACCAAAATCGTATTTTGTATCAGCGAAGTTTTGTCTGGTTTCTGTCTCATCGATAGCCACATCAGCCTCAGTCTTGGCCCCTGTTCTATCTACAATGTCGATATCGAAGCAACCACCATCATAAGATGAATTGCCACCTGCATCTACCACAAAGTAAAGCTCATCAGTTGTTAAAACATCAAGGTGCTTCTCTCTGAAGGAAATTTCATTTTCACCTTTTCTTGGTGCAGCGACCTTTTTGCTAAACAGCTTTTCATCGTTCTTGTAAACAGATACGATAACGCCATCTGGCCAGTCAGGATTTCCATCGTTCTGCTCGAACTTCTTGTACTTTCCTCTTACCTCTACAGCCCCATCAACAGCAGGCTTCCAAGCCAAAATCGCATTGTCGTTGATAGCAGGATGAATGAAATAGTGGCTAAGGACAAGGTTTGGAGATGTTACATTCATAAACTCTCCATTGTTGTCTGTGGAAACAAGCTTTGAATCCTTGCCTGTTTTTCCGAAGCGATAGGTCCAGCCGTTCTGTCCCTGGGCGCCAAAGTCCTCAATGGAATTTGCATTGTTATCTTTTCTTGCCACATCATTGATGGCTGATGGTCCCTTGGCATCTACATCATTTATGGCTACATATAATGAACCACCATCGTAGGCATTGTTCATGTTAGGATCAACGATGAAGTAAAGGCTTTCAAGCTCGTCTACTGATAGGTTGCTAAGCTCCTTTTCAACAACAGTTTCACCATCAGTTTTAACATCTACCTCATATCTACCGATGGCCTCATCGCCCTTGTACACATATAATGTGACACCATCTGGATAAGATGGATTTTTATCCATATTTACATTCTTTACATAAGTAAGGCTGACATTTATATCACCCTTTTTAGCAGCGCGCCATTCAAGGATTGGTGCTGTGCCTTCTGCAGTGTGGATAAAGTTTGATTTGATTTCCATACCTGTCTTACCAAGCTGGAAATACTTTTCCCCATCAAAATTTTCCATTCTTTTTGATGCTGCAGGATTTGTTGCTGTACCGTATCTATAGAACCAACCGTTGTTTCCCTGCTCTCCAAAGTCAGCCACATTGAAGGCATTGTTTGTACGGTTTTTGTCGTCTACAAATTCTGGCTCCACATAATCATCTGCCATAAAAGACTGTGGCCAGCCGCCTGCCAAGGCAACGATTTCATCCTTGATAGTAATTTCGCCATCGCCTGACCCCAGTGCCATAGCGCCCGCAAGGCCTGCTGCTGCAACTACTACCACACCACCTGTGGCAAGTAGCTTGGCCTTAAGACTAGCACCCAACAATTTCTTAAACATATTCTCCCTCCTATACTACCTACTTATAAAGCTTTGTATCCTTGAAGGCCACTGGGGATTTAATGCTAAACAATCCCCATTGGCCTCCCTGTGAAAGATACATTCTCGATGTAAATGCCACCTCATCATTTACATAGCAAACACACACGCCATCGGCAATAACAGCCTTTATATTAAGCTCCCCTGCATTTTTTATATCATAGTCTAAACTAGACTGTGCTACTGTTTGCACGATGTCGCTGGTGTTGTAAAACTCGATTCTATTTGTAGCTGCATTAAACACAATGTTAAGATTTCCAACGCTTTCATCATTTGTGTTAAAGCAAAGTCCAAACATACCATTTTCATCAAAATCCGAAACTGTAGTTTCAAGTAGGTAGCTTCCCATAATATTTTTAAAACCAACTACCTCATAATCATTGCCGCTAAATGAATAGTTTCCAGCCTTTTCCTTAACTGATTCTGTCATCTTCACTGGTGAAAACTTGCATTCATTTTTCAAGGTACTCTTGATGCTAGGATTTAATACAGGATTAAGTGTTCCATCGCTATTTTGATTAAGTAAGTGAGTGACCATATTTCCGCCCCAGTCATACTCATCAGCATCCTGGTGATTCTTCTTTGTTCCGCACCAACCAACTACATAAAGATTATCTCCATCTGTCTCTAAGCGGCCTGCATAAAAACCATTACAGTCAAACACATCATTAGCTGGCTTTTCAAAGGTTCCATTTAAACTATCGGATATACGATAATGAACCTGTCTATTTGGCCACTGGTCTGAAAATGACAGATACCATTTGTCCTTGTACTTAAGTACTGTAGGACATTCCATGTTGGAATCGTTTCCCATATCGTTTTCAAAGAAGATTCCCTCATCCTTCCAAGTTCTTAAATCATTAGAAGAATACTTTGCTATAACGCCATTGTTGTTAGCTCTTGTTGTGATAAACATGAGATAGCATTTATCTTCCTCTGAATACATTACGTAAGGATCTCTGAAATCGTCCTGTGAATAATTACCGCTTCCTGTAAAGGTGTCATCTGGAATCTTATCCCAGTTTTCCATGTCCTTACTTGTGGCATGCATTACTGCTTCCTTTGGCGAATAGGTATCATTGTGCCCTGTGTAAAAAGCATGATAGATTCCATCCTTATCCTTGATTACACTTCCTGTACCAAGGGCAATATCCTGACTCTCAACTGTTTCACCGTAATTTATAACTACTCCCTTATCATCAAAACTGGAAAAATCCTCGGTCTGAATTAAGCCCCAAGGATGATATCCCTGTTTGCCATTTCTTTGGTCAGCCAGATAGAAAACATTGAATTTTCCATCATCATAAAAGGGCATTGTGTCACCGACAAATCCTTCTATTGAAGCTGGGTAAAACACGTAATTACTCCACTCCTCTCCTATGTACTTTTCTTCATCTGTGTCTTCCACATTAGAACCTGCGCCACAGCCTACCGCATTTACGCACATGGCAGCTAGCAGAAGCATCAAAACAACCTTCTTCATATTCCCTCCTATAGGTGCATTTGCACTACTAATTGTTACGTATAGTGTACATTCATGTTACATTTAAAGCAATATTCTAATGCATTTGCACATTATTTTTGTGAAATATGTGATTAATCAAGGGTTTTCTTTTGGTGAAAATTACAACCAGTGTAATTTTACAATGTTACATTTGACACATTGGCGCATTTTCAGTATCATTATTACTAGATTTTACGCAGGAGAAAATTATGGGAAATAGAGTTACTTTACAAGAGATAGCAGATGCCTTGGGACTTTCTAGAAACACTGTTTCAAGAGCACTTAACAATACAGGAAATGTATCAGCAGAAACCAGAAATAAAATATGCCAGACCGCTATGTCTATGGGCTACAAGCAGTTCAATATGGCAGGGTTCACTCAGCCTGCTGCAATGTCTGGGGAAGCAATGGCTCCCGCTGATAAAACAGAAATTGCTTTATTCACCCAGGCTTTCCCTGGCAGCTCTCACTCCGGAACAAAGCTTTTAGAGGCCTTTCAGCACAAGATAGATGCGCTAGGCTACAAGCTTTCTATAAACATCATTCGCGATTATGAAATCAACAACATGTGCTTTCCAACCAACATCGACATTGAAAATGTTTCCGCAATACTTTGCATGGAGCTGTTTTCAGAAAGCTACTGTGAATTCCTTTGCAAGCAGAACATCCCGCTTTTGTTTGTGGATACTCCACTTAGCCAAAGATGCCCTATTAAGGCAGATGTTATATAT
The DNA here is from genome assembly GCF_900113655.1 of Pseudobutyrivibrio sp. OR37. Classification (GTDB taxonomy): domain Bacteria; phylum Bacillota; class Clostridia; order Lachnospirales; family Lachnospiraceae; genus Pseudobutyrivibrio. Next base: position 8,568 of record NZ_FOQF01000006.1, on the reverse strand, counting down.
ATGGAAAATCTTTCAAGCGTTCACCACATGCTTGATACCATGATTGACAGCGGCTGCAAAAGGATTTCGTTTATCGGCGATAGATTCCACTGCCAGTCCTTCTATGAAAGATGGCAGGCTTACGTTTCAGTCCTTACTGACAGAGGCATTGCAATAAATATGGATAGCTGCATACTTGCAGACGACAGCAATCCCTACTCTGACACAACTTGGCTTAGCCAACAGATTGCTTCCCTGAAGCAGCTCCCTGATTTATTTTTCTGTGCCAACGACTTTTTAGCTATGTCTACAATCAAAGCAGTGAAATTGTTAGGGAAGAAGGTCCCAAAGGATATTCGTATATGCGGATTCGATGATGCCCCAGAGGCAAGCCTGATGGAGCCTAGCCTTACCACCATCAAAATCCATTCCAGCTCTATGGGCTATATAGCAGCAGATTTGCTTCTTGCAAGAATCGCAAATCCTGCCATGCCTTATAAAAGAACTTATATAGAAACAGATATTATCTACAGAGAATCAACAGCTTCCGAGTAATTACTCAGAAGCTGCTTCTTTTTTATGAATCTGATCAAGTATATCAATCGCATCACCTGACCAGCTATCCTTATGAAGTTCGTATTGTAGTGATTTCTTTGCACTACGCTTTACATAAAAAAGAGCTTCGCCATAAATGTGAATTGTCACATCATATTTTTTTTCAAACAGTTCTGATAACTGCTTTTTCTCCTTTGAATCTGTTGTATCAAATCTTGTGGCACCAGTAACAATAAAGCTGGTGTTGATATGATAAAGCTTTAGCAGACGCTGAATGTATTCTCTTGAATATAGGCCTGTGGTGTAAACCCAAATATCATAGCCATCATTCGCCAGATGATTGCACACAGCTGGAAGCCCCTTAAGAAGATGCTCCTTGTAAACATTCTTAAATGGGAAGCCTAATTCCTTTTCAACATCCTCACTTACTGGCTTTTTAAACATTACCTCGTCCAGATTAATAGTTACGCGCTTGTCGAATTTAGAATTATTTAACATCTGGAAAATATCATGGCTATTAGTAAGGTTTACGATATTAATTGGAACTTTCTTCTTGCCTATCCTCATATAAGCTGCCCAACGATGATGACCATTGAGAATCATGTAACCATCAGGATACATTTTTTCTACAGTAATAGATTTATCTTCTAGACCAGAAAACATTCCATCAAATTTATCTTCAACCATCTGCTGCACATATTCATTGATTATTCGATAGCTAGGTCCTACCGATGGCATACAAAATTCATCCTCTGGATTTGGATGAAGCTTTTTATAGCTAACCCTACGCACCAAAGCTCGCTCTAAAAGACTTGCCTTTAATGGAAAGGCATTACCCCTATACTTCTCTACTTCTCCTGCGATAAACTTATCGAAATCAGTCATTTATAATCCTCTCAATATTTCATTCTTATGAATATTATAATTTTATTTTATATTAATTGGATTTAAATTTGTGATTTTTCTTAGAATTTTTAGATATGCAAAAGAGCACTTCCACAGCTCCTCTAAGGCAGCTATTGAAGTGCTTTTTGATTATTCATGTAATTCTAATGGTAATCCATCTGGATCAAAAAAGAATGTCATTTTCTTATTTGTAAATTCATCTGTCCTGATTGGTTCACACTCGATTCCAAGGCCATTTAGCTCAGCTACAGCTTTTTCAATTTCATCTACTTTAAAAGCCAAATGTCTAAGCCCGCATGCCTCTGGAAATGAAGGTCTTTTAGGCGGATTTTTAGGTGCAAATATCTCAAGCTCTGTTGTGCTATCCACTCTTAAATCCAATTTCCAATCTTCTTTCTGGGGTCTGTAATTTTCACGAATCACTTCAAACCCAAGCTTATTTACGTAGAAGTCCTTTGATTTCTCATAATCCGAAACAATGATAGCTATGTGATGAATTGTAGTTAATTGCATTTTCTTACCCTCTCCACTATTAAATTACTGGACTGTTCTAATAATCCAGCTACGTTATAGCATGTCAATTATATCTATAATTATTCATTATATATTCTAAATCAGACATTTCAACATAAATGCTAATTTGAGACTGTGATTGCTGTGCCTGAACCTCTTCCTGAGCCTGTTTTTCATCCAGCTCATCTGCCAATGTACTCACTGACATTTGGGACAAGGAAAATGCCGCTGCAAGTGTTAGCGCTATTCCCTGCCTAAAAAACCTTTTCTTCTGTGAGCATATTCCGCTTAACAATTCCTGCAATAGTTAAGTGTATTTTAGCTTTTTTCATTTTACGCTAAGCATAGGAGCTGCTAAGATTAAGCTTATACCAAATAAGGAATCAACATAACAATGGCGCAACCACATTTGTGGTCGCGCCATTTATGAAAGAGAGAAATGAAAAAGTTTTTTTACTTGAATATCTTAAATTTTAATGCTGCAATGCCTGCACCTGCTAAAGCAACTATGCCAATTACAGCTACTACAAAGCCTGGATTTGTTTTGCTGTCATCTATTGTTGTGGTGTCCTCTGCTGCAGCTGGAACGGTATCTTCTTGAATTTCTGTTGTATCATCAGCTGTTTCGTTATTAAGTGCTGTTTCTGTAGAATCCTCCACTGTAACATCAGTGCTATCTTCTGTTACCTCCTCTGTAGTATCTACATGCTGATTACTTCTAGTAGTGTTGTTTCTTCCAGTCTTATTGTTGTTTGATATCGTATTTACGTTATTTGCTGAAGCGGTAGGTGCCTGAGCTACTACAGTGCTATCTGCAGTTTTTGTGTTTCCGTTACTTGATGGTGTAGCGCTTGCTGGTGTACTACCTGAGGATGTGCTTCCAGCCGATGTGTTACCTGAACCGCTTTGACCTGAAGGCTTTGAGCCTGATGAAGTATTTCCATCTGACTTGTTATTGTCCTCCTTGCTTGTCTTCTTAACAACTGCTGTGCTGGTACCTACAAGCGTCATGTCTTCAATACTTTCAGGTGAAACTGCCACTGCAGGAGTATAGTCTGGATCCATCTCCTCACTTTCCTGCTCCACTGTTTCTGTTGATATAGAAATATCATCTCCTAAATATCCCAGGTGGAAATCATCGATATTTGCCCATTTACCAGAGGACATATTTCCCCTAATTCCGATTGTAAGAGTTCCATCTGTAACCTTAATCTTTACTGCATATAATTCGTATGGGCCATCACCTCTTGCTATTGTATCTGTATATGTATCGCCATCACCGTTTGTAGCATAAAGACTTAGTGAATCACCTTCTGCATAATCGCTATGACCGAAGGCAGAAAGAATATAATAGCCATTATCAAGGCCTTCAAGATTCTGATAGGTATCAACCTTGAAATCACTATTTGCCCAAGGTGCAAGGTCATAGGTGCCGTGGCTTTGATTCTTTCCTGTTCTGCATCCGCCTGCATCACCACCATTTGACCAGCCACTTACTGACTTTCCATCGAAGGTAGGATTGTTGATAGTAGATGTCTTGTCATCTCCAAATCTAAGACTAATATCTATGCTCTTAGTGCTTGATACTGTAATCTTTCCTGCTGTTGTAGGAAGGGAAGTATACTGCTTGTCCGGTGTAGATGTCGCAACGATTACATACTCTCCACCAGGCAGTGATTCAAACTCAAAATGACCTTCGGAATCTGTTCTAGTCGTAAATCTATCTCCGTACTCTGCCTCATTAGGGCGAGCGATTACAAGAGCATCTGAAACTGTATCTCCACTTGTGTTTCTTACTGTTCCTGCAACCTTGCCAAGCTCCTTGCCCATCATGGCGTCAGATTTAACTGTAGTAAATCCAGCTGCCACCTTTGTCTCGGCTTCACCGCCAGAAGCAAGTGAATATCCGCTCAAAGAATATTTGATTGAATAGCTGCCCTGGTTTACATCATCAAAGCTATATTCACCATTATCATCAGTGGTAGCTTCAAATTCCTTGCCCTCGCCTGAAAGTTCAACCTTTACTCCAGCCAAGGCCTTGCCTGCTTTAGTTACTACTCTGCCCTTTACAGTTCCTGTTGTGCTGATAGCCTTGATAGCTGCAACTGTGTTGTCTTTAGCAGATTCATCAATCTTGATAGCCACCCCATCACCAGATGCTTCAATGCTGTATGTTCCTGCTGGAATATGCTCAAGCTTGTACTCTGATTCACCTTCCGTTAATGCAACTGATTTTTCAAAATATCTGCCTTCAGCGTCTGTAGCCTTCACCTTAACAGTCTTTCCTGAAGTAGCGCTATCACCAGAAATCTTTCCTGTCAAAGTTCCTGTAGCATAGTCCTTTACATCACTCTTTTTAAAGGTGAAATCATCCGCATAAAGAATCGCCCCATCACCCTTTGCATGAATTCCGATTGTAACCTGTCCATTTTCCACTACTACGTTCTTTAGAGTTACTTCTGTGTAGGCTTCGTTTGCTGTAAGTAACTTCTGTCCGTATGTCACACCCCCGCTAGTAGCATATAAACTAAGGTCGCTGAATCCCTCTGTATTTTTAACCTTTGCTGAAAAATCATAGATTCCATCAGCTAAAGCTACATCCTTTGTAGAGAGAACCGTCTGGCTAATCTGCTCCTCGTAAGCCCCATGGCCTGACATGATAAGAGCATATTTTCCTGTAACACAATCCTTGTTGTTGGTAATGCTTCCATTTCCATCCAGGATTTCTTCATTCCATCCAACAAAATCTGTTACTGTAATTCTATCTGCATCAAAGCTTCCGTTTTTCACGTAATTGTTATCGCTGGCAACCTTCCACTCACCTGTGGATGCGTTTAATTTCCAAGAGCTAACTGAGTTGAAAAATGGCTTTCCATTTTCGTCGAATGAAAGTGGACACCAAACGTTATAGCCATCTCCATTATCAGCAAAATCTGACCATCTGTCTCCGCAGAAGATTACTGTATCCTGCTTTGAACCTCTGACTGTATAAAAGAATCCAGTCTGGCTCACATGACAATAATCATCATTTGCCCCATCCATCAGCTGCATGCTGGTGGTGACTGGTCTTGATTTAAGATACTCATCATCAAGACTGTCAAGCACAAGATAATATCCATGAGATGCGTTCCATCCGTACAAATCAGATGCACACACATAATACTTTCCGCCATATTCAAACATGCAGTTACCTTCACGGCCTGCGCCTGAATATATCATTCTAGATTCATCCAAAGTAACAATGCCGTCATCACCCTTTACTACCTTAGACAAATACATTTTGCCACGGCCACTTCCATAGGAATAAAGCAAATATCCCTGGCCTGTAGCTGGGTCCACAAATACAGTCTGGTCACCTGTGTTTGTTGTGCCGATGTAGCTTTTCATGTTTACACGGTTGTTCCAGGTGAAATGACCATTTGGCTTGTCAGATGTCATAATAAGCACCTGCTTGCTCCAGCCATCTGTCTCTGCCTTAGTGTCTCCTCTGTTAGCATTATCAATGCTATTGTCGGCATCATCACATTCATGCTGAACAAGAAGTGCGTACGTGCCATCTGAAAGCTTGGTCACACCTAATCGTCCTACCCAAGCTGCCTGCTGCCCCTCCATGATTGTCTCGTTATAAACATCCTCTGGAGTAGCTATAATTCCTTCGTCTGTCCAATTAACTAAATCTGTTGATGAATAACATGTGATTCCTACGAAATGATTTTCGCTAGATAACACCTTTGTCTCAGGATAGGTTACTGCTTCCGCGTACTTTACGCCGTACCAGTAGTATTTTCCATCAAACTCAAATATTCCTCCTCCTTGAGAATAGATGAAATTACCATCCTTGTCTTTGAAAAAAGTGTCGTTTGTGATTTGTTGAAATTCCCCATTTTTTGCCTGCACTGATGGCATTGTGCCCATTATAGGCATACTTCCAGCCAGCATAGTAGCAGCGCACAAAAAGGATGCCGCTTTACTAATCTTCCTCATCATTAATCCCCCTAAATGATAGTTTTATTAAAACCTACTAAAATTTTAGTTCTTTTAGTAAAATTTTACAATTAGCCATATTTACTAAAATTCGGTGTGAAAAAATGGCAAAAAATCGCCTTCACACTTTTTCCTTATTTAATTCATAGATATTTGATAAAGTCTATTAATAAACAGCAAAGGAGGCAACATATATGCTAATCAAAAAATATTTTAGAGCGGCTTGTTCTATTGCTATTGCTTTTGCGCTGACATTGCAATCCAGTGTTACTGCCTTAGCAGCCCCTGATTCCTGGAAGGATCCGTCTACGATAGGAAGTGTATCAGCAACTGAAGCCTACAATCTTAAGGATGATTTCTACACTACAATAAATCGCGATTGGCTTGCAGCGACGGCTATTCCTGATGGAAAAGACAACTATGGAGAGTTTAATAGTCTTCAAGAACAAAATGATGCAAATTTAATTGAGATAATGAAAAAATCTGATTCAGACGATTTAGACCAACAGATTTTTAATACATATTATGAATTTCTATCTGACTGGGATACAAGAAATGCTTTAGGATATGCCCCAATAATACCTTTTATTGATTCCATCCGCAGCATCTCTTCCCTGGAGGAGATGAACAAATATCTTGTAAATCCTGATGTAAATGTACTTGAAAACGGAATAGTAAGCTACTATAGCACTGTTTCTTTTGATGATCCATCAAAATATGTTTTAAACCTTTCTGAAAGTGATCTCCTTTTACCTGATGCTAACGACTATACTACACTGTCCGATTTAGGTTCCATATATAAGGATATGTACACTGATACAGCCAGCTATATGCTAAAGCGCATGGGGTACTCTTCAAAGGAAGCAAAGAAAACCATAAAGGACTGTTTTGCCTATGAAGCCCTTCTTGCAAAAAACATGTATACCCAAGATGACTTGAACTCCCTTGATTTTTTCAAAAATATCAACAATGTTCTTCCTTTAGCTGATGTTAAAGCACTCCTGGGAAATTACCCTATCGAAGGTATTCTAAACAGTGTTGGCTTTACAGATATAGACAATGTGGTAGCCGAAAATCCTAAATATTTAGCTTCTGTAGGCAAGCTTTACAACGAAAAAAATCTAGCTCTCATGAAGAATTATTTTATAGTTCATACTGTTATCTATTTTAGTGATATTTTGGATAGAGAGACCTATGAAACAACGGAAAAAATAAAAAATGACGCCTTTGGTGTGTCTGGTATGAAGTCTGACGATCAGTACTATTTAGACACGGCCAAAAATAACCTTATGACAGTTATCGATAACGTTTACATTAATAATTTTACATCTGACAAGATGAAAAAAGATATCGAGGGAGTTATCAAGGATTCCATTGCCTACTATCGAAAAATGCTTATGAATGAGGCTTGGTTGTCTCAACAAACAAAAGATGCAGCTACACACAAGCTAGATTCCATGGTTATACATGCAGTAAAACCTGATAAGCTCCAGGACCACAGCGGTTTAGTACTTATACCAAAATCTGAAGGTGGAAACCTTGTCGTAGCTTCATTAATAGCCATGAAATATTGGGCTCAGGACAATTATAAGAAATATAAAACAACAAAAGACCGTGATGCATGGGATTACGACAGCATGTACGAGGTTAACTCTTACTACAACTTCACTGATAACTCAATCAATATTATTCCAGGTATCTGTGGTGGAGTATTCTACAATGAGGACATGACAAAAGAAGAAATTTACGGCGGCATAGGAGCAGTTATAGGCCATGAAATCTCTCATGCCTTTGATTCAAGAGGCGGACAGTTTGATGCCTCTGGCGCACTGGCTGACTGGTGGACACCAGAAGATAAAGCAGCGTTCGATGACAGAGTTTCGAAGTTAACTACCTACTTTGATAATCTCAAAGTAAGCGATACAATGGGCAACTGCAATGGTGTAATGTTAAGTGGGGAAGCTATCGCAGACATGGCTGGTATAAAATGTATGCTTAACCTTGCAGCAAAAGAACCAGACTTCGACTACAATAAATTCTTCACCCATTATGCAGTAATGTGGCGTCGATTATTGACATCAGAAAATGAGTTGTATCGTATGTCACAGGATCCTCATCCTCTTTCTTATTTGCGTACAAACCTTGTTCTGGCTCAGTATGATGAATTCTTAAATACTTACGGAATCACAGCTACTGACGGAATGTACATTGCTCCAGCTGACAGAATCGCAGTATGGTAAAAAACTCTTTTTCTATATAGTAAAAAAAAGCATGCGTTAAACTATAAGTTGATACAAAATAGTGAATTGAAAAACTAACTTCCAGTCAGCCTTAAGCAAGCCAGAAGTTAATAATGCAAACGAGGAACTAGAAGACAGTCTTGCAATAATAGCAGGCTGTCTTTTCTTTATGTTTGGTTTTGAGTACAATACCTGCTGATGTTTAGAAAGCGGTGCCACTAATGGAGGAACATACCATGACATGTAAATATAAGCATCTAACACTAGACGCCAGACAAGAAATTCAGAAGGGCTTAAAAGATGGAAAGACTTTTACAGAAATAGGAGAAATTGTTGGAAAGGATCCATCTACTATTTCAAAGGAAGTAAGAGCACATTTGATTACTGAACA
>NZ_FOQF01000044.1 GCF_900113655.1 Pseudobutyrivibrio sp. OR37 | reverse complement strand
GAAATCCGAATTTTCTCACGTGATGAGAAGAAGCAGGATGATATGAGACATCAGCTTCAGGCTGAGCATCCAGACCTTGCAGGTAAGGTTAAATTTTACATTGGCGATGTTCGTAACATGCGTTCAGTTCAGGATGCTATGCCAGGCGTAGATTTCATCTTCCACGCAGCAGCACTTAAGCAGGTGCCTTCATGCGAATTCTTCCCAATGGAAGCTGTTCGTACAAATGTAGAAGGTACTGACAATGTTCTTCACGCAGCAGTTGAGGCAGGCGTTCAGCGTGTTGTTTGTCTTTCAACAGACAAGGCTGCTTACCCTATTAATGCTATGGGTATATCAAAGGCTATGATGGAAAAGGTTATCGGCGCCAACGCTCGTGTTGCAGCTGGTAAGACTACTATCTGTACTACACGTTACGGCAACGTTATGTGCTCACGTGGTTCAGTTATTCCTCTTTTTATCGACCAGATTAAAGCAGGCAACCCTATCACAATCACAGACCCTAGCATGACTCGTTTCCTTATGAACCTTGACGAGGCAGTTGCTCTCGTTATGTTTGCTTTCGAGCACGGCGAGCCAGGTGATCTTTTCGTTCAGAAGTCTGATGCCAGCACAATCGGCGACCTTGCAAAGGCTGTTCAACAGCTCTTTGGCGACACAGGTACAAAGATTATTGGTACACGTCACGGCGAGAAATTATTCGAAACACTTATGACAAACGAAGAGTGCGTTCGTTCCGTAGATATGGGTAACTACTACCGCGTTCTTCCAGATGGACGTGACCTTAACTACGATAAGTTCTTCGTAGATGGCCAGGTTCATACTATGGCAGCAGATGCATACACATCACACAACACAAAGCGTCTTGATGTTCAGGGCACCGTGGATAAGATTATGACTACAGACTATGTTCGCGACATGCTCGCTAGCTGGGAGAAATAATAAATAATGAAGATACTAGTTACTGGCGCAGCCGGATTTGTTGGAAAAAATTTAGTAGAGACTCTTAAATGTGCAGCCGATGGCAGGGACAAGTTCCACGGCCTTGATGAAGAGATTGTTATCTACGAATATGATAGAGCTTCCACCTTAGAGGAGCTTGATAAATATTGTAGCGATTGCGATTTCGTTTTCAATCTTGCAGGTGTCAATCGCCCAAAGGATACAGCGGAATTTATGGAAGGCAATTTTGGTTTTGCCAGCACACTTTTAGATACACTTAAAAAGCATGGCAACACTTGCCCTGTAATGATTTCATCATCTATCCAGGCTACACTTTTAGGAAGATATGCAGGCAGTGATTATGGCAAAAGCAAGCTTGCAGGCGAGGAGCTTTTCTTCAAATATGAGCAGGAGACTGGGGCGAAGGTTTTAGTATACCGCTTCCCAAATCTTTTTGGAAAATGGTGTCGACCAAATTACAATTCTGCAGTGGCTACCTTCTGCAACAACAAGGCTAACGGCCTTGACATCACTGTAAATGACCCAAGCACAGAGCTTGAGCTTGTATATATAGATGATTTAGTAAATGAGATGGTTGATGCCCTTCGTGGCAACGAGCACAGATGTGATTATGATGAGGATGGTCAGGTAGTGGCTGATACAGCAGGACGCTACTGCTACGTTCCAGTATCTCATCACGTTACATTAGGCGAGATTGTAGAGCTTCTTGATAGCTTTGTAGGGCAGCCTTCCACACTGATGATGCCAGCCATCCCAAATGGCAGCTTTGCAAAAAAGCTTTATAGCACATATCTTAGCTACCTTCCAAAGGACAAGGCATGCTTTGATTTAAAGATGAATGTAGACAACCGTGGTTCATTTACAGAGCTTCTTAAGACTGCAGACCACGGTCAGTTTTCAGTAAATATAAGTAAGCCAGGTATCACAAAAGGCCAGCATTGGCACCACACTAAATGGGAATTCTTCATCGTTGTATCAGGCCACGGCCTCATCCAGCAGCGCCGCGTAGGTGTAGATGAAAACGGCCAGCCATTCCCTATGATAGAATACGAGGTAAGTGGTGAGAAAATCCAGGCTATCCACATGCTACCAGGCTACACTCACAACATCATCAACCTATCCGACTCCGAAGATCTCGTAACCCTAATGTGGGCCAACGAATTACTGGAAGCCGATAGACCAGACACATATTTCGAAAAAGTATAAAAGGCTTCCCCTTGAGGGGAAGCTGTCAGCGAAGCTGACTGATGAGGTGTATTTATGTTCAAAAACAATGGAAAACTAAAATTATTAATCATAGTAGGCACAAGACCCGAAATCATCCGTCTTGCAGCCGTAATCAAAAAGTGCCGCAAGTACTTCGACTGTGTCCTAGCACACACAGGCCAGAACTACGATTACAATCTTAATGGCGTATTCTTCAAGGACCTTCAGCTAGACGACCCAGACGTATACATGGATGCTGTAGGCGATAACCTTGGTCAGACAGTAGGCAATATTATTGCCAGATCTTACGAGCTTATGGTAGAGATTCAGCCAGACGCTCTTCTTATTTTAGGAGATACAAACTCATGTCTTTCTGCTATTGCAGCTAAAAGATTACACATCCCAATCTTCCACATGGAAGCTGGAAACAGATGTAAGGATGAGTGCCTCCCAGAGGAGACCAACCGTCGTATCGTAGATATTATTTCAGATGTAAACATGGCATATTCAGAGCATGCAAGACGCTACCTTGCAGAGTGCGGTCTTCCAAAGGAGCGTACTTATGTTACAGGCTCTCCTATGGCAGAAGTATTACATGAAAACTTAGAGGCCATCAAGGCATCAGATGTGCTTGATAAGCTTGGTCTTGAGCCAAAGAAGTACATCCTTCTTTCCGCTCACCGCGAGGAAAATATCGATACAGAAAAGAACTTTACATCACTTTTCACAGCCATCAACAAGCTTGCTGAAAAGTATGATATGCCAATCCTTTACAGCTGCCATCCACGTAGCCGTAAGAGATTAGAGGCAACAGGCTTCAAGCTTGATCCACGTGTGCGCATGCACGAGCCTCTTGGCTTCCACGATTATAATCACTTGCAGATGAATGCATTTGCAGTAGTTTCAGATTCAGGTACACTTCCTGAGGAATCAAGCTTCTTTACAAGCATTGGACATCCATTCCCTGCAGTATGTATCCGTACATCTACAGAGCGTCCAGAGGCACTTGATAAGGCTTGCTTCATCCTTGCAGGTATCGACGAGCACTCACTTCTTCAGGCGGTTACAACAGCCATCGATATGAACGAAGAAGGAGATTATGGTATTCCAGTACCAGATTATATTGAAGAAAATGTTTCAACAAAGGTTGTTAAGATTATCCAGTCTTACACAGGTGTTGTTAACAAGATGGTTTGGCGAAAAGATATATAGTAAATAATAATTGTAGTCGCATATACGGCTACAATTATTTTATGAAAGGATAAGTTATGAAGGTTTTACACATCTTAAGTTCTCATATTTATTCAGGAGCTGAGAATGTTGTGTGTCAAATTATTAGTATGTTCAAGGATGAGCCCGACATTGAGATGGGATATTGCAGTCCTGATGGTACAGTGCGAAAAGCGTTAGAAGAGCGCGACATTAATTTCATGCCAGTGAAAGAAATGAACACTTCTGAGCTGAAACGTGTAATTGTCGCATATCAGCCTGACGTAATACATGCTCATGACATGCGTGCAGGATTTCTTGCAGCAAGAGCTTGTGGAAATATACCTCTTATTTCACATATACATAATAATGCCTATAATAGCCGAGGCATCTCTGCCAAGTCTATTGCGTATTTTTATGCAGCATTAAAGGCTAAAAGTATTATATGGGTATCACAAAGCTCCTTCGATGGATACGCATTTCATGGTCCACTTAAAAAGAAAAGTGTAATCCTTTATAATGCAATCAACACAGAAGAACTTAAAAATCGCATGGCTCTAGATAACAACAGCTATGATTACGACATGGTTTTTGTGGGTAGAATGGTTTACCAGAAAAATCTCCATAGACTGCTTCAAATCACTAGACTTATTGCAGATGAATATCCTTCCGTAAAGGTGGCTCTGGCCGGAACTGGAGAGGACGAGGAAGAATTAAAACAGCTTTGCACCAGTCTTAAGCTTGATGATAATGTAACCTTCCTGGGATACCAAAGCAATCCACTGAAGCTTCTCCATGATTCCAAGCTTATGGTGCTTACCTCCAGATGGGAGGGCACCCCAATGGTGGCCTTAGAGTCCATGGCATTAGGTACTCCAATCATCAGCACTCCATCAGATGGAATGATTGATTTGATTACAGATGGATATAATGGATATCTTTCAGATGATGATGGGGATTTTGCCAAGAAAATAATCGGCGTGTTATCTGATGAAAATCTCTATGAAACACTTAGAGCTAATCAGCTTAAGCGTTCAGCTGAGGTTAATAATGTTGATAAATACAAGGCTGTAATAGCCAAACTTTACAGAGAATAGGAGACAGTCAAAATGAAAGAAAAGATTAAATGGTTTGTGATTCTTCACATGATAATCCTGGTTTATTCATTAAACAGTATCTGCTCAAAAACAGCAGCTCAGTACGATGTCCTCAGTCCAAAGTGGATATTCTTCTACGTTATAGTTGTAGGTATTTTGGGATTTTATGCTATCGCTTGGCAGCAGGTTTTGAAGCATCTTCCACTGATTACTACTTATGCTAATAAGGCAGTAACTACCTTGTGGGGCCTTGTTTGGGGCTTTGTAGTATTCCATGAAGGCATTACAGTTAAAAAGGTTGTAGGTGCTGCCATCGTAATCCTTGGTGTTTACCTGGTAGTAAGTGGCGACGAGAGTATAAAGGAGGATGATACCAATGCTTAAATACGCGTTAATAATGTTAACAGGTACATTTATTGCATCTGTTTCTCAGATAGTATTAAAGAAGGCAGCTGAAAAGGAGTATCCTAGCAAGCTTGCAGAATATCTTAATCCTATGGTAATGGGCGCTTATGTTGTATTCTTTGCTGCATCTCTTTGCTCTGTTATCGGATATAAGAAGGTACCACTTTCTTTAGGTCCAATCCTTGAGGCCACAGGATATGTATGGGTAGCTATTTTAGGTAGAATCTTCCTAAATGAAAGCATCAGTAAGAAAAAGTTACTTGGCCTTGTAGTGATAGTGGTTGGAATTATTGTAGCCAGCTTGGGTGTATGATCCAAAAATAAAATTTCAAAAAGTTATGAAATTTCACACATTTTTCGTAGATATATGTTAATATAACTCCTGTAATTTTTGATTTAAATTAAAGGAGTTATTTTTTTATGAAAGTTTTTAAGCAGATTGCGAGTTTGGTCGTGGCTCTTGCTGTTGTTGTAACAACATTCATGGTCACACCTGCAATGACAGCAGAGGCAGCTAGCTCAGTAGCTATCGCTGGTGTTCTTATTCAGGACGGTAACGTTGTTGTTGCATCTTCTGGGGCAGTAGCATCAGATGATGGTATGTATCATTTAGTTGCATCAGATGTAAATCAGGCAGCCCCTGTTGGAACAGATGTTGCTCAGGCACCTGTATCAGCATCAGCATCTTTTGCAGCACCATTAGGCTACAACACAGCAGCATCTCTCTTATATAAGAAGTTCACAGTATGTGTTGTTAAAGGTGGAAAACTTCAGCCAGTTTCTAACAGCATGTATATAACTAACCCAGAGGCAATTGGAAGCCACAATATTTCCAGAGTGGAAAGTGGCAAGAAGGGCCTTTTAGCAGATGCCAGCACAGCAAATATGGGCATGCGTTCACTTGCACAGCTTGGCGCAAAGCAGGCAACTGTCACAATCGAGCTTAGCCGTATTTCCAACGGTCGAGGAACTCCATACGTATATAATGGTAAATCCTATAATTTTAACACAGCATTTATTTCTGCTTATGATAATTTAATAGGAAGATTATCTGCACAGGGCGTTCAGGTTTCTATGATTATTGTTTGCGACCAGGCTGCACCAGGCTTTTTTATGAGCCCTTACGCTGCAGATGGAATTGGACAGCACACATATTATGGTCTTAATGCAACCACTACAGAAGGTGCAGAGACACTTGCTGCAGCAGCTTCTTTCCTTGCTAATCGCTATAGTGGATTCAGCTTGTTTGGCATGACAGCAAAGGTTGATAACTTCATTATTGGTAATGAGGTTAACGCTTGGAGACAGTGGAACTACATGAATTGTGGTAACAATCTTGCAGTTTACACTCAGGAATATGCTAACGCATTCCGTGTTTGCTACAATGCAATCAAATCAGTAAACGCTAACGCAAATGTTTACACATGTGTAGATCACAGCTGGAACGTAAGCGCAAACGGTCTCCATAGCTCAAAGGCATTTTTAACACAGTTCAACAATTACATTGCAAGCCAGGGTAATATTGATTGGAGACTTGCTTTCCACGCATACAATTATCCTCTTACAAACAACATGGCATGGGCACCAACAGACAAGGTTCAGCGTAGCCAGAACACAAAATACATTTCAGTTTACAATATTGATGTGCTTACAGATTTCTTAAGCCAGCCAGCATTCCTATCACCATCTGGTGCAGTTAGAAGTGTAAAGCTTTCAGAGCAGGGCTACACATCATCAGGCGGTCAGGAAGCACAGGCTGTATCTGTTGTTTTTGCCATCATGGTTGCAAATAATAACAGCCACATCGATGGTCTCATCCTTTCACGTGAGAAGGATGATCCATACATAGAAATGCCACAGGGACTTGCAAACGGATTGTTAGATACAAGCAATCATGCAAAGCTTGCTTATGATTTCTACAAGAATGCAGAAAGTCCTGAAACAATTGCAAAGGCAAGCGGCATGGCAGGTGTGGATTTAAACTCAC
Source organism: Pseudobutyrivibrio sp. OR37 (assembly GCF_900113655.1). Taxonomy (GTDB): domain Bacteria; phylum Bacillota; class Clostridia; order Lachnospirales; family Lachnospiraceae; genus Pseudobutyrivibrio. Next base: position 10,825 of record NZ_FOQF01000044.1, on the reverse strand, counting down.
TTTTGGCACCTAGATAAATAAAAATACTTTGCATAGGTAAGATATGATATAATACAAGCGTCGAGGTTGATATTTTCAGCTTCGGCGCTATTTTTAAATATTTACGAGGAGACCCGCTTTGGGGACTGACTAAAAATATGTCAAAAAAGATTTCAATAGTTGTATCAGTATATAATGAGGAGCTTGGGCTCAAGCAGTTTTACGACCACACCAGCCCTATCCTAAAGGAAGCCTGCGCTAGTAGCGGCTGGGATTATGAGCTCATTTTTGTAAATGACGGCAGCAGGGACGCAAGCCTTGATTTGCTTAAGGAATTTGCTGCAGCAGATGACCATGTAATCGTAGTAAACTTTGCAGCCAACAGAGGTCACGAGGCTGCTATGATTGCAGGTATAGATGTGGCTACAGGTGATGGAATTGTTTGCATGGACGCAGATTTGCAGCATCCACCAGAAGCCATCCCAGACATCATTGCGAAGTTTGATGAGGGCTATGATGTAATATCAATGGTTCGCACCGCAAGGGAGGATGCAGGGGTGTTTAAAAAGATTACCTCTGCAGCCTTTTACAAGGTCATGAATCAGATGTCCAAGGCCAACTTTGAGAATAATTCATCTGATTTCTTCGGAATTTCACGCAGAGTGGCGCTTGTTCTTAAAAAGGATTACAGAGAGCGAGTAAGATTTTTACGTGGATACGTTCAGAATGTAGGCTTTAGAAAAACTACCCTTGAATTCAAGGCCAGCGCCAGAGTGGCAGGCGAAAGCAACTACAACCTTAAGGCACTTGTAAAGCTTTCCCTTAACGCTATCTGCAATTTCTCAGATGCACCACTGAAAATGGGAATTTACGCTGGAATGGTTTCACTGGCATTTTCATTTATTTTGATTATCTATTCCATCGTGCAGTTCTTCCTTGGAAATGCACCAGATGGATATTCTACACTTGTTGTATTAATCAGCTTTATGTTTGGCGTGCTGTTCATCATTCTTGGATTTATATCAGAATATCTGGCGATTATTTTCGCGGAAGTGAAGAATCGTCCTATATATATAGTTGATAGTATTATCACAAAAAATGGGGAAGAGAGGAACGAGTAATGAAAAGTATTGCTATTATGGGGGCTAGTGGTCACTGCAAGGTTATTGCAGAAATTGCACTTGAAGAGGGATATGACAATATCGTATTTGTAGATTTGAATCCTACTATCGATATGCTTGGTGAGTACCCTGTTGCAGATGAAGATACCGATTTGGACAATTTCATTAATGAAAAATATGATTTTATCGTCGGAATAGGTGATGCCAAAATCCGCCGTAAGGTGCAGGAAAAGCTTATAAGCAAAGGGGCAAATGTTGTTACTTTGGTTCATCCAAGCGCAGTTATAGCATACGATGCCAAAATCGGCGTTGGTACTGTTGTGATGGCAGGGGCTGTGGTTAATCCTGGCACTACTGTAGGTGATGGCGTTATCATCAACACTTGCGCATCAGTGGATCATGACAACATGATTGGGGATTACGCGCACATTTCTGTTGGCGCACACACCGCCGGCACTGTTGCCATCGGCGACAACACATGGATTGGCATAGGGGCAGTGGTTAGCAATAATCTATCCATCTGTTCTAACTGCACTATCGGCGCAGGCGCTGTAGTTGTTAAAAATATCATCAAAGAAGGAACTTATGTGGGAGTTCCCGCTAAAAAGATTGACTAATGGATACTAAGACTAGAAATAATAATATAGATATTATTAAGGGTATTGCGATAATATTGATGGTTTACGGGCACACTTTTGGTGTAGCCCGTGATTTCATCTATTTATTTCACATGCCCGTTTTTATTTTTGTAAGCGGATATTGCTTTAATAAGGCACATGGCGGCAGCTTGCAACAGGCGGAGGGGTATTTCTTCTCCCGCGTTCGCAGGCTACTACTTCCTTACATGGGATTTAATATCGTATATGCGATACTTAATAATCTGTTTATCAGCCTGAACTTCTACAGTGATAATGGAGCCTTTAAGCAGGATGTGGTTTTCATCCAAAAGGCCGCCCAGACATTGATGCACCGCAAGGGTGTTAAGGAGCTGATAGCGGATGTTTATAATGTGCTCACTCTTAAGGATATCCCACAGATGGGCAGCGCCAGCTGGTTTTTAATCGTGCTGTTTTTAGTTTGCGTTCTTCATTGCTTTGTGGAGTATGTGATTAGAGACTTTAGTAAGAAGGCTAGGATGGCTGCGCTTGTGGCTTTGATGGCCTGCAATTTGTTAGTGGCGTATGCTATTTCTATGGGATTTGCTGATGAGGCACCTATTGCCGATAGACATTTGCAGTTCTTTGGAGTGTACAGCTGCTATCTGATGGGCGTGCTTACTCGTACTTTTGTGGACGGAGGTCTTTTGACTAAGTTGTTTGCTAAGAAGTGGGCTGTACTTTGTTCAGCACCAGTGGCATTTGGATTGTTACTTGCATTACTTCCTTTCGGAACCTTAGAGCTTTCCAAATCAGCCATCGTAAGTCCACTATTTTTAATAGCCACTACATTCCTTGGCATGGCAATGCTTGCATCACTTGCATCGGATTTAGAAAATAATATTGTAGGCGGCTGGCTTACCTTCATCGGTAAGCACACCATGTCAATCTTGTTTATGCACATCCTTGCATTCAAGCTGGTATCAGTTTGCTACTGTCTGGCTATCAGCAAGCCTATGTACATGGTTGCTTCCTGGCCAGTAATATTTGACGCACCAGAGTACGTACTAATTATTTACACTATCGTCGGCGTTGCCATCCCACTTGTGGCGGATTTGGCTATCGATAAAATTAAGTGCCCAACATATTTTATATAGATTTAACATGGATTAGACATAGACTGTACTTTCGGTATTTAAAATGTGAAAACATTTAATGTTTGAGTATCAATTGTTTATTCGAAAGGAGAGTATGCACATGTACGAACAGATTAAATTACCTTATGCTACAGATGCCTTGGAGCCTTACATTGATAAGGAGACAGTGGAGACACACCATGGCAAACATCACGCTACCTATACTAAGAATTTCAATGATTTGGCTGAGAAAGCGGGAATGGCTAATCTGTCGGCAGAGGAGCTGCTGGCAAGCTTAGATAAAGTCAGTGATGAGACCTTGAGAAAAGGCCTAAAAAATCAGGGTGGTGGATACTACAATCACAATCTGTATTTTGAAATGTTCTCCCCTAATCCTGCAAAGGCGCCTACAGGTGAGCTGGCATCGGCCATCGATAAAACCTTTGGTAGTCTGGATGCTTTGAAGGAGCAGATGTCTGCAGCTGCGGCAGGACAGTTTGGTTCTGGCTGGGCATGGCTTTCAGCAGATAAATCAGGAAAGCTTGCAGTGTCTACATCTTTAAATCAGGACAATCCTATTTCCGAGGGCAAGGGCATGATTCCGCTGATTGCGTTAGATGTGTGGGAGCATGCATATTATCTAAAATATAAGAATTTAAGACTGGATTATATTAAGGCATTTTGGGAAATTTTGGATTGGAGTAAGGTTTCTGCTAGATATAAAGAAATCTGTTGCTAACAATTATTTAAAATAATTCTTTAATGTGGTAAAGTGTAAGGAGCGTACGACGTTACGCTCCTTATTTAATTGCAACTATACAGGAGGATATGTTTAATGACTAATCAAGGCATCGGAACTAAATGTGTACAGGCTGGATACACTCCAGGAAACGGCGAGCCACGCCAAATCCCAATAGTGCAATCCACCACTTTCAAATATGATACTAGCGAGGATATGGGCAAGCTTTTTGACTTAGAGGCTTCTGGTTATTTTTATACAAGATTGCAGAATCCTACTAACGATTATGTAGCTGCTAAAATCGCTGCACTTGAGGGTGGCACAGCTGCAATGCTTACTTCCAGCGGACAGGCTGCAAACTTCTTCGCACTTTTCAACATTTGCGAATGCGGTAGCCACATCGTTGCATCATCATCTATCTATGGTGGAACCTTCAATCTTATCGAAGTTACCATGAGAAAGATGGGGGTAGATGTGACCTTCGTATCTCCAAAGGCATCAGAGGAAGAGCTTAACGCTGCTTTCAAGGACAACACAAGAGCAGTCTTCGGTGAGACTATTGCAAACCCAGCCCTTACAGTGCTTGATATTGAAAAGTTTGCCAAGGTTGCACATGAACACGGTGTGCCACTTATTGTTGATAACACATTCCCAACACCTGTTAACTGCCGTCCTATCGAGTGGGGAGCAGATATTGTTACACATTCAACTACAAAATACATGGACGGACATGGCGCTGCAGTAGGTGGATGTATTGTAGATTCAGGAAACTTCGACTGGATGGCTCACGCCGACAAATTCCCAGGACTTTGCACTCCAGACGAAAGCTACCACGGAATCACTTATGCTGAGAAATTCGGTAAGGAAGGTGCATTTATTACAAAATGTACATCACAGCTTATGCGTGATTTTGGCTGTATCCAGTCACCACAGAATGCATTTTTACTTAATCTTGGCCTTGAGTCACTTCACGTGCGCATTCCTCGCCATGTAGAAAACGGCTTAGCAGTTGCTAAATTCTTAAGTGAACAGCCACAGGTTAAAAAGGTTACATACCCAGGACTTGAAGGCGACGAGTACTATGAAATGGCGCAGAAGTATCTTCCAAAGGGAGGCTGCGGCGTAGTATCCTTCGAGCTTGAGGGTGGTCGTGCAGCAGCAGAAAGCTTCATGAAGAAGCTTAAGCTTATCGCAATCGAAACACATGTAGCCGATGCAAGAAGCTGTTGTCTAAACCCAGCCACATCAACACACCGCCAAATGAGCGACGAGCAGCTGGAAGCAGCAGGCATCCCAGCAGGTCTTATCCGCATGTCATGTGGTCTCGAAGACGCCGCTGATTTGGTAGCCGATATAGCACAAGCATTAAAATAAAGTAAAGAACAATCTGTAGGTAACAAGAAAAATTATTCTTAAGCGAGGCATCTTAGCCGAACGTAGAATAATTTTGCTTGTGACCGTAACAGATTGCCCACAACCAAAATTCTTTGCAATTTTTTTAAAGAAGAAGTATAGTATTCCTTGCAAATATTTTGTAAGGGGAGCAAAACAATGGGAGCAAACGAGAAAAAAGAAAATAGTATTAGTATCAACAAGCTGCTTACACAGGCATTGTTTAAGCAGTATCCACTGATGATTCTTGGTAATCTGACCAAGAACACCTACAGTTTTTTGACCTATAAGGACTTTACATCTACCAAGTGTGATGTGGCAGGAACCTTTGATGAGCTTATCGAATCAGGTGCCACCACAATGCACGAAATGGATAGAGAGCTGTTTAAGAATACCTTCTCACGTGAGAATCTTATGCATGAGTATGAAATGGGCAAAGAAAAAGTGGAAATCAGAGTGATTCAAGAGGGGGATGATGGAGTGTTACGCCGTGTAGAAATCGTAGATTACTTCGTGACCGACGATGACAGCGATGACGTGCTCGTGGTATCCCTCAACCGTAATATGTAGATTAAAAGATAAAGAAAGCCACCTAGTTACGGCTACAAGCCTAATAGGTGGCTTATTTTTATCTTTTTATTACAGCTACCTCGTAGCCATTGAGGGACAGCGAGCCCGTTACATTATCTCCGGTAAGAAGATTGGTGCCAGTGACTTTAGGTACAACAGTTTCATCGGTGGTGCAATTAAGATAAAAGTCGTATGAATTATCATCTGAAAGTCGAGTGTGCTTTTCAACCCCTTCAGGTAACTTCGTATATGCGATACCTGCGTGTTCCAACATTTCTCTGTAAAGGAATTCAATGTCCTTTTGGTTTGTGCGGCAGGCAACGTAGTAAGCATGACCATCACCGTAGTTGTTGCGTGTAATGGCAGGCTTGCCAGCAACATAATCTCCCTCATATCTAGCCAAAACATCGGCAGTAACATCTCTAAGCAATTCCTGATAGTCATGAACTGCCACAGAATATGAAGGCTTGCCAGCCTTGTCGATGATGCTGATTTTATTAACATCTTCAGGATAGAGGGTGTCGATTTCTTCAGAGCGAAGTCCGAATACCTCTGATAATCCATCTCCTGGGAAGCCACCAAGGTTTGCCAGTAAATCCTTGTTAACATAACCAGTGAAGTAGGTGCTCATAAACTGGCCACCATTTCTAACGAAATCAGCAATCTTTTCGCCAACACCATCATGAAGCACATAAAGCATTGGTGCGCAGATAATCTTGTAATCACTCCAATCCATATCAGAGGAAATGATATCTGGTTCGATGCCCAGGCTCATAAATTCATTGTAGATGTTCATACAGGTTTTGTCGAAATTCTTGGTTTCGTTAGACAGGCACCAGGCATCGTCGATAGCCCAGCGATTGTCCCAATCGAAAATAATGGCAACCTTGTTGTCAGATAGGGTGCCGGCTACTTCGGAGATAGTCGCCAAATCAGCCCCAAGCTTTTTAACCTCCTTGAATACGCGAGTGTCATTGGTGCCGATATGGTCGATAACAGCGCCGTGCCACTGCTCGGAAGAACCGCGGCTCTTTCTAATCTGGAAGTACTGAACAGTGTCTGAGCCTGTAGCAATTGCCTGCATGGAAATCAGCTTGTGCATGCCAGGTCTTCTATATTTATTGTAAGGTCTCCAGTTTACAAGTCCTGGAGCAGATTCCATCATCATGAATGGCTGGTCCTTCTTCAGGCTTCTAAAGAGGGCGTGATTAAAGCTGCGCTCCAATAGATGCTCTGCGTCAGTCTGCCAATTGTTGTGCATTTCAGGATAGTTGTCCCAGCTGATTACATCGATGAAATCCTTCATGTAGTGGTAATCGTAGTCGTAGAACATTTCCATGAAATTAGTTGTGGTAGGCTCTGTTGCGCCAGCGCTGCGTAATGTATCAATTTCAAATCTCATGAAATCTGTTGCAGACCAGGTAGAAAATCTCTTCCAATCAAGGTTCAGCCCAAGCACGCAGTTTTCACCGTTTTTGTAAGGTGGGTCAATCTGATCAAAGCTGTTAAATTTGTGAGACCAGAAGGTAGTCCACCATGCCTTATTAAGCTTTTCGATGTCGTGGTCGTATCTATCGGCAAGCCACTCCTGGAATTTCTTACGACAAGTATCGCAGTAGCAATATCCTCCCAATTCGTTAGAAATGTGCCACATCAAAAGCCCTGGATGTCCTGCAAATCTTTCAGCCAGTTTAGAGTCCATAATGCGGACCTTCTCACGGAATTCAGGTGATTGCATACAGTGATTGTGGCGTACCCCATGGCGATTTCTCACGCCCATATCATCACAGCGCATTGCAGATGGATATTTTTCATCAAGCCATGCAGGACGTGCACCAGTTGGTGTGGCGAGCACAGTATAAATGCCATTTTCGTATAGATTATCTATGATTTCAGCAAGCCAATCAAAGCTGATATTGCCTTCTGTAGGCTCATGCACTGCCCATGAGAAAACACCCAAAGTAACAGTATTGATGCCTGCCTCCTTCATATATTCAATGTCTTTTCTTAATATATCTGGTCTGTCCAACCACTGCTCCGGATTGTAATCCCCACCATGCAGCAGACCAGCTACCTTTGTAAATAATTTTTTTCTTTCCATAGTCTTCTCCAATCTTAAGCCTTCTCCCTCTGGGGGAAGGTGCCCGCAGGGCGGATGAGGGCAAATCCCCATTCGCATCTAAAGAAATCTTATCATACAAAAAGTGCGAAAACGACTAAAAAATGAAGAAATAATTTATATTTTCGACCATCATCATTACATTGATTATCTCACCCGCATACCTTATAATTAAGTAAGATTTTTGCAGCAATGCTGCGCCGCTCCTTTGGAGCTTAGATTGGAGAATACATGAAATACATTAACACATTAAAAGAGGGAGACAGAGGAACAGAGACTTATCTTTGCAAGAAGAAGACTGCAGGCGTTTCCAAGACGGGTAAGGCATTCGAATCGCTGACTTTATGCGATAAAACAGGTACTATCGATGCCAAAATCTGGGATGTTGATTCAGAAGGAATCAGCGATTACGACGAGCTTGATTTCATCACTGTTACAGGTGATATCACCAGCTGGAACGGTGCATTGCAGTTCAATATAAAGAGACTTCGCAAGGCTAATGCCGGCGAATTCGAAATCACAGATTACATTCCTTCTAGTAAGAAGGATATCGGGGTTATGTGGAGAGATTTGATGTCACTTATCAATTCAATCAAGGCCCCATACATGAAGGCTTTACTTAGAAAATATTTCGTAGAGGACAAGGATTTTATCGAAGTATTCAAGGCTCATTCCGCAGCTAAATCAGTGCACCACGGCTTTACTGGCGGTTTGCTTGAGCACACACTTTCAGTTGCTACCAACTGCGATTATTTCAGTAAGCAGTACCCATTTTTAGATAGAGATTTGCTTATCACAGCAGCCATCTTCCACGATATCGGAAAGGTTAGGGAGCTTTCAGATTTCCCTCGCAACGATTACACAGATGAGGGCCAGCTTTTAGGTCACATTTACGTGGGTGCTAATATGCTTGATCGTGCCATCGATGAAATTCCAGGCTTCCCAGAGGTTAAGCGCAAGGAGCTTATCCACTGCATCTTATCTCACCACGGCGAGCTTGAATTTGGCTCACCTAAGAAGCCAGCTATTGCTGAAGCTATTGCACTTTCTTTTGCAGATAACATCGATGCAAAGCTTGAGACTATCTACGAAGCACTTGAAAATGTTGATGAAAACAATCTTGCATGGCAGGGCTTCAACCGTCTGCTTGATTCAAACATCCGTAGAACAGGAAAGAATTAATGAATAAGAATGATATTGTAAGACTTACAATTGAAGATATGTCCCTTGAGGGCGCAGGAATTGGTCACACAGATGGTGTGACCATTTTTGTCAAAGATGCGGTAGTAGGAGATGAGTGCGACGTCATTATCACCAAGGTGAAAAAGACCTACTGCTTCGCCGCTTTGAAGGAGGTCGTGACACCTAGCACATACCGTGTTCAGCCAGCCTGCCCTAATGCTAAACAGTGCGGCGGTTGCCAGATTATGCAGGTGGCTTATGAAAAACAGCTGGAGATTAAGGACAACATCGTTGCTAACAATCTTGTAAAGATTGGTGGTTACGACCGGGCCTTTGTAGACAGCATCCGTGAGCCTATCCTTGGCATGGCAGATCCACTTCGTTACCGTAACAAGGCACAGGTGCCTATCGGCGTGGACAAGGATGGAAATATCATCGCAGGATTTTACGGCGCCAGAAGCCACCGCATCGTACCATCTGATGATTGTAAGATTTGCTCAAAGAAGAGTATGGATATCGTATATGCGATAATCGATTACATGAACGAATGTGGCGTGGCTCCTTATGACGAGGCTACTGGCAAGGGATTGATTCGCCACGTCCTGGTTCGCGAAGGCAAGGCCACTGGTGAGACTATGGTTTGCGTAGTGGTAAATGGAGATAAGCTACCAAAGGTTGATACATTGGTAGCCCATGTGAAATCGGTGGAGCCTGAGCTTGCATCACTTGTTCTTAACATCAACACCCGTCGAGATAATGTCATAATGGGTTACGAAACCAAAGTGTTATACGGCAAGGAAGCTATCCGCGACAGCATCACACTTACAAACGGTGATACCATTTCATTTGACATCAGTGCCAATTCCTTCTATCAGGTCAACCACGACCAGATGGAGAGATTATATAGTCGTGCATTGGAATATGCCGGATTGACTGGTAAGGAAGAAGTGTGGGATTTGTACTGCGGAATCGGAACCATCTCCCTTTCCATGGCAAAGCACGCAGGCCGCGTCATCGGTATCGAGGTAGTGCCACAGGCCATCGAAAACGCCAAGGCTAACGCCAAGCTTAACGGCTTAGATAACGCAGAATTCTATTGCGGTGAGGCAGAGGTAGTCCTTCCAGAAATCTATGAAAAGATGTCACATCCAGACGTCATCATGGTAGATCCACCTAGAAAAGGCTGCGATGTGGTTGCGTTAGATACAATGGTAAAAATGCAGCCAGCTCGAATTGTCTACGTAAGCTGCGACAGCGCAACTTTGGCAAGAGATTTAAAACATCTTGAGGAGAATGGTTATCACTTGCAAAAGTATACTGTCTGCGATCAGTTTGGTCATACAATGCATGTGGAGACGGTAGCGAAAATTGATAAAATATAATTATTAAGCATTTAAAAAAGCTTCCGAACTTGAAAAAGTTTGGAAGCTTTTTTATCTGCTTCCAAGGTGTGGGAGCAGATTTTATGTATTCAATGATTTTAAAGTATAGCGATAAGGTTGATTTGAACAGATTGCCTGATCCAGAAGCTCTTTTTACTGGGAAAGGAATAGATGAAGGCCCTGAAAATGTAGATATTAGGCCCTTGATTTATATAGTACGAAATAAACAAGTGATGCTCCATGGCTCAAGGCTGTTAAATAAAAAAAGAGCCGCATAGGTGCCCAATGTCATTAAGTTAAGAGGGATGTATAAAGATCTCTGCATCAGGAATGATGCAGGGGTCTTTTTTCTATAAAGGGTTGACATTAATGCAGAAAAGTGCGGCCGCTTTCGCTACTGATTATTTTCAGAGGTAGCGAAAGCGGCCCTTGAAATTGTAAGTATATTTACAAATTTCAGGGAGGCGCACATGAAACCACAAATGGTAAAGAAACTTTTGATGTCACAAATTAAAACAATTGCAGATAATGCAAAATCTTTCTGTATTGATTCTGAAAGAAATTTCTCACGGAAAAGAAAATTGTCTATGGAAAAAGTCATTACAGGAA
>NZ_FOQF01000022.1 GCF_900113655.1 Pseudobutyrivibrio sp. OR37 | reverse complement strand
ATTCTCAACAAGCTTTCCATCAAGACCAGCGTCATGAGCCTTTACTGTCTTAGTAACTTCGTTACCATCAGCATCGCCCTTAAGTAAGTATGTCTCGTTGAACTTTGTTGTTTCAGCTACACGGTCGATTTCTGTTGTAAGCTGATTAATTTCGTCCTGGATTGAGTTACGATCTGTATCACTGTTTGTGCCGTTTGCTGCCTGAACTGCTAGCTCATTCATTCTCTGAAGCATTGAGTGAACTTCTGTTAAAGCACCTTCAGCTGTCTGTACTGCAGATACACCATCCTGAGCATTTGTAGATGCCTGATCAAGACCTCTTATCTGCTTACGCATTTTTTCTGAAATTGAAAGACCAGCTGCATCATCTGCTGCGCGGTTGATACGGAATCCTGAAGAAAGTTTCTCAGTTGATTTTGCCTGATTACCAGATGTGATGTTGAGCATACGAGATGCGTTCATTGCTTGCATGTTGTGTTGTACTACCATAAAATTTTTCCTCCTTGAAATAAATATGGTGTCGATACGAATTCTAAAAAGGATGAATCGTATCTTTAAGATTCCATCCGTGGAATCTTTTTAATATTAATTTGTTACTTTTGATTCAAGTGTGAATCTATATAATAAGTCATCTCATTAGCCTAGGATTGAAATGACATTATTAACTTAAACTTCTATTGGAGTTTCAGCTTTTTTATGTCTTAGTTCCTTCTTTTTCTTTTCAATTAATTCCTTGTGCTTGTTCAACTGACGCTCTTCTTTATAAATTCTTCCAATTTTTTCTTTAGCACTGTTGGAAATCTTTGTTTGGGGGATATAAGTGTCATCTTTTTGTTCCCGGACTATCTCGATGCATTTTGGTGCATCTATTAGCACTTTGATGTGACCACCCTCGGCTCCGGCGAACATGACCTTGACATCTGAACCAATATTAATTGATTGACCTTCTTTGAGTGTTAAACTAAGCATTTTTTCTACCTCCTTGTAGCAAATCAGAATCCATTCTTAGATGTAACAATTCATACAAATTGTTACGTAGTGCTACGATGCATATGTAATATCAAAAGGGAGGGATAAATATGTCAGTAACAGAACCAATTAGAAACATTTCAGAATTAAAGGATTTCATGAACTTCTATAAAGAAAAGGAATACAGCCCGAGAAATTATTGTTTGATTGTGGCGGGACTTAACACGGCACTACGCATTAGCGATATTCTTAGAATTACTTGGGATGAAGTATATGATTTTCAGGCGGATTGTTGTAAAACACATCTTAAATTGAGGGAAATGAAAACAAAGAAAGCACAGAATATATTAATTAATGAAGAATTTGAGAGTGCACTTATGCTTGTAAAGAAGCACAGTGAGAATGTCACCCCTACTCAGTATGTATTTCATTCTAAGGATGATTGTTTTAAACCAATCTCAAGGATTCAAGCCTACAGAATAATAAAGCATGCGGCCCAAATGACAGTTTCAAATCACGAGCATATAGGCTGTCATTCACTTAGAAAAACCTTTGGATACTTTGCATACAAAAATGGAGCTAATCCAATTCTTTTAATGAGTATCTTCAATCACTCATCATTTGAGATTACAAAAAGATATTTAGGAATCACTCAGGATGAGAAGGATAGAGTATATCTTAATTTAAATTTTTAACTATGAACAATCTGTGTAATCAATTGATTTTTCTAAAAGACGTTATAGAATAATCTTACCTCAAAAAAAATTTTAAAAAAATTAATTTTAGGGGTTAAGTATTTTGAAGAGCATCCGATATAGGAAGTACAAGGTAACAATTTGTATGAATTGTTACCTTTTTTACTATAAACCGGGCTATTATAAAACCTAAAAATCATTCGGGCTCCGTGGCATAGGCAGCGGAGCCCTTTTAGTATGAATTTTAAGGCTTTAAACATCGCCAAAAGTGGAATTTATAGTGCGATTTTGTTATACTTTAACGGAATATATATATACTAGAGGGAGATGTTTATGAGCTATCGAGGTAATACACACAACAGAAGAAGAAAAAAGAGATATAGAGTACCACGAGGCTACATTTATATAGCTGCAGCGGTTATTTGTTTGGCAGTTCTTGTCGTAGGAATATATTCTATAAAAAAATACACGCCTACCAAGGAACATGTTGATTTAACAGAGTATTTCACGCTTTCTCATGATAATGAGGCTGCGGTGGTGTTGAACAGTGAATACCTTGAACCTACTGCGGATATGGCTCATGGATATGCATTAGTAGATAACGGGGCGGTATATTTTGAACTTGGATTTATAAAGGATCATTTGGATGATGGGTATGTGTATGACCCTTCAGAAATCACCCTAAGATATGCTACGGATACCGAAATTTATACCGCAACATTAGGAAGCAATAGCTATTCCATTGATAAATCTGGCGAGTCGCTTAACAACAACATTGTAATAGCTAATGAAGATGCAGTTTATGTCTTAGCAGATTACGTTAAGCTTCTTACAGATATTCAATACAAATATTTCGACGAGCCTAGCCGAGTATTCATTGAATCTGCAGGTACTATAAAACAGACTGCAAAGGCCAAGGGTAAAACACAAATCAGAATATTAAATGGCCCAAAGAGTCCAATATTAGAGGATGTTAAAAAGGGCGAAGCGCTTACAGTCGTAAGAGATACTGGTAAATGGAGCTTTGTAGTTTCTGAAAATGGCGTTATGGGCTACATGAAGAATAAAAAGATTTCAGCCCAGACAGAGGAGACTGTAGAGGCAACTCTTCCAGAGAGAAATTACAAGCATATTTCTACAGGAAAAGAGATTTCCCTATTATGGCATCAGGTTACAGCACAGGCTGCAAACGCTGATATAGGCAATGTTTTAGCTAATTCAGGAAAGGTAAATGTTGTTTCACCTACCTGGTTTTACATGAACGACAATAAAGGTGGCATTGCTTCTATTGCTAGCAGTAGTTATGTTAGCACTTGTCATGCAGCAGGGGTTCAGGTATGGGGACTTATTAGCAACCTTGAAGATGAAAGCGTTGATACGACAACCGTTTTAAACACAACAAGTGCTAGAGATGCTCTTGTAAATAATCTTATCGCTCAGGCAATCACTTACGGATTGGATGGAATCAATATCGATATTGAACAGCTTGCAGGAGCAGCATCTGATGGATATATCCAGTTCATCAAAGAGCTTTCAATCAAGTGTGAAAAGAACGATATAATTTTATCAGTAGATAACTATGTCCCTACTGCATCATCAGCAGGCTACAATAGAAAAGAGCAGGCTAAATACGCTGATTATGTAATCATCATGGGATATGATGAGCACTATACAGGAAGCGAAGAGGCTGGCTCGGTTGCATCAATTGGCTGGGTAGAACAGGGTGTAAAGGATACCCTAGACGAAGTTCCAGCAGAACAGGTAGTACTTGGAATGCCATTTTATTGCAGAGTGTGGGAGATTCCTGAAGAAGGAAATATGTCCAGCAAAGCCTACGGAATGGATGCAATTCAAAGCTATCTTAAGACTAACGGGGTTTCCACAGCATGGGATGAAGCCTCAGGTCAATTCTATGGAGAGTATGTAAAGGGCAACACCACCTATAAGGTGTGGGTTGAGGATGATGCTTCCCTTGAAGAGAAGCTAAAGGTTATGGACAAATATGGTTTAGCTGGCGGCGCATTTTGGAAGAAAGGTTTTGATAACACAGCTGCATGGAACGTAATTGCAAAGTATTTATAAAATTTGTAATTGCCTTCAAAACACAGAAAAAACACGGTTTTTAAAGTTTTGTGACGTTTTAAAGGGTTTGTGTTATAAAGTAAAAGTGTTATAATTTTGAGTATGATTACTAGGATTATGGATGTTTCGACTGAGCCTTTAAATATGGATTATATTAAAGAGGCTTCAGCCATATTAAGAAATGGAGGACTTGTAGCTTTCCCTACAGAAACAGTTTACGGATTAGGCGGGGATGCTACAGATAAAGAGGCATCGCGAAAGATATATGCAGCGAAGGGGCGCCCATCGGACAACCCACTTATCGTTCATATCGCGAAGTTCTCGCAGCTGGAGGCTATATCAAAGGATTTACCTGAAAACGCTAAAAAGCTGGCGGATGCTTTTTGGCCAGGCCCACTTACAATGGTTGTAAATAAAAACGAAGTGGTTCCTTATGAAACAACAGGTGGTCTTGATACAGTAGCAGTAAGAATGCCAAACAATCCAGTGGCACTTGCTCTTATAGAAGAAAGCGGATGTATGATTGCAGCACCTAGTGCTAATACATCAGGCCGCCCAAGCCCTACAAAGGCAAGTCATGTATACGAGGATTTATCTGGCAAAATAGAGGCCATATTAGATGGCGGTTCGGTAGATATAGGTCTTGAATCTACAATCGTAGATTTGACAGAGGATGTGGTAACTATCCTTCGCCCAGGATATATCAATATGGATATGCTAAGAGAAGTTGTTGGCGAGGTTAGAATGGACCCAGGCATTGTTTACAATGACAAGGGAACCACATCAGGTGCCAGACCAAAGGCACCAGGTATGAGATATAAGCACTATGCACCTAAGGGCGATTTAACTATAATCTCGGGGGAAGAGGATGTAGTTGTAGCTAAAATCAACGAAATGACAAAGGCAGCACTTGATAATGGTCAGAGAGTTGGTATAATAGCAACCTCTGAATCAGCGGACAGATATAAAGATGGTCACGTGCTGGTTATCGGTGATAGAGCGGATGAAGGAAGTATAGCTCATAATCTATACGATATTCTTCGTCAGTTTGATGAAATAGGTGTTGATGTTATCTATTCAGAAAGCTTTGCCACACCAAAGATGGGACAGGCAATTATGAATAGATTGCTAAAGGCTGCAGGGCAAAAGACCATAGAGGTTGAGTAGGCAGTCAGGAGATAATGGTATGAAAGAAATTAATAGAGTTATTTTTGCTTCTGGAAGCGGAACCTCTAGGGCGCCCATGGCTGCGGCTATATTTCACAGCATTGAGCACTCAAGGCCTATCATTTGTGAGGCCAGAGGTTTGATAGTTCAGTTTCCAGAGCCGCTTAATCAAAAGGCGGAAGCAATACTTATCAGTAATGGAACCACGCTTAAGGATTATTCTTCCAAGCAGTTGATGGATTCGGATTTTTCCGATAACACTCTTGTAATCACGATGGAGGAAAGCCAAAGGCAAAAAATATTAAATGAATACGCGAATGCCACTGAGGAAAACACTCGCCTTTTAAATGAGCTTGTTGGGGACGAGCTTGAGGTGATGGATCCTTATGGTGGTTCAGTACAGACATATGGGCTGTGCTACGAGGTCTTAAAGGCATCAATAGAGAAGTTAATGAGGGTTATTTCTGCATAAATTATATACGTATTGGAGGACAAGACCATGAGTGACAAGAGACTTGATTACATTAGCTGGGATGAATACTTTATGGGCGTAGCAGTATTATCGGGTATGAGATCTAAAGACCCTAACACACAGGTTGGAGCTTGTATTGTAAGCCAGGATAATAAAATATTATCCATGGGCTACAATGGTTTTCCAAATGGTTGTTCAGATGATGAGTTTCCTTGGGCAAGAGTAGGAGACCCTCTGGAGAATAAATATTTCTATACTACACACAGCGAGTTGAACGCAATCTTGAACTACAGAGGTGGTTCGTTAGAAGGTTCAAAGCTGTATGTATCACTTTTTCCATGTAATGAATGTGCCAAGGCTATCATTCAGTCAGGCATAAAAACAATTATATACGACAGCGATAAATACGAAAACACTCCTTCTGTAATAGCGTCAAAAAGGATGCTAAAGGCAGCAGGTGTTGAGTTTTATCAGTATGAGCACACAGGTAGAGAAATCAAATTTACCGTGTAGCGTAGATTAGATACTATAACTAGCCAGATAGGAGCAAGCAGTGAGGGACAAGAAAAAGGCGAAAGGTGATGTAGCAAATTCTTTAGTGATGGTGCTACAGCTTGGGATAAACATAATAGTACCGATTCTTTTATGTACGGTAATTGGTGTTGTACTCACTAAGAATTTTGGCTCCAAAGGCTATGCTATAGGAGGAATTCTTGTAGGAGTGGTTGCAGCATGTAATGGGGCATACCGTTACCTAAGAGGATATTTAAAACGATTCGAGTCAAAGGAAAAGCATGATTAATTGGATGAAAAGACTAAATCAAGCTTTACCCGGCTTGGTTTTAGGGATACTTATATACGGCGGATTAGTCGAAATCGTAGGGGTTTGGTTTGTTAAGGACAAAATCAGATACACCACAGGATTAATCTTTGGAATCGGATGCGCAATATTTATGGCTATACATATCGCCATGATTATTGAAGAATCAGTAAGAATTGGCCAAGGTCATGAAAAATATCTATCCTTCAAATCGGTGATGAGATATTTAATCGTGTGCGCAGTGATGATTCTTATGATGGTGCTTAAGCTTGGAAACATGTTTACAGCACTCATCGGTATTTTAGGGCTCAAGGTTAGTGCTTATGCGCAACCTTTGCTATACAAATTTCTCGGTAATAACAATTTAAATAAAACCGAGGGGATTAACAATGAATTAAATACGAAGGAGGTGAAAGTGTGACAGAAGGAATTTTACTGGCCTCGAGCGATACTGTGGACATGATCAAGGGTCTGTACAAGTACGAAGTATTTGGACAGGAGGTTTGGATTACCACATCTCATGTCTGTATCCTTATCGTTTGGCTTTCGCTGGTTATTTTCTCTTTAATAGCCAACCATAAGCTAAAGCATGCCACTGAAGTTCCTGATACCTTCCAAAGCATCTTGGAGTTGATCGTTTCACTTTTAGATGGAATGGTGGAAGGCAGTATGGGTAAGCACGCACCAGTGTTTGCAAATTGGATTTGTACGATATTCTGTTTCATCTTGGTATCTAACTTATCTGGTTTGGTTGGACTAAGACCGCCAACAGCCGATTACGGTACAACACTGGCACTGGCATTAATTACCTTTGTTTGCATCCATGTAGTAAAGATTAGGCATCAGAGTGCAAAGGACATTTGGATTGACAAGTGTTCTCCATTGCCACCATGGTTGCCAATTTGGATGCCTATCAATGTCATTTCCGACATTGCGGTACCAATTTCTATGTCACTACGTTTGTTTGCAAACGTTCTTTCAGGAACTATCATTATGGGTCTTGTGTATGGATTGCTAGGAAAGTTTGCCATTATATGGCCTG
Source organism: Pseudobutyrivibrio sp. OR37 (assembly GCF_900113655.1). Classification (GTDB taxonomy): domain Bacteria; phylum Bacillota; class Clostridia; order Lachnospirales; family Lachnospiraceae; genus Pseudobutyrivibrio. The sequence continues at coordinate 58,822 of NZ_FOQF01000022.1, read as the reverse complement.
CAGCACTTCATGTGTACTTTGATATTTTTTCAGGTGCAATCCAGACCTATGTATTCTGTATGTTGACAATGACATACATTACACAAAGTTATGGGGATAGCTAATTAGCAAATTGCCCTGGCGAAAGAAAAAACACTTTTAGGAGGAAACAATTTATGAACATTTCAGGTACAGATTTAATTAAAGCTTGTTCAGCAATCGGTGCTGGTCTTGCAGTTATCGCTGGTATTGGTCCTGGTATTGGACAAGGTATCGCAGCTGGTCACGGTGCAGCAGCCGTTGGTCGTAACCCAGGAGCACAGGGACAGATCATGTCTACTATGTTACTTGGTCAGGCCGTTGCCGAGACAACAGGTCTTTACGGACTTGTTATTGCCCTTCTGTTACTCTTTGTACAGCCTTTAGTTGGCTAAGCGGAACCAGGAAGATAGATTATAAAAAAGGAGGGGCTAAAAGTTGGAAAGACTATTTGACTTAGACGTTCAGTTGGTGAACGACGTAGTACTTTTAGCCATAGCAGTATTCTTCCTATTCCTTATAATGTCAAACAAGCTTTTCAATCCAGCAAGAAAGCTTTTGCAGGATAGAAAGGATGGCATTGCAAGGGACATCGCAGATGCTAAGAAAGATAAGGAAGAGGCAGAAAAGCTAAGGCTCGAGTACGAGGCAAAGCTTAAGGATATCAACAAAGAAAGAGATGCTATCCTGGCTGAAGCAAGACAAAAGGCCTTGAAGAATGAAACCAAAATTATTAGCGACGCTAAGGAAGAGGCAGCAGCTATTATCGCTCGTGCAAACGAGGAGGCTGAGCTTGAGAAGAAGAAGGTTGCTGATGAGGTTAAGCAGGAAATGATATCAGTTGCAGCTGTTATGGCTAGCAAGGTTGTTGCTGCTAACATCGATACAACTATTCAGAACACCTTAGTAGAGCAAACTCTTAAGGAAATGGGTGAAAACACATGGCTAAATTAGTCTCAAACGTATATGGTGATGCATTGTTTGAGCTAGCCGTGGAATCAGGGAAGGTCGATGACTTTTTAAATGAGGCAGAGGCTGTCATAGAGGTCCTTGAGACTAATGACGGATTTTCTCAGATGATGAATCATCCAAAAATCAATAAAGAAGAAAAGCTTCAAATCATCGACAATGTATTCAAAGGTAAAGTAAGCGATGAGCTGGTAGGTCTCCTTAGACAGCTTGAGGAGAAGGACCACGCAAAGGATATGGTGGCAGTGCTTAATTACTTCATTGAGAAGGTTTACGATTACAAGAAAATCGGCAGGGCAACTGTTACAACACCGACAGAGCTTACTGAAGCACAGAAATCAGATGTCGAGAAGCGTTTGCTTCAAACTACCGACTATGGTTCATTTGTAATGACATACAAGGTAGACCCTGAATTAATCGGGGGTATGGTAATTCGCATTAAGGATAGAGTCGTTGATAGTTCTATCAAGACTCAGATTAGTAAATTAACTCACGAGTTATCAAATATTCAATTGAAAGTAGGTGAATGCGCTCCATGAATTTAAAACCAGAAGAGATTAGCTCGGTTATTAAAGAGCAGATGAAACGCTATGCAGCGCAGCTTGATGTTTCGGACGTAGGAACCGTAATTCAGGTTGCCGATGGAATTGCACGTATTCACGGATTACAGAATGCTATGCAGGGCGAACTTCTAGAGTTCCCTGGGGAAGTATACGGCATGGTATTAAACCTTGAGGAGGACAACGTTGGTTGCGTTCTTTTAGGAAACGACAAGAATATCAATGAAGGTGACACAGTAAAGACAACTGGTCGTGTCGTTGAGGTTCCAGTTGGTGACGCGATGCTTGGACGTGTAGTTAACGCGTTAGGTCAGCCTATTGATGGCAAGGGACCTATCGATTCTTCAAAGTTCCGTCCAATCGAGCGTGTTGCTTCAGGCGTTATCTCTCGTAAATCCGTAGATACACCATTGCAGACAGGTATTAAGGCTATCGATTCCATGATCCCTATTGGACGTGGACAGCGTGAGCTTATTATCGGTGATAGACAGACAGGTAAGACTGCTATCGCAATCGATACAATCATTAACCAGAAGGGACAGGGCGTAAAATGTATTTACGTTGCTATCGGTCAGAAGGCTTCTACCGTAGCAGCCCTTGTTAAAACATTAGAGGAATACGGTGCTATGAGCTGGACAACAGTAGTTGCAGCTACAGCATCAGAGCTTGCACCACTTCAGTATATCGCTCCTTACTCAGGATGCGCTATCGGTGAAGAGTGGATGGAGAACGGAGAGGATGTACTTATCATTTATGATGATTTAAGTAAGCATGCTACTGCATACCGTACACTCTCATTACTTCTTCGTCGTCCACCAGGACGTGAAGCTTACCCAGGTGATGTCTTCTACTTACACTCAAGATTACTTGAGCGTGCAGCTAGACTTTCAGACAAGCTTGGCGGCGGTTCACTTACCGCACTTCCAATCATTGAGACACAGGCAGGCGATGTATCAGCATATATCCCTACAAACGTTATCTCAATCACAGATGGTCAGATTTATCTTGAGACAGAAGCCTTCAACGCAGGTTTCAGACCAGCCGTTAACGCGGGTCTTTCAGTATCCCGTGTAGGTGGTTCTGCTCAGATTAAAGCTATGAAGAAAATCGCAGCTCCTATCCGTGTAGAGCTTGCTCAGTACAGAGAGCTTGCAGCTTTCGCACAGTTCGGCTCAGAGCTTGATGCTGATACAGCTGAAAAGCTTGCACAAGGTGAGCGTATCAAAGAGATGTTAAAGCAGCCACAGTACGCACCAATGCCAGTAGAGTATCAGATTATGATTATCTACGCAGCAACAAAGAAGTACTTGCTCGACATACCAACAGCCGATGTCCTTAAGTTTGAAAAGGCATTGTTTGATTTGGTTGATACAAAGTATCCAGAGATTCCAGAAAGCATTCGCACAACAAAGGTGCTTGAAGGCGAGATGGAAGAAAAGCTAATTAAGGCTATCGAGGAGTGTAAAAAAGACTACAAGTAAGGAGGGTGATCTGTTATGGCCTCAATGAGAGACATAAAAAGAAGAAAACAGAGTGTTAGTAGCACTCAGCAGATCACTAAGGCCATGAAGCTTGTATCTACAGTAAAGCTCCAGAAGGCCAGAAGTAAGGCAGAACAGACAACACCTTACTTCAATGCAATGTATAACACAATTTGTGGAATGCTTGCAAAGGCTGGCACAGTAAACAATAAATACCTTAGAGATAACGGTTCAGAAAAGATTGGCATTATCGTCATCACATCTAACCGTGGTCTTGCAGGTGGATACAATTCAAACATTGTAAAGATGATTACTGGCAGCGACATGGATCCTTCTGATGTAAAGCTTTATGTTATAGGACACAAGGGTGGTGAGAGTCTTGCCCACAAGGGATACGAAGTGGTTAAGGACTATTCTCCAGTAATGGAGGCACCAACCTATGCAGATGCAATTGCCATCTGCAATGATGTTCTAACTGATTATGCAAGTGGTGATATAGGACAGATTTATCTTGTATATACACACTTCAAAAACACAGTTAGCCAGATTCCAAAGCTAATGAAGCTGCTTCCAGCAGAGGTTGATGAGGCAGATGTTGAGGCTGTAAAGTCTACTTCAGCAGAGGCTCTTATGAATTTTGAGCCAAACGAAGAAGAGGCTTTAGAGCTAATCATTCCAAAATATGTCACATCACTTGTATATGGCGCATTAGTTGAGGCTGTTGCTTCAGAAAATGGTGCCAGAATGCAGGCCATGGATTCAGCAACAAACAACGCTGAGGAAATCATTAGTGATCTATCATTAAAATACAATCGTGCCCGCCAGGGATCAATTACTCAGGAATTGACCGAGATTATCGCTGGTGCAGAGGCATTATCTTAAAGCAGATAGGAGTGAAAAAATGGCAAATAATATTGGTAAAATCACTCAGATTATCGGTGCGGTACTTGATGTAAAATTCGGAGAGGATTCTCTTCCAGAAATCAACGATGCTCTTGAAATTACCAGAGCAAACGGTGAGAGACTGGTTGTCGAGGTTGCACAGCATTTGGGTGACGATACAGTTCGTTGTATTGCCATGGGTCCTACAGACGGATTAGTACGTGGAATGGATGTAGTAGCTACAGGAGCACCAATTTCGGTTCCTGTTGGTGAGGCTACTCTTGGTCGTATTTTCAACGTACTAGGTGAAGCTATTGATGAGCAGCCAGCACCTGAGGGTGTTGACAAGATGCCTATCCATAGGAAAGCACCTGCGTTTGAGGAGCAGGCAACATCAACAGAAATGCTTGAGACAGGTATTAAGGTCGTTGACCTTCTTTGCCCATATCAGAAAGGTGGAAAGATTGGTTTGTTCGGTGGTGCCGGTGTAGGTAAAACCGTACTTATTCAGGAGCTTATCCACAACATCGCTACTGAGCACGGTGGATATTCAGTATTCACTGGTGTAGGTGAGCGTACTCGTGAAGGTAATGACCTTTACTACGAAATGAAGGAGTCAGGCGTTATCGACAAAACCTGCATGGTTTTCGGTCAGATGAACGAGCCACCTGGAGCCAGAATGAGAGTTGGTCTTACTGGACTTACAATGGCTGAGTACTTCAGAGATAAGGGTGGAAAGGACGTACTTCTTTTCATCGATAACATCTTCCGTTTTACTCAGGCTGGTTCAGAGGTTTCGGCCCTACTTGGTCGTATGCCTTCAGCCGTTGGTTATCAGCCAACACTTCAGACAGAGATGGGCGCTCTTCAGGAGCGAATCACATCTACAAAGAACGGTTCAATCACATCAGTACAGGCCGTATACGTGCCTGCCGACGATTTGACTGACCCAGCTCCAGCTACAACATTCGCACACTTGGATGCTACTACAGTTCTTGAGCGTTCTATCGCCGAGCTTGGTATTTATCCAGCGGTAGACCCACTTGGTTCTACATCTCGTATCCTTGACCCACGTATCGTTGGTCAGGAACACTTCGAGGTTGCCCGTGGTGTACAGGAGATTCTTCAGAAATATAAGGAATTACAGGATATCATCGCAATCCTTGGTATGGATGAACTTTCAGAAGAGGATAAGCTTGTAGTTAACCGTGCTCGTAAGATTCAGAGATTCTTGTCACAGCCATTCTTCGTTGCTGGTCAGTTTACTGGCTTGGAAGGAAAGTATGTGCCAATCGCTGAGACAGTACGTGGCTTCAAGGAAATCCTAGAAGGTAAGCATGATGACATCCCAGAGAGCTACTTCCTTAACGCTGGTACAATCGACGAGGTTCGTGCCAAGATGAACGAGAACAAATAGGAGGTGGCATAGATGGCAGATAACACCTTTAAGGTATCAATCATCACGCCAGAGCGTAGCTTTTACGAGGGAGAAGCTACAATGGTTGAATTTAATACTGCCTGTGGTGAGATTGGCGTTCTGCCAAAACATATACCACTCACCACAGTAATCGCGCCAGGTATCTGTACTATTACAGAGGCTGATGGTGTGAAAAAAGCAGCTATACATGCGGGCCTCGCTGAGATCCTCCCAGATAAGGTAACTTTGCTTGCCGAGATTGCTGAGTGGCCAGACGAGATAGATGTAGAGCGTGCAAAAAAGGCTGAAGAAAGAGCTAAAAATCGTTTAGCACAGAAGGAAGTTGGTCTTGATGTGCTAAGAGCGGAGGTTGCGCTAAAGAAAGCGCTAGTTAGACAAGAAATACATCAAAATCATTAAGGAGAGCTTATTAGTTCCCATAATGAAAGGCGGGGGAGGTAACACTATGCTCGATGCTGATACAAAACGAGACATTGAAGAATTAAAAATTCAACTGAAGAAGTTTGAGGATGAGGAAGCACAGCTCATGAAAGAGCTTGAGACCTTACGTGCCCGAAAGACAGAGGTCAAAGACAAACTCAAGGTCCTCAGCAATGACGATAAGTATCAGCAGGATATGTTGAATAGAGTATATCAGCAACGGCATGGTGATGCCGCTAAAAAGCCAAACTAAATAAAAGACTCCAGCATTGCTGGGTTACGTGAAATCATGGCGCCGCATATGTTGTGGCGCCTTTTTTGTGCTTTAAAAAAAGAAGCAAAACCATTAGAATTAATCATAGGTTGTCAAGAATAGTACTAAAGTTAAAGAGGATATAAAAATGAATTATATAGGCGATTTAAGAAAAGTGATAGGCCATGATACCATAATGACTGTAGGCTGTGGTGTGCTTGTAGAAAATGAAAAGGGCCAGGTGCTATTGCAAAAGCGAAGCGATAATGGTCAGTGGTGTGTACCAGGTGGAGCATTAGAGCTTGGGGAGACCTATAAGGAAGCTGCAGCAAGAGAGCTTAGGGAAGAGGTTGGTATAGAAGTTAAGGAGCTTCAGCTGTTTGGCCTGTATTCAGGAGATGATAGGATGATTACATATCCAAACCAGGATGTTGTCTATTCACTTGCAGTGATTTTTAAGACAAATAAGTACACGGGAACTATCTCAGATGAGGATTCCGAGGTGCTTGAACATAGATTCTTCAATCCACAGGATATTCCAAAGGATTTGTTTGCACCTGATGCAAGACCAATAACAGATTGGGCTAAGGGAAAAACTCAAGTTGTGGTAGAATAGTTGTAAATGGAGGTAACACAAATGGGAGAAAGACTTACAAAAGGTGATATAGAAAAGATTCAGGCAGAGATAGATGAGCGTAAGCTTGTGCTTCGACCAAAGCTTCTTGAAGAGGTAAAGGAGACAAGAGCCCAGGGCGATTTATCCGAAAATTTCGAGTATCACGAAGCAAAGCGTGCCAAGAATATGAACGATAGCCGTATTCGTTACTTAGAGAAGATGCTTAAGTTTGCAGAAGTGGTAGATGATAGTAGTGCTGATGATGAGGTTGGAATTAATAACACAGTTACAATCTACATCCCAGAGGATGATTGTGAGGAAACATACAAGCTTGTTACAAGTATCCGCGGCAATTCACTTAAAGGGCTAATTTCCATAGAATCACCACTAGGAGCTGCAATACGTGGTAAACATGTGGGCGATAGAGTAATGGTAAAAGTAAATGATAATTATTCCTACGAAGTAGAGATTAGGTTGATAGATAAATCAACAACAGACGAGGATGACCAGATAAAAAGATATTAAAGATTACAAAAGCTGCTTTTATTGAGCGGCTTTTTTATATTACTTTCAGAATAGAATTTACCCATAAATAATGGTATATTTATATTAGATTTTTATGAGAAAATGGGGTGAGAATTATGGTGAAAGAGAAGCTTAGTCAAATCGGGGAGACAGTTCTTGAAAAAATCGATGGGCTTGATGTTAAGGATAAGCTTATCGAGCATAGTTTCAACCATTCGGATATCACTAGAAATGATTTCATGCTGAAGGGAGCTCTTGCCAGTGAAGGATATGATTGGTGGTGGCACAGCTTTACTGGTCATAACAAAAAGACGGGCGAGGAAAAGGCTTTCTTTATCGAGTTTTTCACAATCAACCCAGAGCTAGGTGGCGATGAGCCAGTGTTTGGCCAGCTGCCAGAGAACAAGGCATCAGGAGTGAAGCCATCCTATATGATGGTAAAAGTAGGCTGCTGGGGCGAGGGCGCAAAACAGATGCATCGCTTTTTTGGCTGGAACAAGGTCAACGTCAAGGAGGATGTACCATTTCTCATAAGTGCAGACGATTGTTTCTGCTCTGAGACCCGAACCCTTGGTAAGGTAGAGGTTACAGAGGAAGATGCCAAGAACCATCCAGAGTGGATGTGTCAGGCAGGCAAGATGGTCTGGGATTTAAATATGGAAAAGCAGATTGCTTTCAACGTGGGCTACGGCGCAGGCTGGGCGTCTCGTGAAATAGAGGCATTTGAAATGTTCTGGCATGCAGAAGGCATGAAGACATTATTCAGTGGCTCCGTTATACTAGACGGTGTTGAATACGAAGTCAGCCCAGATAGCTGCTATGGCTATGCAGATAAGAACTGGGGCAAAGATTTCACATCTCCATGGGTGTGGCTTGCAAGCTCACATCTTAAGAGTAAGGTATCAGGAAAATGGCTGGAAAACAGCGCGTTTGATATCGGAGGAGGCCGACCAAAGGTTAGAACTGGCCACAGCTTTGATGATGTAATCCTTGGAGCCTTTTGGTATGAGGGTCAGCCTTACGAGTTCAACTTCTCAAGATTTTGGACTCTCACCAGTACAGATTTCAACTGCACCACTGAGGGTGAGCAGGTAGTATGGGAAATCACCCAGGAGACACCGCTTGCCAAATTAGAAGCTAAAATCACCTGTGATAAAAAGGACATGCTTCTTATAAACTACGAGGCACCAAACGGTGAAAAGCGCCACAATAATCTATGGAATGGCGGCAACGGCACAGGCGAGATAAAGCTATATAAGAAAATTCTCAAGACCAAAGACACTAAGGCCAATAAAAAAGCCGAGTGGAAATGGGAGCTTGTGGATGATATGGAAGCCTATAATATAGGCTGCGAATACGGCGTCTATTCTGAATAGATGTTAGAAATAGAAAGGAAGTAATTTTAAAATGGCAGTTTTAGCAGGTTTACAGCCAGAAAGAGTATTTCATTATTTCGAGGAGATTTGCGAAATCCCTCACCCAAGTTATCACGAGGAAAAGATTAGTGCATATCTTGTAGAATTTGCAAAGGCACACAATCTTGAATATTACACAGATGACCTTTACAACGTAATCATGATTAAGGAAGCTTCAGAGGGAATGGAGAATGTAGCTCCATTAATCCTTCAGGGCCACATGGATATGGTTGCTGAGCAGGAGCCAGATTGCAAGAAGGACATGCTTACAGAAGGTCTTGATCTTGAAGTAGTTGATGGATTCGTTACAGCTAAGGGCACAACACTTGGCGGTGATGATGGAATCGCAGTAGCAATGGCACTTGCAATCTTAGAGGATGATACACTTAAGCACCCACGTCTTGAGGTAATCATCACAGTTTCTGAGGAAGTTGGTATGGAAGGTGCAGCAGGCATCGATGTGTCAATGCTTAAGGGTCGCAAGATGCTTAACCTTGATTCAGAGGAGGAAGGACATTTCCTTAGTGGATGCGCAGGCGGATGCAGAATGGATATTGAGTACCCATTCAAGAAGGAATCTGTTAAGGGTGAACTCGTTTCAATCGAAGTTAAGGATTGCACAGGTGGACACTCAGGTACAGAAATCATTAAGGGTAGAGCAAATGCTACACAGATGGTAAATAGAATCCTCGCAGCAGGTATTGACGTGGCAGATGTATGCCTTATTGATTATGTTGGCGGAACAAAGGATAATGCTATCCCACGTGCTACAACAGCAAAGGTAGTTACAAACGCTGATGCTATCAAGGCTATGGAGGCAGAGGCTGCCGCAATTAAGAACGAATATGCAGTTACAGACCCAGATATGAAAATCGAAATCAAGTCTGAAGGCAATGTAGAAGTAGAAGGCGTAAATGCAGCAGATACAAGAAAGATGGTAGAGTTAATCCTTTCTTTACCAAACGGAGTTCAGGCTATGAGCCACGATATCGAGGGCTTAGTTGAGACTTCATTAAACTTAGGAATTCTTAACCTACTTGAGGACGAGCTTAAGTTCTCATTCTCACTTAGAAGCTCAGTAGATAGCGCAAAGGCAGCACTTATGCGCAAGGTAAGAATGATAGCTGAAGGCTTCGGCTGCAAAACATCTACTCATGGTGAGTACCCAGCATGGGAGTTCAAGCGTGAATCTACATTCAGAGATGAGCTTGTAGCTTTATATAAAGAGATGACAGGTGAGGATGCCATCGTTGAGACTATGCACGCAGGTGTAGAGTGCGGACTTTTAGCATCTAAGCTTCCAGGACTTGATGCAGTGTCAATCGGTCCAGAGCTTTACGATATTCATACTCCAAAGGAGCGCCTTGGAATTGCTTCTACAGAGAGAATATACAATTACGTTCGTCGCGTAATCGAAATGCAGAAATAATAAGCAAATAAAAAATAAGGGGTAACAGGAAGGAGAAGGACTATGCTTAGAATTGGAATGCTAACAAGTGGTGGTGATTGCCAGGCATTGAACGCTGCTATGCGTGGTGTTGTTAAGGGCTTGGCTGCAAATGTGAAGGACCTTGAGGTTTATGGCTTCTTCAATGGCTATAAGGGTCTGATTTATGGGGATTACAGACTCCTTACCAGCCAGGATTTCTCAGGTATTTTAACACGTGGTGGCACTATCTTGGGCTCTAGCCGTCAGCCATTCAAGCTCATGCGTGAGCCAGATGAAAATGGCCTTGATAAGGTAGAGGCAATGAAGTCCAACTATTACAAGCTAAACCTTAACTGCCTGGTTATCCTTGGTGGTAACGGCACACAGAAGACAGCTAATCTTCTAAGAGAGGAAGGGCTTAACATCATCCATCTTCCAAAGACTATTGATAACGATATCTTTGGAACAGATGTGACCTTCGGTTTCCAGAGTGCCATTGATATCGCATGTAACACCATCGATTGCATCCATACTACAGCATCATCTCATAGCCGCGTATTTATTGTAGAGGTTATGGGACATAAGGTAGGTTGGCTTACACTGTATGCAGGTGTTGCATCAGGTGCCGATATCATCCTGCTTCCAGAGATTCCATACGATATCAAAAAGGTCATAAAGGCCATCAATCATCGTGCGGAAGAAGGTAAGGGCTTCACCATCCTTGCAGTTGCCGAGGGTGCAATATCCAAGGAAGATGCAAAGCTTTCAAAGAAGGATTACAAGAAGAAATTAGAGACCTCCAAATATCCATCAGTTTCCTATGAGATTGCTGATAGAATTCAGAAGGAAACAGGTATTGAGGTACGTGTTACTGTTCCAGGACACATGCAGCGAGGCGGTAGCCCAGATCCATACGACAGAGTACTTTGCACACGACTTGGTTCAGCAGCTGCGCAGGCTATCATGGACGGAGATTTCGGTAACATGATTGCAATGGTAGATGGCAAGACAAAGCGCATTCCTCTTGAAAAGGTTGCAGGAAAGCTTAAGGTAGTTGAGCCAGATTGCCAGATGATAGAAGAGGCTAAGCGAATCGGCATTAGCTTCGGTGATTAAAAGAAAGAAAAAGGGTAGGTATTTGTTATGTCTTATATGGCATTGTATAGAAAGTTTAGGCCACAGACCTTTGAGGATGTTAAGGGCCAGGACCACATCGTGACAACTTTAAAGAATCAGGTAAAGAGTGACCGTATAGGACATGCATATCTTTTCACAGGAACAAGAGGAACTGGTAAGACAACTATCGCCAAGATTCTTGCCCGCACCATCAACTGCGAGAATCCTGTGGACGGTTGCCCATGTATGGAATGCGCCATGTGCAAATCCATCACAGCCGGCAATTCCATGAATGTAATAGAAATGGATGCTGCCTCAAACAACGGTGTAGATAGCATCCGACAGATAGTAGAGGAGGTGGCATACCCTCCTACAGAAGGGAAATACAAGGTTTACATCATCGATGAGGTACATATGCTTAGTACCGGAGCCTTTAACGCCTTGCTTAAGACCTTGGAGGAGCCACCTTCTTATGTTGTGTTTATATTGGCAACAACAGAAGTACACAAGATTCCAATTACCATCCTTAGCCGTTGTCAGAGATATGATTTCCATCGTATTTCCATCGACACTATAGCAGCCCGTCTAAAGGAGCTGATGGATAAGGAAGGAGTAGAGGTAGAGGATAAGGCCATCCGCTATATCGCCAAGGCAGCAGATGGTTCCATGCGAGACGGATTAAGTCTTTTGGACCAGTGCATAGCCTTTTATATAGGCCAGACTCTTACCTATGACAATGTACTGAAGGTGTTAGGCGCCATTGATACTGAGGTATTTTCAAGATTACTTCGTCATATCATCAACGGAGAAATCACCCAGTGCATCGGCATTTTAGAGGAAATTATCACTCAGGGACGCGACCTGAATCAGTTTGTAATAGATTTCACATGGTATCTTAGAAACCTGATGCTTCTTAAGAGTTCAGACGATATGGAGGATGTACTTGAAATGTCTTCTGATAATCTGGCTTTATTAAAAGAAGAAGCCAAGATGGTTGACACCGAGATTTTGATGCGATATATTCAAGTTCTCTCGGCGCTTTCTAATGATATTAAGTATGCAAGCGGTAAGCGAGTTCTTATCGAGATAGCACTTATCAAGCTGTGTAAGCCAGAGATGGAGCAGGATATTTCCGCTCTCAACAATAGAATGGCTAACCTTGAGAAAAAGGTGGAAAAGGGTGTGCAGGTAGTTATGGCTGCTCCTGCAGCAGGACAGGCGTCTGCTCCCAGTATGGCACCAGTGAAAAAGGAACCACTTCCAGCAGCTGTACCAGAAGAGGTAAAGCAGGTGGCTTCCAGTTGGGGCAATGTATTAGGAAAGGTACCACCTAACATTAAGATGTACCTAAAAGAGGTAACAACAATCACGGTAAATGATTTAGGTGAACTGGTTCTTATATTCGACCAGCCACAGGGAAGTGAACGCATGGCAGGTGATTTCGTAAACAGACCGGAGGTCATCGAGGAGATTTCTAAAGCCATAGAAACCATGATAAATAAAACCGTGAAGATTAAAGTTGAGATTAATTCCAGCAGCGTAAGCTCACAGGATTCAAAGACTGATATCCGAGAGTTTTTTGCCAGCAAAGGAATTGAGATAGAAGTAGATTCAGAATAATCTACGTAACATAAACCAGATAGAAAATGGAGGATTAAAGATATGGGTAAAGGAAGAGGCGGATTTCCAGGAGGAGCAATGGGCGGAGCCAACATGGCCAACCTTATGAAGCAGGCACAGCGTATGCAGCGTCAGATGGAAGAGGCTCAGGCAAAGCTTGAGGAAACAGAGGTTACAGGTACAGCCGGTGGCGGTGTTGTAGAAGTAACAGTTACAGGTTCAAAGGAAATCACAAAGGTACACATCGATCCAGAGGCAGTAGATCCAGAGGATGTTGAAATGCTTGAGGATCTTGTTATGGCAGCAACAAACGAAGCACTTCACAAGATTGATGAGATTACAGCAGCATCTATGCCAAAGATGCCAGGTGGACTAGGATTCTAATAGATGGAATATTACAGCAAAGAAATTAGCAACTTAATAGCAGAGCTAAGCGATTTGCCAAGCATTGGAAATAAGTCAGCCCAGAGGCTGGCTTTCCATATATTAGGCATGGACGAAGAAAAGGTAAACGACCTTGCCAACGCTATAGTGCAGGCAAGAAAAAACGTTAGATACTGTAAGGAATGCTTTACCCTTACAGATGAAGAGCTTTGTCCTATATGCTCTAATCCAAAGCGAAACCACAATATAATCATGGTGGTTGAAGATACTAGGGATTTGGCAGCCTACGAAAAGACAGGCAAATTTGATGGCGTTTACCACGTTTTACATGGCGCAATATCACCTATGGCAGGCATCGGCCCTGGTGATATAAAACTTAAGGAACTTATGGTTAGATTACAGCAAAATGATGTAGAAGAGGTTATTGTAGCTACCAATTCTTCCTTAGAAGGTGAGACTACAGCCGCTTACATTAGCAAGCTTATCAAACCAACAGGTATAAAGGTAAGCCGTATCGCATCAGGTGTGCCAGTTGGTGGCAACCTGGAATATATTGATGAGGTAACACTGCTTAGAGCGCTTGATGGTAGAACTGAATTGTAGCAATTTATGAGAAAGACCTTCGGGTCTTTCTTTTTATATTAGAAAATTGACTATAATAGTCGAAATATCTAAAATATACATGGTATAAATAGTGTGTATTAAAAATAACGATTATTGATTTGATAGTAAATTAGGGTTAGGTGATTATATGGGAGATATTGGAAGCCTGCGAAGTGAAATATATAGATTGGAGGAGGAAATCCGAGAGCTTCAAAAAGAAAGAGAAATGGATGATACATTATCAAATCAGTTCAAGTATTGTGGAAGGGTAAATGAATGAAGAAGAGACTAGTTGGATTAATTACAACAATGATAGTTGTTGTAATAATAGGAGGATGTTCAACAAATATGAAAGAAAGCGTGACTTTGAATGACAGACAAATTGATATTTTGTTAAGTGAAGATTTACCAACAGAATGGAATAAATTAACACCAAATCAACAAAAATCAATACAGGCAATAGAAGAGATGCTTGAGTATCTGGAAGATAAGTACGATAAGGAATTTATCTATGCAGGATATAAGCTGCCAGATATGTTGGGATATGACGAAGAGTCACTACGTGTATATGCAAATGGGGATAACCCAAAGACTGACTGCTTTACTGTAGAGAGAACAGAAGATGGCTTCACTGATAATTATAGTGAGGTTCTTGCATATGATGCTTATCAATGTATGTTGGATGAAGCTGTAAAAGAAATAGCAAATGATTATGTGATGAAGATATTTGCTGATATTGGAAAAGTTGATGAAAGCAATAATGTTGTTAATGCTAGTGCTGTAGTTATAGTTGATTCAGATAAAGTTGAAAATGAAGATGAGCTTGCTCAAGAGATTGAGGAAAGCATTTATAATGTTGATGGTGTAGATAATATTTCGTTATATTTTGTAAAGAATACATCTGTAAGTGATTTAACGCGAGATAATTGGGAAGAAACATTTAAAATGGAAAATATAGTTAAAAATTATTTTACTGTAAGAGAAGATATTCTAAAGTAATAGAGAACATAGTTGATTTAAAGCGTTCATCAGCACGTTCATGGAGCGAAAAAGGGAGATTATATATGGGGTGTTATTTTAAGATTTACGGAGGAAGTTAGATAATGGAATTAAATTCAAAGATAAAGTGTGCTTTGCAGGAAATTGATTTTGTAAACAGATATGAAAAAATAGCGGAAGAGTACAATGCCAATAGGACCCCATCAAATAATCGTTTAGTTCATGTTGATGGCGAAGAGGTAATTGACTAAACTAATTAAATTAATTAAAATAACCCATGTGAAGAATATGTGTATTTATTATGAAAAAATTGTGAGTGAAAAAGCTCATAACATTCAATTGAATGTAGTAGATACAGACAGTGATACTGCAACTATATTTAAAGTATATTTTTCCATAGAGAATTAGCGGCAGGCTGTTATGGTCTGCCGATTTATATATGCAGAAATTTTTTAGATAAAAAATAAAGAGATAAAGAAAGGGAGATATGTGATGAGTGATACATTAGATGTCAGATATACTGATATATTAAATGTTGAACAAACATATAAAAGAAATTTAGATGAACTTAAATCTAAAATTACAATTCTAAAAAATTCTATTGAAGCAGTAGTGAGTGACCCAAATTTTACAGGTGCGACAGCTGATTCAATAAAAAGCTATTTTTCAGAAGTGCATCTTACACTTCTGGATGCATTGGATTCTCTTGCTCAGAATATGTTGGACAATATGGCTTTATACAAATCTGGATATTACAGCGTTGATGCTTCCACGAACTTTATTATCAATGAAGAGTATATAAATCTGTACAAGGATAATTTAAATAAGCGTTTTACAGAAGAAACTACAGGCGTATATGACTGTAAAGACAAAGTGGATAAGGCACTATTAGATATAGCGGATATTTATTCAGCAACGAGTCCTTCTATTACAAATCTTGAAGCGGCTAATATTACTGTTACAAATGAGATGACGAATTTAATTACTAATACTGGTACGCTAGAAAACCAGACAGTAGAAGCGCTGACAAATTCTACAGCAATTCTATTGGAACAGATTATGGCAAGCATTAATGCTGCATCAACAGGAGCAACAGCGTCTACATATCAACCGGGAGCATTTTTTACTAATAAAAATGTGCAGGCTATGAAGGCTGTTGGCGATTTTTTTGATGAGCAGCACGAAAAATACTCTGAGGAATATGAAGCTATATGGAATACAGAAAAGGAACTTGAAGAAGCCGCTGCCGAGCGAGAAGAAGAAGGTGTATGGAAGACAATTGGTGGCCTTGCTTTAATTACTGGTGGTACATTATGTATTGTATTCACAGCTGGAGCTGCAACACCAGCAGTGGTTGCAGCAGGAGGAGTTTTCGGTGGCGGTACTGTTATTTTTGGATTATCAGATACTTTAGAAGGTGCGCAGGATATTATGTATGGAAATGCGGGAGATATTGATTCTCATGCATTAAATGTAATGCGAGATGAAGTCTTTCAAGGCAACTATCAGGCTTATTATATTACAGAAAATATATTTGCGTTTACCGCTTCTGCGCTTACTCCGATTGGTGCAGCGTCTAAGGCTGGTACATTAACTTTGCGTTCTGGAGCAGTTGCAACTGGAAAGGTTGCAATCTCAACTTTGGCAGGCGATGGCGCATCAAGACTTACCATGAATGCTACAAACAATCGTACATTGAGTATGCTTGCTGGTATGTCGGTAAGTACTATGACAGGATATGGCTTGAATCAATTAGATGCAAAATTTAACATTTCGACAGGAACACCAAAGACCACAGCTCAATTATTACAGGAATCTAATTGCAGTCAGGAAGAGTTATCCAAATTCCTAACTAAAAAAGCAGAAAAGGGACTTGTTAGCCAGGAGGCAGTAGATTTATTCAACAACGAAGGAATATGGCCAGATGATATACAAATTCCAAAGGATTCTGCATTTATTAATCCTGATGGCTCCGAGTGCTGGGATAAAGCCCCTAATAATGGTTATACCTTGGATAAAGATGGGAATCCAATTAAGGAAAGTTTTGTTCCTAATGAGGGCGATAAATTTGATCGATATGGACCTTCAGATGGCCGATACACCTCTCCTTTAGAGGGGAATCAGTCTTATTCATATGATGAGAGATCTCTGCCTTACGTAGAAGATTCACGGCAGTATCATAGATATCAGGTTACAGGTGATTTTAATAATTTAGAGGAGTATGTAAATAATTGTCCAGATCCTAAAGTAAGAGAATATGTAGAGTTTACTAGAGATAAATTTATGGGGGGTGATTATAATAACTTCTCATCATCTAGGGGAACAGCTGCTCCAGTTGATAAATGGGGATGTGGTGGAGCAACCCAGCAAGAATTTGGATTGGATATTAGAACTTTAGAAGCCCTAGGAATGGTAGAAGAAATACCTGTTCCGCCAAATCGAGTAAATACTACAGGAACCGTAAATCCATATTTTTATATTGAAGATATTCAGGAAGAGAAGTAGGTGAAAAAATGCTGATTAAGGATTTAGAAAAAATAATTAAAGAAGAAAATTTAAAAGGTGCAAATATTTGTAACACTACATCACTGAAGCCAGATGAGGTGGTAATAACACAAGAGGATGGCAAATGGAAAGTCTATAATACAGATGAGCGAGCTTCTTTGATAGGAGTAGTAAGTTGTTTTGATTCAGAGGCTGAGGCTTGCGAAGATTTTATAAAAAAATTGCGCTTGGGAAAAAGATTATTAGAACTAGAAAAAGAGATTTGGGGAAATAAAAAATAATAATTGTATACACAATGAAAAATGGAGAGCACAACGATGAATGAAAAAACAGAGTATCTTCCACTAGGAAGCTTGGTTCAGATTAATGGCGGAAAGAAGCTATACGTCATAATTTCCAGAGGTCTTCAAGTTAAGTTTGAAGGAGAGAAATTATTCTTTGACTATGGTGCGTGTATGTATCCAGAAGGATTAATTGGAGATCAGGTTGTATACTTTCAACATGAGAATATTGAGAAAGTCGTTTTTAAAGGATATTCCGATAAGAATGATGAAGAGATGGTTAAGGCAATTCAAGAGGTATATGAGAAACAGAACTTAGTTAAAACCGATTTGAAACAGATGAAAAAGCAAAGGAAAAACTAATATGGGAAACAGTGACGCAGAATATGAAAGCTTAAAAGGTGAATTAAGTAGTAATGAGAGTCAGCAGGCTACTACGCGTAGTGAAATTAGTGATTTGGACAATAAAATTCAGCGTTTAAGAGATGCATATAATAAGCTTGACGAGGCCAAAGAATCTGTAAAGGTTCAAAAAAATATTGTTGGTAATATGCCAGATTTTTATGAATCTTTATGGAAGGGGGCTCATGCAAATTCTGTCTATACAGCCTGCGAGGCTAGCGGAATCTTATCGACTGAATATGCAAACTATGTTGATGCATTGGATGAGATAGAAGACAACATCAATAATGAGATTAATCGCCTTAATAATATTCGTAGTGAAAAGTGGGGAATATTACAGGGGTTGATTAATGCATGGAACAATTTATCTACGCGTATACGTAATTACTTTAATTAAAAAGGGGGGGTAATAGAATGAGTGATACTTACGGTTTGGAAATAAAAATTAATTCTATAAATGTAGATACAAAGTTCAAGTTAGTAGATAGCAACAAAAGCGGAATTGTAGTGGATGACACTGAAGAAATCGAGGGTGTGTCGCCAGCCTTATCGAAGTTTATTGAGGAGTATAACCAGTTGATAAAAACCCTTTATTCTTATCGTACATTGATTGGAACCTATAACAACATGGGTTTGGGGGATTTAGGGAATGTCAAAAAGGCGGTGGATAAACTTCAGGAAACCGATGTGAACTTGGGAACATCCATGAAACTGATATAATTTTTAACTTGGAGGATAAGCATGAAAAAAGAGTAATTGTCCTGTTCATGGCGTTGTGACATTTAGTCCAGCACAGTTATATTCAGGTACAATTAACGCTAATGTAAAAAGCAACTGGACTAAATAAGATTAACAAGAAATAGTATTTATCTTTAAGAACAGAATAAGATTCTTAGTTAATGCGGCAGGCTGTTATGGTCTGCCGTTTCATATATACATTTTTATGAGAAAGAGGGAGATTATAAATGGGGTGTTATTTTAAGATTTACGGAGGAAATAAGATAATGGAATTAAATTCAAAGATAAAGTGTGCTTTGCAGGAAATTGATTTTGTAAACAGATATGAAAAAATAGCGGAAGAGTACAATGCCAATAGGACCCCATCAAATAATCGTTTAGTTCATGTTGATGGCGAAGAGGTAATGGAGACAATTGCTTCTTTGGGATATCAGCCCTCGTTTGATGCTAAAGAAAAGTTTTATAAAATCAAAGAAGAAAAAAATGGTGAGTTTACATTTGGTTTCCATATAATCTTACGAGATGGGAATGTTGATTTAGTATGGATTGTTAAAGAAAACAAAGAACTTTTGTTAGGGTTACCTTGGAGCTTGTATTCAAGGTTACTTATTAATCCTGATTATAAAATAAGCTATCCAGTGATTGGCTCTTATGAAGACATAGATGATATTTTAGAGAAGGCATTCACTATGTTTGAGGACTTCAAGCAAGCATTGCGAAAGTAATACGAATATGATCGAAACAGTTTGATTGTTTTGTACCAGTACTTCAACTTGGAGGGAAAAGTCGGTAAAAACTCTAGAATTGCAGAGAGGATGAAGCCCTCAGCCAATGGATTCTAAACAATTGGGGTGTTGAGGTAGTAGTTAAGGATGGGCAGATAGTAGCTACCTAGGAATATTTAATAATTGTGGATATCATTTGAGGCCCGCTACTATATCAATTGGGTGGCGGGACTTTTTCATTATTAGCTCATTTCAGATAAATAAAATTTGCCAACATAATATTTCAGATTTTGAAAGAGGAATAATAGCATTAAATGGAGGTATATTCTATGATTTCTAAGAAAGAAATAAAGGACATTTTACAAAGTAAGTTAAAAATAAGAGAGGATTTTACCGTTGGTGAGTTGGTTAGAAAGCCTGGAATGTGTGGGTGTGTAGATATAAAAGGTGGCTGGTATTTATATTCAGTTGATGATCACAATGACTGTATTTTTACAGGTCCTTTCAATGATAAAGCTATTGTTTATGCTTGTGCTGTAAAGCTTCATAGTGGAAAATTATTTCAGGAATATAGATTTACTAATGAAGAATTTTCAGTATATATGAGCAACCATTTTTATTCTATAAATGATATTTAATTGAGAAGGTATATTCACATAAGAACTGAATCTTTGATTTGGATTTATTTGAAGAGGCAAAGAAATTTGTCGGCATACTAAAGAATGATGAGTGTTACTGCTTTGTACCAGTACTTCCACTGGGAGGGAAAAAGTCGGTTAAAACTCTAGAAATAGGAAAGACAAGAGAGCACATAGAAGTTATAACTCAATTGGTAGGAGGAGTAGGGATGGGCAGATTGTATCTGGCAAGAATTGACAAAATCTGGCAAGAATTACAAGGCTTAGGTAATTGACTAAACTAATTAAATAAATTAAAATAACCTATGTGAAGAATTTGTGTATTTATTATGAAAAAATTGTGAGTGAAATAATCACAATATTCAATTGAATGTAGTAGATACAGACAGTGATACTGCAACTAGATTTAAAGTATATTTTTCCATAGAGAATTAGCGGCAGGCTGTTATGGTCTGCCGTTTTATATGGAGATTTTTTATACAGAAGGAGAGGTAAGATGAGCGATACAACAAATGTGGTGAAGGTTAGTAAAAATGATGTAGAAAACCACAGTGGTGAATTTCACGAGGTAGCCAATTTTTTAAAAGAAAGATATATGGATCCTTATGATTCCAAAAGTACGATAGAAGCAAATGCTAATGCTCAATTTGCTTTTAATACATCACAAACAATATTACATAGCTTAGGCGTGGGAATTGATAATGAAGCTGAAGTAATCAAATCTGTAGGTGCTACATTTGAAGAATATGACGAAATGGTTGCAAGCTTAATATCTCATGGTTATAGATTCCCAGTATATGTACAAGGAGACTAAGATGACAGAAAATTCATATTTAAATCCTGAATATATAAAGAGTATGTGTACAGGAGCAATTAACGATTTAACATTAGATAACACTGATTTGGGTGAAGTAGAAACTGCAATAAAAAATTTCATGGACAATGACGAACTCAAAGGAAATGCTTTTAGCGCATTGAAAGATTCAATGAATCAGTATCTAACGTATATTACTTACCTTAGGGATGCAAATGACGCAGATATAGCAGATTATAATTCCCTTTCAAGTGCAGTCGGAGATGAGATCCTTGATGGGGCTACTATACGAAAGAATCAGAAAGATGCTTGGGAATCTAAGTGTAATAATGAAAGTATTGCCAGCGATTATCGAAGTAAGGCGAGCGCAACAGATAATGGGATAAAGGCGGCTTTTTATATGTGCGTAGCTTGGTATCATGACAAATTAGCTGAATCTGATTTTGAAACATATTTATACTGGGTTGGAAAAGAAGAAAAGTACGATGAGATTGATAACGCCACAAAAGGACTATTTGGCATAGGTGCTGAATACCGATTCAAATGTATATATAATCCAAATAATCCAGCTAAAGGCGGTTTGTATGTAGGCGGTTCAGATATTATTTATAAATTATACGTTCACGCTTTGCAATATGGTGATTTCAAGTACAATTCAAATAATGTATTTGATGATGAAGGTGCTTATGGTGGAAATCAGGGTTCGCCAAAGGTGAACGTTGATGAAGAAATGCTTGCATACCTCAGAAAAAAAACAGGAAACTCTAAGCTTACTAAAGAAGAAGCTGAGGAAATGTTGGAGAAATTAAATAGTGAGGGATGTGGTTATGTTGCAGTGACTAACAGCATCTTTAAAGAATTTGAGGGTAAGCCTGATGAATTCAAAAAGAAATTCGGATTTGATATGTATGACGAGAATGGTGAGATAAATTATAACTATTTAATCGTTGATTTTTATTTGTCCACGGATGATGTTTATTATCTGGATGAGACCTATGGTAGAACAGCATTATGGAACGACATGTTAAATTATTACGAAGATAACCCAGATGAATTCAAGCAAAAATATGGAATAGAGTTATTTGACGCTGATGGTAATGTAACTGATGAAGCAGATGCTGCTATTGAAAATGAAGTAAATGCTATAGAAACAGAAACATACGAATATGAGACAAGTGGTACAACTACCTATTCACGTTGTAATAGATGTACTCATTATGCAACGGAAAAGGGGATTACTATCGACTACGATCAGTATTCCATTAATGAAGATAATCCTCTTAATACGGATGATATAGAATCTTATTTGCGAGATGGACAAGAAGTCGTAATTGGCGCTAGCGATTTTAATCTGTACGAAGAAGATGGTGATGTATATACCCATGTTGACGGTGGACATGCTATGTCAGTTACAGGCGTTACAGAGGAAGGCCTGCTTATAGTATCATCTTGGGGTAAAAAGTATTATATAGATCCAAGTAAATGTGATATTGATCAAATGGACGTTATAGATGTTGTTAGCGATTGAGAGGCGTGAAAAATGAAAAAAACAATAATAGTTTTTCTGATGGTTACAATGATGGTTATGTCTGCTTGTTCTACAGAAGAAAAAATAGAGAATGAAGAGCAAAATGTAACTGCTCAACAGGAGGAACAAACAAAAGAAGAACCAGAGGTTGTTGCTCAGCAGGAAGAGCAAACAAAAGAAGAACCAGAGGCTGATGTTCAGCAGGAAGAAGAAACAAAAGAAGAACCAGAGGTTGTTGCTCAGCAGGAAGAACAAACAAAAGAAGAGGAGTCTGGAATGAATAAAAGATTATTAGTGTCAGTAGAGTTTATTGAGCAGGATGGTGAGTATGTTGTTTGCAAAGATAAAGCTGGAATCACTTACAGAGTAAAAACTGAAAATGATATGAGTATGGTTGAGGGAGAGAGATTGAAGCTTGAGTACGACACCGCTGAAGTAGAAGAACTCGAAGAGAATGTTTTGTTGATTAATGATGGCGTTCTCTCCCCTGGTAAACCGCTTAAGTCGATGAAGTAATTTAAAATTTTAATACATATATTTTTATTTGGAGGATAAGTATGAAAAAACGAATCATCGCTCTATTCATGGCGGCGGTCATGATGATGGGCGCACCTATGCCTGTAAATGCGGCAGAGGTGGAAACAACCGAACAGGGAGACTACTTGGAGAAAGAGTTTATTGACAATTTTTTCAAGAAAGACTCTGAGAATACTGAACAGGAGGAAGAAGCTCCTACAGAAGAAAAAGAATCAGAAGATGTTTCTGAAGAGGAATTAGAGACTGAAGAAGTTGAAGAGGAAGAGGCAGTCAAGGAAGAATCAGAAGAAGAATCTAAAGAAGAAGCAATTAATAAGGTTGAAAGCATCAAGCTTGTTGATTGGAATGCTGATAAGAAACCTCTCGATTCAGTAAATGTAACAGAATCTAAGTATGAAGGAGATTATCGTGATTACGATACTTCTGTAGGTGTTACATACCAGGTGGTTGGCATTGTTATGTATGATGCCGAGGATAACCAGGTTAGTGTAAGCGATGCAAACATTGAAGCATCAGATGTTGCTTACGAGGTTGTAAAAAAGGTAGATGATTCCTACGAAGTAGTAAGCGATGAAGCCTCACCAGTAAAATTGGTAAAAGAAGATGGTGAGGTTGAATGTCTTGTAGACGGAAAAACTGCAAGTGAAAATGAGTTTTATCTTCAGGCGACACTTAAGGCTTCTGAATACACAGAAGAATGCACAGTAACAGTACCAATTGTTGTAGCTGAGAATCCATCAAATTCTTTTGTCGAGCCAGCTACATACTGCGCAACTAAAGAAGAAGCTTACGCTGCTGTTAGAGACATTATCACTAATAGAGTAAACAAGATAGAAGATTATAGAGCATCAAACTATAGAAGCTATCAGGATGGTGCTTATGTTTACGATAGAATTGCAGTTAATGCTGATGCAGTAGCAGATAGTGAGCTTTCACTTTTAGATATTTGTGATTTCTACGAGGAACGCGAGGATATGAATGCCTGGGAAGGAGATTATATCCTAGGATATATCGGTTCAAATAATGCTGTAGATTTCGCATATAATAATCCAAGTATTTATACAGAAAATGATGAGTTGTTAGAGCAGGTTACAACAGATGATGCAACCTACAACGTATATGAAATCTATCTTCCAGTAATGACTACAAAGGCTCAGGAAGAAGCTGTTGATAAAAAAATAGAAGAGCTTAAAGCTACAGAATTTGAAGGCTATGATCTTTGGTTGAACGAAGACAAGATTAAGGCTATCTATGATTATTTGGAAGAAATTGTTGCAGATGATGCTGATGTGAATGGAACAAATCCTACATATCACACAGCATATAGTGTGTTAGTAGACGGTATTGGAACAGCAGATGCATACGCGCTTGCCTTCACAAGACTTTCTAGAGAGCTTGGTGTAAAGAGCCGCGCTATTATGGGCGTTGATTCTGGTGCACATGCCTACAACATTGTAGAGCTTGATGAGGGATTTTGGTATTTCTTAGATTGCAGTGCAGGTATATATCTTACAGGTACATCTTTCGAAAGAGCAGAAGAGCTTGAAAGATATTCAGATGAGAGATTTGTAAAGAATTATTTAAAGCTTATTGTAAAGGACAATCTTCTTGGTGCAGCAGTAAAGTATATTTCCGTATCAGCAGTTAAGTCATTGACAGATTCAACTGTAGTTATAAATTCAACAGGCTTTGATACATGGGCGGATGCTGTAAAGTTTATAAACACCCAAAATAAGAATTATGTATACACTATAAAGCTTAATGATAAAGTAGAAGTAACAGGAAAATTAACATTTCCAAAGGCAGCCTTAGTAAAGGTAACATCAGATCCAAATGCAAAGAAAAAGTTAATCTACTCAGGAGACATTGCACCAAGCTGTGATGTAGCATTTTCAAATGTAATTCTTGCTACAGACAATAAAAAGGCAAAGCTTGTTGCAGGTACACACAAGGTGGAATTTAGTAATGTAACAAGCAATGAGTTTGCAACTGTAACTGCTACAGGTGCAGGTCAGCTTATATTAAACAACAGTAAAGTTGTATCTACAGGTGCTATTTCACTTTCAAATCTTAAGATGGCAGGTGGACAGCTTATATCAAACACAGCTGGTATAACAGTTTCAAATCTTGCAGATCTTAAAGGTGCAAAGATTGATGTTAAAACAACTGTATCATTCAAAAACATCATTTCAAATGATGGAAATAATAGCATTACATACGGTACAGATTACAAAAACACATTCAATATCACCGGAACAATAAATGCCGACAAGACACCATCACAAATGCAAGTGTCTGTAGGAAGCAAGAAAATCAATGTAAGTACATACGCTTTAAGCATTGTTCCAAAGTATCTTTCAGCTAATGGTTACAAGGATGCTAAACAGTACGAAAATAAGACAATCGTAACAGCAAAACAGGTTCCAGCCTGCTATGTAGTGATTGGTAAGAGTGGAAGTACTATTAAGCATGCACTAAGAAAATCTCATGATGCATTAGTGCTTGATTTAAATCCTGATAGAGCAGTTGAGCTCATCGAGAATGGAAATATTACATTAGGTAGATTTGATACATTAACAGAAGCAGTTAACGAAATTGTAAAGACAGGTAATGCAACAAAGAGCTATAAACTAAAGATATATACTGATATAGCTACAAAAGCGGATAAGAAGCCATCAACAGAATTGGATAATCTTATAATACCTGCAAATGCAAAGGACGTTACCATAGAATCTGCAAATGGCGTGTATGGGTTAAAGCTTAACAACACAATAACACTTAAAACAGATCTTACTTTAACCAACTTAAAGTTTGAAGATCACTTCGCAAAGAATGGAACTAACGTAAAGTTAAACTTCAATCTAGGAAAGAGTAAGCTAACACTTAACAATGTGACAGTAAACAGAGATAGCGATAGAATCGGTAGAATCTTTGGTGATAGTGTAACAGGAACATCAGCACTTATATTAAATGGGGCTGGATCATTAAATAGTGATAATAAGCTTAATCTTATAGTTACAGGTAATCTGGAAAATGTTGGAGAGGTAAATTTAAAAAGCAGCTCATTAGCTGTATTAGGTAAAACAAATATCGGATTAATGACCTGTAAGGGTATAGATTTACCACGAGTATTTGTAGGAAGTGCCAATGTAACAACTAAAAAAGTAGATGGACAAGTAATAGTAACATCGGTTAAATCAAATGTAACTATTAATGAGATATATAGTGAAATATTACGCAGTGAGAAAACGCGAAATTTAGCATTTTCTTTAATATATTACTCAGGCAAAAATATTTTAAACGAAATTGACGGGTATGATGCTTCAATGTTTACTCGAGCTAAAGCGGGATTTCAGATATTAAAGGGTGTAAAGGTTTCTGAAAAGCTGATTACGTATGTAGATGATTTTGAAAAAATCCCAGAAACATATGTAGATAGAAAGAAGAATGGCGCTCTTTATCTCGTGGATCCGGCTACAGGTGACCCACGATATGAATTAAGATTAAAAAATGATCCTAAAGTGGATTCTCTTAGCTATAAGCATATTGCATATTTTGATACATTGAAAGAAGCAGTAAACGAGATAGATGCAATAAAAGACCCAAATGCAACATATGATATACATGTAAATAATAAAGATATAAAAAACTATGAGCCATTACCAATGCCTAAAGCGGGTTGTGCTAAGGGACTCATTATTGGAAGAATTAATAGAACAGAAAAATTTTATTTGACAAATACTAGTATAAATCCAACTTGCAATCTCTATTTTTATCACAGTGATATTTATACTAAAAAGCCATTGTCATTTAATATTGGAACTCATGAATTACATATTTTGAACTCATATTTTATAAATGAGTATGACTGGAAAAGATATGAAATGGATTTAGAGAAAGATATTGGAACTTCTATAATAAAGTCCATTACAGGTGCAGGAGAAACAAAGGTCAATAAAGATGGAACAAAACCTACTGTTTTATTAGGAGCAGCAATCACTCTAACCGGTAGTTTTACAAAGGTAGGATGTTTACAATTAGGTGATACAGATGTATGTACAGATGGGCAGTTATATTGTATGGGGGCTGTATCTGTAGGTGAGGTTAAATATGCATGGAGTCCTGGGAAATCTGAATGTGAACTTATAGGTGGATCGGATATCACAGTAAGTAGAAATAAAGTAACAAAAGTTACTTCAAAAATTAATATAATTAATGGAATACAGGGATTTAAAACCGTTAGTAATGATGTTCCAAAACCATTAAATATAGAATTAGGACTTAAATATAAAGGGGTGGATGATTTCGGTATAGAACAATTAAATGAAAAAGAACTTCAGGATTATTTGAATCTTAGCCTCTCTGATAGCTTGTTGAATGGTGATAAGCTTTCATATGAATTGTTTAAAACTAAAAACGCTATGTTTAAAGATAAAGATGGAAATCTTTTATTTAAACTAGGCAATCGAAAAGAAAGCGAGATAATTAGAAAAGGTGATAAGTTCTACTGTAATACAAAAGCGCTACAAACTGTACCTGGTTACACTGTCAAGAATGCCAGCGGTGAAACAGCAGGAGCATTCATAAATTATGCAGATGCTGTTGCTACAATAAACAATGTTTTACCAGCGGCTACTAAGTACACGATAATCGCAAATAAAGAGGATGCGACAAAACAGCACAAGGCAGAAACATACACAATTCCAAGTGCAAAGAAAGCACCACAGTTTGAATTACAGGGAAGTGGTCAAGAACTAAATTATTTAGGACGTACTGGAATGACATTTAATGTTGCTGATAATCAAAAGGTTACAGTTGTTAATACGAAATTTAGAAGTGATGGTAAGGGCAACAAGCCAGTTAACATCAGTGTCGGAAAAAGCAGTGAATTTAAAGCTACAGAAACGACAATAGATAACCTGAAGAATATAACTGGAAAATCGGCAGCCGCTAAGGGTGTTGTGTCGTTCTCTCCACAACAACTTTATACAGGTACATTGAATGGTAATGTGATATCTTCTGGATTGAAAAAGAAATAAAGATGAGGCTCAAAATCCACACATTATTTAACGTGTGGATTTTGGCAAGAATTGACAAAATCTGGCAAGAATTACATATGCAACACAATTGACTATCATAATTAAAAAAATTATAATAATCAATGTGAAAAATATGTGAATATTTTTTGAAAAAACAGTGAGAAAGGGAACGGATTAGTGAAAAAGTTACGAAAAATCGTCACAGTAAGGCGTATTGTGGCGTTGGCAATGTTGTGCACATTGCTATTGAGTAGTACAGCTGTATATGCGGATACAGTTGAAGATGTAAATGTAACATCTGAAGAAGTGGTTCAGGAAACTTCTAAATCAGTTGAAACTAGTTCTAGCGACAAAATAGAAGAAACTAAAACAGAAGTAGAAACTAAAACAGAAGCAGAATCTGAAAAGAAGGAAGAAACTCTTCTAGATGTGCTTGAATCAAAGGTTAAGGCGATTTTGGGAGATGGAAATCCTGGGGCAAATCCTGGAGGAAATAATCCACCAGTACCTGGCGGACAGCAGCCAGCTCCACAGCCAGCTCCAAAGCCAACATGTGACAAGCATGTATTAGATGAAACCAAAGGTGTAACCTATGAGCCTGTCGAGGGTGAACAAAAGGATGAAGAATGGGGTATATGTAGTGTATGTGGTGAAAAGTATTTAGTAGATACTATTAATTGCCAAATAGACACTGCTGAATCTATAGAATACGAGTCTACCGATGATGATCATCACATGGTTTCAGGTAAATGTTTACATTGTAAACGCGACATGAACTACGAAGAAAAATGCGATTTCTCAGTACAAATTAACGGAACCAAGAAATGGAAATGTTCAAAAGAAGGCTGTGTAAATGTTGATGACAGAAGTGATCAAAAAGTAGTTTTAGGCGTTTCATATGAAGCTGAAGATGGAACTCCAATAGAGCCTTCAACAATTCATAAGTATGTTGATGGAGACAACAGTATAGAATACAAAGTATTTGATAAAAAAATAAAAGTTGTTGCAACTGTATCTAGTGAGTTATTGAATGATGAAGATGAAGATGTGTGGGCAAACAAGGTATATGTTAATGCACATTATTATTACAATGGTAAGTTTGATGATATGCCAATGAATTTGATTAATTTAGAAACAGATGCTAACGGCAATAAAGTTGGAACTTATGCGTGGACGACACCTGAAGAATTGGTTGCACCAATAACTATTTCGAATGTTAATGTAAAATTTAGTATGGGTTATAAAAAACTCAATGGCCTAATAAGGACACTCAGACAGAAGAAGGGTAAAGAGTATGTCTATCCATATTATATCGTAAGAAATGTAAACCCAACAGAACACATTAACTTACTTGAAACTACAAGAATTTACGCTGGAGATTGGGAATACGATGGCGAAGATAATAAATGGTATTCAAGTATTCTTAACGAAAACAGACCTAAAGATATCACAGTTGTATACGAAGGTTTGCTTGGTGGTGTAGTAGATAACGCAACTTTAACAGAACAGCTTTCAAATGAAGCTAAGGGTTCTTCAATAAAGCAGGCTGTTGATCCAGATATTCAATATGTTTGGACAGATAATGGGGAAGGCTTCATTGGTTATCAGACAAAATTAGCCTTTAACGTTCCAGCTGATACACGAGTTAAAGATGGCGAGCATGTATACAAGCTTTCAGGTTCAATGCTTGGCGCAAGACCTGAAAAGGAGGATACAGTTAGCACATTTGTTGATAATACAGTTCCTGATTATAGAATCAAGTATATATCTACAGCAGATAAGAAAAATGAAAAGTATTATGCTGCAGATGTAACTGTAGAAGTTGAAGCTGTTGATGAATTTATCAATTATAATAAATCATTCTTCAACGTAACAAATCAAACAGATTCAATTTACTTCGATGATGAAGAGACAAACATCGCATCAGCATTAGTTAATGCAGAGACTGTGCATGTTGTTGAAGGTCAAATCGTCGATTTAGCAGGTAACACAAAGAAAATCGAGGAAGATGAATTTATTGTCGATAAGACAGCTCCAAAGGTATATGTAACTCTTGATGGTGAAGCTCACCATGAAAAGTACTTCAACGCAGATAGAACTGCTACTATAAAACTTGAAGATGAGAACCTTGCACCAGAGGATGCAGATATTCATAAGGTAGATATTTCTTCAAAGGTTGGAACTCCTAAATATACAGCTATGACAGGTTCTGAAAAGTCATACACAGGTACTATTGTATTTAACGAAGATGGTGTTTATCAGATTCGTGGCTGCTCAATTACTGATAGAGCAGGTAATACATGTGAGTTCCCTGCAGAAGGCTCTACAGATAAGTGTCAGTCAGAGTTTGTAATTGATAAGACAGCTCCAACATTTAATGTTGAATTTGATAATAATAGTGCTCAAAACGGTATGTACTATAAGGCTGGTCGTACAGCTACCATTTCTTTCAAGGAAGTAAACTTTGATAAGGATTTGGTTACTGTAACAAAGAACTCAGGTGAAAAGAGCCCACTTCCAGCATTATCTGCATATTCAAATTCAGAAAAGAAGCATGTAACAAAACTTTCTTTCAATCAGGATGGTAGATATGGATTTATCGTTGATTGTGAGGATTTAGCTGGTAACACTGCAAAGCAGTATGTCAGCGATGATTTTGTAATCGATTTAACAATGCCTGAGCTTGAGATTACAGGTGTTCAGGATATGTCAGCTAACAATGGTGTGGTTGTTCCTGTTATCAAATCAAAGGATACAAATATCACACAGGCTAGTACAGAGATTTCCCTCACTGGTTCTAACAATGGCAAGGTTAATCCTTCAATCAGAACAGAGGGACAGTCAGAGAATATTACATATACAATTTCTGATTTAGCTCATGAAAAGAGCAATGATGATCTTTACACATTAAATGTTAAGCTTACAGACTTAGCAGGAAATGTAGTAGAAAAGACACTTAAATATTCTATCAATAGATTTGGTTCAATCTTCGTACTTAGTGATGCAACAAAGGCTATGGTGGACAATTATTACGTAACAAGTCCACGTGATGTTGTTGTAACAGAGATTAACGTAGATGAACTTACATATAAGGAAGTATCTGTTTCAAGTGAAGGAAATGTAAAAGAGCTTTCAGAAGGTAGAACATATAAGGCTAGTGATTACACAAACAATAAGGGTTGGCATTCAATCAGCTATACAGTAGATTCAGCTAACTTCAAGAAGGATAGTGTTTATACAGTTACTGTATATTCTGAGGATAGAGCTTCTAACAAGCAGAGTAACCAGACAAAGGATGCTGAGGTTGAATTCCTTATGGATGCAACAGCACCAAGTGTAGTTGTAGCAGGCCTTGAAAATGAAGGCGTTTATGAAGAAGCAAGCCATGATTTCTCAATCAATGCTGTAGATACAATGGGTGTATCAAAGATGAGTGTAATCGTAAATGGCGAAAAGATTGCAGACTACACAGGTGAAGAGCTTCTTAAGAACGGTGGAACAGAGGTATTCACACTTTCAACTAAGGATGATTACCAGAAGGTAGAAGTTATTTGTTCAGACGTAGCTGGAAATGAAACAAAGTTAGCATACAATAACATTCTTGTTTCAGAGAAGGCAGAAGAACTTATTGTTGAAGGCGGATTAACTCCAACATATGCTGGTGGTGATAAGGTTGAAGATATCATCACAGGCGCTCCAATCAATAAGATTATTATCGTGTTTGCAGTAATTGCTGCAATTGCGTTAATTGGTGGTGGAGTTGTTGTAGTTAAGAAAAGCAAATAATAGCGGTATATAACTGGAAAACCAGTATATATAAAAAAGCCAAATAGGAGGAAAATGAAAAATGGCAAATCAGATTAGAATTACACCAGATCAGATGAGAGAGAGAGCAAATCAGTATCGTAACGAGGCTGATACAGTTAACGGAGTTATCTCTAACATGGATTCTCTTCTTTCAAATCTTCAGGCTGAGTGGGAAGGTTCAGCAAGCGAGTCATACGCTGGACGTTATGAGGAGCTTAAGCCAGGATTCCAGAAGGCAGAAGAGCTCATCAGAGAAATCGCTTCAGCACTTGATTCTACAGCATCAATCGTAGAGTCTACAGATAGCGATATTGCAGCACAGTTTAGAGCATAATAATCTCTACAAAATGGATGCGGCAGGCTGTTTTGGTCTGCCGCTATTTATTAGAAGAATCAATTGTTTGATTAAATAATAAAAATAACTAAATGTTTTATTATTTAATCAACCTATTGAATAAAGGGATATAAGAGTAAGGAGTAATAGTAGTAAATGAAAAAAAAGAATCAAATAATTCAGTTAGTAGGGATAGATTATGAAAATAATATGTCGTATGTAGCGATGTCATTCAGAGGTGGTAACGCGACAAAGTATTTCGTAATTAATGGAAATAAGCAATTTAAATCAAATTATGCTTTTTATAATATACTTTTCCAATATTTCAGAGAAGAGGAAGGGATGGAAGATTTAGATTATGATATTCAAAGAGCCTATTCTACAATATCATTTTGTTGTGAAAGTAAGTATGTTGTTGAGAAGCTTAATTATATTTTGAATAATATCTATAAAAAAGATTATAAAGAGTCCAGCTTTATTATTGCAAAAGAAAAAGCGAAACGTGCGTTCTCTAATGCATATAAAGAAGAAGAATTCAGAGGCATATTTACTGCATATGAATTTTCAGAATTTAACAAAGGCTTTAAACTAGCGGATTTAATAAGAGATATTGATGCTATCACATATGAAGATTTTGTACATTGCTCCGAAATATTACTAAACCCTTCTAATAGTTATATAACTATCTGCGGTAAGACAGCAGATATAGATTGTTCAAATATTATTTATGAGGTGAATAACAAAGAAGAAATAAGTGATGTTAGAATTATAGGAAATGGTGCAGATCCATATTTACGAAGGGATTGCCATGCAATAAAACTTGGCAGAAATAATATAAATATAAGTGTAGTAACATTTGATTTTTTTGAAGCAAATATTACAAACTATGAACGTAAAATAATTGTAGATATATTAGGCGAGTTGTTAGGCGGATATAACAAAGTTGCCTGGGTGGATTCTTTAGATTCAAGCATAATAATTGCTACAACTAAATTAGAAGAGCAGCGAAAAAAGATTCTTCAGCTTGACGAAAAAAGCTTTAATAAATGCAAGAATAGTTTAAGAAAAAAGTATTATGAATTGATTAAAAATGGACCAAAAGAATATGCGAAGTATACATCTGGTCTTATGACAATTAAAATAGCATTTTCAGAATATATGAACTACCTTGAAGACTGTAATTACGAGGTATTCAATGAGCTTGTCAAGTTATGTGATTACAAGGTAACAGAAGCACAAGTAGTCTTCCAGAAAGGAGTTGCATAATGAGCGAATTTTGTTTAGATAAAGAAAAATTTGAGGAATTAACAACTACATATCAGAACGATTCGGAACAAATAAAAAAAATTGAGTACAAATTAGATGAGGGAGAAATACTTTTGGACTCAATTGATAAATACAATCAGTGCCTTGATGAGTTTAAATCTGCAATAGATTTGTTTGGAACCCTTATGGATCAAGACATCAATAGCATGAAAACTATAAAGGCTAATTGGATGAATCTTGACCAAAAGATGGCTGAAATTACATTAAAAGATTTAATATTTGGAAAGAAAGGTTAAGATATGACAAATCAAGGATCAATGTATTTAAGAAATGAAGATTTATCTAGTATATATGAGCAAACATCCTCTTATGGAACAACTATTGAGGATACATTTTATGAAGCATATAAAAATGCATATAAACTCTCGAATACAAACTATTTTAGAGGTGAGGCAGCAGATGCATTTAAAAATTATATATCGTTGGGTGCTGTAAACATAATCACAGAATTTATGGATATTATTAACGACATTACACTTTTGATAAATACTTATGCTATAGCTTTTAATCTATACGAAATACAAAGTGATGGAAGAGTAAAAGAAGAAACTTTAGATAGCATAAATACAAAATTAAGCGGCTATAAAGATGTTTTTACCAATTCAGAGGAAGAATTGTGCGATGTAAAAAATCTGGCAGAAAAGTATATAACAATACAGCCTTTGGAATTAAATGAAGTAGAAGACGAATATATAAATTTAAATGCTAAGATTGAAGAAATAAGAAATAATCTATATGGAGTTGATAGTGAAGCATGTAACGAAGCCGATAGGGTTATAAATAGAATCAGTGATTTAAAAACCTATATAACAAACTTAAAGAGCTATTGCTATGATGAAGATGGAAATCTGAATACCGATAACTTAAAGTATATAGATAGTCAAGAATGGTTGATGCAAGCTGGGAATGTAGCATTAAAGCTTAAATTAGAGGAGGATCCATTTGTATATGTAGCCGGAGAAACAACCATTGATGAAGGCCAATGGGCTGCGGGGTTGTGTTCAGATGTATATATATATGCTGGTTATCAGCTAGGAGCAGCATCGGGTGAAGCAGGAATAGAAAATGGTACATATTTTGCAAGAGCTAGAGTTGCAGGACTACAGTTTAGTGCATATGGACAGGTTACTGATTATATTAGAGGACAAGCGGAAGCAAAAGCTGATTTTGTTGAGGGAAATGCAGAAATAGGACCCAATGGATTTAGAGTAGAAGGTGCAGCGGGAGTAGCCAAAGCAGAAGGCTCTATAGTTGTAGGATCAGAAAATGTTAATTTTAAGGTAAATGGTGAAGCTAAATTTATGTGTGCAGATGCAACTGTGGCTTGTGAGTTTGAAGACGATGGAGAATATGCTGTTGGTTTCAAAGCTGGAGCTACAGTGGCGGAAGCAAAGGTGGAAGGCAGTTTTAGTCTCTTAAGTCTTCAAGCTGAGGACAATGAAGATAATAAACTTGATTTATTAGGATTCAGTGGTACCGTTGGTGTAACTGAAGGCGCAGAAGCAGCTTTATGGGCTGAAAATAAAAAAGCTATTGATACAGATTATGTGGATGTATATGCTACTTCATTAGAGGTCAATTTGGGATGTGTATTAGATGTTTCAGTTAAAGTGACTATCCCAACAGTAAGTATTGATTTACCTTGGTAGATATAATATAAGGAGTAATTAAAATGATAGATAAAAGGAATTGTACAGCTATTACAACAGGAAAAATTAAGGAATTAAGAAGCCGCGGTCTAAACAAAGCAACTATGATTATAGTTGAATATTGTGTAGATGGAGTTACATACGAAGTACAAGAGGGAATCAAGCTAAAAAGCGAGGCAATAAAGATAGGGTTTATACCTATCGGCCAAAAAAAGAGTCCTGTAATGGGCGATGTGAGTGTTGGAAGTAATACATCTATTAGCTATAATCCACAGAATCCAGCAGAAGCATTTATTACGAATAATAGAGGATTTTTGATTGCCTAACAAATATATAGAAAGAGGTTTTTATAATGGATTTACAGAGTCTACGAGATGCTTTAAATGCAAAAAAAACTGAAAAACAAGGTTATTTAAAAACAGCAGCAGACATTAAAGTTATCTACGACAGGATGAAAGAAGATAAAGATGCTGTAATAGGGTACAAGAAAAGTGTCAAATCTTTTATTGATGAAGAATATTCTACATTTAAAGGGGATTTATTTGTAAACACCTATCAGGCTAAAGGAAATGAATTGATTAGTGCATATGAGACTGTAATTACAAATATAGATACAAATCTTGACAGATTAAATAATGCAAAATGTGATTATGAAAATAAAGCATATGCTTGTGATCCTATTATTGGACATTTAGAAGGATTGATTAATTCAATCATCACTTCTATACAGAATCAGTTAAATTAGGAGGCATAAATGGAGATAAAGGTTATAGTTGCAAAGCAACATGAAAAGCAACTAGAAAATGAAACTGCAGCACGTATTATTAAAACTGTAGAGGAACAGTTAAATGCTAATAAAATAGAATATCAGGAAAATACAATTAACTATATTTATTTAGATGGTTTATATCAACACAAAAACAGAAGTATGCTGACGGCAGGTGTTTTTCTAAACGCTTTGGACAAAAAAGTTACAGCAATTAAAGGAACATTAAGACTAAAATATAAAAATGAATCGGCATCTATAGCAAAGGCTATGATAGATTTTGATAATGAATATATGGGAGAACTGAATCCAGGAGAAGCGTTATATTTTGAAATAAATATTCCAGTGAAGGGATTGAGTGAAGACAAGGAATTTAAGATTGTGGATATAGAAGGTACTTTTGAAGATGTAATTGTGCATTATTAAAATAGTAATTAAAGGAAATATGCGAGGAAGTAAGAATGAAAAAAATAGTGAACGTGATACTTGTTTTAACAGTATGTTTTTCTATGTGCGCTTGTGGGTTTTCAGTGAGTACAGAAACTTCAAGTACAGGACAATTGACTACATCTATTAACAATAATAAAGTTAAACTCAATCACTCAGAATATGAATTTCCTGAAGGATATAGTTTTAAAGATGGAAAGATAAAATCACCTGTCGGAATGTCTTATGTTCAAATATATAATAGAGAAGATGAAGTAGTAGGTGTATGTGCAGACGGATATTATACAGAAACTATTTCAAAGGATACTATGAAGGATGCGGTTAATACAGTATATAAGGCAGCCCATAATGTTGATAGTTCATTACAGCTTACAGATGATTTATTTGTAGAAGGAAAAAATCTTATATTATTAACCATTTCGCTAGATGATGGTAGTGCCATCTTTATAGGTAAGCTAGGGACTCCTGATTTCGCATATATAACACAGAGTAAATCTGATAAAGACAATATTATGCAGGATTATCTCGAACAAGTGGTACTACAGCTTGGTAATCAGGAAGATTATGAAATTCTTTTTAGCGAGGATAAATAGAAAGGGAGTTCATTATTTGCGAATAATAATGTTGCCATGATTAAAAATATCTCGCTGTTTACATGTTAAGAAGGCGAGATATTTTTTATGTCTGCATGTCAAATAGTTTTGTGACCTGTTGGCTTAGAGAGTAGAAGTAGGAGAAAAAGAAAATGAATACATTAAATATATGGATGATGATAGTAGGATTGGAATTACTTTTAGTAATAGTTGTAATAATTATAGGTGTGCTTCTTATTCTAAGAAACAAAAATGAAAGTGATGTACCTAGAGAAGT
This sequence comes from Pseudobutyrivibrio sp. OR37, assembly GCF_900113655.1. GTDB lineage: Bacteria > Bacillota > Clostridia > Lachnospirales > Lachnospiraceae > Pseudobutyrivibrio. The sequence continues at coordinate 21,688 of NZ_FOQF01000022.1, read as the reverse complement.
AGCTTCTGATGTTAAAAAAATAAATTCAAGTCAGAGCAGTAAGAAAACAGAAAAGAAAAATAAATCATCATACACAGGCCCACAGTACATGAATATTGCTCCAGTAAAACCAGAATATAGTGATGCAACAACAATTTTAAGTAATGCAGCACTTAATCCAGTAGAGGATGGGGCAACAACAGTACTAGGTGCAGCAGAATTATCAAATAACATTTCATTAGGAACATTGACACGAAAGAAGACTAATGAAGAAGTTAAGATTAGTAAAAATGATTATTCAGTAGGAAAAGATAGCATTAATGCAGATTATTGCATCAGCGACAACAAAGCTATTAGCCGACAGCATTTATTATTCACATTAGGTCAGAACGGTGTATACGTAAAAGACTGTAATTCAACAAATGGTTCTTGGATTAATGGCATCAAGCTTGAAAGCGGAAGACAAGTATTAATAAAAGATGGGGATGTATTAAAGCTTGCTAATGAAGAGTTTGTGTATGGAGCGTAAGAAAAGTAATATATAAAGGGTAATGAAAAAATGGATATTTTTAATTCAAAATTTAAGCTTGACGCCTATTCTGATATAGGAAATAAAAAGAAGGTGAATCAAGATGCGCTTATTGTAAAACAGGCACGAACAGGCAATATTGGTCGTGTCTGTTTTGCGTGTTTATGCGATGGAATGGGGGGCTTGGCCCAAGGCGAGGTCGCTAGTTCATCGTTAGTAAATAGAATGGGACAATGGTTCCAAAATGAATTTCCACATATCATTTCTGTGGAGGATGTTACTGAAGATTTATCTGTATGCGGTGATACAAAACCAGATTTCATGCGTCAGATACAGGCACAGTGGGAAATGATAGTCAGACAGATAAATCAAGGTCTTAAGCAGTATGGTTATGAACAAGGATTTAAATTGGGGACAACTACTGTTTGCCTGCTTATTATGCAAAACGAGTATTTGATTATGAGCGTAGGAGATTCTAGAGCCTATATGTTTAATAAAAAGGACATTAAGCAAATTACTCATGATCAAAGCTATGTGCAGCAGCAGATGGATTTGGGACGCATGACAAAAGAAGAGGCAGAAAAAAGTCCTGATAAGAGTGTACTGTTACAGTGCATAGGAGCATCAGAAAATGTATATCCTGATTTTTTCAGAGGAAAAGTGGAGGATGGTTCAAACTTTTTATTATGCTCAGATGGACTGTGGCGCTTGCTTTCAAATGATGAAATCATTAAGTATGGTAGCCAAAAGAATGGCATTAAAAAGATGACTGAATTAGTCAAGTCCCGTGGTGAGACAGATAACATTTCAGGTTTAGTAATTGGAGTATAGATATGTTAGAAATAGGATCCTTAATAGATAACAAATATAAAATATTAAATAAGATTGGACAGGGCGGAATGAGTACCGTATACCTGGCAATGAATGAAAGAGCCAATAAGCAATGGGCTATAAAAGAGATTAGAAAAGATGCTATGGCAAATTCTGATATTACACTTCAGAGTTTAAAGAACGAAATTGAAATGCTTAGAAATCTATCACATCCAAACCTGCCAAGCATTATCGATATTATTGACTATGATGATTCTTTGCTAATTGTTATGGATTACGTAGAAGGAAACACTCTTAGTAAGGCTGTCAACGAATATGGACCTCAGCCTCAGGAATACGTAATTGAATGGGCAAAGCAGCTTTGTAATGTGTTAGGTTATCTACACTCACAGAATCCACCTATCATATATCGAGACTTAAAACCTGGAAATATAATGCTTAAGCCTGACGGAACAATCGTGCTTATCGATTTTGGTACAGCTCGACAATACAAGGAAGAGAATGTGGAGGATACTACATGTCTCGGAACAAGAGGCTACGCGGCACCTGAGCAGTTTGGAGGTCATGGTCAAACAGATGCTCGTACAGATATTTATTGTTTGGGCTCTACAATGTATCACTTGGTTACAGGTAAGAACCCTAGCGAACCACCATACGAAATGTACCCAATCAGGTATTGGAATGGAGCGTTATCGCAGGGCTTAGAACAGATTATTCTTAAATGTACTCAGCTAGATCCAAGCAACAGATATCAGAACTGCGCAAAGCTACTATATGACCTTGATCATTATGATGAGTTAGATAATTCATATAGACGTGGTGAGAAATTAAAATTAGGTATTTTCTGTACTGCAGCAGCATTAGCCCTTGCAGCAGGAATCGGTTCCTTTGCCTCATACAGACATGCTAGCAAGTTCCAAATGGTAAGTTACGACAGTATGCTGGAGCAAGCGACACGTGTTGAGACAATTGATGGAATGAAGGAAGCACTTATAGACACAATTTCAGTGGACCCAGCAAAGCCGGATGCATATATAAGTCTGATAGATAAAATTTATTTAGTAGATGATGTATTTACTGAGGATGAAGCATTAGAGATAAGAGAGCTGTTAATCAGAACTCAGGGAAAGGCTACATACGAGCAGTTGCTATCTCAAAATGAAGAAGCATATAGCTTGTTTGCCTATAGACTAGGTCTTGCATATTTCTATAACTACAACGGTGAAGGAAATAAGCAGCAATCAGCATATTGGTTAAAGAAAGCGGCAGATGGTGGATTGGATGAAGCCAGAACAGCAAGAGCAAAGCGATTAGGCGCTATTGCAGATTATTATATCAATCTTGGAAGTGTTGATAAAACAGGTGATACAAAGGTTGATTATAAGCAGTATTGGGAGGATTTGGTTGCCGTATCCAGCGGAAATATCGCAGAAATAGATAATGCAAACACAGCATTAATCATTTACAAGGAAATGGCCTCACAGATTTATTCAAACATTCAGAACTTCGCAAAATCCGGAGTTAGCTATTCGGACATGGAGCTTCAGCTTATAAACATAGAAAAGCATGTGAAGGAAGATATAGCTGGAACAGATGCTGAAGATAACGAAATGGTAAAGGAGCTGGAGGAAGAGCTCAATACAAATATAGAAAAGGCTAGACAAGCTATTATGCTAGCTGAATAGGGTGATTATTATGATAGTAAGTACAGATGCAACAAACGTAACAGAACAGATGAAGTTTTACCAAACACTAGGACTAAGTCTGTTAATCATAGCTATTGTGTTTACCATAATGGCAATAGTATTTTTTTTCCTACTTAAGATACCACATTCTATAAAAGTTCTTACTGGAATGGGTGTAGAAAAGGAAATCAGAAAGATTTCATCGACTACAAAGACTGGTATGGAGTATGTTGGTCAAAAACATCAGAAGGCATCATTGTCTTGGAATACATCGGGATTATTAAAAAACAATACTTCAGAGAGCGAGGAAACAGTTTTACTTTCAGAGGTAGAAGCAACAACAGTTTTAGATTCCGGTAATGAAGATGAGGGAACCGTTTTATTGAGTGAAACAAATATACCTGCATCTGGAAGTGTTGCCGGATTTGAAATAGAGGATGAAATTGTAATTACAAACGATGTGATGAATAAGGGGATAGATCATGAATAAGAAAATAGTAGCAATGTTAACAGCAACAGTTGTTGCACTAGGAATTATGACTACAAACTATAGCAGCATAGCCTATGCTGCTGAAGCAACAGAAGCCACAGAGCAGGTAGAGGGAGAGGCTCCTGTATCTGATGAAATGCAATCAGAAGAAGCTTCAGAAGCTTCAGAAGTTGAAGAAGAAACAGCAAAAGATGAGAAAGAAATGGACAACATCGATAGAGCTAAAAATGGTGTTGTTCAGATTAACTGTGTTTATAAGACTAGTGATAACATAAGCCATATTTTAAGGGGTGCATCAGGAATTCTTATTGGAGAAGCTGATGGAACAGAATATGTTCTTACAAGTCTTGCATTAATGACACCAGATGACGAAACAAAGAACAGCTTTTTAACAGCTCTTGGTGTTAGTGCTGATGACAGAGAGCGAGCAACTCTTAGCTACGAAGTTGTTATTGAAAATGATATGACAACAGAGGCTTCGTTGGTTAACAGCAGTATTGATCTTGATTTAGCTGTATTCAAGCTATCACAGTCTTTGTACAACAGAACACCAATGACATTCTTATATTCTGCTGACAATAATAAGAGTGATTACAATTCAGTGAGCAGTGCATATGCTTTAGGATTTCCAGATGCGATTGTATTTGAAACAAATGAAGTCTATTACTCAAATGACAGAGTAAACAAAACATCAGGACAAATCTGCAATATCATCGCAGAAGGTGATACACAGTGGGTTGAGCATACTGCCCAGGTTGGAGAAAACAATGCAGGTGGACCAATTATCACAGAAGATGGATATGTAATTGGTATGAACACACTTAGAGCTGAAGGAAATTATTACTATGCAACCAGCTCTAACACAATTGTTAAGGCATTAAATGGAATGGGACTTGCATTTTCAAGCAAGACATTTGCAGATTTACAGGCAGAAATAGAAGCAGATAAGCCTGCACCAGTGGAGCCACAGGTTATTGAAAAACAGGAAAAAATCCCAGTTTGGGTAATTGTTATGACAATCGTATTAGCAGTAGTTGTCATCGTTTTAGTAGTTGTAGTGATTATTATTCTGGTAAAGGGAAATAAGTCAAACGCTGCTAAAAAAGAGGAGCCAGTAAAGGTAAGTCCAACAGCACAGTACCGTGCTCAGTCTACAGTTCCAGCAGGATTTGCAGGAGATTCAACCAGCTCTGATACAACAGTATTAGGCGCAGGCACAAGCGTAAGTGATTCTATGACTGGTACAAACATGGCAGCACCATCCCAGCAGTTGAATGGTGGCTACCTAGAGCGTACAAAGAACAATGATAATATTGCAATCACAAAGACAAACTTCTGCATAGGTAAGGATGATTTACATTGTGATTACTGCATCCGCGATAACAACACAATCAGTAGACAGCATGCGGTATTTACAATCAAAGGCAACAGTGTTTTTGTAGAAGACAATCATTCTAAGAATGGCACATTCCTTAACGATGTAATGCTTGTGGCAGGCCAGCCACAGGAGTTACGCGTAGGCGATGTTATTAAGCTATCAAATGAGGAATTTGTGTACAGAAAGTAGGGGTTAGGTATGGATACAAAGATAATCATCAGATTTAAAAATGTTAAAGAGAATCAGGAATTCGATATAGAGGTTCCGCTGGATATTACTGCAAATGAATTAATCTACGGCTTGAAAAACAGTTTTAAGCTGCCAATAGATATGGATGATCCAGTACAGTGCTATATGCGTGCGGAAAACCCAATAGCATTAATTAGAGGCGAGGCTACACTTGAAAGCCTCGGCCTCAGAAATGGGTCAGTTATTTTTTACGAAAAATAGTAGATAGGAAGAAGGATTATGAAGTATAAGATTACGGTATTCAGTAGCAAATTATACAAGGAAGTGGTCGTAGAAGATGACTTTAAGGGTTTGCTAATAGGAACAGGTAAGAACTGCCAGGTACAGTTACTAAAGGAAGATTTTGATCAGGAGTTCACTATTGCATTAAAGAATAATAATGGTGAATTGGAAGCAATTGCAGAAAGCCCAGTTTGCTTTAATGGCAAGCAGGATTCTAATAACGCCAGCCTAACAATAGGTAATGTACTTAAGGTAGCAAATGGAGAGACAGGTAGCGAATTATTTAATATCGAATATGATGCATTTTTTGATACAGTACAGGATAACTATAACCTGGTGATAAATATTGCAGGTAAGAACACTTTATCAATCGGTGGTGATAGAAACTGTGATATCAGATTCTTTGATAGAGAATTAAAGTCAGGTTCGGTTGTACTAAACAAGTCAGGAGATGGTTTTACCATTGATACCAGTAACTTGGAGTATGGTGTTACTGTCAATGGTTTGCTACATAAGGATAGCAATGAAAAGCTAAAGTCTAAGGATTTCTTAGGCTTATATGGTCATGTATTTTATTTGGAGAATGATAATCTTTATACTTCAGATTCTATCGGAATCGATACAAAGCTCCCAAATCAGTTAATAGAAGCAAATAATATTCATTTCAATTACCCTAGCTATTCAAGAAGTGTGCGCCAGCATTATAAGGTGCCGGAGGAAAGTATAGAGGTATTGCCACCAAAATCAAAACAGAACGACGAGCAGAAGAATCTGTTTATGGTTTTACTTCCAACAGTTATGATGCTTTGCGTTATGGTTGGTGTTCGTGGCCTTATGATGGGAAGTAATCTTTCTTACGTAATCATGTTTGCTGCAACAGGTATGATTAGTGGTGTCCTAGCAGTAATCAATTATTTCCAGGACAAGAAAAAGCGTAAGAAAAAGGAAGAGGAAAGAATAGCTTACTACGACGATTACATTGCTAGAAAAGAGGATGAAATAGTCACTGCCAGAAATGACGAAAAGACTATCATGCTCAAGATGAATCGTTCAGTAGAAGATACTATGAATTCTATCAAGCAGTTTGATGGAAACCTATTTTCTCACACAAAGGAAGAGGAAGATTTCCTGGATGTTTGGATTGGAACTGGTTTAGTAGAATCCAAAGAGCAGGTTGATTATAAGAAGCAGGAATACATCGATATCGAGGACGACATGATGGATATTCCTGAGAAGATTCATGATAAATATCAGTATATTGATGGAATGCCTGTAGTGCTTCATTTAAAGGAAGCAAATGCTGTAGGTTTTGTTGCTGAGCGTCAAAAATTATATCAGCTTATGAAGAACATGATGGTAACAATCGCCGGCGAATATTTCTACAAAGAAGTAAAGATGTTCTTGGTTATTGGCGAGAATGATGTTCTTGATTTTGCATGGGCTAGATGGTTCAAAAATATGTCATCCAATAACGGTGGCATGAGATATTTCATGTATGATGATGAAAGTGCAAAGAGAGCACTTGAATTCTTATATAACGAATTAAATGCAAGAGAGCAGCTTGGTGAAGATGTGGTAGCCAAGCTTCCTACATACGTTGTATTTGTATATCGTTCAGAGCGTATCCGTAAGCACCCAGTTATGGATTATGTGGATAGAGCATCAAAGCTTGGATTTGTATTCTTGTTCTGGGAAGAGCAGCAGGAGCTTTTAAATATGTACTGCTCACAGCTTGTATTCTTACAGAGCGATGCTTACAGAGGCTACATTCAGGATGCTGAGGATGGAAAGAATATCCAGACCTTTGAATATCCTCACACAAGCAGAGAAGATGTGCAGCAGCTAGCACTTAGATTGGGCTGCGTTTATATAGATGAAATGAGCCTAGAGGGAACATTGACAAAGAACATTTCTCTCTATCAGCTCCTTGGAATAATGAATGCCTATGACCTTAACCTTGAAGAAAGATGGGGAAGCTCTCAAATCTATAAGAGCATGGCAGCACCACTTGGTGTAAAGAGTGGTGGTGAAGTAGTTTACCTTGATTTACATGAAAAATTCCATGGACCACACGGTCTTGTTGCCGGTACAACAGGTTCTGGTAAATCAGAGATTATCCAGTCTTACATCCTGTCTATGGCTACACTTTTCCATCCATACGAAGTTGGATTCGTTATCATCGACTTTAAGGGTGGTGGAATGGCCGACCAGTTTGCAAACCTTCCACACTTAACAGGAACTATTACAAACATCGACGGAAAGCAGATTGATAGATCACTTCGTTCTATCAAGGCCGAGCTGTTACGTCGTCAGGGATTATTTAGAGAAGCCAAAGTAAATAAGATTGATGATTATATCAGCTTGTTCAAGCAGGGCAAGGTTGAGACTCCACTCCCACACTTAATTCTTATCGTAGATGAGTTTGCGGAGTTAAAGAGCGAGCAGCCAGAGTTCATGAAAGAGCTTATTTCTGCTGCCCGTATCGGACGAAGCTTGGGTGTACACCTTATTCTTGCAACACAGAAGCCAGCCGGTGTAGTTAATGACCAGATTTGGTCTAACTCAAAGTTCAAGCTTTGTTTGAAGGTGCAGGATAAATCAGATAGTAATGAGGTATTAAAATCACCTCTTGCAGCAGAAATTAGAGAGCCAGGTAGAGCTTATCTCCAGGTTGGTAATAACGAAATCTTCGAATTGTTCCAGTCTGCATACAGTGGTGCACCAGCTGTTGTCAGCAGCACAGAAAACAGTAAGAAATTTGAAATTAATGGTGTAGATTTATCAGGAAAGAGAACTGTCCTTTACAAGCAAAAGGCAGAAAAGTCTAAGGGTGAGCAGAATCAGCTTGAAGCTATTGTTGAGCGTGTCAATGAATACTGCAAGGAACATCACATTGAAAAGCTTCAGGAAATTTGTTTACCACCATTAGCAAAGGTTATAGACTTCCCTGCAAGAGAAGAGCTTGCAACAAATGGAACAGATATTATTGCAGATATCGGTATCTTTGATGACCCAGATAGCCAGTTCCAGGGCAAGCACTCTATCAATCTTACAAAAGAAAATGTAATGATTATTGGTTCTTCACAGTCTGGAAAGACAAACCTTCTTCAGGCTATTGCAAGAAGTGTTGCTACAAAATATTCTCCACAGGAAGTAAATATTTACGTATTGGATTTTGCATCAATGGTTCTTAAGAACTTTGAAGGCTTGAATCATGTGGGTGGTGTAGTTACATCATCTGAAGATGAGAAGCTAAAGAACCTGTTCAAGCTTTTATATACAGAAATCGAAATGCGAAAGGAAAAGCTACTTTCAGTAGGTGTAAGTTCCTTTGCAGCATATCGTGAAGCTGGAAAGACAGACCTTCCACAGATAGTTCTTATGGTGGATAACTTTACAGCTTTGAAGGAAATGTATTTCACAGAAAATGACGACCTACTAACACTTTGTAGAGAAGGTATCACAGTAGGTGTTACAGTTGTGCTTGCAAACGCCCAGACAGCAGGTATGGGTTACAAGTACCTTAGTAATTTCTCTTGTAGAATTGCATTATTCTGCAACGATTCAAATGAATACAGTGCATTATTCGAGCATTGTAGAGAGCGTATAGAAGATATTAGTGGTCGTGCCATTGTGGAAATCGACAAGAAGCATTTAGATTGCCAGACATATCTTGCATTTGAAGGCGAAAAGGAAATTGAGCGAGTAGAAGCTATCAAGACATTTATATCATCTACAAACGAAACATATGCTGGTCTTAAGGCTAGAGAGATTCCAGAAATCCCTGCAGTCCTTACATCTAGCATGGTAGAAGCTAACCTGAACAGATTTACACGTAAGAAGTTCGAGGTTGTAGTAGGTCTTAACTATGCAACTGTAGAGCCATTCATGTTAGATATAGGAACAATGGGTGCAATGGCTATTTCTGGTAGAGAAGGCCGTGGCCGTCACAATATCATCAAGTATATTGTTGGCATGTTAAACAAGATGTATCCAGACATGACAGAGGTACACATCATCGATGGTATCGATAGAGGCCTTGCAGCATTAAAGGATATGCCTAATGTGGCAAGCTATTCAATGACAGAAGATGCTGCTATTGAAGTGATTACAAGCACAGAGCAGGCTCTTGCAGCAAGATACGAAGCATTGGCAAATGGCAATGTTAATGCGGTAAATGATGGCAAGCTAATCCTTATCATTATTCAGCAGCCTGATATTGTTACAAGCATTTCTTCTAACACAACAGTTATGAACGCTTACAGAAACATCATTGGTAAATACAAGAATATGCATGTCGGCATCATCATTGGTGGAATCGAAAATGAGCAGATTCCATTTAACGCACCTGAAATCTTAAAGAAGATTAAGGAACAGAAGCACTTCATGTTCTTTGATGATTTAGTATTGATGAAGCCAGTTGAAATACCTCTAACTGTAGCTCGTGCATTCAAGAAGAAGGTAGAGCTTGGTGACGGATATTACATGAAGGACAACATGGTTGTTAAGTTGAAAACACCATTGTGGGAAGAAGAATAAAGGAGAGAAATGATGAGTAAAAAAGCTACTATTATATTGTTAGTTGTTATAGCTGTATTATCCATATTAAGGGTTGTTTTTTTCCCTAGTCACAGATATGGAATTGATAGAGATGATAATAACGCATATACAGAGTATTTAAAGAAAAATAATATAGAACAGAAAAGATAGAAAGAAGGATTATTTGTTGTGGAAGATTTAACAAGAAGATTACCTCTTGGCACTGTAGTTATTTTAAATGGCGGAATTCAGAAGCTTATGATTATTTCAAGAGGAATGGTTATTCAAAGAAATGGCAAACAGTATTTATTTGAATATGGTGGCTGTATCTATCCTCAGGGATTAGTTAGTGACAAACTATTATATTTCAATAATGAAGATATTTCTGAAATCATTTTTGAAGGTTATAGTGATGAGGATAATGATCGAATGGTCAATAATCTAGATAAGTGGACAGAGGAAAAGAATTTTGAAAAAGGCTCCGTTTCATTGCTTAACAATAGATAAGGGGGAACTATGGGACTTATAGATGATTTATATGCTGAAATAAATGGGCATAATAGTGCGATTGATGCTAATCTTGCAAAGATATCCAGACTGGAAGCGGTAAAAAAGGATATTGCAGATGCAAAAGATGAGGTGGATCAGCTTAAGAAAAATTGGAATGATAATGTTGCTACACCCTTTGCGGCGGATGGTACATGGTATGGTACAAATAAAACCACAGTAGTTGAATGCACGCAGGATTATGTTCCACCAGCTTATGATACATATATCGAAAATATTGATGTTGTATTAGATGCTATTTGTGACAAAATCACAGCTTTGAAAGCGGAAAATAACGAACATTACGGAGCTATAGGTTGGCTTAGGTCGCGAATACAGTCATTAATTAATGAAGCTGAAAAACACTTTAATTAGTACGAGGTGATATTATGGGAGAATTAAAGGTTAATGGTGGGATATCTACTTTGCTAGATACCTATAACTCAGACGTAAATACTATAAATGCAGCAACAGAGAATTTGGAATTTACTGATTCGCAAAATATCATGCTTGAAAATTATGGGGGAATGCTAGATAAAATCCTCAATACAGTTGGCTCGTATAAACAGATGGTAACGACAAATGTATCTAGTATGAAGACAGTAATATCTGAATTAAAAGAAATGGATGAAGATTTACAAAATAATTTTGAGGGATAATGAAAAATGGAAGGGAAAAATTATAAAGTAAGCTTTTTGGAAACATTATCGGCTTACAATACGGCAGTTACAAGAATATCCGAGATACAGGATATTCTTGAAAAACTATCAGAGGATATAACTAATGTAATTAATTCTGAAGATTTCACAGGAACAGCAGCAGATAATATTAAAACCTATGCAAGTGAAATACATTTACCATTAATTAGTGCTGTTGCTACGATGCTTGTGGATTATCAGTCGAAACTATTGCTGTATGAAACTAATTATTTTGGAATAGATAGTGATTATGCCACAAAGTTCAACGCAGAGACTATGGCTCAGGTACAGGAGCAGGTTAGGCAATATTTAACGGATAATGAAACGATTAGTTCAGAAATGCAAACATCCTTAAATAGCGTTTCAGATATTGTTAGCTTGCCACTACCTAGCAAAGAAACAGTAGATTTTGACTTGAACTGGATGATTCAGAAGATTGATAATCTGGACGAATCTATTGTTAATTATGAAAATTTACACTCGACAGATTTAGATTCTTTAACTGACTTTATAGCAAATCTAGAATTATTTATCACATACTACCAGGAAAGTATTAAGCCAGGAGATTATAAGAGTGGCGATTGCGCCAACAATATGTACGCATATCAGCTTTATGAATCAATGCAGTTGAGCCAGGAATTTTTAAAGAATCACGAAGCAGATATAAATGCAGCTGGTGAGAAATTGCAGCAGGTAGCTGATCAGATGCAGGCAGACTATGATGCGGCTTGTCAGGCTAGAATTGATCAAGGACGAGCTGAAATTATTAAAGGCTTAGGTGTAGCTTTTATAGGTGGAGTAGCGATAGTTGCATCAGGTGGTGCGGCAACACCCCTTGTAGCTGGAGCTTTGTGCATGACTGGTACATGTGTCTTTGGATATGGATTATCTAATGCAATGGAAGGTGTTGATGATGTATATTACGGCATGAAAGGAGACCTCTCTTCCTACGCCTTTAATCCATTGCGAGATACTATATTTATGGGTAATCAGGAGATATATGATCTTTGGGGTCAGGCAAATACGATTGCAGTATCTATATTAATGCCTGCTTCGTCTGCATACTCCGAGGCGTTAGCAGCAGGAAAGACAGGTTTTGAACTATCAAAAGCAGTATATGTAGCTGTAGCAAAGGAGTATGCTGTTAATTTATTGGGGGATGAGGCAACTGGTCTAACAGTAGACTTTATAGATCAACATGTTGGACTTAATCAAACCCAACAAGCAGCGGCAGAAATATTCATAGGAGCATTAATAGATCCAGGAACATATGAGTCTATCGGAAACTTTGCAGGCAAATTTAAAGCTAAGCCAGATGGCCCAAGTCTTAACGATATTGCACACGAATCATTATTACCTGACAACGAAATTAATTTCACTGACTTTATGTCTGCCGAAGATGCAGCCAGATATAATGCTTGGAATGCAGATTGCGCAAACGGCACCCACAACAATTTCCCAGGCTTAAAGGATGTTGATATAGAAGCATGGAAGTCCTCCGATGGCCAGATTGCAACTGCAACAGCTATGTCGCGTATTGATGGTAGTGAGTTGCTCAAGCTGAGGGGCGAGAGCGTTAAGGTGGATGTGAACAAAACCACAGCAAAAAAAACAAGATTACCTAGGAAAAATGGACATTGGGAGGGGACACCTGGCGAAAGTATATGGATATCAGATTTACCTGAAGTAAATAAAGTTACTAATGGAAAGGGAATACCATTCAAAAACGGAAGACCAAATTTTTCTGAATGGTCGAAAGGTGAGCTGGTATTTGATGATGGAGTTTTGGATGGTTCGCAGAAGGATTTTAGCAAAGTATATTCAAAGTTAAAACTTGAATTAGGGTTGTCTTCTAATAATAAAGTTAAACAACTTCTTAGAGACATGAAGTTAACACCGCATCATAAAAACACAACGACTATTGAATTGCTTCCTACAGATTTGCATAGTAGGATACCACATATAGGTGCGGCGGCAGACATGAGAAATATGAGGTGAAATAAATGGAAAACTTTAGAGAAAAGTTAAATAATTTAATGGATGATTCCAATCGAGAAAAAATAATTTGGGATGACGATATTACGGAACGTTTTTTTATTGAAAATAATATAGCAAAAACAGATGAGTATTTTATTTTTTTAAAGGAACATGGTAATGATTATTTAGTTGAAAATTATGCATATAAAGTCACAAATAACCAAAGTATAATTAAAGAAGAATACCTAGATATATTTGGGTTTTATGGATTAAATCAAGGAAATGATAATATATATGACAAAATTACATATTTTAGAGACATATTAAATGATAAGTATATTCCTATTGCTGATGTATCTGGTGGAGACTTAATATGTATGGCTAAAGATACTGCGGCAATATATTTATGGCGTCATGAGTCTAGCAATTCAGAAATGATAAAACTAGTTGATTCTTTTAAAGAGTTTGTAGAAGGGATTGAGCCTTTCGAGGAAAATATTGATTTAGATAAAATAGAAATGAATATACAAGATGATATTTTAGCGCAAATGAGAGAACTGGCAAAAAATTATAAATAGTATTGATGTAATACATTGCATTGGTTTAAAGAGATATAACACAAAAAACTTATTCTGATTTAATAAATCAAACTGTGCCCAAAAAACTCATATGAATTAGTCGGAAGAGTTGATGGGGTTGGTTATGTTATATCTAAATTAGAATAGGAGTTAAATATTATGACACAATACGAAGAATTAGTTGAAGATACAGAGGAATTAGTGCGAATTATTCATAAGAAGTATATGACAGGAGAGAAAGGTTGTAATGTTGCATACTTACCAATGTTATCAGGAATAGGGCCATGCAAGGTGGAAATGCGTCCAGGTGCAGGGCATAATTATTATGCGGTGGTAGATGCAATTCATAACTGCTATAAGAATGATCCTGATGGAGGTTATGATAGAGGATTTGCTGATGGTATTGAGGCATTAACAAGGGTCTCAAGTGCAAAAGTAGCTAGCTTAGCAAATCTTTTCAATATAATTTTCTATCAACTTGACAAAGAAAAAGAAGGAACAGCAGAGTTTAATGTTGACATTGATGAAATAATGGCTCGCGTGAACAAGCTAATTGAAGATAATAAAGAAGTCTATAGACAAGATTATGCTTCCTTCGATCATTGGTATGAACGTTGCCAAAAAATAGCACGTGAAAAATATGGACTTGAGTTAGGGTAATTGATGCTAATATGTATAGAGGCAGCTAGTAAATTTAGTTGCCTTTATTATTCATTATGTAGGAAAAGTAGCAAATTGTTGTAGATGGTGAAGATGCAATACGGTCAACTTGGGTTCATATATGGATTATTTTGTGTCAGGTGGAAAACTGTTAAGTGGAGAGCTTGAAATAACTCACAAACCGTTGAGAGATATAATAAGCAATCCTATTTCAAGCGGAACTCGTGATTTAGTAGGTATTCGCGATGGGATAAATTATACTATAACATGTTTTCAACAGGAGGTTTATATGGACGATTTAGATAGACAATTGGCCGAAGTGTTAGGCATAGATGTAAAAGCGCTAGAAGTGTTTGAGTTCTCAAATTATGTGGAGAGTTCGGTTGAAAATATAAATAATAATTATAAAAAAGGAAACAAGATTGCCTATTTAGCAATACTATCAGGTATAGCAACTTATAAAATGGAAAAAAAACCTGGCGCTGGACATGATTTTTTTGAAGTGGTGGATGCTATTCATAATTGTTATAAAAAGAACCCTCAGGGCGGATACGACAAAGGATATGCTGATGGCTTATATGCTTTAATTAGCGTATCATCAGCAAAAGTTGGTAGCTTAGAGCAATTACTGAGAATTCTTTTCTATCAATTAGATAAAGAAAAGGACGGTACAGCAGCTTTCAAAATTGATATTGACGATATGATAGCTAAAATTAATGCATTGATATGTGAAAATCGCGAGGTATACAGAAAAGATTATGCACAGCACCAGCGCAGGATTTATTCTGCGATTTGCAAATGTATAAAAATGAAGAGTATATAGAAGTTAGATTATTGCTTTTTAAAAAGTTTGTAATTAAAAAGTGGACCATTCCAAGAAATGGAATAGCTTTTGCGTGGACGGGGCATGATAGAGGCTCAACAACTGATTACAGAGATACAGCATATATAGCCTGTATTTTGTTGAATGGAAAGTTATTAAAAATACCTGTAATGCAAATAAGTAATGATAGGAAAGAAGATGATCCTAGAAATGTGTTAACAGAAAAATTCTATAGAACTTTCATAGAGGAAGTGATTGAATCAAAATCTATCGGTATAATTGGAATATATAAATATGGAATAGAAGTACGCCAACCTAAATTTCCATCTATGTATATTAGTGAGACAAAAGAATACAGAAAACGTCTTTCTGAAATGTATAAAGAAAAGCAAGATGGACACAGAACCCCGGATGATATATATACCCTTATGAAGTCTGAAAATATCCAAGGTAAAATACTCGATTGGTTACAGAATGATGGATTTCTTCATAGTAGAAAATACACATGGGATAAAGTTTATAAAAAGGATTAAAAAATGATTTTCATCAATTTGGCGAAAATGTTTTATCTGGTGTTCCAATGAATAATTTAGGTGGAGCCTATATGATCACAACAGAGGTACCATTTAATGGTTCAAATATTAGTATGCCATCTGTAAACAACTAGGGTTGATTACACTATTTCCAAATTAGAATAGTAGAAAAATATTATGATTAAAACATATGAAGATTTAGTAGAATATACTGAGCGAATGACTCGTAGGATTAATAAAAAGTATATGTCAGGAGAAAAAGGATGTAATGTTGCATACTTACCAATGTTATCAGGAATAGGGCCATGCAAGGTGGAAATGCGTCCAGGTGCAGGGCATAATTATTATGCGGTGGTAGATGCAATTCATAACTGCTATAAGAATGATCCTGATGGAGGTTATGATAGAGGATTTGCTGATGGTATTGAGGCATTAACAAGGGTCTCAAGTGCTAAAGTTGGAAGTTTAGATTTACTTTTAAATATTATTTTCTATCAGGTAAAAAAAGAAAAAGAAGGAACAGCAGAGTTTAATATTGACATTGATGAAATAATGGCTCGCGTGAACAAGCTAATTGAAGATAATAAAGAAGTCTATAGACAAGATTATGATTCTTTTGATCATTGGTTTGAACGTTGCCAAAAAATAGCACGTGAAAAATATGGACTAGAGTTAGGATAATCCAGTCGAGGCACATCTTACAGAAAATAAGGGATGGTTGATTAGTTAAACAATAAAGTGGAGGAATAATTAATGTCAGATGAGAAATTAGCTCTAAAAAAAGAACTTAGGGAATTGGAAGAAAAGGAGGAAACTTTAAGAGCTTCATATAAAAAATTCTTTAAAGAGCTGGAAGAGCATGATGTTATTAGAAGACAGCAGATGCAAAAGAGCGATGAGATGTTAGAAGCTGCGCACGGTGATCCAAAGCTAGCAAGTATTTTGGAGGAGAAGAATGATGTGTTGCAGCAGATGAAGGAAGCCAGCACGAAATATGCTGATGAGGCGGATCATGAGTTCAAAAAATCTTTGAACGAGATTACTGCTAAAAGAGATAGTATCACAAAAAAGCTTGAATCAGAGGAAGATGAAAGGAAGTAGGTAGGGAGAGTAATGAGTGGAAACAATCCAACAATAAATGTTAGCCAATCAAATGTAAATACCCAATCTTCATCCGTGGATAGTGCGGCAAGCTACCTCGAGATGAAGGACCTGTCTTCAAAAGACAGTAAGAGTACTATTTCCGCCAATGGAAATGGAAAACAGGCATACTTAGAAGGACAATTATTATTGCAGAGTTTGGGTGAAACTCTGGATGCTGAAGCATCAAACATTGAATCTTTGGGAGAGGATTTTAAACAATATGATGAGATGCTTTCAGGATTTTGGGAATTAGGCGAGAGATAGTTATGAAAAGGAGAGAATAATGTTAGAAAAAGACTATTTGGATCCATCGACAATTAAATCTCAGTGTAGTGCGGCAATAACTGAGATAGACACGGATAATAGCGCCCTAAGCGTGGCGTACACTGCGGTAGATTCGTTTATAAATGATACATCAATTAAAAGTGATGCATTCGATGCGCTAAAATCATCTTTTAGGCCATATTTAACGATTATAACTAGATTAAAAAATGCTAATGAATCAGATAAAGCTGATTTCGAAACATTAAAAAGCTCTGTGGGCTCAGAGGTATTAGATGGTTCCGTTATCGTGCCTAAAATGAAGGCTGCTTGGGATTCAAAAACAAACAACGAAAACACAGCAAATTATTACTATGGTTTAGCAGCATCTACAACAGATATTATGCTGGCTAACAGTTATAGCCAAATTGGATCGAGCTTTTCGACTTTAGCAGGGTTTGATTATTTAACATATTTATACTGGAAGCGCAAATCTGACAAATATGATGAGATAGAAGGAGCTACCAGTGGATTGTTCTCTGGAAGCGCAACCAGCAGGTCATATTGTGTAAAGGACCCTAGCAGACCAAATTCAAAGGGGCTTAGCACAGATGTTAATAATACCCTTGCAACAGATAGTATGAAGGGAAAAATGGCAAAACGCTTTGGTGCTGTAGAAGATGTAGCGGATTTATATTATAAGGTTACAAGCAATACTATAGATATCGACGATCTTACAGACGAACAAAAAGAGCTGATAGTTGAATATTATGAAGCTTTGCATCCAGACGATGCAGAAGCACTTGCAAAAGCTACTAAAAAATTGTCAGATGATGAGGCAATAGATTTAAAAGCAAGAGTATATACAGCACCACCTAGGTTTAAGGATAATTTTATAAATAATGTTACTGATGCAGCAGAGGCAAAAGAGGATTTTGATAAGTTTGATAATGGAAAAATATCAATGAAAAAGCTTAGCAATGAAAGAACTGCAGCAGCGGTTGCATACTATGATATTTATCATCTGGACGAAGCTAGGGCTATGACTCATAACCTTTTGCCAATGATAAATGAAGGATATGATGACCATGTAAATAATATTAAATTGCTTGCCTACACTGCTGATGAACCATACAAGTCGGTATTTTTGGAAAATGTTCAGTACGTTAAAGTAGAGGATATTCATTCCTCAAGTTCTTATGAATGGTGTCATGGCATATACATCAATGTTGATGATATGGGGGATGCTTCTGATGCCAGTGAAAATGATTATAGAACATATTTCCATGAAATGAGTCATGGCATTGATGATCATTTTAAATGGAAATCAAACTCTTACTCCAATGCAAATGGCACAACTCTAGATGATACATTACAGAAAGAAGTAAGACAAAAGATTGAAGACGCTGTCTATGAAACAATAGCAGATGAAGGCTATACCAAGGAAGAGCAGAAAAAGATAGTGGAAACTATAACAAATGAAATAATGAACACCACAAACTATGATCCTAATGCTACACCTTCATTTAATGGTAACGTTACTTATCAAGGATATTATTCAGAGGTTGTTGAAGATGTAAAAGAAGATGTAATAAATGAAATGTCCGATGTATATGGTGGTTACACAGGAAATACATTGAGGGTAAATTGGGGTCATGAGGCAGTATCTGAACAAACAAGGTCAGATGGAACAACCTATGAAAGTACTTATTGGTTAGAAAGTGATCTTGACTCAAATGATAAAGCTGTAATTAAGTATGATAGTAATGGTAATGTAATTTATTCAGGCTTACAAGAAAATGAATTTTTTGCTGAAAGTATGTCTGCACATATGACTGGAGCCGACTTTGGTATGGATGGATATAATGGCTACAGCGAAGAAACGAAGGAAATATTTGAAGAAATAGTTAAGGAAATGGATGCGGCTGCATAGGAGGATTATGATATGGAAGTAAGTGCAGTAAGAAATGCATATGCTGAAAAATTAGAGCAAATACCAGATGAATATATACAGTCATTTTTATATGACTACCCGCTTGAGGAAGAAAATCTACAAAAGCCATTCTGGGGTAAGCTAATTAGAAAAAGATTTGATAGCAACAAAAGATTTGGTTTTGATATTGGTCAGATGCTGAACAAGCCAAACTGTGAAGAAAGTGCAGCGGTGGTATTAGAAAATCTTGATAGGGTCTTTTTGAGGACAGCACAGCGTAAAGGTGAGATGTTTATTTCTTGCTTTTCAATAGTAGATTTTACAGAAAATGGGCTGTTTCATGTGCATGGAAATGTAGGTGAGGATTATACAACTCTTGCCAAGGAAGAGATTGATGAGCAGTTTAAGAGTAATGTAAAGGATGCCCTGGGCGGTATAATTAACGAGCTTGAGCAGAAAGCCAGTCCTGAGGCTATACCAGTGTATGAAGCTACAATCATGCTCATGAGTAAAGACAGATTAATAAAGAAATACTATATTCATTCTGTAGAGAAATTAGATAATGTTAATGGTTTTATTGATATGCTAAAACGATAAAAAGAGAGCGGAGAAACGAATGATGAAAAAGTTGGGAATAATTATTTGTTGCATATGCCTGTGTTTCTCACTTATGGCATGTGGCACAACGCCAGAAAATCTAAAAAAGGATTCCATTACTGAAGAGACCTTTCAGGAAGATATGAAGGGTACATGGAGGTCAGTAGATGGAAAATGCATCATTAATTTCTATGAGAATGATGAGGGCGTTTATCGCGTATCAGTGGAACAAAAGGATTCATTCTTTGATGAAAGTGAAAAAATAGCGGATTATGATTTTTCCAGTGTGACCCTTCTAAATAAAGGTAAATACAAATATCTCGTAGAGCTGTCTACTTCAATGGAGGGTATGTCTTTTCAATTTGAACTTTCTACAAATGGAAGAAAGCTAATGACAAGCTTGAATAGGGATGTAGTTTTTTATAAAACATTTTTTTAATTAAGAATTCATGAAAAAGGGAGAAAAATAATGAGTCAGACAGATGGAGAAAAACAGGTAAATCAAACTGATGTAGAAACATCAGATGCCGAATATACACAGGCTGCTTCATATCTAGAAGCGGATTTCCTGGCGTCAGATCAGATAGATTCAAAGTCTACAATAACAGCCAACGAAAAGAGCTATATGGCTTACACAATGAGCGAGGTTTTGCTTGAAAGTCTTGGTGAGAAACTAGATACTGAGGCTCAAAACATTAGAGCCACAGGATTAGAATTCAAGGAATACGATGAAATGATGGCAAGCTTTTTTGCAAATGGAGAAAGGGTAAAGGGGGATTAATACAATGACAGAATCATCATATTTAGACCCAACAGCAATAAGTGCCCAATGTACCTTGATGAGAGAAAAAATAGCTCGAGATCAGGAGGCTCTTGATGTTGCCTATTTAGCGGTTTCAAATTTTGTAAGTAAAGATGAATTAAAAAGCGAAGCTTTTTCTGTACTTAAAAGTAACATGGATCAGTATTTGAATTTTATAGGCTACCTAAAGGCTGCAAATCAGTGCGATGTAAGAGATTTAGGTATTTTAACTACATCTGTTGGAAATGAAGTATTAGATGGAAAAGTTATTCTTAAAAATAAGAAGGACGCTTGGAATTCTAAAGTAAAAAATGATGAGCTTGCTGCAAGCTATAGTGAAAAAGCTGCTTCTGGCAATGCTATAGAGGCTATATATTATAGTGCCATGGCCACCTATCATAGTATGCTTGCTAATCATGACTATTCTAATTATCTATATTGGAAGGGCAAAGAAGAGCTATATGATGAAATAGAAGAATCTACAAAAGCTCTGTTTGATGAAGGCTTCGCCATAAGATCACTATGTATGGTGGGAGGAACTTATCCTGGACTTGGAGGAAAAACGTTTACTAAACCTGGTTTGGATTTTAATATAAACAATCCTAATTTCTCTGAGGATACGTATTATAGATTAACTACTCTTTATAGAGAAAGCGGCGATGCATATTTTGATGCGTTAAGTGCTAGAAATGATGACCCTACCCAGTGGTCTAAAGCGGAAAAGGATTTTTACATAGCAGAATATGAAAAAAGAAGCCAACCTCTGACAGGAGATGTAATTAACTCACTTAGAGATGCAGGATATGATGAAGATGTTAGAAATATAAAGGTGTTGATTTATACTACCGAGGAACCATATCGAAGCGCATTTTTAGAAAATGTTATGTTCACTTAGGTAATTGCGAAACTCGCTGATGCTCGTCCGCAATCTTGATTATAAAATCGGATATTTCGCGCATAGGCGCGGAATTACTTTTGAAAGATAATTTTAGGCGCACTAAATAAGCCTGACTTATGAAGTTGGTAAGTCCTAAGCGATTAAAGGTTTCAGGCTACGGACAAATTCATGGTGGTTAATTTTATCAGCCAAAATGACAGTTACAAGCTGAGTTATTCCAGCAAGTATCAGATCAGCATGAAGAGTTTTTTCGTTTTGAGTTCTGCGTCCAGCAAGGCAAAGGTTTTCTTTGATGTGATTAATGTCTCGCTCAACCGCGGTCCTAATTTTATAAGTT
>NZ_FOQF01000004.1 GCF_900113655.1 Pseudobutyrivibrio sp. OR37 | reverse complement strand
TCTAAGCGTGAAGCCCCCCTCAAGATGAGATATCCCATTCCTTCAAGGAAATAAGATCCCTTAAAGACGATAAGGTAGATAGGTTCAAGGTGTAAGTGCGGTAACGCATTCAGCTGATGAATACTAATAGATCGAAGGTTTATTCTAAAAGAAAAGAATGTAGCAAAAATCGGAAGAGTAAGTTTTACTGTGTGAAGTTTTGAGGTTGCTATCGAATAGATGGTTTACCCATTTGGGGGCGTAGCTCAGTTGGGAGAGCACCTGCCTTGCAAGCAGGGGGTCAAGAGTTCGAATCTCTCCGTCTCCACTTTCCTTCGGGAAAAAAATATTCCTCAATAGCTCAGTTGGTAGAGCACTCGGCTGTTAACCGAGTTGTCGTAGGTTCGAGTCCTACTTGGGGAGTTCATAAAACTATTGAAAAACTTCATAGTTTGTGATAATATGATTCAGTCGCTAAAGAAAAGGCGTCTAGTGGTCAGATATTTTTATGGCTCCGTGGTCAAGCGGTTAAGACATCGCCCTTTCACGGCGGTAACACGGGTTCGATTCCCGTCGGAGTCACTTGCCTAAGGCAACATTTTAAGCCGATGTGGCTCAATTGGCAGAGCAGCTGATTTGTAATCAGCAGGTTATCGGTTCGAGTCCGATCATCGGCTTTTTTTCAAAAATGGAAAGAGGCCAATTTTTTTTGTAAAGGTCTTGCTTGTTTGTTTTACGATATGGACCTTTAGCTCAGTTGGTTAGAGCAACCGGCTCATAACCGGTCGGTCCAGGGTTCGAGTCCCTGAGGGTCCACTTTCTATAATATTTTTAATATGGCCTCATGGCTCAGTTGGTTAGAGCGCCGCCCTGTCACGGCGGAGGTCGAGGGTTCAAGTCCCTCTGGGGTCGTTCAAAATCTTAATATTGTTCCCATGGGATCTTAGCTCAGCTGGGAGAGCATCTGCCTTACAAGCAGAGGGTCACAGGTTCGAGCCCTGTAGGTCCCACTAGCCTTTTGGCTATGCCGTAGTGGCGGAACTGGCAGACGCGCGGGACTTAAAATCCCGTGGTGGCGACATCGTACCGGTTCGATTCCGGTCTACGGCATTTTTACTTTTTAGTAATTTTATAATATGTGTGTGTAGCTCAGCTGGATAGAGCACTTGGCTACGGACCAAGGTGTCGGGGGTTCGAATCCTCTCACGCACGCTAAATAATTTTTTAAGAAGCGTTGAATCTTCATTGATTCAGCGCTTTTTTTTATTTACAGAAAATGAGTATCAGTGAGTATCACAAGACTGGTAAGGGAAGCATTATAGAGATTAAATAAATGAAGGAAGTATACTTGCACGAAGGTGCTACTTCGAATAAAATGTAAAAAGTATGTACCATTCATGGAAAATTAGACTAAAATTAGGGGGCTTATTGAATGAGTAGCTATAAAGTAATGATTGTTGAAGATGATGTAAATATAGGAAATATGCTACAGGAAGCGCTTGAGCTTGAATCCTACATCGTTACCAGGGCATACTCAGGGACAGAAGCTCTTATGCTATTAGAGAAGGGAAGACCAGACATAATACTTCTCGATTTAATGCTCCCAGGGTTATCGGGAGAGGAACTCATTACTAGATTCAATGGAATTCTTACCATAGTATTAAGCGCCAAATCTGACATTGACAGTAAAATAAATCTTCTGAAAAAGGGTGCTTGTGATTATGTTACTAAGCCATTTGCACTGGCAGAGTTACTCGCAAGGATTGAAGCTCATCTGAGACTTATGGGCACAAATACGGGAAATGCATCTTCATTAGAGGAAGGAATAGTTAAGGTCGGAGATATTAGTTTAGATACGAATCTTATGACAGTGTCTATAGGCGAACAAGAGATTAATCTCACTAGGACGGAATCAGCTATTTTGAATATTCTTATGCTAAATCCTAATAGGCCAATAGGACGTAGTACTATTCTAGACCGAATAAGTGTGTCAACACCTGATTGTACAGAAAGATCTTTAAAACAGCATATCTGCAATGTCAGGAAAAAACTTCAGCAGGTAGATAACATAGACCACATTGAGGCGATTTACGGAATTGGTTTTCAATTCCATGCATCTTGACGATATCTTGACGTTCTCTATACCACTTTCTTGACCAGAAGGTGGTATTTTTTATATACAGTAAAGATTGGAGAAAAACAGAACCCATTTGAAGCTTACTTGCAGAAAATGAGTTGAAAGGAAAAGTTTATGGAATATGTTTTTAAAGCAAATGGAATAAGTAAAAAATATGGAAAGTATACCGCTCTTTCAGATGTAAATATGGAAATTCCAAAGGGAGCTATTTATGGTTTCGTTGGAAAAAACGGAGCCGGCAAGACAACTCTCATAAGGATTATGTGTGGCCTTCAGAAACCTAGTAGTGGATTCTATGAGCTTTTAGGAAAAACTGCTGATGATCCAGATATTTCTAAAGCAAGACGTAGAGTAGGAGCAGTTGTTGAGGCCCCTGCAATATATAAAGACATGACTGCAAGGGATAATCTGATACAGCAGTGTCTTATGTTAGGCCTTCCAGACTTTGGTAATGTTGATGAGTTACTAAGTCTTGTAGGGCTTGCTGATACCGGGAAAAAGAAGGCAAGAAATTTCTCACTTGGAATGCGTCAGCGCCTTGGAATAGCAGTCGCTTTATGTGGCAATCCTGATTTTATAATTCTTGATGAGCCTATCAATGGTCTTGATCCTCAGGGCATAATTGAAATAAGAGAGCTTATTCTTAAACTCAACAGAGAGCGAGGAATTACATTTCTTATATCAAGCCACATTTTAGATGAACTTTCAAAGATAGCAACTAACTACGGATTTATCGACAACGGGCATATCGTTCGTCAGATGAGTAGTAATGAACTGAAGAATGAATGTCGTAAATCGGTCCGCATGAAAGTCAGTGATGTAGGGCTTTTGACTAAGATTATGGAAGAAAAAGGAATAGAGTATAAGGTTATAAGTAACAATACTGCTGATGTATATTCCGAGCTTAATTTCTCCACAATAGCAAAAGATTGTGATAATGTCGGATGCACAATAATAACAATGGAAGAGCATGATGAGAGCCTTGAGGCATTTTATCTTTCATTATTGGGAGGCAAAGAAGATGTTCAGAAATCTGTATGCTGATTCAAGAAGGATTTTTTTTAGCCGCAGCTTTTATGTGGTGATTTTTATCATATTTATATACCAGTTAATTGCAAGTCTTCTAATCTGGGCGTTGACAGTTTTTTTGAGTGAGGGACAGGTAGCATCGGATGAGATTGCATTTTTGTATCCTTCAGTAGCAGCTTTTATTGTTACTATATCAACGCTTTTTATTACACAAAGAGATTTTGAAGACGGTTGTATTCGAAATAAATTCATATCAGGAGTTAAACGATATGATGCATTCCTTTCGGCAGTAATATGTGGAATGCTTCAAGGAGCATTGTTGACAATTGTAGCCTTTGTATCTTCAATGATAGTCATGCCAATATTATCCAAGGGCTTCATGGATTTCTCTATACCTGAGATTGCGGATTACTGGATTGTGATAACTTTAGCATGCATGTCTATAGGAGCATTTTCCACAGCTTTGATCATGATTATGGGCGGAAGTAAAATCTCTTATGTTGCAGGCCTTGCAGTAGCATTTTTGCTAAAGATGTTGGGGACCCATGTGCTGGATAAGCTTTATCCAGATAAGGGAAACTGTATGCTTACAGGGACAAAGCTGGAATTATATAAGTTTATAGACAGATATATTCCATATTCATATCTATTAGATGAGCCACATTGGGATAGTTTAAGTTATATTGTTGGATGCACCGGACTGGTGGTTATTTCTGTAGTCGTCGGTGTCATAGTGTTTACTAAAAAAGAAATTCGATAATATTTAGACGGAGAAAAAAATGAAAAACATATATAGAGCTAATATGCACAGAATATTAAAAAATTGGATATATATACTGGGATGCATTATTGCAATTGTTGTGACCTTTGTATTTACCGCAAATACGATTGGCATGTCAGAAAGATTTGAAAAAATGGGATGCGACGGAAGAATGATTTTTATAAGTCTCGCAATGATGGCCTATTTCACAATATTTGTTCCATTAAATACAAATGCAGAATATCGTGACGGCACTATTAGAAATAAGCTTATTGCAGGCTTTTCACAGAAGGAAATTTACTTGGGAATTCTTTTTTCTCACATTACTTCTTTAGCTATCATGGAAGCATGCTATTTTATAGCGGGTATAGTTGGTGGCGCAAAAATAAGCGTAGAATTGTTGACTAAGAGTTTCATTATGTTCCTGTCTATTGCCGCATATATTTCAGTATTGGAAATGATTGCCATGCGTGTGAAAAAGACAGTGCTTGTTGCTATATTAGCATTTCTTATCTTGTATTTGACAGATAATATAGTGATGATTGGTAATCTTTTGCTTGTATTTGTATTAAAAGGTAACTCATTTGTTATTGGAAGAATTATATACAATATTTCTACCATGGGGCAGTGGATTAATATGATTGGAATGGCTGATAAAAGAAATAATCCAGGATATGGTGTGCTGATAATTATTTCTCTTTCAATAATAATAGTTACTGTTTTACTAGGTACACTTGGCATTAACAAGAGAGATATAAAATGACAAATACATCCATATGAGAGGAGTTCGAAAAGTGAAAAGATACAAATATATCTTCATTGCAAGTGTATTCTTATCAGCTATGTTTATTGCAATGCTTGCGGGATTTAAGTGTACGAAGGCTTTTTCAGCAGAAAAAAAGCTAGAGGAAATAGATAAGGTTGCACAGAGTTTTGAGGAGCTAGAGATTCCAAGCGATGTGAGGGTAGTGGGAATCGGAGAGGCTACTCATGGGAATCGTGAATTTCAGTTGGTTAAAAGAGATGTACTTGAAAAAGTAGTAAATGGTGGACATGGTAGGTGCATCTGCTTTGAGATGGCAACTGGCGATGCTGCGATGATAAATGATGCTATACATGATGAAGATTCAAATCTTGTTGAAACAATAGGCAAACAATCTTATCCCCTTTACGATACTCCTGAGATGGTTGAGCTTTTACAGTGGATGAAGGACTACAACCAAACAGTTCCTTATGAAGAATCACTGATGTTTTATGGAGTTGATATTCAGGGAGCACAGACTGGGGTTTATTATTTGCAGCAGCTCTGTAGCAATGAAGATACTCCTCTTACAGAAGCGGAAAAAGAAAAGATATTATCGTTTAATATAAGATCTTCAGATGATTACAAGAATGACAGAGAATTTTTCGTAGAGCTTCAAAAACGCCTTTCTTCGGAAAAAGATTTTAAGGCTAATCAGCTTGCCATTGTTGCTAAATGTATTGTTTTAAATATAGACGCGCCAAATTTCGATGAAGAACCTGATGAATTTGCCACAAACAGAGACCTTCAGATGGCACAGCTTCTAAAAGATTATTCTGCTCTTGAAAATGAGCGAGGCTACCGCCAGGTGGTAATCACTGGTCACAATGCCCATGTAATGAAAGGTGGTTCAAGTGTTTTACCAGCAGAAGACGATAATACTATGGGTGATAATATAAACGATCTTTTTGATGGAAGCTATTACTGCATTGGAACAGGATTCTACGAAGGAAAGGTAAATATTCATACCGCTGGGACTTATGAAGATAAATACGAAAGAGCAGACCATTATTTTTGCACTGATGACCCAATAGCCTATCAGGCAAAGTTTATGAAAAATGGAACTTACTGCCTTGATTTTTCTAAGGTGACAGATGAAAATAGTAGTGTTTACAAAAAGCTTCACAACTATGTTTTTACAGGGCTTATTGGAGAAGGTTATTCTCCATCATGGAATATTGGAAAATGCCATAGGACTTCGATGATTTATACAGACCGTTATGATGCGTTAATATGTTACTATGAGGTTACTCCAATCGATCCAATTGAGTATTAAGAATTATAATCCGGGAGTTGTTAATATATGAAATATCTGCTAATAATCTGTCTTATCATAATAGTTTTCCTGATTATGAAAATTGCAGCAATGAAACTTTCCTTAAGGGAGTTAAGCGAAGATTATGAGGAAAAAGCTAGTCTTCATACCAATACAGTGTTGAGTGTTTCAAGCAGGGACAAGGATGTTAGAAGACTTGCAATAGTTTTGAACAGGACCATAGTAAAGCTGAGAGATTCCTATAACAAATATGAAAATGGTGATCATGATATACGAACAGCTATCACCAATATTTCGCATGACCTACGAACACCACTGACTGCTATAAGTGGTTACCTAGAGCTTGCGAATAGGCAGGATAAAAGTCCAGAGATGGAGAAGTATCTGGAAATAATAAGTGGCAGAGTAGACCATATGAAAAAGCTCACCGAGGAGCTCTTTGAATACTCAATCATAACCGGAGGAGAAATAACAGAAGAAAAACAGGATGTAAATATCGGTAGGGTTCTTGAAGATTGCATTATGAATTATTATCCTGCGCTGAAAGCAAGGGGAATAGAACCAGATATAAACATTTCAGAAGAAAAGATAGTTCGAAGGCTTTATCCGACTTATGTGGAAAGGATAATGAACAATCTTTTCAGCAATGCCATTAAATATAGTGATGGAGATCTTAAAATAACTCTTACTGATGATGCCAGACTTATGTTTTGTAATTCTTCTGCAAAGCTATCTACTGTAGATGTACACAAGCTCTTTGACAGATTTTTTACTGTTGAAAATGCACGCAGCAATTCGACAGGACTGGGACTATCAATAGTTAAAATATTTGCTGAACGAATGAACTGCAGTGTCAAAGCAGATTATGAGGATGGCAAGCTTATTATAGAAGTAAATTTTTAATAAGACTTTACAAAATCTGGTCATTATATTGTGTTAGCTGGAATAGATTCTAATGGTAAGATAATAGTAAATGATCCTAATAGTCCTCAAAACAGTAAAAAACATTGGGATGTTGCTGTATTAGTTTCGCAGATGAAAGGGATATGGAAATATAGTAATTAGATTATAGAAACAAAATGGAGGAACCTTAAATTCCTCCATTTTTTATTATTGCTGAATGCATTCAAGAGAGTAAATGCTATATCCATCAAAACAGCTTGAAGGGTTGGTGATGAGCTTTACGTCTACATTGTAAGAAACATTGGATACTATTACGTCATCATTTTCAAGTGTTTGTTCGGTAGTAGTGATGACTGCATGAATAAGCACCCCGTCATCAATTGGTTCTGAAGTGTAGTTTTCTACATATACATCATTAAGGAATGAGGAAGCATTATTGTAATCTAAAGGTTCAGCAAATGTAAAATCTGATTTGACACCAGTAAGAGAATAAGACATATACTCAGCCTGTTCTTCATCAATTATATTTGAGTTTTTTTCTGTTAGGTCATTAAGATATTCGAAGCCATAATGTGAGTTCATTAAAAAATGACTAGTAAAGAACTCTTGCCAAGCTTCACCTTCTACTGAAGTTGAATCAAATTCATTGTAGCTTTGAGCGATTAGAGCAATTGCTCCAGCTAAATCATCTGAAAGTTTAAAATCTGTGCTTGCTGTAGAGCTATTTGTGCTAACTTGGCCTGATTCAGAGGCATCTGATTTTGTGTCGCTTGAATTAGAATCTGCTGGATTTGTAACACTTGAATTAGAAACACTAGATTCAGACGACTGCACCACTTTGTTGTAGCCAATATATACAGCGCATCCGATAATTAATAACAATGCTACTATAATTAGTGTGACTGAGATAATTCTTTTTCGTTTTCTTCTTTTATTCTTTTTCATATAAGTTCTCCTAGGTTGTATTTTGCATGTACCATTTTACTACAAGCAGTAATTTTTTGTGATTATAAATATCAGAAAAATGATGTAATATTGATATTTTTATTAGGATAGAAATGCAAAGCGTTATACGTAAGTTGACATATTGTGTTCGCAGGGATTAAAATAACATTACTTAATTGCTTATGTATAATATAAATCTTTATAACGATAAGATTTTAAAGGTCTAAACGACCGGAAAGGATTTTAATATGAGAAAGATTAAACGTATTTTTACAGCAGTATTATCGCTTTGTTTGATTATGGGTCTTGTTGCTACAAGCACAATCACATCTGAGGCAAAGGGAAAGAAGTCAACAAAGAAAGCTAAGGCTGTTGCAACTTCTACAGTTAACGACCCAGCGTTGTTTGCTCTGATGGTCAAGGGGGACACATTCACTTATAATGGTAAAGATTACAGCGCATCTCAGATTGGTAGTATGAATCTTGAACAGGCTGCGAATTTGTTAGGTCTCACCGTTTCAAAAGGTGGCGATGGTAGTATCGAAGACCCTCACGGCGCTTGGACTGAAGAGAACAGAGCACAGGCGGATATAACACTTGCAGACAGCGCTGATGGACGTGTTCACATACAGCGATTTATTGATTTAAGAGGTAGTATGCCAACTAGAACATTATTTTCTTATGACGGCAACACTTTCGAGCTTAATATGCCTTATTATTGTTCAGGTCTCAATTATGACTCAGCTTCGGCAGAAGGCTATTACGCTGAATATGGTGATTCTTGGAACTTTAAAGCATTGGATTCATACCTGCGTGCCAGTGGCTATACTTCTATGAACGATGTGCTCAGCAGAAGTGGTCTTACAGTTCGTACATACAATGACGAGGCATCTTGGAGTGCATACATCGCAGCCGATGGATGGGGCTTCAAGGATACAATGACTATTAATGGCGTAAAGTATCCTTATCACGCATCTGTACACCCAAGTGATTTCAATAACCCAAATGGTGGAATGGATACAACTTTGATGATTTTAAAGCCTAACGGTTCAGTTATTGGTTATATGACATCATCGGATTATCCAACTCAGATTATTTATGTTAATGTATTTTGATTTTGGCTAGAAGTCTATTTTGGAAACTCAAAAAAAATGGATAAAAAAGTACAAAAAATCAAAATAAGTTTTTTGTTAAAAATGCACATAATATAAGAATAGGGCATTATCTTAAAGAGAACTAAATATTACAAAAATATGACAACATCCCTAAAAATACCGAATAAAAATTAGTGGGAATTACGAAATTAAGTTGGCGCACGATGTAAAAGACACAGAAAACTATAAATGTATAATAATCCACAGAAAACGCGAAAATATTGACTTAAACCTGCGGATTTAAGTATTATAAAAGTGTCGCGACATTACTTATGATATGAGAAGGGAGAGGTATGGTAATGCATACAATTAAAAAAGTATTAGCGGTAGTTCTCACACTAATTATCATTGTAACAGCAGTGCCTGTTAAGACAGTTCAAGCTGCAAGTGGCACAAACAAAACTTCAGCAGAAGTAGTTTCCGATATGCGCGTTGGTTGGAATATAGGAAATAGTTTAGATTCTTATGGTCAGAAAGCTAATTTCCCATATACAGTATCTAACGAAACATATTGGGGAAATCCTAAGACAACAAAGGCATTAATCGATGCTGTAGCTGAAGCAGGTTTCAATACTATTCGTATTCCTGTTTCTTGGGGACAGTATACTACAGGCTCTAACTATCAGATTCCTGAATTCTTCATGAACCGAGTTAAGGAAGTAGTAGATTACTGTATCGCAAATGATATGTATGTAATCTTAAATACACATCATGATATTAACAATGATTATTGCTTCTATGTACCAAACAATGCCAATAAGAGCCGTTCAGAAGCTTATTTTAAATCTGTATGGACACAGATTGGTACAGAGTTTAAGGATTATGATTATCATCTTGTATTTGAGACAATGAACGAGCCAAGACTTGTTGGACACAGTGAGGAGTGGTGGTTCCCTAGAAACAACCCAAGCTCTGACATAAGAGAAGCTGTAGCATGCATCAATGACTACAACCAGGTTGCTCTTGATGCTATCCGTGCAACAGGTGGTAACAACGCTACAAGATGCGTTATGGTTCCAGGTTATGATGCTTCTATTGAAGGCTGCATGACAGATTCATTTAGAATGCCAAAGGATTCTGCAAGCAACAGACTTATCCTTTCAGTGCATGCTTACATTCCTTATACGTTTGCTCTTGCAAGTGATAGCTACACAACAAGATTTGACAATCCATACGATATTGATAGCTTCTTCAATGATTTGAACTCAAAGTTCATTTCAAAGGGAACACCTGTTATCGTTGGAGAGACAAGTGCAACAAACAGAAATAACACAGCTGAGCGTGTTAAGTGGGCTGATTATTACTGGGGCAAGGCTGCACAGTACAAAAACGTAGCAATGATTCTTTGGGATAACAACATTTACCAGAACAATGCTGCAGGTTCAGACGGCGAGTGTCACAGATATATTGATAGAAATTCACTTCAGTGGTGTGACCCAGAAATCATCAGTGCTATTATGAAGCATGTTGATGGAACACCAGCAACAATCAATGGTAAAGAGGTTCCAACAGAGGATCCAACACCAGAACCACAGCCTACACCAGACCCAACACCAGTACCAGATCCAACACCAGAGCCACAGCCTACTCCAGATCCAACACCTGTAGTAGCAGATGGTTTAAAGGTAGATTATACAATCAACAATTGGGGAACAGGATATCAGGTATTAATTAAAGTAAAGAATGATTCTACATCAAAGGTAAATGGTTGGACCGTAAAGGTTAACAAGAATGATGTAAAGATTGATTCTAGCTGGTGCGTAAATGTCGCTGAGGATGGAAATTATTATGTAATTACACCAATGTCATGGAATTCTTCTATTGAGCCAGGTGCTTCAGTAGATTTCGGAATTCAGGGCGCAGGAACAATTGGAACATCTTTTGATGTAACAGTTCAATAAAAAGTGTAATTGAATTTTAAGAGATAGGATTTAGGTCCTATCTCTTTTTTAGATTGTGAAAATTTATTGACAACTTAATAAATCTGCGGACATGACAAAAAAAGTGATGTACAATATTTTATGTTGAGTTATGAAATTAAATGGGGAGGTGTCCGATGGGAACAATATTGGATTACATAAAATGGCGTGGGGATATAAGCTTTAGCAAGGATGGCTTTAATGTTGTGGATAACCTGGTGCTTTCTTGCATATCCTATGTGGAAATGGACGGCTTATTTTCAAATGCTACCGAGGAAAAGACACTAAAGGAAATATCAGACCAGTATTTTGCAAAGGTATACAAGAATAAAAAATTTAGAGATGGCTCTATTCTGAAGGATGCACCAATTACACTAAAGGCCATGGCTAAAACCGTAAGATATAAAAATATTAAGGTTCGTAATTACGTTAGTAAAACTGATGTTAAGAAAACTTTACAGTTTGCTGCAATGGAATTTTTATTACCAGGTGGTATTAGCTATGTAGCCTACAGAGGTACGGACGATTCCATTGTAGGTTGGAAGGAGGATTTCAAGCTTGCAATTTCCGAGGTTCAAGCGGAAAAGGAAGCTGTCCATTATCTGAATAGAATTGCCAAGGATACAGAGCAGAAGCTGATTGTTGGAGGACATTCTAAGGGTGGCCATTTAGCAGTATATGCTGTGGCAAAATGTGGATTACCAATTAGAAACAGGGTAACAAAGGTGTATAGCAACGATGGTCCAGGCTTTATGAAAAAGGTAGCAGAATCCAAGGATTTAAAGGACATTGTACCAAAGGTTGTAAGTATTGTTCCAGAGGATACAGTGGTTGGTCTTTTGATGGAGCCGATTTGTCAGCCTACGGTGGTAAAAAGCACTGTAGCAGGCCTTGCCCAGCACAATATAGCTACCTGGTGTTTGGAAGGAAAGAAGCTTACCCCAGTAAAAGAAATCAGCAAAACAGCAATGCTATTAGATGCCACACTAAAAGAAAATGTCTATAAAATGAGCGACAAGGAAATAGATGAATTTGTAGAAAAGCTTTTTGCGATTTTTGAGGCCACTGGAGCACTAACATTAACCGAACTTAAAAATAGTGGTTTGAAAGGACTCCAGGCATTATCTAAAAAGGCTCTAGAAACCCTAAATAAGAAAGATTGATAGGTAAGGAGAAACTTTAATATGCAGGAAAAGTTAAAGAAAATAAAAGTCTTATTTGGTGATGTAGATAACACCTTGCTTTGCTTGAAGATGTATAACGAGGCAGGCAAAAGAATTGTTGGCTTTGAAGATGCCAACGATTGGTTGAAATATAATATCAATAATAATGCTTACATTAAATGTCAGGCTCCTAGAGGAGTTAAAAATTTGATTGATGATTTGCATTTTAATCAGGGTGTTAAAATTTATGGGCTGACAGAATGCAGCAATTCTTTTGAATACAATTCGAAATACAATCGCCTAAGAGAGTGCTACCCAGGAGTATTTGAGCATCATGGTGATTTAATATCAACAGAAAGCCGTCATAAAAAGGTGCTTATCATGAAGATGATAGCAGAGAGAGATGGTTATAACATGGACGAGATTATGTTTATAGATGATAGCTATACTGAAATTATGGAGGCCTTCGGTGCAGGAATATTATCTATGCATACTACAGAGGTTATGGAAAGATTTATGAAATAACAGGTATTCCGATTTTGAATATATATCGGCATAAAATGAATAGTTAAAAGAGCATTAATTGGTTGAAAGTCATAGAAATATGGTTTATATTATATCAACGGTTGTGCAAGAAAATAGCTTTATGGAGAGTATTTCTGTAAAGCTTTTTTTATGCTTATGAGGATATAGAATGAAGTACGTTATAGATAGATTAATACAATTAATACCAGTCCTAATTGGAATAACATTTCTGTCATTTGCCATGATGCAGGTAGCAGGTAGTGATGCTATCACAGAAATGTATGCCGACAAAGGGGCTGTATCTGCTGAAATAATTAATGCCAAGCGTGCAGAGCTGGGATTGGATAAGCCATTTTTAGAGCAGTATTTTATATGGCTTGGCGGACTGGTCCAAGGCGATATGGGCGTAAGCTATGTATCTGGGAAGGATGTTTTCGACACCTTTATTTCTAAGCTTCCAGCAACAATTCTTCTTACAGTTTTATCAGTTTTACTTACTATCTTAATATCAATACCACTTGGAATCATTGCAGCAGTAAGACACGATAGATTTACTGATTACTTTTTGCGCTTTTTTAGCTTTGTAGGCAATTCAATGCCAAACTTTTTCATAGCCCTATTGTTGATGCAGCTGCTTGCCATAAAGCTTGGAATACTTCCAGTTATATCAAGCGGGACAAGTATCCAAAGTGCTATAATGCCTACCCTTACACTTGCTATTGCCATGTCATCAAAATATATGAGACAGGTGCGTGCAACAGTTCTTGAGGAACTGAACAAGGATTATGTAGTAGGGGCAAAAGCTAGAGGTGTTAGAAACAGCATCATTCTTTGGAAGAGTGTAATAAAGGCATCCATGCTTACAATTATTACACTGCTTGCTCTTTCTATAGGAAGCTTGCTTGGTGGTACAGCCATCATCGAAAGCATCTTTATGTGGGATGGAGTAGGAAAGCTTGCGGTAGATGCCATCACCATGCGTGACTACCCAATGATACAGGCTTATGTTGTGTGGATGGCCATTATCTATGTAATGGTAAATCTTGTGACAGATTTGCTGTATCACTTGCTGGACCCTCGTATCAGATTGGGGGTGGCGGAATAATGAGTACACCAACAATCAGAAAACAAAAAATAAAAAGAACAACAGTAAAAACAAGATTAATCATATTTGGAACATTGGCAGTATTGCTTTTGATTGGCTCTATATTTTCCAGTCATCTTACACCATACGATCCATATCTTCAGGATTTATCAAACGCCAAGGCTGCGCCATCCATGGAGCATTTGCTGGGT
Source organism: Pseudobutyrivibrio sp. OR37 (assembly GCF_900113655.1). Taxonomy (GTDB): domain Bacteria; phylum Bacillota; class Clostridia; order Lachnospirales; family Lachnospiraceae; genus Pseudobutyrivibrio. The sequence goes on along the minus strand of NZ_FOQF01000004.1, from coordinate 139,490 downwards.
ACAGATAGATACGGAAGAGATATGCTTTCCCGTGTAATCATCGGAAGTAGAACCAGCATCTATTCCACACTTCTTCTTGTGGCTATAATCACTGCATTTGGAACAGCAATCGGTGTCATCTGCGGATGGTTTGGTAAATGGATTGATGTAATTTTAATGCGTATTTCAGATATGTTTTTGGCATTTCCAGGACTTGTTTTTGCCCTTGCAGTTGCAGGAGTATTAGGTGGCGGTTTGCAGAATGCAATCATCGCTTTAGCTGCAATATCATGGCCAAAGTATGCCCGTATCGCCAGAAGCCAGACCTTAGCTCAAAAGGAAACAGTTTATCTTAGAGCTGCGAAACTATCAGGGAGTTCAACAATAAAAATTATTTTTAAGCACATTCTTCCTAATATCATGGGACCAATTCTTGTTACTTCAATGCTTGATATTGGAACCATGATGATGGAGCTTGCAGGACTTAGCTTCCTTGGACTTGGCGCAAAGCCACCTACAGCGGAGTGGGGAAGCATGATGAGTGACACTAGAAGTCTGATTACAATTGTGCCATGGGTAACACTTGCCCCTGGTATTGCAATCTTTATTTCGGTCATGATATTTAACCTGCTAGGTGATACCATCCGCGATTATGCGGATCCAAAGAATAGGGAGGTGAGAAGCTAATGAGTGTACTTTCCTATGAAAATGTAGATATTTCCTATAACGGAAATACGGTAGTAAAGGACATAAATCTAAAGCTGGAGGAAGGGGAGATTCTTGGAATCGTTGGCGAATCTGGCTCTGGAAAAACCACTGTTATAAAGGCGGCTATGAACCTTCTTGGAAAAGGAGGCCTTGTAACAAGAGGTGATATTTGGTTTAAGGGAATGGATATCCCAGATTTATCTGAAAAACAGATGAGGAAAATCAATGGCCCAGAAATAGGTATGATTTTCCAAAATTCAGGGTCAGCCTTTTGTCCTATCAGAACTGTAGGGGACCAGTTGTATGAAGCCATGTGTGCCCATGAAAAGATTTCAAAGGATGATTTCAGAACAAAGGCAACAGAGCTTTTTGAAAAAATCGGCTTCAGTGATGTTCAAAGAATTTTAAAAAGCTATCCCTTTGAATTGTCAGGCGGCATGCAGCAGCGTGTAGGAGTTGCAGCAGCTATGCTTTTAAATCCAAAGGTCATCCTTGCAGATGAGCCAACATCAGCCTTAGATGTTTCAATCCAAAGGCTTGTTATAGATGAGATGCTAAAGGTCAGAGAGCTGTTTGGAACCTCCATGATTATCGTCAGCCACAACATTGGCGTAATCAATGCTATGGCGGACAATCTGATAGTTATGAAGGACGGCCAGATAATAGAGTATGGCAAAAAGGATGAGGTGTTAAATTCTCCAAGGGAGGAATACACTAAAAAGCTTATGTCCGCTGTGCCAAAGCTGAAGAGGTGAGAGAGTGAAAAAAGTATTAGAAGTAAATAATCTTACCAAAACCTTTAAAGGCAAGAATAAGCAGGAATTCACTGCAGTTTCTAATATAGATTTTTGTCTATATGAAGGAGAATGCCTTGGAATCATTGGTGAAAGCGGCAGTGGTAAAAGTACCACAGTTAATATGATTACCAGATTAATAGAACCAACAGATGGAACTATCACTATTGATGGAGAGGATATTACACATATCAAAGGAAAGGCGCTGCGAAGCCTTTATAAAAAGCTGCAGATGGTTTTCCAGTCTCCAATAGAATCCTTTGATCCTAGATGCACATTAGGCGATGGAATTGCAGAAAGTCTAAAGAATAATGGCTTTAGCAAAAAAGAGGCGGCTGCAGCAGTAGAAAAGGTATTGGAAAAATGTGGACTTGATGGAAGCTTTGCAGGTCGTTTCCCACATGAGGTCAGCGGCGGTCAGTGCCAAAGAGCGGCAATAGCAAGAGCCTTGGCCATTGATCCAACAATCCTGATTTGCGACGAGGCCACATCTGCACTGGATGTGACCATCCAAAAGGAAATAATAGATTTGCTTAGAAGCCTAAGAGAAAGTCAGGGCAAAAAGCTTTCTATTTTATTTATCTGTCATGATTTGGCTGTTGTACAGGATTTTTGTGACAGAGTGCTTGTAATGCACGATGGTGAGATTGTGGAGCAGGGCAAACCTGATGACATAATCAAAAATCCACAGAACGATTATACAAAAAGACTTATTGAATCAGTTTTGTAAACCATATAGGTTTTCAAATATATAAGAAAGAGGAGTATTAGAATGAGAAAGAAATTATTATCATTAGTACTTATTGGTGCTATGACAATGACAATGTTCGCTGCCTGTGGCAAGAGCGAATCTACAGATTCTGCTTCAATAGAAACAGCAGCGACAGAAAAGAGTATGGTAATTGGAGATACAACCTTCAATGCTGAAAACTGGGAAGAGACAATCAACCCACATGTAACTTACAATGGTTGGCCATGTATCCGTTACGGAGTTGGCGAGACACTTGTTCACTACACAGATACAATGGAGCTTGAGCCATGGCTTGCTACTTCATGGGAAAACGATGGTGACAAGGTTTGGACTATCACACTTCGTGATGGTGTTAAGTTCTCTTCAGGTAGAGATATGGATGCAGAGGCTGTAAAGCAGTGCTTCGAGCACCTTCTTGAGAACCACGATAGAGCACCACTTGATACAAAGATTGAAAGTATCGAAGCTGACGGTCTTACACTTAAGATAACAACATCAGAAGCTAACCCAGCATTAATGAACTACCTTGGTGATCCATATGCTTGTATCATCGATGTAGATGCTTCAGATTTTGAAAATGGTATCGTTGCAGGTACTGGCCCATACAAGGCTACAGAGCTTGTTACAGATGACCATTTATCACTTGTTCCAAACGAATATTACTGGAACGGAACACCTAAGCTTAATAGCTTAACAATCAGAACAATCTCTGATGGTGATACACTTTCAGCAGCACTTCTTTCAGGTGATATTGATGCTGCATACGGTATGGCTTATGAGGCATATCCAAACTTTGAGAACGATAACTTCCAGTTCTCTAGCATCCAGACATCTAGAGCATTCTTTGCTTCTATGAACATGACTAGCCCTGTAATTAAAGACGATGCAGTAAGAAAAGCTATTGCGATGGGCATCGATAAGGAAGGCTTTGTAGCAACACTTTTAGATGGTCACGGTGTAGTAGGTAACGGCGCATTCCCAGACGGCTTTAGCAAGTTTGGCGGCGAGAACATTAAGACAGAAACTTATAATCCTGAGGAAGCTAAGAAAATCTTAGAGGACGCAGGTTGGGTTGATACAGATGGTGATGGAATCCGCGAAAAGGATGGTAAGAAGCTTGTTATTCGTTGGCTTACATATCCTAGCCGTCAGGAACTTCCACTTCTTGCAGAATCAGTTCAGTCTACACTTAAGGAAATCGGTATGGATGTAGATATTAACTGTACAGCAAACAGACGTGACTTCCTTGCAGATATGTCATCCTTCGATATTTATGCATCTGCACTTGTTACAGCACCTTCAGGTGACCCACAGTACTTCTTCACAACAAGCTGTGTTCCAGGAATGGATTACAACTTTGGTGCATATGAGAACACTGAGGTAACTGATTTAATCAACCAGCTTTCAACAGAGTTCGACACAGACAAGAGAGCAGAGCTTGCAATAGAGCTTCAGCAGAAAATCTTAGATGATAATGCATACATATTCTGTTCATTCCTTCAGATGAACATGATTTCTAAGTCTAATGTTTCAAATTGGACAGCTCATGCATGTGATTATTATGAGGTAACTGTTGATCTTGACATTAACTAATATTTAGACCTGGATAATAGGCTATGCTGCAGTATTGGGGCGCAGTATAGCCTTTTATTATGGGCTATTTTATGGTAAAGTTATAAGGTTAAAAAAGCTTAGGAAAATAATGATGCAGATAAATAAAGACAACTTAGAATCAATAAATAAAGAATATTGGCTAAACAGAGCCCCAGGCTATTCTGATGTTAATAAAGAGGAGCTTGAGGGGATTCAGCACAGAACCTGGAAGGAATATCTTTGTGGCCAAATCAGCGCCAGCTTCCCAGATAGGGCACCTTCTGATATTAAGATATTGGACGTAGGTGCAGGGCCAGGCTTTATTTCTATCATTCTTGCAGAGGAAGGCTACAATGTGACAGCCTTCGATTTTGCCCAGTCCATGATTGAAGAGGCAAAGAAAAACGCAGGTGCACTTGCAGATAAGATCAACTTTATCCAAGGTGATGCTATGAATCTTCCATTTGAAGATGAAAGCTTTGATGTTGTCATTTCAAGAAATCTTACTTGGAATCTGCCTCATCCAGACAAGGCATACTGCCACTGGATTAGGGTTCTTAAAGCTAAGGGTTTGATGATGGTTTTTGATGCAAATTGGTACACTTATTTAATTGATGAAAATAAGCGTAAGGAATACATGAAAGACCGCGAAAACGTTAAATTGTCCAGCCTTGAGGACTATAATATTGGGGCAAATTTTGATACAATGGAGCAGATTGCTTTCGATATGCCACTGACACATCAGTTAAGACCTGCATGGGACGTGGAATATCTTAACAGCATACACGCAGGTTCGGTGAGCAGCGTGGAAGATATAGGCAGTATTTTATATTCCGAAAAGGAAAAGATTAATTACTGTTCGACGCCAATGTTTTTGGTAAAAGCAGTGAAAGGGTAGTATAAATAATGGGCGAGTTACATCATATCGCATTTGAAGATGAAGCAGGAAATATTAAAGACAAGGTAGAAAGCTATTGGACAAAAAGGGCAGATAGTTTTTTTGAACTTAGACATGACGAAATAGAAAGTGAAAAGTCAGCAAAATGGTTGGAAGAAATTAAGCAGCTACTTCCAGCTGGTAAAAGTCTTAATATATTAGATTTAGGCTGCGGAACAGGTTATTTTGAAGTAATCCTTGGTAGAGAGGGACACAAGGTTACTGGTATCGACCTTACAGAAGAAATGATTACAAAGGCAAATGAAATGATTCGTATATACGGATTAGATCCTAACGATGTTAAGGCTATGGTTGGAGATGCTGAAAATGTGGCATTTGCTGATGAAAGCTTTGATGTTGTAATCACACGTAATCTTACATGGACATTGCCACATCCTATTGATGCATACAAGGATTGGTATCGTGTTCTTAGAAAGGGTGGAGTGCTTTTAAACTTTGACGCAGAATACGCAAAGGGTGCACACAACCTTAATAGTCCTGAGAACATTGCACACAAAAATGTTTCAAAGGAATTAGCAGATGAATGCCACAACATTTATCACATGCTTACAATCAGTACATTAGACAGACCAGAGTGGGATGTTCATATATTAGAAGAAATAGGTTTTAAGGATATTATCACAGACAAAACCTTTGGGGACCGCATCTTTGTGGAAAGAGATGAATTCTATATTCCAGACAAGATGTTTAGTATAAAAGCTATTAAATAATAGCAAAGGGGGAAATATGGAGATTAAGCAGCTAAAGTATTTTGTGGTTGCAGCTGATGTTAAATCATTTAGCGAGGCAGCCAAAGTACTTTATACAACACAATCCAGTGTAAGCAAGGTTATAGCAGCCTTGGAAAATGAACTTGGATATCAGCTATTTAAGCGAGAGGGAAAGGGCATAGCCCTCACACCTGAAGGCACCCGCTTTCACAGTCGTGCCAGCAAGCTGGTGTTGGATTTTGCATCCTTAGAAACCGATAGTATTAAGCATCAAAAAAATATGGTTAAAATCAGTGCCAATCATAGTTCATGGTTGGCTAATTGTTTTTCTCAGTTTTATGAGCTTCACAAGGATATTGATGTCTGTTATTCATTTCATGCTGACACCACATCCAACATTGTAAATAGGGTACGTCTTATGGAAGATGAGATAGGCTTTGTATATGTTTTCCCAGAAATAAGATTGCAGTTTGAATATGAGCTGAAAAAATATCAGCTAACATTTGAAAAGTTGAAATCTGTAGACGGTATGGTATATTTTCAGCCGGATGATACTGTAGGCAAGCTTGAGAAGACTGTTGATAGTATTCACAACATGAAGTTCATTCAGTCTGAGCAGGATGATTACTTCAGAAATGGAATGTGGCACACCGAAGATGGGGAGCCTGTAACTATAAAGGACGATATTGCTGTCATAACTAACAGTGATTATGTCATGCATGCATTTCTGGAAAAAAATTCATTAGCTAACCTTAGCGCGGATAGTTTTAATAGCTATGATTTAGGTGTAAGACCAGGGCTTAGACTGAAAAGTGACGGTGGAGAAATCCAATTTGGAGTCCTAAAAAACAGCGCTGGAAAAATTAGCGATGTGGCACTGGATTTTATTGACTACGTTAAGGGCCAATTGTGGCGTAATTAGAAACCATATTTTCTTTACCATGCTAAAGCATTGAAAAATCAACACTTGCGCGAAACGTTAAAAACAAGAAAAAAACAAAAATTGTGAAAAAAGTATGAAAAAACTCTTGCGTATTTTTTTATATCATGTTATATTCTTATACGTACTAGCGAAAAGCTAATACCAAATTTTTCATAACTCAGCGACCAAGGGTAACTTTGGTCGCACTCCCCGAATTATCAGCCAGCATTTACGCTGGCTTTTTTATATTTTACTCAATATATATAAATGCATGAACTGTGTGTGGGTACTGAAATAAAGGTGGTTTTTTAGTGCCTTTATGGGATATAATAGTCATACAGGCTTAAAGTAGAGCCGTATGACTATTTTTAGGAGTATTTAAAATGGGTGAAGTTAAAGTAATTGAAATCGGCGAGAGCGTTTTTGCAGAAAATGATGCAGCAGCCGAAGCTATCAGAACTCAAATGAAGGAGCAGGGAACATTTTTCTTAAATGTAATGTCAGGTCCAGGCTCAGGAAAGACAACAACACTTTCCGCTATTATTAATAGAATGAAAGATAAATATAAGATTGGTGAAATGGATGTTGATATCGAGACAAGTATCGATGCTCAGCGTGTAGCAGATGCTACTGGCGTTCAGTCAATCCAAATTCACAATATGGGACTTTGCCACATCGATGCTGATATGACAAGTCGTGCATTAGTAGAATACGACACTACTGATTATGATTTGCTTATCCTCGAAAACATTGGCAATCTTGTTTGCCCAGCAGAATTTGATGTTGGAGCAAATAAAAACTTAATGCTTTTATCAGTTCCAGAAGGAGATGATAAGCCTCTTAAGTATCCTCTTATGTTTGAAATCAGTGATGTAGTTCTTATCAACAAAATTGATACACTTGAATATTTTGATTTCAGTAAGGAAAAGGTTACTGAAAGAATCCTTAAGCTTAATCCAAATGCCAAGATTTTCTTCGTCAGTGGTAAGACTGGCGAAGGATTAGATGAAGTGGTTGCTTGGCTTGAGGATGAAATCGCAGCAGTAAAGTAATTCAATTGTTTTGTCTATAGAACGGGGAAGCTATGGAAAAGTACAATGAAGGTGAACTTAACATGTCTGTTTCGGCGATATGCCAAAATGAAAAAGGCGAAAAATATGCCTTCGTCACTTTTGATGACGGGGTACGCCAGGCGGAAGGTCGCATTCCAGAGTGCAAAATATTAAAGAACGCTGGCTTCGCAGAAATCGAAGTCGGCGAACTTGAAAAATATATGCATGAGCACCTATCCGAGCTAAAGAAAATGGCGTCTCAGGTGGACATATTTTCAGCCTTTACAAAATAACCGCCACGCCTTATTAATTGAGTAAGGCATGGCGGTTTTGTATATCTATTATCGTGGCGTAATCTGGGTAGTAAGATCTACACCAGCGGCCTGACTAGCCTGTGCAATCACGTTAGGATCAGTTACATTTTTGTAGAAGTCGTATGCCATCTTGTGAGAACCATCAAGATTTGTGATTCCAGAAGCCATGCCCTGCTGAATATCAAAGGCGTGGTCAGATTCTCTTGAAATAACAAGTCCATCAATATATCTGTTATTCTCAGCCGATAGATAAGCGTATACTAAATCGGCAGCCTGTGCAGCCTCTCCGTTTGCACTTGAATATCCCACCTCTGAACATTTAACTGTACGAACAGCACCTGTAGGTGAAAGCATATCAGGTGTACACATAAAATCTGTTAATACATCAAGATTGGCCATTGTTATGTATGGCGAATTCTGGCTGTGGGAAACATTTTTTCCTGTCTGCCATGCACCTGCAGCATAAAGAGGTGCATTGTAAGGATGAACAGCAACTCTCCAATCAATATTTCCCTGACTCTTTGTAATGGAATTAAATTTTGTAATGAATTCTTTGCCTGAAATGTAATAGCTTGCCTCTGCGCGAGCCCACTGGTGGTCGATGCATGCGTAAACATTAGCAGTTGCATTTTCAGATTTAATACCATTGTACATAACTCTAAATGCGTTAGCATATTCCTGCATGAAAACATCATTTGACCCACAGTTCATGTAGTTCCAAAGCCACCATGCATTTACTTCGTTTCCTATAATAAAGTTATCTACCTGTCCGTAACCAATACCAGAATAATGCTTTGCAACATAGCTTGCAGCAGTTGCAAGTGCAGCAGCGCCTTCTGAGGTGTGAGCATTTAAGCCGTAATTATTGTGAGCGCCCCAGCCGTCCATAGAGTATGGATTTACGAACTGTCCAGGTGTATTTCCATCTACAAGGATAATCATATTTACCTGTATACCCCGACTATTGTATTTACGAACTGAAAAATCATATCCAGCAAGATTTCCTATCTTTGAAAGAGGGAGATTAAGGTTAATCTGCTTAACACCTAAATCTGCTGGCTGATTTTTATTAGCAACAGATGTAAGAAGATCAGGAAGAATTCCCTTTTTACCGTAATCCATTCTTGCAGGAGCAAAGCTGGCGCATGCTTCTGGATTTGTAATATACATGCTGTTAGAAGCGGGTGTCAAAGCACCGCCCTTCATTACACAAATTGTGAATTTCTTGAAGAGCATAGAATTATCTGTATCTTTACCAAGTGGAACTGTAAAGGAAGCTGCAGCAGAAACTGGCTGCTGTGCTACATCTATTCCGGCAGGGGCGACCTGAGCTGCATCGCTTGCCACCAAATGATACATTCCATCATCCGATGCCACAGTACCTGCTGATGCCACAACAACCTCAGCACCCTGGATTAAGACACCACCAATTGTTACCGAAGTAGCTTTTGCCTGAACATTAGGAAGTGTAAGCATCAAAGAAGCCGAGAACATTAATGTAAGAGCAAGAGCTACACTAAATAATCGCTTTAATACTTTCATATAAAACATACTCCTTTCGAACTAAATCGATTAATACCTGTGAGTGCTTATTACTATACACTCAAACTATTAAAAAAATGTGATTTATATAAAATAATTTTATAAAAATAACGAATCTGATGGATATTTTCAAAATCCTTTATAAATCCCACCTTGCCAGAGAATATTGTGTAAATTGCACGATAAGAATTCTAAAAATTTGTGTGTTATGGTAGAAATGAAAATACGTTATTGACGTAGCGTAGGGTTTGCTTTATGATTTTAAGGGTAAACTGGAAACGTTACCAGAAACGTTTCCATCTATTAAAATTCATAATAATTCAGGTATAAAAAATGACAATTAAAGATATTGCAAGACTTGCGGGAGTTAGTGTAAGCACCGTATCTCGTGTGCTTAACAATCATCCTGATGTCAGTAAAAAGGCTAAAGAGCAGGTGCTTGATGTTGTTGAAAAATATAGCTACATTCCAAACACGAGCGCCCGAGAGCTAGGCAAGGCGTCTTCCGACAACATAGGAGTTGTTGTACGAGGAATGTCCAACCCCTTCTACACAAAGATTATTACCACCATTGGTAGCAAGATTGAAAAAGCAGGTTATACCATGGTTATGCAGCAAATCGGTGCATCAGATAATGAAATCATGACAGCTGCAATGATGGAAAGGGACAAGCGTTTACAGGGTTTAATACTTCTTGGTGGAAAGCTTGATTACACCAAGGAGCAGATGCATTGCATCAATGTACCTTATGTTTGCTGTACCTTTAGCAATCAGTATGGAGACCTGGACAAGGCTGATTATTCCAGCGTTTGTATTGATGATAATCAGGCTGCTTATGATGCAGTGGAGGCTTTGTACAAGCAGGGCCACAGGAAGATAGCAGTGCTATTGTCGGGCACAGACGATGGTTCTGTCAGTCAGGTTAGATATGCAGGCTATGAAAGAGCCTTAAAGGATTTTGGTCTGGCGCTGGATAAGGAATTAATAATAGAAATTAATAGCTACAATATTGCAGATTCCTATGAAGGCATGAAAAAGTGGCTTAAAAAGGATAGAGATTTCACAGCTGTATTTGCCATCTCTGACAACATGGCTATGGGAGCTATGAAGGCTTTGAAGGAGGCAGGTAAAAAGATTCCTGAGGACGTGGCACTTATTGCCATCGATGGAATCGAAGCTTCGGAGTATATGAATCCAGTCCTGTCTACCCTATGTCAGCCTATGGAAAAAATGGGGTGCGAGGCAGTAAAGCTATTAGTTGATATTATTGGAGGCAAGTCACATAAACACATTACGCTTCCAACTACTCTTCGAGAAGGAGAAACACTGAATTTATAATTTACTTATATAAAGGAGATTAAAAATGAAAAGAAGTAGTGGAATATTACTCCCTATATCTTCATTACCAAGTGCTTATGGTATTGGGACATTGGGTAAGGCTGCATACGATTTTGCAGATTTTTTAAAGGCCTCAGGTCAGAAGTACTGGCAGGTGCTTCCACTTGGACCAACCAGCTATGGAGATAGCCCATACCAGAGCTTTTCTACTTTTGCAGGAAATCCATATTTTATTGATTTGGAAATGTTAGTAGAGGATGGACTTCTTACTAAGAGTGAAATCGAGAAGGAAAACTGGGGAACCAATCCTCGTTACGTAGATTACGGACAGATTTATGTCAGCCGTTTCAAGGTTTTGGAAAAGGCTAAAAATAAAGGCTATAAGGCGGCAGCTAAAGAAGTAGAGGCTTTTAAATCAGAAAATCCTTGGGTAGTTAACTACGCCCTTTTCATGGCTTTAAAGAAGCATTTTGGACAGCGCAGCTGGCAGGAGTGGCCTGAAGAGGACATTCGCCTTCACAAACAGTCTGCAGTTGATAAATATACTAAGGAGCTTTCAGAGGATATTGAATTATTTGTATTTATTCAGTATCTATTCTTCAAGCAGTGGGCAAAGCTTAAGAAATACATCAATGATTTAGGAATAGAGATTATTGGCGATTTGCCAATCTATGTTGCGCTTGATTCCTGTGATGTATGGGCAGAGCCAGAGTTCTTTAGCCTTGATGAGGAAAATTATCCGGTCGAGGTTGCAGGTGTTCCACCAGATTATTTCAGTGCTGACGGTCAGCTTTGGGGAAATCCATGCTACGATTGGAAGGCACTTAAGAAGGATAAGTATGGTTGGTGGCTTCGCAGAATTGAGGGTGCCACAAAGCTTTATGACGTCCTTAGAATTGATCATTTCAGAGGCTTTGACGAATATTGGGCAGTGCCAGCTGGGGATAAGACAGCAAAGAACGGCCAGTGGAAGAAGGGCCCAGGTATGGATTTGGTTGGCCTATTTAATAAGAAGTTCCCAAAAACAGAGTTTATCGCAGAGGATTTGGGAGAGCCATCACCTACCGTTGTTCAGCTCCTTAAGGACAGCAATTGGCCAGGTATGAAGGTGTTGGAGTTTGCCTTTGATTCTGGTGAGCCTAACAACTATCAGCCTCACACCTACGACAAGCATTGTATCTGCTACACAGGTACTCACGACAATGCCACAGTTATGGAGTGGTACAAGACCTCTAAAAAGAAGGACAGAGATTATGCTAAAAATTATCTTGGGATTTCACGTTCCGAGGGCTTCAATTGGGGCATGATTAGAGGCGGAATGAGCTCTGTGGCAGTTTTGTTTGTTGCCCAGATGCAGGATTATCTTGGACTTGGCAAATACAATCGAATCAACGTGCCTGGAACTCAGACTGGCAATTGGCAGTGGCGATTGTTAGAGGGTGAGCTTACAGAGGAGCTGGCAGAAAAGATTAAGACAATGACTGTCATGTACGAGCGTACAAAGCTTGAAAAAAAGGAAGAAAAAAAGGAAAAAAAGCAGTCCACAAAAAATAAATAAGCAATGTTAATTAATCCATGAGCCTTTCCATATTATGTGGATAAAGGCTCATGTTTTTTGCTTTTAAGCAGGTTCTGTGATACACTTAACCAAGATTTGTACATAATAAGGAGGATATGTCATGAGAAATAGATTTTTAGCCCTTGCTCTAGCTGCAACAATGATTTTATCAGTGAGTGCATGTGGCAAATCAGATTCTTCTGATAGTGCCAGCAAGGATTCTAAAAAGGAATCTACAGCAGAGCAGACTGAAATTGAATATAACGTAGATGATTACGTAACCTTGGGGGATTACAAGGGAATCGAAGTTACCGTTGAAGGTGAGTACGAATACACTGATGATGGCTTTGATAAATATGTAGCAGACACAATTTCTCAGTCAGCTATTTTCGTTGAGGACAAGAGCCAAAAGGAAATCCAGGAAGATTCCATCGTTAATGTTGATTATGTTGGTTCACAGGATGGGGTTGCTTTTGATGGCGGTTCAGCAGAGGACCAGACACTTGATATTGCTAATAACTGTTCAGCAGGCTCGACACAGGGCTATATCGATGGATTTACCACAGGTCTTGTAGGACACAAGGTTGGCGAAGAGGTAGCTTACGAGGTTACTTTCCCAGAGAATTATGGCAATGCAGATTTAGCAGGACAGACAGTTGTATTTACATTCCAGGTTAATTACATTGCAAAGGCTATCTCATCAAAGAAGGATTTAACAGATGATATCGTATCTGAAAAATTCGGCTATGATACAGTAGATAAATACATGGATTCTCTTAAGGATTCATACAACAGCAAGCTTGAGAGCAATCTTAAGAACGATACAGAAACAGCAGTTTTAAATGCAATCATTAAAAACAGCAAGGTTTCAGAAGTTCCTGAAAATCTTCTTCAGGCAAGACTTGATCTTATCCTTACAATGCAGGACAAGCAGTATCAGGCATACGGCACCACTCTTAAGGATTACATTACCTCTATGGGATATGATTATGATGAAGAGGTAGCAAAGATTAAGGCAAACGTAGAAGAGTCTACAAAGACAGAGCTTATCCTTGAAGCAATTGCCAAGGCTGAGAACATAAAGGTTGATGATAAGGACTACAGCGATTTCATCAGCAAGATTTATTCGCAGATGGGCTACAAGGATGAAGATTCCTTCTACAAGGATTTTTCTGTTGACGGATATGGCGGAGAAAAATACTTCAAGTTAGCATATCTTACAGAAAAAGCTACAGATTTTTGTGTTGAAAATGCAGTAGTAAATTCTACAAGCGTAGTAGCTGAATAGGAAAAGACTTTATATTTTTTGCTACCTGTAGTATAATTTACACTAGCTTTTTAGCTCATAGGAGCAAATCTATTTAAAAGGAGAACTATTATGGAGCATATTAAGACACTTAATACTAAGAGATTACAGAACACAGTTAAAGAAGGCGGATGTGGCGAGTGCCAGACATCATGCCAGTCAGCTTGCAAGACATCTTGCACAGTTGGTAACCAGAGCTGTGAGCACAAGAACTAATCTTGTAACAATTTTTATTATTTAACCACAAGACCGGTCACCCTATTATAGGGCGAACGGTCTATTGTGCGTTTATGAAAGGACTTATTTTTAGTGATACACCAGTTTAAGAACAATGGTTATAACATTGTTATAGATATTAACAGCGGCGCAATCCATGTCGTAGATGAAATTACATACGAATTATTAGCTCTCTGGCAGGAGCATGGAGAGGAGGATGCAGTCGCAACTCTTAAAAAGAATCATAGCGAAATTCCTGCAGAAGAAATCGAAGGAATTCGTTCAGAGATAAATCAGCTTATTGAGGACGGTTCCCTTTTCACAGAGGACAATTACGAACCTCGTATTGCAGATTTCTCAGCACGCCCTACAGTAGTTAAGGCATTATGCTTACATATCACACACGATTGTAACCTTGCATGTAAATATTGCTTCGCAGAAGAAGGCGAATATCACACAGGTAAGCGTGAGCTTATGAGTTACGAGGTAGGAAAGCAGGCTTTAGATTTCCTAGTTGCTAATTCAGGTAGCAGACGCAACCTTGAGGTTGATTTCTTTGGCGGCGAGCCTTTAATGAACTGGCAGGTGGTAAAGGATTTAGTAGCCTACGGTCGTTCTCTCGAAAAGGAACACAACAAAAACTTCCGTTTCACACTTACAACTAACGGAGTTTTATTGAACGAAGAGGTTCAGGAGTTTGTTAATAAGGAAATGGGCAATGTAGTTCTTAGCTGCGATGGTCGTCCAGAGATTCATAACCTTATGAGACCATTCAGAAAGGGCGCACCTAGCTATGAATTAGTAATGCCAAAGTTCAAGGAATTAGCAGAATCTAGAAATCAGGATAAGTACTACATCAGAGGAACCTTCACTAGAAATAATCTTGATTTTTCAAAGGACGTGTTACATCTTGCCAATGAGGGCTTCAAGCAGATCAGTGTTGAGCCTGTAGTAGCACAGGAAACAGATGACTACGCACTCCGCGAGGAAGATTTACCAAAGCTTTTTGAAGAATATGATAATCTTGCAGCAGAGATGATGAGACGCCAGGGTACAGAGGAAGATTTCAATTTCTTCCACTTCATGATTGATTTAGAGGGTGGCCCTTGTGTTTATAAGAGATTATCTGGTTGCGGCTCCGGAACAGAATATTTGGCAGTAACACCTACTGGCGAGCTTTATCCATGCCACCAGTTTGTTGGTAACACTGACTTTTGTCTTGGCGATGTTTGGCATGGGGTACAGAAGACAGACGTCGTTAATCAGTTTAAGCATTGCAATGTATATGCAAAGGAAGAATGTAGAAATTGCTTTGCTAGATTTTATTGTAGTGGCGGCTGCGCAGCAAATGCTTATAATTTCACAGGAAGCATCCTTGGAAATTATCATGTAGGCTGTGAGCTACAGAAAAAACGTATCGAATGTGCTATTGCTCTTAAGGTTCACAAAAGCGAACAGGAATGTGAGTAGATTACTAAAGGCAATCTTACAGCATTCTGGTAAGCGAAGCTTACACAAATTTCAGCACATAAAAATAAGATAGGAGAATGATTATGAAACGTTTAAAAAAGGGACAGGGTATTGCCTGGCTAGTAGCGTTTGTAGTAATCCTTGGGTTATTAGGATACTATGCAGCTATAGTTCTTTCAGGCACAATTAAGGAAAATGCAGACAGCTTAAAGCTTGGTTTGGATTTGGATGGTGGTGTTTCCATCACTTACGAAGCAGTTGGTAAGACACCAACAGATGAGCAGATGCAGGATACAATCCTTAAGCTCCAGCAGCGTATCGAAAATGACTTGGGCGAAGAAAGCTCAACAACAGAAGCAAATGTTTATCGTGTAGGCGATAAGCGTATCACAGTAGAAATTCCTGGTGTTTCAGATGCTAACGCTCTTTTAGAGGAGCTTGGTACTCCAGGTACACTTTACTTCATCGCTCAGAAAGACAGCGAGGGTACAGAAAACTATTCTTACGGCACAGATGAAAATGGTGTTCCAGGATATGTATTAAATTACGATATCCAGACACTTATTGATAACGGTTCTGTTATCGCAACTGGTAAGAATGTTAAGAGCTCACAGGCTGGTTCACAGACAAATCAGACTACAAATGCTACAGAGTATGTAGTTCAGCTTACATTCGATGATGAAGGAACAAAGGCTTTTGCAGAAGCTACAAAGGCAGCAGTTGCTTCAGGCGATACAATCGGTATCTACTATGATGGTCAGTTTGTTTCAGTTCCAAAGGTTAATTCAGCTATCACAAATGGTAACTGTGTAATCGAGGGTATGGAAGATTTTGATGCAGCTGATAAGCTTGCTTCATATATTCGTATCGGTGGTCTTGATATCGAGCTTACAGAATTAGAGTCACAGGTGGTAGGTGCTCAGCTTGGTTCAGATGCACTTCGTACATCACTTATTGCAGCAGGCGTTGGTCTTGTTGTAGTTATGATCTTCTTAATTGCAATGTATTTTGTACCAGGTGTTGTTGCTTCACTTGCACTTGCACTTTACACAGCAATGCTTATTAGCATTCTCAAGGCATTTGATATTACACTTACACTTCCTGGTATCGCAGGTATGATTCTTTCAATCGGTATGGCGGTAGATGCTAACGTTATCTGCTTCGCTCGTATCCGTGAGGAAATCAAGGCTGGCCGTCCAGTTATTTCAGCTATTGAGACAGGTTTCTCAAAGGCTTTATCAGCTATCTTAGATGGTAACATCACAACACTTATCGCAGCAGCAGTTCTTGGCGTACTTGGTTCAGGTACAGTTAAGGGATTTGCTATCACACTTGCACTTGGTGTTGTTTTATCAATGTTTACAGCACTTGTTATTACAAGAATTCTTATGAATTCCTTCTATGCACTTGGCGTTCGTTCACCAAAGGCATACGGAATGGCTAAGGAGCCTACAAAGTTCGACTTCGTAGCAAAGAAGGCCATCTTCATGACAGTTTCAGTTGCAATTATTGCAGCAGGCTTTATTACAATGGGTATATTCAAGGCTAAGGATGGTAGAGGTCTTAACTACTCTCTTGAGTTCTTAGGTGGTACATCTACAACAGTAGATTTCAACGAGACATACTCACTTTCAGATTTAGATGCTAAGGTTGTTCCAGAAATCGCTGATACACTTGGAATCAGCGAGGGAAGCATCCAGACTACAACAGTAGATGGAAGCAATCAGGCAATCTTCAAGACACGTACACTTACACTTGAAGAGAGAAGCTCACTTAACGAAATGCTCGAGAGCAAGTTCTCTGTTAAGGAAGAGTCAATCACTTCTCAGAGTATTGGATCTACAATCTCAGGTGAAATGCGTAGCCAGTCTACAATCGCTGTTATTGTTGCAGTACTTTGCATGCTTGTTTATATTTGGTTCAGATTTAAGGATCTTAGATTTGCATCATCTGCAATTATTGCACTTATCCACGATGTACTTATTGTACTTGCGCTTTATGCATTCGCTCGTATTTCTGTTGGCTCAGCATTTATTGCATGTATGCTTACAGTTATCGGATATTCAGTTAACGATACAATCGTTGTATTTGACCGTATCAGAGAAAACCACAAGGCTATCAGAACAGAGACAGCCGAGAATCTTGCAGAGCTTTGCAATAGCTCATTAGCACAGACATTATCACGTAGTATTTCAACATCTATTACTACAGCAATCATGGTACTTATGCTTCTCATCCTTGGTGTTTCATCAATCAGAGAGTTTGCATTACCACTTCTTGCTGGTGTAATTGCTGGTACATATTCATCTATCTTCATTGCAACACAGCTTTGGTACATTATGAAGGTTAAGATTGCTAAGAAGAACTAAGATTAGATTAGGAGATTAGAAATGATAGACATTAAGTTTTTACGTGAGAATCCAGACGCAGTAAAAGAAAACATTAAAAAGAAATTCCAGGAGCACAAGCTTGGCCTCGTTGACGAGGTCATCGAGCTTGATGACAAGAGACGTGCTACACAGCAGCAGGCTGATGACATGCGTTCTGAGATGAATAAGGCATCAAAGCAGATTGGTGCTCTTATGGCTCAGGGCAAGAAGGAAGAGGCCGAGGCAGCAAAGGCAGAGGTAGCCGAGCTTAAGCAGAAGATTAAGGAATTAGAGCCAGTTGAAAAGGAGCTTGCTGATAAGGTAGAGGAAATCATGATGAAGATTCCTAACATTATCGATCCTTCAGTTCCAATCGGCCCAGATGATTCTTGCAATGTAGAAATCGAAAAGTTTGGTGAACCAGTTGTTCCTGATTTCGAGATTCCATATCATACAGATATTATGGAACGCTTCAATGGTATCGATTTAGATGCTGCAGGTAAGGTTGCAGGTAATGGCTTCTATTACTTAATGGGAGATATTGCTCGTCTTCACTCAGCAGTTATTTCTTATGCTCGTGATTTCATGATTGATAGAGGATTTACATATTGCATTCCACCTTTCATGATTCGTTCAAACGTAGTTACTGGTGTTATGTCATTCGAGGAAATGGATGCCATGATGTACAAGATTGAGGGCGAGGATTTATACCTCATCGGTACATCAGAGCACTCAATGATTGGTAAGTTCATCGATACTCTTAATGATGAAGCTAATTTACCTTATACACTTACAAGCTACAGCCCATGCTTCCGTAAGGAAAAGGGCGCACACGGTATTGAAGAGCGTGGTGTTTATCGTATTCACCAGTTCGAGAAGCAGGAAATGATTGTTGTCTGCAAGCCAGAGGAATCAAAGAAGTACTATGATATTCTCTGGAACAATACAGTAGATTTATTCCGTAGCTTAGATATTCCTGTACGTACACTTGAGTGCTGTTCAGGAGATCTTGCAGATCTTAAGGTTAAGTCTTGCGACGTTGAGGCTTGGTCACCACGTCAGAAGAAGTACTTCGAAGTTGGTAGCTGCTCTAACCTTGGCGATGCACAGGCACGTCGTCTTAAGATTCGTGTTAAGGGTGAGGATGGTACAAAGTACTTCGCACACACACTTAACAACACAGTTGTTGCTCCACCACGTATGCTTATCGCATTCTTGGAGAACAACCTTCGCGCAGACGGTAGCGTAGCCATCCCTAAGGCACTTCAGCCATACATGGGCGGCAAAACCGAACTCGTTCCTACTAAGTAATCGTAGAGTTTTGAACGTGGCATCATAGTACTCCGTGCTCCCGCAGGCCATCTCCCATACTGCCGCTCCGGTGCGGTAGCTCCTCACTCGGTATGGGGCCCTCCTGCTCGCGCTCGCGTAGGTTATGTTGCCACGTATTCTAAATTACCAAATAACGATTTTAAGTGAGCTGGTAGATAACAAGTGGCTCTCAACGTTGGTAAGCGCGAGCAAGAGGTTGCTAAAGGTCCAGTGGACCTTTGCTTAGCAACGACCGAAGTGGAACGAAGACCCCCATGGAGTTAAGGAGGGACCCTTTAGGGAGGTTCCCTTGGCTCCAATGGGAGATGGCTTGCGGGAGCTTGAAAAACTATAAGACCACTTGTTAGCGTAACCAGCGGACTAGGACCAGGGGTTTTTACGGTACCTAGAGATATGCAGTAGAAAAGGAAATTTTATGTCAGTACAGAGTAGAGAAGATATTAGAAACATTGCAATTATTGCACACGTTGACCATGGTAAAACTACACTTGTAGATGAGCTTTTAAAGCAGTCTGGTGTATTCAGAGAGAACCAGGAAGTTGCAGAGCGTGTCATGGACTCAAATGATATTGAGCGTGAGCGTGGTATCACTATTCTTTCAAAGAATACAGCAGTTTACTACAAGAATACAAAGATTAACATTATCGATACACCAGGCCATGCCGATTTCGGTGGCGAGGTAGAGCGTGTACTTAAGATGGTTAACGGTGTTGTTCTTGTTGTAGATGCTTTCGAAGGCGCAATGCCTCAGACAAAGTTCGTTCTTATGAAGGCTCTTGATTTGGATTTACCTGTTATCGTTTGTATCAACAAAATCGATAGACCAGAGGCACGTCCAGATGAAGTTATCGATGAAGTATTAGAGCTTTTCATGGATCTTGATGCATCTGATGAGCAGCTTGATTGCCCATTCATTTATGCAAGTGCCAAGGAAGGTTATGCTATGAAGAGTCTTGACGAAGAGCATAAGGATATGACAGCTCTCTTCGAGACAATCGTAGATTACATTCCAGCTCCAACTGGTGATCCAGAAGCACCTACACAGGTTCTTATTTCAACAATCGATTACAATGAATATGTTGGACGTATCGGTATCGGTAAGGTTGAAAATGGTTCTATTAAGGTAAATCAGGATGCTATTGTTGTAAATGCACATGATCCTGAGAAGAGCAATAAGGTTCGTATTTCAAAGCTTTTTGAATATGATGGATTAAATAAAGTAGATGTAGATGAAGCAAATATCGGTTCAATCGTTGCGATTTCTGGTATTTCAGATATCCACATTGGTGATACAATTTGTGCAGTTGATGCACCAAATCCAATTCCTTTCCAGAAGATTTCCGAGCCTACTATTTCAATGAACTTCATTGTAAATGATAGTCCACTTGCTGGTCAGGAAGGTAAGTATGTAACATCACGTCACATTCGTGAGCGTCTTATGAAGGAATTAAACACAGACGTTTCACTTAGAGTGGAGGATACAGATTCACCAGATTCACTAAAGGTTTCTGGTCGTGGTGAGCTTCACTTATCAGTACTTATTGAAAACATGCGTCGTGAAGGCTTTGAGTTTGCCGTATCAAAGGCAGAGGTTCTTTATCATACAGATGAAAAGGGACGTAAGCTTGAGCCAATGGAACGCGCTTATGTAGATGTTCCTGATGAATTTACAGGAGCAGTTATCGAGAAGCTTTCACAGCGTAAGGGTGAGCTTCAGAACATGACACCTATCACAGGTGGTTACACAAGAATTGAGTTTAAGATTCCTGCACGTGGTCTTATTGGATACCGTGGAGAATTCATGACAGATACAAAGGGTAACGGAATCATCAACACTATTTTCGAAGGCTATGAGCCATACAAGGGTGACATTGCTTATCGTAAGCAGGGTTCACTTATTGCTTTCGAGACTGGTGAGTCAGTTACTTATGGTTTATTCTCAGCTCAGGAGCGTGGTACTTTATTTATCGGACCAGGCGAGAAGGTTTATTCTGGTATGGTTATCGGCCAGAGCTCACGTGCCGAGGATATCGAGCTTAACGTATGTAAGAAGAAGCATCTTACAAATACACGTTCATCATCAGCTGATGAGGCTCTTACACTTGTACCACCTAGAGTATTAAGCCTTGAGCAGGCACTTGACTTTATTGATGTTGATGAGCTTTTGGAGGTAACTCCTGAATCTCTCAGAATTAGAAAGAGAATACTTGATCCACTAATGAGAAAGAGAGCTAGCATTAGAAAGTAGGAGAATCATGGAAAAGGGAACTATACAAGTATACTACGGTAATGGACAAGGAAAATCCGCAGCAGCACTTGGAAATGCCATTCGCTTTGCATCACAGGGCAAAAAGTGCATTATAATACAGTTTCTTAAATCAGAGACAAATACAGAATATTTTGAAAAGCTTGAGCCTGAAATCAAGCTTTTCAGATTTGAGCGTTCCAAGGACGGCTTTGAGAATCTCACAGAGGAGCAGAAGCAGGAAGAAAAGATTAACATTCTTAATGGCTTGAACTATGCCAGAAAGGTATTAGGAACAGGCGAATGCGATTTGCTTATACTAGATGAGGTTCTTGGAGTATTGGATGAGGGCATTGTGTCCGAGGATGATATTACAGGAGCTCTTGAGGGTAAATCAATTGCTACAAATGTTATCCTTACTGGCCAGAATATGTCTGAAGGCTTATATGAAATAGCAGATAGTGTATTAAGATTAGAGTCAGAGAAATAACCTCTGGCTCTTGTATTTTATAGTGACTTTTAATAAACTTAGTTAAAAGTAGAATATGAGGTGAAAAGAATGATTAAAGCAGTTATGCATGGTTGCAATGGTCACATGGGAAGAGTTATCACAGATTTGTGTAAAGACGATAAGGAAATCCAAATAGTTGCCGGTGTAGATAAATTTACAGGTGTTGCTAACGATTATCCAGTCTTTGATTCTATAGATAAGGTTGATGTTGATTTCGATGTAATTATTGATTTTTCTAACGCAGCAGCTGTAGATAATCTTTTAGATTACTGCGAGAGCAATAAGAAAAACGTAGTATTATGCACTACAGGTCTTTCTGAGGAGATGATTGCACATGTAGATAAGGCTAGCAAGTCATGCGGTATACTTCGTTCAGCAAATATGTCTCTTGGCATTAATACACTTTTTGATTTATGCAAGAAGGCTACACAGATTTTTGCTGATGCCGGTTTTGATATTGAGATAGTAGAAAAGCATCACAACCAAAAGCTAGATGCCCCAAGTGGAACAGCGCTTGCACTTGCAGATGCATGTAACGAGGCACTAGATGAAAAATATGATTATGTATATGGTAGAGCAGATAGAAGAGAGAAGCGTCCAAAGAACGAGATAGGAATATCTGCTGTACGTGGCGGAAATATTGTAGGTGAGCACGAAGTGATTTTTGCAGGATTAGATGAGGTAATCACTATTAAGCATACAGCTTATTCAAAGGGTGTTTTCGCAAAGGGGGCAGTTGAAGCAGCTAAATTCTTAGCTGGAAAATCAGCAGGATTATATGACATGAAGCAGGTTATTGATGCGAAATAGTTCTTATTCTAATTCTAAGAGAGGGTTGAATATGTACATTCAGTTAAATTCACAGGTCATATGCTATGAGAAGACCGGCGAGGGGACGCCGGTTATTCTTATCCATGGTAATAAAGAAGACCATCATATTTTTGATGAGCTTGTTAAGACCATGGGCAGAGAACACACCGTGTATGCCATGGATTTGAGAGGGCATGGCGAAAGTGCTACGCCAAAGGAATATCATTATGTTGATATGGCTAATGATGTTATTAATTTGATTAAAGCCCTGGACATTGAATACCCTACAATAGTTGGTTTTTCAGATGGTGGAATTGTAGCCCTTTTGGTGGCTATAAAGGCAAGCAAGTTACTTTCTAGAATAGTTTGTTGCGGAGCGAATCTTAATCCTGCGGGCATCCACCATAGAGATTTAAGAGAAATGAAAAGGGAATACAAAAAAACAGGTGATCCTAGAACCTTAATGATGTTAATGGAGCCAGATATTGATGTATCCCAACTACAGCGTATTTCCATTCCTGCAATGATTATCGCAGGAGAGAAAGATTGTATTAAGGAAAAAGAGACAGTCAAAATTGCCTCAAATATCCCAAAATCAGAGCTTTTGATTTTAAAAGGCGAAGATCATTCCAGCTACATAATTGGAAATGATAAGCTTTATAACTACATAAAGAAATTCATCTACTAAACTATCGAACCTCCAGTTGCAGCTGGAGGTTTTTGTGTCTTAAAAAACTGTATAGTTACCAAGATTCTAGATATAGGTTGACTAGTATAAGGGTAGCCTGTATAATGAGTTATAAAGTGTGAACAAAATGTGAAGGTATAATAATATATAACACTTTTGAAAGTCGTTAGGTGGTTATGAAACAAAGAAACATGGCCTATTGGGCTCAAAAATTAAATATAATTGCATTAATCATGGCTATTTTAATCATGGTTCTTTGTTATGTCACTACTAATGACGATAAGAAGGATACTATAGATATCGAGATAAAACCATTTTCTGTAGCTCATCTCGCAGATGGTTCTACAGAATATTTTTTCGATTTAACAGATTTTGATTATCATTATTCAGGTATTATGTTTTACACTTCTCATCAGAGGGTAGCAGCATATACCTCAGGTCGTGAAATTTATTCTACTGCCAATGATGGTGGTTTTTGGTCCTCATCTGTTGGTTCTGGTTTTCATTTCATTGATATCAATGAAAATATGCATTTTGTAGCTATTACTATAGCTCCTATATATAAAGAGGTTAAAGATCAGAAATTCACCTTTTTCATTGGAAACTCTTATGAAATGTATAACAATGTAATGGCAAAATCTATGCCTAGATTTTTTATTAGTGTAGTAATCCTTATATTAAGTATTGGTCTTTTTGTTTATTACATGGCTATGTACAAGAAACAAAATCTGGATAGAAAGCTCTTGTATTTAGCATACTTCACCTTTTTCTGTGGAGTATGGTCGATCAATGAGACGGAGGCGTCTTCATTGCTGATGAACAATAAGGTGGTAGATTCACTTGTACCATATCTATGCTTGATGCTTGTAGTGCCACCATTTGTAAAGTTTTTTGATGCTTACTTGGAATTACGTAGCAAATTCATAACAAATATAATTATCTTATATTCTATGATACAGTTTGTGGTGCTTACAGCCCTTCATTTCCTTAAGATTAGGGAATACAGGCAGACACTTGTGTTTGTCCAGATTTTGCTATTTGTTTCTGGTCTCTATCTGGTTGTTGGAATGATTTTCCAGATTATCAGAAATCAAAAAACAAAGCAGAATGAAATATGCGTTGTGGGCTTGTCCTTATTCCTATTAGCATGCATTGTAGATTTTAAAGAATACTATACACATTTAGGAGATGCAGATAAAATCGGACGTTACGTCTTCTTTATATTTGTATTTATTCTTGGAAGAGATTTGATCAATGATGCCAATGTCATTATTGAAAAAGGACGCAGAGCAAAACAGTTAGAGGCCTTTGCCCTTACTGATAGTATGACAGGTCTTTTTAATCGAAATGCTTTCGAAAGTCATGCAAAGGTGGGCAGCACTTTAGATGGCCTAGTTGCTGTAGTGGCAGATGCAAATGGTTTAAAGAAATGTAATGATACCTACGGCCATGAAGCTGGAGATGAATACATTACCACAGTTGCACAAATCTTTGGTGATGTTTATGGCGAATACGGAAATTGCTATAGAACAGGTGGAGATGAGTTCTGCTGTATTATTCCAGCAGGAGAGCATATAAATCTTGAACGCTTGAAAAAGCAGTTTGATGCTAAAATCCTTAAAGCAAATATGGATTACAGATATGAATACGATATAGGTGTGGCACTTGGATATGCCTGCTATGACGCCGATAAGGATACAGATTTTAAAGCATTAGTAAAGCGCGCCGATTCATATATGTATGAAAACAAACGCGCTTCAAAATCCTCTTAGAGCTCTGTAGCGTTCATCCAGTCCACCAGCTGCTGAAGTCCTTCTTCAGTAAATGGCGCAGTGTTTGAAATCTTTTGCTCCTCAGGAGTGTTTTCCGAGCTGTAAGGGCCTGGCCACATTGTGGCTTTAAAAACAGGCTCTTCGGCCCCTTCTTCAACAAACTTTTCAATTTTATAACATTTGTTTTTATCGCTCCCTGTAAATGAGGGAGCTTTTTTATAATATCCTATTGATAATAATCTTTTTCGTTCAATCATAATCTATATTTTAAAGAAACTAAAAGACTTTGTCACTAAAGAATGCTAAAATAATAATAAATAATCGAGAATAATTTTAAGAAATGGGGGCATGCATATGGAGAAGGGACGGATTTTTAGAATAACCTGCGGAGCAATGATTGCAATCATAATAGTAATTTTGATTGCCTTGTTTGTCAGTGATGATAATACTGAAGCTGATTTTGCGATTGATATGGATGCACCATATTCCGATACATCTAACTGGATGCAGTATATAGATGATGAGGTATATCTATCACAGATCACAATACCAGGCACCCATGATTCTGCCGCCTCAAATGTAATGCTAGGATACGTTATGAGATGTCAGGATAATGATATAATTACTCAGCTGGAAGACGGCTATAGATACCTGGATTTAAGAGTTGCAATAGACGATATAAAAAGCGATGGAAAGCTAAAGCTGGTTCATAATTTTGCCAACTGCCACAAGGATGGCAATCTATTTTCAGATTATCTTTATTTCGATGATGTAACTAAGGATTTATACACATTCTTACAGCAACATCCAACAGAAACAGTAATAGTTAATATTAAGATAGAAGACAATAATCATTCTGTCAGTGATATCCAAAAGCTTCTACAAAAGGAACTCAAATCTAACAAAGACTACTGGTACACCCAAGATGAAATTCCAACACTTGCAGAGGCAAGAGGACGAGCTGTTCTAATGACCAGGTTTGAGGATGAAATGGGTACTGGCATTACCGGTCTTAACATGAGCTGGGCTGAGCAGAATAATAGAGTACCTTCTGACATCCCTTACGAGCTATATGTGTACGACAATTGCAGACTATGGGTTCAGGACCGATACAAATATTCTGTGGAGGATAAATACAACGCTGTTGTAGATGGCTTAGAAAATTGCGAAGCTGATGAAAATACTTGGTTTTTTAATTTTACAAGTACCAGCGGTGATGGTAAAATAGGTCATCCAAGGGGTTACGCCAAGACACTAAATGAATTACTAATGGAATATAAACTTAAGCCAGAAACCAGCTATGGAATAATAATCGTAGATTTTGGTAATGCCAATCTGGCAAGACATATTTATTACACAAATTATCGCTAGAATATAAAAAAACAAGGAGGACAGCATATATGGAGAGACAAGAAGAGCAGGAGATTAATCCAATCCTTTTAGAGTTTTTAGACACCGACTCCTTTGAGGAAAAATACAAAATTCTGGTGGCAACACCTGTAATGGATTTTGATAATCTATTAATTGACAATATGGCTTCATCCATCGATGTGGTAATTGAAGACGGAGACATTGATACAAGAGTACAGGATTTAAAGGTTTGTGTCAGAACAAGAGCTAAATACGAAACCACACGTTTCCGCAGATAGTATTGAAACCTATCAAGCAGTCTAGTTTATCTAGGCTGCTTTTTTGTTAAAAAATGAGACAAAAATTAACGAAGGGGTGAATTGTAACACTTAATACACAAATTAGTGTTAAAATTCAGACAATGCATGGTGTACGTGCTATATATTGCGATGGAGGATGCTATGGCAAAACAAGTAAAAGAGAAAAAGGAAAAAGTAATGAAGATTAAGGACAAGCTTCTATTACTAATCATTCCAGCTGTTATTGTTATG
Source organism: Pseudobutyrivibrio sp. OR37 (assembly GCF_900113655.1). GTDB lineage: Bacteria > Bacillota > Clostridia > Lachnospirales > Lachnospiraceae > Pseudobutyrivibrio. The sequence goes on along the minus strand of NZ_FOQF01000004.1, from coordinate 112,651 downwards.
ATAATCGTGCTGGTAGTGATATCTTCGATTCTGTCTAAAAATAGGATGCAGGAGATGGCACAGGCAAACCTGGAAAGTTCTATTGGAAATCAGGCAGATAACATTAGTTCGTGGCTAAGTGAAAATTTAGAGAATTTTGCCGCAGTCAAAAAGGGAATAGAAGGTATGCAGCCTGATGACGAAGTTTTGGTACAGTACCTGACTTCTTATGTGGGTTCTAATACTAATTCTCCTAATGGTGTATATGTGGCTTCTAATACTGGGGCGGTTTTCTGTGGAAATGGCGCAGATATTTCTATATCTAATCCAACAGAGCAGCAATGGTTTAAGGAAGGCCTGTCACGTGTAAATATGGCCTATGGTAGACCATATAAAAATGCTGATGGTCAGTATGTAATTTCTGCATCGGGAATTATTAAAAGCAATGGTGATGATATAAGGGTTGCAGCAGCAGATGTTACATTGGATCAGATTACTATCATCGTTAATTCTGGTGTAAAGATGAAAAATGCCAGCTCATTTTTGGTGGATACAGATGATATGATGATTCTTGCCCACAGAGATGATAGCCTGGTATCAACCACAATTAGTGATAGCAGTAATGATCCTATTATCAAGGGTGCATATAAGAAGATTTCAGCAGGTGATTATGCAACCGGGGAAATCAGCGGATATACAGTAGCTTTTAGTGAAATATCAGGAACAAACTGGGTGCTTGTTTCTTATATTGCTGATAGCATTATTCTTGCGGATATACAAAAGCTTGGTCTTATTCTTTTTGGTGTTGGTGCCATTGCAGTTGTATTGATTACTATTATGATTAGCGTAATCATCGGACGTGTTGTAAGACCAATCGCATCTATTACCCAGAATATTTCAGCAATGAGCGATGGTGATTTTACTATCGAGGTTGCTAAGGAATCTAACGATGAAATCGGTGTTATGGGTGAACAGGTTGGCAGGTTCGTTGTGCTTATGCGTAAGATGCTTTCAAGCATCAGTGATGAGTCTGATAAGCTAAAGCAGGAATCTGATAACAGTGATAGAGTAAGTAAGGATATGTTTGATGCTTCTCAGTCACAGGAAAATGCAATGGTTAATCTGAAGAATACAGTTGATGAGCTAGCCCTTGCAGTTAATGAGATTGCAGAAAATGCTACTACTCTTGCTATGGTTGTTTCTGATACAAGAGAGAATTCTAATCAGGCTAACGAAAGCATGAAGGAAACTGTTGAAATCAGTAAGCAGGGACGTGCTGATATGGAGCAGCTTTCAATTGCCATGGAAGGAATCAAAAACAGCAACGATGCCTTGGTTGATTCTATTAACCAGGTTGGTAAGGCATCTGAAGAGATTACAAAGATTGTTGGACTTATTGCAGAGATTGCCGATGAGACAAATCTTCTTTCACTTAATGCATCTATTGAGGCAGCCCGTGCTGGTGAGGCAGGAAAGGGCTTTGCGGTAGTTGCTACAGAGATTGGTAAGCTGGCTCAGACATCAGCAGATAGTGCCGATAATATTGCAAGTCTTATCAATGATGTAGGCAAGGCCATTGATTCTGTTGTTGCCCAGGCAGAAAACAGTGCAAGAAACATTGAAGCTAATAGCGAATTAATTGGTACGGCAGTTGAAACATTTGATAAGATTTATAAGAATATTGAAAAGTCAAATGAGCTTCTTGATCTGATGATTCAGGATGTACAGAAGGTTGATGAGGTATCTACTAACGTAGCTGCTATTTCTGAGGAGCAGGCGGCTAGTGCAGATGAAATCCTTGAGACCTCTAAGCACATGGTAGAACAGGCTCAGTCCATTACCTCAAGCAGTCAGGATGTGGCGGACAATTCTCACGAGCTGGCAAATACATCCCAGACTCTTACAGATTATGTACAGCAGTTTAAGATTGTGAAGGAGGACGATTATGAGAGCTAATAACAAAATGAAAAAGCTGGTAGTGCTTCTTTTGACAATCGTTATGGCAACAGGCCTGATGCTAACAGGCTGCGGTAGCAGCAGTGGCGGCGGTTCTGGTTCTGGCAAGGGTGTTAAGGTATTCTATACAGCACCACCAGATGATGATTTTAAGCTTTTGTTAAAAGAATCTCTTCAGGAGAATGCAGCAACAGAGGGTGTTACATTTGATATTGGAGAGGGCTGCAATACAGTTAATGACCAGGTAAATCAGATAAAGGACGCTGTAAGTAGCGGATATAATGCAATTATTTGTCTGCCAGTTGATAGAAGTACTGCACTTCAGCTTGAGGTTGCAGCAGGCGATGTTCCTATTATCTATGTAAATGGTGCACCTGATAAGGAGTTCCTGGAGAAGGATAAATATATGGTAGTCAGCAGCTACGAGCAGGATGCAGGCACCTATCAGGCTGAATATGTTTGGAACGCTCTTGGTAAACCAAGCAGCATAAATGTCGTAATGCTCCGTGGTCCACTGACACATAACGCTGCTATTGCACGTTCCGTATCAGTGTACAAATACTTTAAAGAAAACGGAGTTCAGGTGAATACTGTATTTGATGATAGTGCGGAATGGGATGAAAATAAAGCAAAGGATATGATGGCAATCGTTGAAAAGACAAAGCAGCCATTTGATGCAGTGTTCTGTAACAATGATTCCATGGCAGTTGGCGCAGCAGATTACTTGGCAAGCCACGGCTACGACCTAAGCAAGATCCCTGTAGTAGGTGTTGATGCCACAGTAGGCGGTTGCCAGTCAATTGTCGATGGCAAAATGCAGTTTACAGTATACCAGTCAGCCTCAGGCCAAGGCGCTATGGCTATCAAATGCGTAAAAGCCCTTGTAACCAAAGGCACCGCTGCCGGCCTTGAAGGACTCACTGATGACGGTATCTACATCTGGGTTCCATTCGAAAAGGTTGACGCATCTAACGCTAAGGATTATATGTAAGTCATAGATGAGCTTTGTGGTTAACAAGCTAGAAATAGTTGGCGAGCGCGAGCAGGAGGGCCCCATGTAGTTAAGGAGGGACCCTTTAGGGAGGTTCCCTTGACTGCAATGGGAGGTGGCCTGCGGGAGCATGAAACACTAGGATGCTTGTTAACAAACAAAGCGGACTAAATTACTAATATGTTTTGTATAATTGGACAGTTTTTTCGGTAATTTACATAAAAAAAAGAAATTGCATTTTGTAATTTCTTTTTTTTATGTATAATTATTTGCGTGTTGTTTATGTTTATCTATAGTGATTAGGAGGATTATTATTATGGCTATTGATCTTAAACAATACAGAGACATTCCACATGGCGATATGCCAGGTGACAAGGTAGAAATAGGAGAGGAACACGTAAAGAAGGCACTTGTAATCATGGATTCACTTATGGATCAGCTTGATGCAGTCCTTGACAAGGATGGCAGAGCAGTCATCACAGTTTGTGGCGGTTCGGGAGTAGGTAAGTCTGAGACCGCATCTCTTATCAGTTACATGCTGAATGAGCAGGGCATTGGTGCTTACACCATGTCTGGCGACAACTATCCTAGACGTATTCCAATGTACAACGATGCAGAGCGACTTCGCATTTTCCGCACTGAAGGTGTGAAAGGCTTAGTTAAAGCAGGCGAAGGCAGCATGGAGCACTTCGATATCTTGCGTAAATGGCAGGATGAGGAGACAGATGCTGACAAGGCTCATGTAGCTGAATGCCCATGGGCAGCAGCTTATATTGAAGCTGGTCGCAAAGGATTAGAAGGATACCTTGGCACAAAGAATGAAATTGATTTCGATGAAGTGTCTAGTATTGTAAAGGCTTTCAAGTCAGGCCAGAATAAAATCTACCTTAAGAGAATGGGAAGAACCAGTTCTGAACTTTGGTATGAACAGATTGATTTTACAAACATTCAAGTTCTAGTAATTGAATGGACACATGGTAACAGCGACAACTATGATGGAGTGGATATTCCAATCCTTCTTAACAGTACACCAGAGGAGACTTTGGCTCATCGTAAGGCTAGAAACCGCGATGGCAAGACTGATAGCGCATTCACCATGCTTGTACTTGAGCTTGAACAAAACCTTTTAAAGTCACAGGCCCACAAAGCAAAAATTATTCTTTCTAAAGCAGGTGAACTCCTTTCGTACGCCCAGTACGAGGAGCTTATGAAGTAAGTTAAAATATTTAGATGAGCCTGGTATACAGCAAACTGTCATTGTGTTGGCAAGCGCTAGCATGTAATACTTGGAGCAGTTTGCTGAATAGCAGGCGGATTTTATGGAGGAATAAAATGAACGGACCTATGTTGAATGCTTACCCAGATTCAATGGGCGGCACATTAGATGATATTGTAAAGGTTTTGAGCAAGGAGGATTTAAAGGACGTATTCGAGTCTTTTTACATCTTACCTAGCATTTTTAATACAGATTTAGATAGAGGATTCTCGGTAATTGACTACGGCATTAATGAAGAATTAGGTAGCCGTCAGGCAATCGAAGATATCAAGTCTATGGACATTGATCTTAAGCTTGATTTCATCCTTAATCATGCATCTGTATTATCTAAAGAGTTTCAGGACATTATTAAGAATGGAGAGAATTCTAAGTATAAGGATTTCTTCATCAACTGGAACAAATTCTGGGAAGGCTGCGGCGAGATGACCGAAAATGGTTACATCCAGCCAGATGAAAAATATATCAAAGATATGTTCTTCAGAAAGCCAGGCCTACCAATTCTTATGGTACGTTTCCCAGATGGAAGAAATGTCCCATATTGGAATACTTTCTATCAGGAGGTTCGCTACAAGACAATTGAAGCGGAAGATCTTATGGAAAAGATGGACATCCAGTATGTGGCAGCAACTAGATTAGCTGATGTTGTTAATGCTCAGATTAAAGAGGGCAAGGCAGTAGCTGATTTAGAGCTTGGTAAATATGAAAGCTACCGTGATGCTGTAGTGGATTTACTTGAGAGCAATCGCAGATATTTAGGTCAGATGGACTTAAATATTAAGTCACCACTTGTTTGGGAATTCTACGAGAACACTCTTAAGACATTATCATCATACGGTGCTAAAATCGTTAGATTGGATGCATTTGCTTATGCACCAAAGGAGCCAGGCGAGAAAAACTTTTTGAACGACCCAGGAACATGGGATTTACTTCAGAAGGTTAGAGAGCTTGCAGATAAAAATGGAGTTACATTACTTCCAGAGATTCACGCAAGCTACGGCGAGAAGATTTATGAGCTTGTAGCAAGTAAGGGTTACATGACCTACGATTTCTTCCTGCCAGGCTTACTAATTCATGCAATCGAAAACCATGATAGCTCACTTCTTGTTAATTGGGCTAAGGAATTGGTGGAAAAGGATATTAAAGTGGTTAACATGCTTGGTTGCCACGATGGTATTCCTCTTTTGGATTTGAAGGGACTATTGCCTGAGTCTGAAATTCAAAAGCTCATCGATACCTTAGTTGCGCGTGGTGGATTCGTTAAGGATCTACACGGAGCAAAGAACATGTACTATCAGGTAAATGCTACATACTATAGTGCACTTGGTGAGGATGATAAGAAGATGCTCTTTGCTAGAGCAATTCAGATGTTCATGCCAGGTAAGCCACAGGTATGGTACCTTGATTTGTTTGCAGGAAAGAATGACCACGAAGCTGTAGCACGTGCTGGAGCAGGTGGACATAAGGAAATCAATAGAACAAATCTTTCTCTAGAACAAATCGACGAAGGTCTTAATAAGGACGTTGTAAAGAAGCAGCTTGAGTTGCTTCGCCTTAGAAAGACACATCCTGCATTTGGATTTGACAGTGAGCTTTCTATCAATACCGAAGGTTCAGTTACAACCTTTACATGGAGTAAGGGAGCTGACACCATCACTCTTAAGGCTGATTTTGCAAGCCTTGAATACGAGATTATTTAATACTAAGTAGAGCCACTAGTTACGCTCTCAAGCCTTGGATATTGCTACGCTACGCATGGAAAGCTTAGCTTTAGCAACACCAAGAGCTTGATAGCTACTAGTGGCTCTTATTATACTTAGATATTTTTATTTCAACGGGTTGCCAAATATCATTTCAGAGTTGTGGTAGCGACGGTCGTCTGTTACATCCTCACCAAACCATTCAGGTGGTGTGAAGCTATTGGCCTCTTCTACAGATGGAAATTCTACTTCCGCCATAATCAGCCCATCCATATGCCCAGCAAATACATCTAATTCGATAGTATATGGGGCAAGAGGAATCAGGTATCGGCGCTTGGTAATAAGATAGCCATCAATCTTTTCAGCCAGATGGTTGTAAGCCTCTTCTGTAAGAGCAGCTTCTATTTCTTCATGGGCAAGTAGACCGCTTCCCTTGTAAGTAAGGATGTACTTGTCATTCTTTTTTCGGATTCTAACAACAGGGTGAGTGCAAAGGTATCCCTGTTCAATTTCTACATAATCATATTTCCCCAAATCGGGTAATTCTTTTATTAAAAATTTTCTTTCGATTTCCATAGCTTTACCTCATAAAATATAAATATATAGCAATTATATGTTTTTTATTATGTTACGGCAATAAAAGATATGATACATTATTTATACAGGTGTTGAATAAACAACTACTACATGCAGATAGAAAAAAGATTAAAAAGGGAGAAAAAATATGGATTTTACAAAGTTTGCATACTTAAAAGAGCCAATTTATTTGGCGGTACTTATTGCATTTGTGTGCTTGGAGCAGAGTATAGTGTTTTTTGCTACTACTGTTAGCATTGGTAAATGTGAATTCGATTGCCCTAAAGAAAAATTGCTAAAAAAAATAATAGACTTTATACCTGTGATGGGAGGCGCTGCCCTTACAATCTTTGGAGTATGTAAGTATTGCGAGATTCATACTAAAGCTATTATTAAAGGTGATGTTTCAGATTATTTATGGGTAATGGTTATAGTAGCAATACTATTTGGATATTTTATATGTTTGGGATTATTCAAATATAAAACAAATAGATTAGTTTTGGAGAAAATAGCAGGTAAATCTCTAATAGTGATTTCAATTGCCTGGTTTTCATTTTGCATTATTGGGAGAAAATCTTTTGCGAAGAAATGGGATTGGGTCTTCTATATAATTCTGTTTATGGCGTTGATTTTAAGATTCTTGATAAATCAGTTAAAGTATATTTCTGTCTACGAAGACAATGAAATTGGGGAATCTGATTTGCCTGTGGAAGAATATGAGGATTTGATTAAATCAAGGCAATTTTTGGTAGATAATATATTGGCAGATATAGCTTCAAGAAAAGGAGACGAGCCATTTGCCTTATTGTTAGATGGTCCATGGGGATCAGGTAAGACTTCTGTTGTAAGAAGCATGGCAAAAAAAGCTCAGAAGGAATCTAATAAGGATGATAGAGGAAAGCTAAAATTTGTGTATATAAATGTGGGGTATGGATTAAAACCAAAGACTGCATTCGAAGATGTTTCTAATCAGATAAATAAAGTATTTGAAGAAGAAGGCTTCTGTAATTTAAACAATACAAGTATAGAAAAATATTTCGAAAAGATGTGTAAATTTTCATCAATAATCAAAGATGAGAAAATAGGGGAAATATATGAATTATTTAAGCGCGAAGATAAATCAAAAGAAGAATTGAAGGACGAACTAAATGATTTGCTAGATACCTTTAGAAGTGAAACAAATTCAAAGATTGTAATAGTTATCGATGATTTGGAGAGATGTCCAAAGGATAATGTTATGGGGGTATTAGCCCTTTTGCATGAAACGTTTTCACTTCATAACTGTATTACATTGCTTGTTTGTGCTTATGATAAATTGTATGAAACTATTGGTAAAGATAGTGCAATATTGGATAAGTATATAGATTTAACATATAAAATGCCTCTAGTAACGGATAGGGATATTTATGAGAAGATAATTCTAAAAATTGATGCTAAAGCGGAAGGCAAGTGGGATTTTATAAATACATTTGAAGGTAATTTGATTAACGATAATTTATCAGACCCAGTAGATTATATAGAATCTAAATTGAGAATATATATAAATAGCTTGACTAATCCAAGGACAGCAAAACGCTTATGGAAAAATGGTATTATGGTCGGGGAAAAAATCCTAACAATAACAAACAATAAAAATTATGAATTTGACGGTATTCGTGAGGATAGAGTCAGCGCTGCATATGGGTTGATAAAAACTATTTTTCAGGAAATATATAATGGAATATTTGAAAATGGGCTGGATATTTATAAATCAAGGTATGAAGGTGTTAGTGAAGATGAAAATAAAGCGGTTTTAGATGCATTATTTAAAGAATTAAATAAAACAGAGTGCGAAGCTTTAGACTGGATGATATCATTAGATGAAAATTTAGATCTTGGGGAAAATGTAGATTATGCAAAAAATGCAAAAGGTAAATGGGAAGGAGAAAGAAGTCTAAATAATATCGATGAGTACATCAACTACCTCCCTTCTGACAATAAGATATTAGACGAATTAGTAGAATGGATTAAAGATAATATAGAACTACTTACCGAAGGAAGATTTACAAGATTACGACAGACATATTTTCGATTAATTGATTATTCAGAGGATTGGGGTAAAGTCACTGAGACAATGCTTGATTTGGCAGATGAAAAAATATCTGTTTTGGAAAGTAAAAAAAGCGAGAGTAATAATCCGAAAGTGCTTGAGGAGCTAAATGATTGGAAACAAAAAAGAGACGAATTTATTAATGCGGTAGGTAGAAAATGTTTAGCACAACTTGCTGATTATCTTTGGTTATTGTTTAAAGCATATGGGAATAGTATTCCGATAGAAGCAAACTTAACAAGTATTAATAGTTTAGATTCTTTTGCACAATTCTTATTAAAAATAGATTTATTAAAATTGGATGAACTGAAGAAATATTTAGATGAAAAAAAGAAAGATGACAAAAATTTTATAGGGAAAATGATGTTGAATAATCCAACCTATTTAAATATTGCTATATATTCTGGTGTTATAGTAGATTTCTTTGAAGAAAAAATAAAAAATGAACAAAGAAAAGAAATCAGTAAGGAGTTATTTTCGATTTACATCGGTTCTAATATAATTGTTGGGATAATAGCAACGCTGGACTCTTCAAAACGCAATTCAACACAGAAATTAGAAGAAAAATATACATTAATGGATAGATTACGATATGGAAGTATAAAACACAGTCAGGAAGTAAGTGTTGAAGATTTGTATAATTTTGGGAAATACATAAAAGATAATGGAGAGGAGGATATTACTCCATATTGTTCTACACTATTAAAGATTATTAGTGATAAAATTTCATTGATAGAACAAAATATTAAAAATCCTAAAATTTCCCGAGATGATTTCTTACTATTTATTGTAGCTGCAAAAAGAATTTATAAAAAGTGCAAAGATATTAATACAGAAAATCAAAATAAGATTAAAAGATTTTATGAATATTGTGACATCCCGATAAGATTAGAATATTTACACAGGAACATTGATAAAATATATCCAAAAATCGAGGAATCTGAAGCTATACAAAGCACGGAACCAGACCAGGAAGAAACTGATAATAGTAAAACAAGTTAATAAAACCTTGATAATTTGTCAAGACTAATGTAAAATACTGTATACAAGTGTGGCAATTTGCCAAATGATTTAGGTTAGAAGGCTCAGAGGAGTCATTAAAGGAGGATTTTATAATGATTACAGCCGGTGATTTTAGAAACGGTATGACAATCGAGATGGACAATCAGGTTTATCAGGTTATCGAATTCCAGCACGTAAAGCCAGGTAAGGGTGCAGCTTTCGTTCGTACAAAGCTTAAGAACATCAAGAACGGTGGTGTTACAGAAACATCTTTCCGTCCTACAGAGAAGTTCCCAGCAGCTCGTATCGATCGTAAGGATATGCAGTACCTCTACAATGATGGTGAGCTTTACAACTTCATGGATGTTGAGACATACGATCAGGTAGCTCTTACAGCTGATCAGATTGGTGATGCTCTTAAGTTTGTTAAGGAGAACGAAATCGTTAAGATGCTTTCACACAACGGTTCTATCTTCTCTGTTGAGCCACCTATGTTCGTAGAGCTTCAGATTACAGATACAGAGCCAGGTTTCAAGGGTGATACAGCTACAGGTGCTACAAAGCCAGCTACAGTTGAAACAGGCGCAGTTGTTTACGTTCCACTTTTCGTTGAGAACGGCGAAACAATCAAGATTGATACAAGAACAGGAGAGTACTTATCACGTGTTTAATCTTTTAGATTAAAACTGATAATATTTGATATGGATTACAGAGAATACCCGCTTTCAGAGCTTTTAAAAAACAGAAAAATATTTGCTGTATTTGATGAAGAGTTTCAAAAAGGCACTTGGCTTGATGCTACAGCCTTACTCGGAAGCGAAAGCACAATCAATCAGCTTTATCGTGATGGCACAGTACCTCGCGAAACGCTTGATAAGATTGTAGAAAGACTCTCTAGATAATTGTACATAAAAAGAGTGGCAAACAATTTGTTGCCACTCTTTCTTTATATCTTTGTATTAATCTTTAATGTCCATCCATTAAGCTGAGTGTCTGAATCAGCACAGATATTGATATTTGCATTGTATCTTATTACGCTAATTTGTATCCTAAATTTCTGATATTTTTTAAATCCTCTTCCATAGAAACACCTTTGACTGTAAGCATGTTTCCGGTGATAGTGGCGTTGCAGCCGCCGGTGAAGCATTTCATGCCGGAATCTTCTAATACGTCACGTCCAGCGGCGAATCTGATAAATGATTTTGGGAGAATGAATTTAAAGATTGCGATTATTCGGCGAAGCTCATCCTCATCAAGCATTTCACGGCCTTCCATAGGTGTACCCTTGATTGGCTTAAGCATGTTGATAGGGATGGATTCAGGCTGGATTTCTGTTAGAGCAAATGCCATGTCGATTCTATCTTCCCAGCTTTCGCCTACGCCGAAGACGCCACCACTGCATAGCTCTAAGCCAGCCTCGTGTACCATTTTCATTAATTTGATTTTGTCATCTGTAGTGTGAGTACTACAGAGATTTTTAAAGAATTCAGGACTGCTTTCTATGTTGTTGTGGACACGCTTAAGGCCTGCCTCTTTTAGTAATTCCAAATCCTCTTTATCGATAAGACCGAGTGAAACGCATGGCTTAAGATTTGTGTCCTTTACAATGCGTCGGATATTTTCTGCAATCTGGTTGATTTCAGCCTTAGTAAGGCGTCTGCCAGAGGATACCTGGCAGTATCTGGCTACACCCAGGCCATCATATCTTTTTGCATCGGCAGATACATAGTCAGCATCTCTTACGGCAAAGGTTTCTATGTTGGCAGATGAACAGCTAGACTGAGCGCAGAATTTGCAGTTTTCGGAACAGCGACCTCCCTTTACGCTAAGGATTGCGCACATATCAAATTCGTCACCATTGAAGTGCTTTCGAAGTCTATCAGCTTCAGCACAAAGCTCTTCAAGGGGAGCATCAACAAGAGATAGTGCTTCTTCTTTAGTGATACATTCCCCGCCTATAATTTTGTTTGTTAGTTCTTTGATTTCCATAGTATTATTCTCCATTTACAAAAGATTGTTTCTTATATAATCTTAATCGAAATGGAAATTATGTCAACCTAAATTAGTAATAAGGTTGACAATCTGAAAACGATTTATTATTCTATATATGCTAAAAATTTAATGCACAGGAGAAAATATAATGGATAACACTTTTAATCAAACAAATTCAAAGCAGTTGCTTTCTACAAAGCGTATGGTAATTTGCGCATTGTTTGCAGCCATTCTTTGCGTATCTGCTTATTTAAGCATCCCAACACCACTTCCAATGGCTCCAAAGATTACACTTATGAACTTCGTAGTTTTCTTGATTGCGTTGCTGTTTCCAGTGACAGAGTCTTTCTTAATTGGTTTAGTGTGGTTTTTACTTGGTGCCGTGGGGCTTCCAGTATTCATCGGTGGTGGTAGTGGAATAGGATATCTTATCGCTCCATATGGTGCATACACATGGGCATTTGTAGTAGTATTTATTGTCCTTCCTCTTATTCGTGGTAGGAAGTACAACAGAATATGGTACACAATTTGTGCTATAATCGGCGTGCTTATTATAGATGTAATTGGAATGTTATACCTACAGCATTCAATGAGCTACGATTTTAAAACAGCATTTTTAACAGGATTCATACCATTCATTCCACTTGATTTAGTTAAGGCAGTGGTTGCTGCACAAATCATACCAGCCTTCAAAAAGATTATGGAAGTTTAGTTTTTAGAATGTAATTTAGACCAGCAAATGTGCTGGCTGACAGATTGAAAAGCCTTGGCAATTGCGCCAGGGCTTTTTCACAAATTTTTAATAGTGTATACATGCAGTATTTGGTAAGATAGAGATAGAGTGAGTAAGGAGGATATGTTTAATGGAAATTATGATTTCTGATTCAGTTAGATATATAGGTTGTAATGACAAGAACATAGATTTGTTTGAGAGTCAGTATCCCGTACCAAATGGGGTTTCCTATAATTCTTATGTAATCATTGATGAAAAGATAGCTGTTATGGATACAGCGGATCCAAGGGTTACCGACCAATGGCTTGAGAATCTTGAGGCAGAGCTTAAAGGACGTACTCCAGATTATTTGGTGGTATCTCATATGGAGCCAGACCATGCAGGCTCCATCAGAACTTTCTTGGAAAAGTATCCTAAGACAATAGTTGTTGGAAATGCTAAAACCTTTCCTATGATGGCGCAATTCATGGATGCTGGTCTTTTCGAAAATAGAAAGCATGTTGTGGCTGAGGGCGATACATTAGCTTTAGGTGAGCATGAGCTTACTTTTATTATGGCACCAATGGTTCATTGGCCAGAGGTTATGGTTGAATATGAATCGACAGAGAAGATTCTATTTTCAGCTGATGGCTTTGGAAAGTTTGGCACACTTGATGTGGACGAACCATGGATAGATGAAGCCCGTAGATATTATCTTAACATTGTTGGTAAGTATGGCGCTTCAGTTCAGGCATTGTTGAAAAAAGCTGCCACACTTGATATAGAAAAAATTTGTCCATTGCACGGACCAATTTTGACAGAGAATTTAGGTTATTATATTAATCTTTATGATACATGGAGCAGCTATAAGCCAGAGGAGGAAGGAGTACTTATCGTATCAGCATCAATCCATGGCAATACAAAAAGAGCAGCATTAAGGCTCAATGAAAAGCTGCAGCAGGCAGGTGTAAAAACACATTTTATCGATATTACAAGGGATAGCATGTCTGAGGCTGTTGCACAGGCATTCTATTGGGATAAGATGGTATGCCTTGCAGCTACCTATGATGGCGGTTTATTCCCACCAATGCAGGATTTCCTACATCATCTAACAGCAAAGGCATACCAAAATCGTAAGGTAGCCTTCGTAGAAAATGGCACATGGGCACCACAAGCTGCAAAATGTATGAAGGCAATTTTAGAGCCAATGAAGAATTTGGAGTTCGTCGAGCCAGTGGTAACTATCAAATCCACATTAAGTGCTGAAAACGATTCCCAATTAGACACCTTAGTTGACGCAATAAAATAAAATTTTTATTGAAATATATTAATTTAGCAAGTATAGTATTATGATGAGCGAGTTTTTTCAACTTGCAGGCCAAGGAGGTGTAATATGGCAGTAGAAGTAAATCCAAGAAAAGTAGCGATAATCGGTGCAGGTTTTGTAGGTTCTGCAACTGCATTCGCATTATCACAAAGTAGTATGTTTTCAGAAATGGTTCTTATTGATGCAGACCATGAGAAAGCAGAGGGTGAGGCAATGGACATTAGCCATGGTACCCCATTTACAAAGCCAATCAAAATCTATGCAGGCGACTACGACGACATTGCAGATGCAGCAATCGTTGTAGTAACAGCAGGTGCTGGTCAAAAGCCAGGTGAAACAAGATTAGACCTAGTTCATAAGAACGTAGGTATCTTTAAATCAATCATTCCAGAGATTGCAAAACGAGATTTCGGAGGAATTCTTCTTATCGTTGCAAACCCTGTTGATATTCTTACACTTACAGCACTTAAGCTTTCAGGACTTCCAGAAAATCGCGTTATCGGTTCTGGTACAGTACTTGATTCAGCTAGACTTAAGACAGAGCTTGGAGAGCATTTAGGAATCGATAGCCGTTCAGTTCATGCGTTTATTATTGGTGAGCATGGCGATAGCGAAATCGCAGCATTCTCAAGTGCTAACGTATCAGGTATCCCAGTAAATGATTTCTGCGAGATGAGAGGTCATTTCAATCATGATGAATCAGAGAAGCGTATTGCAGATCGTGTAAAGAATGCAGCCTATGAAATTATTAAGAGAAAGCATGCCACATACTATGGTGTTGCTGTTGCTGTAAAACGTATATGCGAAGTAATCGTCCGTGATGAAAGATCAATCCTTTCAGTTTCATCAATGATGCATGGCGAGTATGGCATCGATGGCATCTGCCTTTCAATGCCAGCAATTGTAGGTGCTTATGGTCTTGAAACAAAGGTTCCAATTTCCCTTGATGATGACGAAATCAAGGCTCTTCAGGAATCAGCAAGAACACTTAAAGAGGTAATCGATACAATCGACTTTACAGTATAATAAAATCATAATTAAAAGGGCTTTCAAATACACTCAAAGTGTAGAGAAAGCCCTTTTTGTATTTTGAATTTTAAAATGTAAATTAGTCCAAATAGATATTTTTAATTTCTTTAATTTCATCGAAGCATCTAATGAAGGCATCAACAACAGTAGGAGAGAATTGCTTGCCGCGCTGGTTGAGGATTTCAGTTCTTGCAGCCTCTAAGGACCATGCTTCTTTATAAGATCTTGTACTGGTAAGTGCATCAAATACATCCGCCACAGAAACAATCTGAGCATAAATAGATATATTTCCGCCCTTTAATCCCTGAGGATAACCAGTTCCATCCCATTTTTCATGATGCTCAAGGGCTATAATTCTGGCCATTTCCATAATCTCGCCATCTGAATTCGACATGATATCCCATCCATACTGAGCATGCTGTTGCATAATCTTGTATTCTTCATCCGTAAGCTTTTCTGTCTTTTCGATGATGTCAGAGCTAATCAAAAGCTTGCCCAAATCATGCATCATTGCAGCAATTTTTATGGTTTCCACCTCTTTATAGGAAAGATTTAAGGACTGGGCAATCAATCTACTGTATTCTGCAACTCTGCGAACATGCTGGCCTGTCTCTCCAGATTTCGCCTCGGAAATTTCTGTCAGCTTAACAATTATATTTTCCTGACTGGTTTGCAGCTTTTTAAAGTAAAGTATTTTACTGTCATATTCTTTAGCTACGGCAATGGCTATTCGCTCGTAGCCAAGAGCAAATAGACTGCTAATGATAGCTACAGAATAAAGCCAAAATACGGATTGCATATTAAGCACTTCAGTTCCTAGTTCTGGGAAAAGGAAATACGAAGCATACAGTAAATCTAGTACATAAAAAAGTCCTACCAGGTAAATAAAGACATTCTTCCAATTGACTGCATCAGTCTTGTAAAGAAACGGCATATCTTTCCTGAGACTTAAGAAGACGATGGCCTGAAGAATAAAGAAAACGATTACATAGCCTGCGTATGAAACGGAAACAATTAAGGCTAATCTTTCGATGCAAACAAACTGCATGTAAATAGTGGCACCTAAATACTGATCCATACCTGTACAATAGGTGAAAATCATGCCACCAATGAAGATAAATAGGGCATCAAAAGTAATGTTTAATACTATAAAAATAAGACTATTTTTGTCGTTGAATTTTAAGGTGAGGATTAGATATTGATAAATTCGGATAACAATTTGCTCACCAATAATAGAAACAAAGGAGGGAGAAATAAAAATGCCTGAAACAAACCGTTCAAGAAGATATTTTTTCTGCCCACCATAATAAGCCATAAATATTAAGTTTAGAATAACAAACCAAGCCCCGGAAATCAGTTTAGGCCAGTATAGTGTTAAAAGCTCTGTCATAAAAAAATCCTTTTAGTTCGCCCACATTATAACTCTATAATACTGTTTACCACGAAATTATGTCTAAATTATTATGAATGTGTTCAAATTTTATAAAAATATTAAGAACAGTAATGAAATCGATGGTTTTTCGGATTTTTTCAGAAAATTAAAACTATAATTGAGAAAATTTATCTAAAAATATTTATCAAGAATATTGACATTATAAAAATAATGTTTATTATATTAGATTGTTAGATAAAAGTATTTAGCTAACTAGATTTAGATAAAAAGACAAAGGAGATTAATCATGTTTGAAATTGTAAAAGAAGTAATCATCGACACACTTAGCTGTGCAGCAGAAAAGGTAACTATGGAGGCAAATCTTTTTGATGATTTGGGTGCTGATTCTTTAGATGCAGTGGAGCTTTCCCTTGCAGTTGAGGAAAAGACAGGTATCACAATCGAAGAAGAGGCAATGGAAAATATTAAAACAGTTGCAGACATTGTAAATTATCTTGAGGCACATAAATAATCATGGAATTAAAAGAAATTAAAGAGCTTTTTAAAGCTTTTGATGAAAGCGGAAGCTCATATTTCGCACTAGAACAGGATGGTGTGAAAATAAAATTAAAAAAGCCATCAGACACATCGGTTGTAACCCAGACTGTGGCAGCTCCTGTAGTAACACCTTCAGTAGCACCAGTTGAATCAGCTTCAGCAAATACAGCTTCTGAACAAAAGCCACAGGAGGAGCTTGAAGGCACACAGGTGCTTGCTCCTTTAGTAGGTGTTTTTTATGCAGCACCAACACCTGAAGCAAGTGCTTACGTCCAGGTGGGAGATAGTGTAAAGGAAGGTCAGATTCTTTGTCTGATTGAGGCCATGAAGATGATGAGTGAAATCACTGCTCCAAAGGATGGCGTAATCAAAAAAATCTATGTAAAGAATCAGGATGTAGTAGGATTTGAAGATCCACTGTTTCTCATAGGAGATTAGTAATGTTTAAGAGAATATTGATAGCTAATCGTGGTGAGATAGCAGTTAGAATCATCAGAGCCTGCATGGAAATGAATATTGAAGCAGTCGCTATCTATTCTACGGCAGATAAGGATTCTCTACATGTAAAGCTCGCCACAAAAAGCATTTGTATCGGACCAGCCAGGGCAGCAGATAGTTATCTGAATATGGATGCCATCATTACAGCTGCTCAGGTCACTGGCTGCGACGCACTTCATCCCGGCTTTGGATTCCTTTCGGAAAATTCGGATTTTGTAAGAAAGTGTAGGGAAGCTGGAATAGTTTTTATAGGTCCTACACCGGAGGCCATGGATGCACTGGGAAATAAAGCCGCTGCAAGAAAAATGATGATGAAAGCCGGCGTGCCAGTGGTTCCAGGTTCAGATGGTCCCGTGAAGGATTATAAGGAGCTTGAGAAAATCGCCAAAAAGATTGGTTACCCTGTACTTATCAAGGCTTCTGCTGGCGGTGGTGGAAGAGGAATGCGCCGTGTCTATCAGAAGGAGGATTTGAAAAAATTATACGAGGAGGCCAAGGCCGAAACTATGGCCTGCTTCAACGATGATGAGATGTACGTTGAAAAGCTGGTTCTCAATCCTAGACATATCGAATTTCAAATTCTGGCAGACGAGCATGGCAATGTGATTCATTTAGGAGAGCGCGATTGTTCAATTCAGAGAAAGAATCAAAAGCTGATAGAAGAAAGTCCTTGTATGTTTATAAAGGATGACCTTAGAAAGGCTATGGGAAAGGCTGCTGTTGCAGCAGCAAAGGCAGCAGGCTACACCAATGCAGGAACAGTTGAGTTTGTTCTGGATGAAAAAAATCATTACTATTTCATCGAAATGAACACCCGAATCCAGGTGGAGCATGGTGTAACAGAAGCTGTTACAGGAATCGATTTGATTAAGCAGCAGATTAGAATAGCCTTCCATGAGCCCCTGAAGCTGAAGCAAAAGGATGTAAGCCTAAGAGGGCATGCCATGGAGTGTCGAATCAATGCAGAGGACCCAGCCAAGGGTTTTATGGCAAATACAGGTAAGATTTCATTTTTGAATATTCCTGGTGGCCCTGGTGTGAGGGTAGACACACTTTTGTATAACGGATATGAAACCAGTCCATTTTATGACTCCATGATGGCAAAAATCATCGTACACGCCCCTACCAGATTAGAGGCAATTCGTAGAATGCGAAGGGCACTTCTGGAGCTGGTTACAGAAGGAATCACCACTAATGGAGATTTTGATTATCTGCTATTGCATCATCCAGATTTCGTAAAGGGAAATTATAACGTCAGCTTTATCGAAAATCATTTGGAAGAGCTTCTATCCTGGGATAAGGCAGTAGCTGATGAGGAAGAATAATGACAAATGTAGTCGACAAAAGAAAGAATAAATTTAATAGATATAAGGACCTGCGAGAAAATCCAGGGGAGTTGCTTTCACCTGCTATAAAGCCTGTAAAGGAATATGATGCCTTGGACAGAATAGCTGATATAGCAGATGAAGGCACCTTTACACCTTTCCAGTTTGATTTTCCAGAGACAAACCCACTGGACTTTGAGGGATATGTGGAAAAGAAGGAAGAATTGCGAAAGGAATGTGGAAGTCACGATGCTATTATCGCAGGTGAGTGCAAGATTGATGGATGGCCTTGTGTAATGGCAGTGATGAACAAAAAGTTTATGATGGCTTCAATGGGAATGGAGCTTGGCGAAATTTTTTGCAGAGCCTGCGAATATGCTGGTGAGAAGCATCTTCCTTTTATCGTTTTCACAGCCAGTGGAGGAGCTAGAATGCAGGAAGGAATATTAAGCCTTATGCAGATGGCAAAGACCAGCGCCGTGGTAAAACGGTTTAAGGATGAAGGGGGCCTGTACATCACCGTACTTACTCATCCTACAACAGGCGGCGTCAGTGCAAGCTTTGCTACATTAGGAGATATCACCTTGGCAGAGCCAAAGGCTTTGATTGGATTTGCAGGGCCACGTGTTATTGAGCAAACAATCGGTCAGAAGCTACCAGAAGGCTTCCAGCGAGCAGAATTTTTGCAGGAGCATGGCTTCGTGGATGAGATTGTGAGACGAGAAAACATGAAAGAGGAACTAGGCAAGCTTTTGCGTTTGCATAGCAATATATATTTACGGAGGTGAATATGAGTGCTATAGAAAAAGTCCTGATTGCAAGAGATAAGGACAGACCAAAGATAAATGATTATATAGATGCTCTTTTTACCGATTTCTTTGAACAAAAGGGCGATTTTCTAGGCAAAGAGGATGGAAGCATTTACGGCGGAATCGCTTTATTCCACGGACGACCAGTGA
Source organism: Pseudobutyrivibrio sp. OR37 (assembly GCF_900113655.1). GTDB lineage: Bacteria > Bacillota > Clostridia > Lachnospirales > Lachnospiraceae > Pseudobutyrivibrio. The sequence continues at coordinate 93,313 of NZ_FOQF01000004.1, read as the reverse complement.
CAGTGCTTGGTCATAGAAAAGGCAGAACCGTAGAGGAAAACATGGCGTGCAATTTCGGAATGCCAGGGCCGGAGGGCTATAGAAAAGCACTTCGAATCATGAAGCAGGCTGAAAAATTTAGAAGACCGATTATTACATTTGTAGATACCCCAGGGGCTTATCCGGGACTGGAGGCAGAAATGTACGGTCAGGCTCAGGCAATTGCAGCAAATCTAGCAGAAATGAGCGCTCTAAAGGTGCCAGTGATTTCGATTGTGACAGGTGAAGGCTCAAGCGGTGGCGCCCTTGGAATTGCCGTGGCTAATAAGGTATTTATGTTGGAAAACGCTATATATTCAGTGCTATCTCCTGAAGGCTTTGCCTCTATTCTATGGCATGACAGCACAAGACGTGACGAGGCGGCTCAGGTGATGAAGCTTACAGCCCAGGATTTGTATGAATTTGGGGTAATCGACGGAATCATCAGTGAAAAGGCGGATTTGATGTCAGCAATCGATAGAAAGCTAAAAAGTGCTTTAAAGGAGCTTGATATGCTATCAGCCGATGAGCTTGCTGTTAATAGATACGAGAAATTTAGATACTTCGACGAGGCAAGATTAAATGCTTCGTCTGCAAAGGAAATGGAAGTAGTATAAATGACAGGATTAAGAATACTTGCAACGGGAAAGGCCGTGCCGGTGAAGAAAGTTACAAATGATGATATGGCGCGGATTGTTGATACAAGTGATGAATGGATTAAGCAAAGAACAGGCATGAGCGTAAGGCATCATGTAAGTGGCGAGGAGAATCACACAGGGCTGGCAGAGCAGGCTGCAAGAAAAGCCATAGAAAAATCAGGTATTGATAAGGCAGAAATTGATGCTGTGGTGGTTTGCACAGTTTCCTCAGATTACTATTCCCCATCAACAGCCTGTCTAATCCAGGGGAGATTGGGATTAAGGAAAGACATCATAGCTTTTGATTTAGGTGCAGGCTGTTCAGGATTTGTATTTGGCTTAGAAACCATCCGTGCTCTTATGATGGCAAGAAATGCTAAGTATGGATTAATAATAGGTGCCGAGGTTTTATCGAAAAAAATGGATATGACCGATAGAAGCACCTGTGTATTGTTTGGAGATGGGGCAGCTGCAGCAGTGGTGGAGCTTGCGGATAACCAGTTTACATCGGTAATCGGTGTGGATGGTGATGAAGAAATGATTAACATCAAAACACCAAACGGATACATCCACATGGATGGACAGGGTACCTATAAATTTGCAGTAGCAACAGTACCAAAGGTGATTGAGGAAGTGGTAGCAAAATCAGGCTTTAGCTATGACGAAATTGATCATTATGTGCTGCACCAGGCCAATCTTCGAATAATCGAATCCATAGCTAAAAAGATAAAGCAGCCTATGGATAAATTCGTTGTAAACATCGAAAAATACGGCAACACCTCAGCTGCCAGCGTAGGCTTGGCTTTGGACGAGGCTCTAGAAGAAGGACGAATACACCCAGGCGACAAAGTACTTCTATGTGCCTTCGGTGCAGGCCGCACCTGGGGCGCCGTGGTGCTGGAAATGTAAAGTAGAGGTATATATGAAACTTAGAGATTTGACAGGAACTAAATATAGTGTGATCCAGGGGGGAATGGCGAACATAGCTACAGGTGAATTCGCCGCAGCCTGTTCTAATGCAGGCGCCCTTGGCTTAGTGGCAAGCGGAGGTATGGATGCCGAAAGCTTGCGAGAACAAATAAGAATATGTAAGAGCAAGACTGATAAGCCTTTTGGTGTGAATCTGATGCTTATGAATCCTGATGTGGATAATATTGCCAGAATGCTTGTAGAGGAAAAGGTTCAGTTTATTACAACAGGTGCCGGCAACCCAGGCAAATACATGAAGGCTTGGAAGGAAATGGGAGCCAAGGTGTTTCCAGTGGTTGCATCAGTTGCTTTAGCAAAAATTATGGTAAGAGCCGGTGCCGATGCTGTCATTGCAGAAGGTGGAGAATCAGGCGGTCATGTAGGAGATATGACAACAATGACATTGCTTCCACAGGTGGTAGCTGCCGTAGATGTACCTGTTATTGCAGCAGGTGGTATTGCCAGTGGCGAGCAGATGGCAGCAGCTATGATGTTAGGTGCCTGCGGAGTTCAGGTGGGAACCAGCCTGCTGGTGTCTGAAGAATGTCCAATCCATGAAAACTACAAGCAGACTCTTATCAAATCAAAGGATAACGCCACTACAGTAACAGGCCGTTCCCAAGGTGCACCAGTACGTATCATAAAAAATGAAATGGCACGTGAATATCTAAAGCTGGAGGCAGAGGGAGCAGATAGAGAGCAACTGGAAAAAATCACATTAGGTGGGTTGCGCCGTGCAGTATGTGATGGCGACATGATCCGCGGCTCAGTTATGTCCGGCCAAGTATGCGGCCAGCTCACCGCCATCCGTCCCGTAGCAGAAATCCTGGAGAAAATGGTAGCAGGCGCTAAGACGTGTCTATCTAAAGCCGCGTCGATTGAACTGTAGTGTCTAAATAGCAGCATAATGCATAGACAATATATAGGCTATGGATTATGCTGCGAGAGAAAAACTAGGAGAATATTATGTTAGGAATTGTATACGCTGGCCAGGGTACACAGCGAGTTGGAATGGGCCAGGATTTTTATGAGAAATATGAAAGCTTTAGGCAGACCATAGATAATGCCACAGGGATAGTAAGTAAAGTGACAGACATGGATGTTGCAAAGCTGTGCTTTGAAGGTCCAGCGGAGGTGCTGTCTCAGACAAAGTATACTCAGCCTGCTATGGTAGCCTTCGCAATCGGAGTAACAAAGCTGTTGAGGGAAGCAGGAATTAATGCAGATTATACCTGTGGACTTAGCCTTGGGGAATATTCGGCTCTTTTTGAGGCAGGCACATTGGATGAAAAAGCAGTTTTAGAGCTTATCGCAAAAAGAGGTAAGTACATGACAGAAGCTTCCGAGGGCTTGGATGTAAAAATGGCTGCTGTAATGGGAGCAGATAGAGAGACAGTTTTTGAGTGCTGCGATAAGGCTAATGCAGAGCTTAAGGGAGAGAAGATTGTTCAGGCAGCAAACTTCAATTGTCCAGGTCAGATAGTAATATCTGGTGATGCTTTGGCGGTAGATAAGGCAAGTGCATATCTGAAGGAGGCAGGAGCAAAAAGGATTGTTCCACTTAAGGTAAGCGGTCCTTTCCATACATCTCTTATGAAGCCAGCAGGCGATAAGCTGGCAGAGGAATTTAAAAACATTTCCTTTAAGGAGGAGAAGTCTAAGGTTGTTTTCAATTGCGTAGGTAGAGAAAAGAAGGAAGAGGAATCTATCTCAAAGCTTTTGGAAAAGCAGGTGCAGTCATCTGTTTATTTAGAGGATTCCATTAAATACATGGTAAATGCAGGGGTGGATACTATTATAGAAATCGGCCCAGGAAAAGCAATCAGCAAGTTTATAAATAAGACTGTAAACGATGTGAAGGTGTACTCAATCGATTCGGTTGAAGACTTCGAAAATACGATAAAGGAGTTAGGGGCATGAGCGTAGCACTAGTTACAGGCGGAAGCCGAGGGATTGGAAGAGTAATAGCCGAAAAGCTTGCAGAGGCTGGTTTCAATATCGCTATCTGCTATTCAGGAAATGAAGCTGCAGCAGAAGAAACAGTAAAGCTTTGTAAGAGCCATGGTGGAGATGCAATCTGCATTAAATGCGATGTTAGTAATGAAGCTGAAGTAGCCCAAATGTTTGCAGCAGTAAAAGAAAAACTAGGCCCAGTAGAGGTGCTTGTTAATAATGCAGGTGTTACAAAGGATGGCTTGCTCATTAGAATGAGCGAGCAGGATTTTGATAAGGTTATTGATATTAATCTTAAGGGAACCTTTCTTTGCACTAAGGCAGCCATAAAGGATATGATGAAAAATCGTCATGGAAGCATTATCAACATCACATCAATTGTAGGTGTTAATGGTAACGCTGGACAGGCTAATTATGCAGCAAGCAAAGCAGGAATTATCGGATTTACAAAGTCAGTTTCAAGAGAATATGGCAGCAAGGGAATTATCGTAAATGCGATAGCACCTGGCTTCATTCAAACAGCCATGACAGATGAACTTCCAGAAAATGTTAAGAGTGAGTATCTTAAGAAAATTCCTCTAAACCGATTTGGACAGCCAGAGGATGTGGCAAATGTTGTGGAGTTTTTGGCATCTGAAAAAGCCTCTTATATCACTGGTCAGGTGATTGAGGTAACCGGAGGAATGTAAGATGAAAAGAAGAGTAGTAATCACAGGAATGGGCACTGTTAATCCACTTGGAAACAGTGTGGAGGATACATGGAAGGCAGTACAGGCTGGCAAATGTGGAATAGGTCCCATTACCCATTTTGACACTAGTGATTTAAAGGTAAAGCTGGCAGGCGAGGTAAAGGGCTTTGATGCAGCAGAAGCGTTAGGCCCAAAGGAGGCCAGAAGGATGGATGTGTATACTCAGTATGCATGTGCAGCAGCCAAGGAGGCCTTTGCGGATTCTGCGCTTGATATGGAAAAGGAAGATGCAGATAGAGTAGGCTGTATTGTTTCGTCGGGAATCGGTGGACTTTCGACTATCGCTGAAGAGCATGGCAAGGGAGAGGAAAAGGGCTATGGAAAGATTTCCCCTTACTTTATCCCAATGTCTATTAGCAATATGGCAGCAGGGCAGATTGCCATTATGTATGGCCTGAAGGGAATGTGCACTTGCGTGGTGACAGCCTGCGCAAGCTCAAATAATGCTATCGGAGATGCCTTCCATAGAATCAGAGATGGCTATGAGGATGTAATGGTGTGCGGTGGAGCAGAGGGAGTAGTTATGCCTCTTGCCATTGGTGGCTTTCAGTCTATGAAGGCGCTGTGCACCAGCGAAGATCCTAACAGAGCTTCTATTCCATTTGATAAGGAAAGACATGGCTTTGTAATGGGTGAAGGTGCAGGCATTCTTATAATAGAAGAATTGGAACACGCCAAAGCACGTGGTGCAAAGATTTATGCAGAGGTTGTAGGCTATGGCTCAAACTGTGATGCTTACCACATCACTGCACCAAATCCAGAAGGCGAAGGTGGTGCTAAATGTATGGCACTTGCAGTAAAGGATGCTGGCCTTGAGATGAAGGATGTAGATTACATCAATGCTCATGGAACATCAACAAGCCTTAATGATGCCGGTGAAACTCTTGCAATCAAAAAGGCTTTTGGGGACCATGCTTATCAGCTTATGGTAAGCTCTACCAAATCTATGACAGGACATTTGCTTGGTGCAGCAGGAGCAGTAGAGGGAATTATCACATCCCTTGCACTTCGAGATGGCTTCGTGCCAGCCACTATCAACTACAAGGAAAAGGACGAGGCCTGTGACCTAGACATCGTCCCAAACACGGGCCGTAAGGCTGATATCAAGGTGGCACTTTCCAATGCCCTCGGCTTCGGCGGCCACAACGCATCAATCGTACTTCGTAAATATGAGGAGACTATATGCAGTTAAGTAATTCAGAGATTCAAGAGATTTTGCCACATCGCTATCCTTTTCTATTAGTAGATAAGATAGTGGAATGTGAGCCAGGAAAATATGCCAAGGGCATCAAATGCGTCAGCGCAAACGAAATGCATTTTATGGGACACTTCCCAGGTCATCCTGTTATGCCAGGTGTACTTATAATAGAAGCATTAGCTCAGGTGGGAGCAGTTGCTCTATTGACAGAGGAGGAGAATAAAGGTAAGCTTGCGTTCTTTGGCGGAATTAAAAATGCGAGGTTTAAAAGACAAGTCGAACCGGGCGATGTTTTAAACCTCGAATGCACTCTAACAGCAAGGAAGGGGCCGGTAGGCTTTGGTGAGGCTATTGCCACAATTGATGAAAAAATTGTCGCTAAAGCCGAAATTTCCTTTGCCATTGGGGAATAAATTGAGTATGATATTCTGTAGGAAATAAAGTTAAAGAAAGTTAGGAGTTAAAAATGTTAGAAAAAAATCTTACAGAGGTTTATACCAAGTTTAAAATTCACTTTTATCAAGAGATGTTTAACAAGCTACACTCTAGAGAAACATCACTTACTATAGTTGAATTATTCTGCGTAGAAATTATCTACTGCTTAAATAATCCTACTGTTAAAGAGTTTGCAGATTTTATTGGTATTTCATCACCAAACGCAGCTTACAAGGTTGCATGTTTGATTGAAAAGGGATATATCCAGAAGGTACAGTCTCAGACAGATAGAAGAGAGTTCCACTTACATGTAACAGATAAATATCTTGATTACCTAAATCTTTCAACAGGCTATGTTAGCACAGTTGCTGAACGTGCGCAGGAACACTTTTCAGAAGAAGAGGTTGCAACACTTAATCATATCTTAGAGGATATGTCAAATGAGCTTATGAATGAGGTAGCTATTCCTCACCTTGATGAGTTAGATAAATAATTAAGTAATAATTGATAATTCGGCACCATGCATTGTGATGATGTATGGTGCTTTTTAGTGTGAGGACTTAGTAAATGAGACATAATAAAGTTAAAATAGTATGGAGTATAGTTTCAATTCTTCTATTAGTATTGGTAGCTAGTTTAGTATATATAAGCATTAGTGATACTATGGAGCAAAAACAAATTGTGGAAGATGGAGAAGCGTTAGGCTTTGATTTTGAAGCTCATGAGGATAAACCTCATGAATCCACAAAAGAATTTGAAAAGGCAGTTGATGAGCAGGATGCATTAAATAATGATGATTCAAAGAATGCAGATGAAATAGAGGATGCTCAATCAGAGAATGTTATAGAAAATAAATCTGACGCTTATTATGATAGCTCACAAACAAATGCTAAAAGTGAATCTGAGGTTTCTTATGTAAATTCAGAAATAAATAAGGAAAGTGGCGCAAGTGATTCATTTGGTCCTATAACCAAGGAAGAATATGACACTTTCAAGAAAACTTGTAATGATACAATAGATACAAATAAGATGCAGAACATAAAAGAACTCATGACCAAGGACTATACAGGAACTTGGTATGATCCAGAAAATGGAGAGGCTATTAGATTGTCATCGGAAGGTGCTTATGTATATATTCCTTATTTAGATTATTATGGGGATACCTTGTATCAATGGGAATTAATAGACCGTTCAGCACAGGGGGCTTGCCCAATGCTACAAATCTACTTGTGGGGTCCAGATACACCAGGGTTAGCCTATTATGTAGCAGGCTATAATGAGAAATATTTCTATGGTAAGCTCCAGGGCTATATATTTTACAAGCAATAAAATAGGGATATAATATCATTTTTGGCATATAAGTGGAAAAAATGATATTTTGAAATCCACTTAGCTTTTTTTCGAGAGTGATAAGTGGATTTTATAAATAAGAAAATAACACTTAAAAATAGTGCTATTAATGAGTAATAATACATTATCTTAGAAGAATAAGCTTTCCCGCGCTGAATAAAGTAAAAGGCTAGGTGCACTCAGATGCACTTAGCCTTTTACTTTATTCAATATTGCTTTTTATATCTGCTCTCCATTAAGCACAAATGTCTCATCTGGCTCAATTGGAACACATACACACTTCTTGCCATCTACGTAAGCGGTAGTAACATTAGCGGCCTTGCTTTCTGAAACCTTAACAACGATGTCAGGAACCTTGCCGTCAGCTGTTTCGCCAGTAGCTTCTTTAAGTTGCTTTGTAAGGTCTACTACACGTTCCTTAAGAACATTTTTTTCAACTCTTATTTCATTATTTTTAAGAGCCTTCTCATCTAAGATTTCCTCAGCAAGTGGAAGCTGCTCTTCAAAATAGTTTTCGAAATTAGCCTGAATCTTTTCAACCTTCATATCTGAAAGTCCAGAATCAGTAAGGATATTTGCAACATCCTGTGGCTCAAGAATGATTGGTTCCTCAGGTCCTAAGCGCTCTGCCTCTACAGTGATGAAATCTGAAAGGTTCTGCTGAATATCAAGCTTTGTCTCAAGAGTTTCTTCTGTCTCTTCGCCAAGTGCCTGGTTAAGCATGTTGTTGAAGGCGTTCTTCTTTTGAGTGGTTGTCTTTCTAGTGCCGCAGCCAATGCAGTTTTCCCAGAATTCTACATGAGGCTCCTTGGTGTTTTTAGTGTATGCCAGGCATGCATGTAAATCAGTAGAACGCTCTGTAAATGCAGGGAAGGTAAATGCAGTGTCAACAGGTCCTACCACCCAATCTCTATCTCTTGCACCAATACGGTTTTCCTGCTCACGATAACCAAGTGCTGCCTTTGAAAGCTGAACAGGGCAGATGGCACAGATGATGTATTCATATACCTCCTCTGATTCATCTAAGGCTAAATTATCGCTGGTTTTCATAGGAACATCGTAGGTATCATGGAAAAGCACGATAAGATAGTTTCCTACATAATCATATGATTCGATAATACGGTTGTAATATTCTATAAGAAGCTTTTCGTCTTTAAGACCTGTTTCGCGAAGCTGCATCAACAAATCATGACCACTGCCTTCTATTTCAGATTCAGGATCAAATGGAAGCTCTAGTAAGTTGTTGCCGATTGTTCCAGATAATGCCTTATTTGCAATCTCCAGATATTTGTGGAATTCCTCGTCCTCAAGATTAAGGAAAGTCTCCTTGAATGTGAGCACGATTTCCTTGTTGGCATCTACATAGCAGCCAACCATCTTGTCAAAATTCACGGAATCCTTTTTAAAACGTCGTTTTATCTCGTTTACTTCTTTTTTATTCATGTTAATATGTCACCCCTAATTTTTTCTTACCTATTTAATTATACAAATGCTAAAAATCTTCGCAAGGGAATTTCACTATGGAGTTTTGGATGGAGTTAAGTGTCAGAAGATGATTTGAAAATAAACTTAACAGAAATTGTCCAAGAAGTTAAGTGTATATACCATAATAGATTTTTCACTTAAAAATGCAAAATGCTGTTAAGTGAATCTAGAAAAAAATTTTAAAAACTTAACAGAGTTAAGTGTGAAATAGCAAAAAATCATTTTCACTTATATAAATCTGAGGAGTCGGGAGAATTTGTTAAGTGAAGAAATGAAAATCTCCAAATAAACTTAAGAATACCTAAAAATATTTACTCTAACTTAAGTTTATTTTGAAAAATTTTTCTCACACTTAACCCCATTTCCGATTTTTAAGTGAGAATATGAGAATGCAGAAAAAACTTAACTATTGCCATGAAACGCTTGACATTAAAAACGTAAATAACTATACTTTACTCAAATAAAGAAAAGGAGACAATCATGGCATTCACATCTATGCTTAATAATCTCAATAACAATAATAATAATTCCGTGAATAATAATCAGGGGATTTAATTTTATTGCGTTGATGAGATTTGATGGTTGTTTCAAATAAGTTAGAATTAGAGAGCCTCATCAAGCACTGCTTGGTGGGGCTTTTTTTATGAATGAAAAGGAGAAAATTATGAGCGTTAAAACAACAGACATAAGAACTCTTTCTAGAAACTTCAAGGAATACGGTGACAAGGAAGTTACAGTTTCTGGTTGGGTTCGCAACATGCGTGATTCAAAGACATTCGGTTTCTTAGTACTTGCAGATGGTACATTTTTCAACCCAGTGCAGGTAGTTTTCAACCAGGATAAGATTGATAACTTCGACGAAGTTCGTCACTTAAACGTAGGTGCAGCAGTATACGTAACAGGTACTGTAGTGCTTACACCAGAGGCAAAGCAGCCATTCGAAATCCAGGCTACAAAGGTTGTAGTTGAAGGAAAGTCTACACCAGATTATCCAATCCAGCCTAAGAGACACACAATGGAATACCTTCGTACACAGACACATCTTCGTGCACGTACAAACACATTCCAGGCTGTATTTAGAGTTCGTTCTCTTTGTGCATACGCTATTCACAAGTTCTTCCAGGAGCGTGATTTCGTATACGTACACACTCCACTTATCACAGGAAGTGACTGCGAGGGTGCAGGTGAGATGTTCCAGGTTACAACAATGGACCTTAACAACATCCCTAAGACAGAGGATGGCAAGGTTGATTTCTCACAGGATTTCTTCGGACATGCTACAAACCTTACAGTATCAGGTCAGTTAAACGGTGAGACATACGCTCAGGCCTTCAAGAACATTTACACATTCGGTCCTACATTCCGCGCAGAGAACTCTAACACAACTCGTCATGCAGCAGAGTTCTGGATGATCGAGCCAGAGATTTCTTTCGCTGATCTTGAGGATGATATGGAACTTGCTGAAGACATGATTAAGTTCGTTATCAACTACGTTCTTGAGCATGCTCCAGAGGAGATGGAATTCTTCAACAACTTCATCGACAAGGGACTTCTTGATAGATTACATCACGTTGCTACTTCTGATTTCGGACGAATCACATACACAGATGCTGTTGCAGAGCTCGAGAAGCACAACGATGAATTTGATTACAAGGTATCTTGGGGCTGTGATCTTCAGACAGAGCACGAAAGATACTTAACAGAAAAGATTTTTGGTAAGCCTGTATTCGTTACAGACTATCCAAAGGAAATCAAGGCTTTCTATATGAAGCTTAACGATGACGGCAAGACAGTAGCTGCTATGGATTGCCTCGTTCCTGGTATCGGAGAAATCATCGGTGGCTCACAGCGTGAGGATGACTACGATGTACTTCTCAAGAGAATGCAGGAATGCGGCCTCAAGGAAGAGGACTACCAGTTCTACCTTGACCTTCGTAAATACGGTAGCAGCCGCCACGCAGGCTTTGGACTCGGCTTCGAACGCTGCGTAATGTACCTCACAGGAATGGGTAACATCCGCGACGTAATCCCATTCCCACGTACCGTAGGTAACTGCGACTTGTAATCAAATTCGCATGTAGTATGTAAATAATACGGCGACTGCCTGGTGTTCCGTGCTCCCGCAGGCCATCTCCCATTGGAGTCAAGGGAACCTCCCTAAAGGGTCCCTCCTTAACTCCATGGGGGTCTTCGTTCCACTTCGGTCGTTGCTAACCAAAGGTCCACTGGACCTTTAGCAACCTCCTGCTCGCGCTTGCCTAGGTTATGTAGTCGCCTCGTTTCTTTAGATGAGTAATCTGCGGCAAAATCTATACATGTCTTTTTAGAGACCTTAAAGTGCCGTCCCTACTTAGATGGTGCGTTAGCAGCATCTTACGTAGGGCAACGAGCACGACATGAGCGAAAGCGTGTCTCGAAAAGATATGTAGAGATTTTGCCGCAGATTACGGATTAAGACGTAGGAGGAGAATATGAGCAAGATATACATTCCAGAGGGTTACAAATCTGCTTTGGATTTGAAGGAGACCCAGATTGCGATTAAGAAGGTGAAGGATTTCTTTCAGGCACAGCTTACAGCGGAGCTTAATCTTCATCGTGTAACTGCACCACTTTTTGTAGAGCCAAGTTCAGGTCTTAATGACAATTTGAATGGTGTTGAGCGTCCAGTTGCTTTCGGTGTAAAGGAGCAGGGCGATAAAGAAGTAGAAGTTGTTCATTCACTTGCTAAATGGAAGAGAATGGCCCTAGGCAGATATCACTTCAATGTAGGCGAAGGTCTTTACACTGATATGAACGCAATCCGCCGTGACGAGGATACTGATAATATCCATTCCATTTATGTTGATCAGTGGGACTGGGAATGTATTATCAACAAGGCTGATAGAAATGAAGAGACTCTTAAGAAGTATGTAAAGAGCGTTTATGCGGCTCTTCGTGTAACAGAAAAATACATAGCAAATGCTTATGATTATGTGCAGTGCATTTTACCAGAGGAGATTCATTTTATCACTTCTCAGGAATTAGAGGATAGATGGCCAGACCTTGATGCACATCAGCGTGAGTACGAGGCTGCTAAAGAATTCGGCGCAATCTTTCTTATGAAGATTGGTGATTTGCTTAAGTCTGGTGAGAGACATGATGGTCGCGCTCCAGATTATGATGACTGGCAGTTAAATGGTGATATCATCGTTTACTATCCAGTGGATGATATTTCACTTGAGCTTTCATCTATGGGAATCAGAGTAGATGAGGATAGTCTTGCAGCTCAGCTTAAGAAGGCAGGCTGTGAGGACAGGGCAGCCCTTCCATTCCAGAAGGCAATCCTTGAAAAGAAGCTTCCATATACTATTGGCGGTGGTATTGGACAGAGCAGAATCTGTATGTTCTTCCTTCGTAAGTGCCATATCGGAGAGGTTCAGTGTTCATTCTGGCCTGAGGAAGATATAGCTTATGCCAGTGAAAAAGGCGTGACAATACTATAAAATTTTTCACTTTACTTTTCTAATACTTTAGCGTAAACTAGTCGATGGCCCTTTTTGAGGGCCATTTTCTTGTGTGTTTTTTTGTTATGGTTCTTTACTTTAAAACTTTAATGTGCTAAACTGAATTTAAGAAGAGCAAAGGTTGTATAATTCTGCGATTCTTTAGATTATAAAGATCCATTAGTTATCGTATAAATGAGGAATTAATAGGAGTATTTGATAATGAATAAGAAACTTGAAACAGCAGAAATGGATGAGCTTTTAAGAGCTATTCTTAGCCTCGAAACCGTAGAAGAGGCCTATGAATTTTTTGAGGATTTGTGTACCGTTAATGAGATGGTAGCAATGAAGCAGCGCTTTGAAGTTGCTAAGATGCTCCGAGAAGAGCGCACATACCAGGATATTGCTGATGAAACAGGGGCTAGCTCTGCAACCATCAGTCGTGTTAACCGCGCCCTCAATTACGGTAATGATGGTTATGACATGGTGCTTAAAAGAATCAATCAATAACTATTTATTTAATTCGTATGATATGTGTGATAAAATGTAAGATGTGGTTTTTGAGACTACATCTTATTTTTTTGAGTAATTTAACATTCTAAATTAGGTAAAAGGAGAGAACTATGGACACCAGGAAACGATTAAAGGATATATTACATCAGCTTGCAGAAATAGATTATGTTCATCCCGATGATATTCCTAATATAGATTTATATATGGACCAGGTCCTTACATTTCTTGACCAGGAGCTTGGAACAGTTCGCGAAGCCACTGAAGACAAGGCTATGACAAAGACCATGATTAACAACTATACAAAAAATCAGATTTTGCCATCACCGGAGAAAAAGAAGTATTCAAGGGACCACATGCTTAATCTGATATTTATTTATTATCTTAAAAATTTCCTTTCAATGAAGGATATCAAGAGCATTTTGGATCCTATTAATGAAAGATATTTTGGGGCTGGTGAAGGCTTAGGCTTCTATGACATCTATTCAGCTATGGTCGGCTACGAAAGCAAGGTAGCAAATGATGTAACAAAGGATATCATCAGAAAATACAATCTCAGTAGAGAAGCTTTCATGGACCAGGATGTGGAATCTAGAGCAGAGCTGCAGGAGTTTACATTTATCTGCGAGCTTGCCTTCGATGTTTTTGTTAAGAAGATGATGATTGAACAGTTTTTGGCAGGCAGAGAGGTAAAGCCAGAGGACGAAAATAGTACTAAAGAAAAACCAAAGGAAAGCAAGTGATTGTATAGATAGAATTGCTTTTATATGATAGAATATTTTAGAACAAACTTTCGTTTTAGATAGGAATTAATAGTTATGGATTTAAGTATGTTAAACGATAGGCAGCGCGAGGGAGTTGTCACTACGGAAGGTCCAGTTCTCATACTGGCAGGTGCCGGCTCCGGTAAGACAAGAGTACTTACCCACCGCGTTGCTTATTTAATTGAGCAGGGTGTTATGCCATACAACATCATGGCTATCACCTTCACTAATAAAGCAGCCCGCGAAATGCGCGAGCGTATAGATAATATCGTAGGTTTTGGTTCTGACGGTGTTTGGGTTGCCACCTTCCATGCATCATGTGTTAGAATCTTACGCAGATTTTGCGAAAGACTTGGGCAGGGCTACAGCACCAATTTCACCATCTACGATACAGACGATTGCAAGACTCTCATGAAGGAAGTTTGCAAATATCTTCAGATAGATACTAAGCAGTTTAAGGAACGCACATTTTTGAATGTCATTTCCGATGCTAAGAATAAACTAATCGGTCCAGAGGAATTCACTAATCGTGCCATGGGCGATTACAATATGTCTCGCCAGGCATCTGTTTACAGGGAATACCAGGCCAGACTTCGTCAGAACAATGCATTTGATTTTGACGATCTGATTATGAAGACGGTAGAGCTTCTTCGTCTGGATGGAGAGGTCCGCGCATACTATAATGACAAGTTTAAATACATCATGGTGGACGAGTATCAGGATACTAATGCAGCTCAGTTTGAGCTTGTTCGTTTGCTTATTGGTGGCGCTCAGAATCTTTGTGTAGTAGGTGATGATGACCAGTCCATCTACAAGTTCCGTGGAGCAGATATTTACAACATTCTTAATTTTGAACAGCATTTCCCAGCTGCTCACGTTATAAAGCTGGAGCAGAACTACCGAAGCACAGCCAATATTTTGGATGCTGCTAATGCAGTCATTGCAAATAACGAGGGACGTAAGGAAAAGGCTCTTTGGACTGAAGAAGAAGCTGGAGACAAAATCCACTTCCAGCAGTTTGACAGTGCTTACGAAGAAGCCAGCTACATCGCTAGCAATATTGCCAGCTTTGTACGCAAAGGGGAGGCGGATTACAGAGATTGCGCCATCCTTTATCGTACCAACGCCCAGTCCCGTCTTATAGAAGAAAAAATGATATACGAAGGCATCCCTTACAAAATCGTAGGCGGTGTTAATTTCTATAGCCGCAAGGAAATTAAGGATGTCATTGCATATCTTAAAACAGTAGATAACGGCGCAGACGATATCGCAGTTCAGCGTATTATAAATATTCCAAAGCGAGGCATTGGTGCCACATCCATTGCAAAGGTATCAGATTACGCCAGAGAACACGGCCTTAATTTCTACGAGGCTTTAGTTCATGCAAACGATATTCCATCCATTGGAAAGGCAGCAGTTAAGATTAAGGGCTTCACAGATTTAATCGAAAAGCTCAGAAAGATTGCTGCAGAGGAATCAGTATCAGCTCTTGTAGAGGAAATCTTAGACCAGACAGATTACGTGGCAGAGCTTAGAGCAGAAGGTACAGATGAGGCCAAAGCGCGTATCGAAAATATCGACGAGCTTCTTACAAAGGCCGTAGCCTACGAAAAGGATGCCAGAGACGACGATGAAGAGCCTACACTTTCAGGCTTCCTGGAGGATGTAGCACTTGTGGCAGATATAGACAGCTACGAAGAAAGCGATAACTATGTTGTGCTCATGACTCTTCATGGCGCCAAGGGTCTTGAATTCCCACGTGTCTACATGGCCGGCATGGAGGATGGATTATTCCCAGGACAGGGAGCTATCTTTGACGGTGGCGGAGCCGATTCCGAATTAGAAGAGGAGCGCCGTCTTGCATACGTTGGAATCACACGTGCCAGACAGCATCTTACCATGACAGCAGCAAGAATGCGTATGATTCGTGGTGAGACTCAGTTCCACAAGATTTCCCGCTTCGTAAAGGAAATCCCTGAGAGCTTAATCAGCGGCAATCTTTGGGAGCCAAAGCCTATGGACGATTATTCCAGCACTCCAATAGGAGAATATTCCGTATATCAGAAGCCTACTGGCAGAGGCCCAGCCCTTGCCACAAGCTATGGCGATAATAAGCGTTCAGTTCGCGATACATTTAAGACTAACGTATATACGGTAGGAAGTTCCACTACCGCAGTTGCTAACAAAAACGGAACTAAGATAGAAAAAGGTGAATTGGAATATGGCATCGGCGACAGAGTCAGCCATATCAAATTTAAGGAAGGCACAGTAAAGGACATCATCGACGAAGGCCGTGACTACGAAGTCACCGTAGACTTCGACGGCGTCGGCGTGAAGAAAATGTTTGCGTCCTTCGCAAAATTAAAGAAAGTATAAGAAAGAGGCTTCCCCTTGAGGTTGCTAGGCTCCAGTGGAGCCTGTTCAGCAACGACCGAGCCGGGAGGCGAGAAAGCTGTCAGCGATAGCTGACTGATGAGGTGTAAAATATGAAACGCGGTGAAGTTGTACAAGGAAAAGTTATAAAAGTAAACTTCCCTAACAAAGGTATTATAGAAACAGCCGAGGGCGACAAGCTCCGTGTAAAGGGCGTGTTGCCAGGTCAGACTGTTTCTGTAAGAGTTAAAAAGAGTTCTAAGGAAAAGGCCCAGGGAAATCTTCTTTCCCTAGATGTTCCATCTCCTATGGAAATGGAGCAGCCTTATTGTGTGCATTATGGTAAATGCGGTGGCTGTACATATCAGTCGCTTCCTTACGAGGAGCAGCTAAAGCTGAAAGAGGGCATGATTCATGATTTAATGGCTCCTGTCATCAGCGAAGAAGTATGGAATGCCACATACGAAGGCATCAAAGCCAGCCCAAAGCAGTTTGGCTATCGTAATAAAATGGAGTTCTCATTCGGAGATGAGATAAAGGACGGCCCACTTACACTTGGTATGCACAAGAAGGGCAGCTTCTATGATGTTGTTACAGTAGATGGTTGTCAGATCATCGATGCGGATATGCGTCGTGTTCTTACAATCACTTTAGATTACTTCGCAAATGCGAAGCAGCCATATTACCGCAAGAATACACATGAAGGATACTTGCGCCATCTGCTTGTTCGTAAGGCAACAAAGACAGGTGAAATTTTAGTTGATTTGGTTACTAGCACACAGATTTCATCAATCTACGAGCTTGCACTTTTAGAGGGTTGGAAGCAGGCACTTTTGAAATGTCAGGATTGGGAAGGAAAGCTTACTGGTATTCTTCATACTAAAAATGATAGAGAGGCTGATGTGGTAGCAGACGAAGGCACAGAGGTGCTTTACGGCCAAAGCTGGTTTAAGGAAGAGCTTCTTGGTCTTTCATTTACTATCAGCCCATTTTCATTCTTCCAGACTAATTCTTTGGGAGCAGAAGTCCTTTACAGCACAGCTCGTGATTTCATTGCTACTGGTGCTGATGGAGCAGAGGTATACGACCTTTATTCAGGTACAGGCACCATCGCTCAGGTTATCGCACCTGCAGCAAAGCATGTAACTGGTGTAGAAATAATTGAGGAAGCTGTTGAGGCTGCAAAGGAAAACGCCAAGCTTAACGGTCTTGATAATTGCGATTTCATCGCAGGTGATGTTCTCAAGGTTCTTGATGACATTACAGAAAAGCCTGATTACATCATCCTTGATCCACCTAGAGACGGCATCCATCCAAAGGCATTAGACAAGATTATCGATTACGGTGTAGATTCACTTGTCTACATCTCATGCAAGCCTACCAGCCTTGCCCGCGACCTGGAGGTATTCCTCGCCCGCGGCTACAAGGTCACACGCCTTGCCTGTGTGGATATGTTCCCAGGCACTTACCATGTAGAGACGGTATGCTTATTGTCCAAACTTCATGAGGCGAAGCATCATGTCAATGTTAAGTTAGATATGGATGAACTTGATCTTACAAGTGCGGAGGCTAAGGCAACATATAAAGAGATTGAAGAATGGGTGCAGGAGCACTACGGATTCCATGTGACAAACCTGAATATAGCTCAGGCAAAGCAGAAGCATGGGATTATAGAGCGTGAAAACTATAATAAGCCAAAATCAGAGAACAGCAGACAACCGGGATGTCCGGAGGAAAAAGTGAAGGCGATAGAGGAAGCATTGAGATATTTTCAAATGATATAAGGACATATTTTGTTGCGCAAGTTTTTTTATAATTATTCTTGAGGTTGAATCATAAGATATGTTCACGTACAATTAACGAGGATTATACTTTATGTGATTAGGAAAGGAGCATGATTATATGACCATCAGAGTTGTTATCGCTCAGTAGTCTGAGCTTAAATAATAAATGAATCGTAAGCTCAGATGAATCCTAAAAGAAATATCAATTTAGGAGGAGCATTATGAGCTATATTAAGGCAGAGAACGTGCTGCCGCAGGAATTAATAGAAACGATTCAGCAATATGTAGACGGAAAAATGATCTATATTCCCTGCAAGGAAAAACAGGAGTGGGGAACCACGACTTCTGCCAAGGTCTTCTTTCGTGAAAGAAATGAAGAAATATACGAAAACTACATAGGCGGAATAGGAATACACGAACTTGCACACAGGTTTTCCCTGTCGGAGAAAAGCATTCAGAGAATCCTCAGGAATCAGAGGCTGGCCTTAAGCAAAGGTGCCCCTTCTGTCTGATCATACCAAAATAAGAGTGTTCTTTAGATGTGGAGGTTGTGGGAAGAAACAGGAGTTTATCAATTCCTATAGATTTAGAGTAAATGCTAACGGTAAGAGTGTTGATGTATGGCTGATATATCGATGTAAGAAATGTAAGCATTCCAAGAACCTCACAATTTATGAAAGGACTCGTCCAGGAAAGATACCTGAAGAATTGTTTGAGAGCTTTATGAATAACGATATGGAAACTGCCATGAAGTATGGTAGCGATATAGACTTTTTAAAAAGAAACAATGCTGAATTAAAATGAATTTCGGCCGGGCTATGTGTCCGGCCATTTCAATAGGGAGAATGTAATGGAAGAACAATATTTTTTTCATGTAATATCCGACATTCCCAAGAAGGTCGGTGAACATATCATTCTGGATGACAAGCATCCAAACGGTGTCCACAAGCGTGTTTATGAGGAACTCGAAACAGTAAATGATATATATAACAATCCAGAAAAATATAAGGATACAGAACTGACGCACAAGGTGGATGTAGCGCTTCGTGAGTTTGCGTTGGAAAAAGTTAGAAAAGAAAAGTATTCGGAGTACCCTTCGAGAATGGCTTCGCTATATGTGTCTAAGTCATACGAGGAAGCTGAGAGGTGGGGAGACTATTTTGCTAAGTTAGGAAGACCTACTTTCGGAATTGCAAAGATAAAAGTGACTGGAAGAGTTTTTGAAGGAGATGCCTACAAGTGTTTTGATGGAGTAACAGACGAACAAGAGAATCTTAGGATGGCTGAAATCTATTGGCAGAATGGAGCTAATGAGGATGGACATGAATCAATCGTGGAGATTCTTGCTGACGGAGATATAGAGATTGTTGAGATGGTAAAAGATATTAATGCGAATACGGAATACAAATATTTTGAGTTGAGAGAAAAACCCGACTTAAAAGATATGGCTGCAGATTGGTTTCACAAAAAGTGGGGAGTCCCCAAGGATGCTTATCTTGAATGTATGACAGCGTATCTTAATAAAGAGACCGAAAATGGTTGGTACCTATGCATGTTAGGAGATCAAATTGTCGGGGGGTTAGGTGTAATCGATAATGATTTTCATGACAGGAAGGACTTAAGCCCCAATGTTTGCGCTGTATATACTGAAGAGGCTCATCGTGGACAGGGAATAGCAGGAAATCTTCTTAATCTTGTTGTGGAGAACATGAATAAAAAAGGAATTTCACCGCTCTATCTTGTTACAGATCATACTGGTTTTTATGAGCGTTATGGATGGGAGTTTTACTGTATGGCTCAAGGGGATGATGAACCGGAGCAGACGAGATTGTACATTCATCGATGATGCATTTGAAATAAACAACTAGGAAAAGACGCACTCTATACTTACTAATGGCAGGTATGAGTGCGCCTTTTTCTTGAAAAAAGAAAATGTAATAGATTTCGGAAAAGCATTTGACATTGGTTTATTTTTTCTTCTTGCCGCGTCCGGTTCCTTTTACAGGTTTACAAAGATCTGAATATCTCTGGAGGATATCGGTAAAGGTTTTAAACTCATAAGGGTCCATCTTAGTGAAGTTGATTTTAAAGAGTTTGCTGTACATTATCATCTGAGCTTGTGTTGCATTATCGGCAGTCTTTAGTTCTTCAAATGAGTCAAGGATATCATCAACAGGTGTAGTTGCATCACCAGTTTCTGCATCTTTGCTATGAGCATCTCTTAAATCTTTTGCAATTTTTACGATATCATTTCCGAGAAGGTTGTTAAAGTAATTATCTTCGGAAATAGAAGCTGTCGCCAATGTTTTCATATAATGATCTTCATCAGATATGCCTTTGTTTTGAAGACGGACTCTTGTCTGTTCAATCATTTTGTTGAGGTTTCTAAATTGCATTCCGGCAAGATTGTCAATGTAGATTTCCATGTCAGTGAGAAAATTTTTAAACTCTGGATGCTTTATCATTTCGCATATTAGGCGAGCATTCAGCTTGCCACTTTTCAATATTTCAACAGTTTCATCATCTAACCCTAAGTCATCAACAGGGAATCTGTGCTGTTCACGATTCTCGGTAAGTCCTAATAAATAATCGGAAGTTACTCCATAAAAATTTGCAAGGGAGACAATAGCCTTGTGAGTAATTTCTTTGTAATCATCAGTTTCATAATTTCCTAGAGATGCTCTGGATATTCCGGTCTGTTCTGCCAGTTCTTGCAGTGACAGACCTTTTTCTATTCTCAAATCTTTCAATTTTTCCTGAATCGATAATTTACATTTCATGAAACCAATCCCCTTTAACAAAGTTTATATAAATGGCACATCTACATTATAACAGAACACACGTTTGTGGGATACAGCTAAATCTAAAAACGTGGAATTTTTAATTCTTTTAAAAATATTCCTACCTCTTGGATATACGGATTGGACCGTATGTTTCTTGGATAATGTGTTCATAAACAATGATTTCCAGTCTGGAGAGGAGGTGAAAAGCAAATGTTGTTAAATCAGGGATACGTTCCATGTAACAAACAGATTCATATCAAGATTCCTGAAAATGAATTGCAGATGATTCATGACAGGATGGAGAAGATAGGAGTCAAAAACATGAGCGCCTATATTAGGAAGATGGCAATCGATGGATATTACATTCACATAGACTTCAGTGAGTTATTAGAAATCATCAAACTTCTAAAAATTGACAGCAACAATATCAACCAGATTGCAAAAGTTGCCAATTCATGTGGCACTGTAGATGGCAAAACAATTTCAGATATGAAGGAGAATCATGAACGAGTTTTGAAGAAGGTGGAAAAGACTTTTAACAAATATTTGGACATTTATTGACTTCGTTTTTAGCCTGCTTTGCAGGCGTAGCTTGTCGATGAAAATCGGCAATCAGGGGGATTGGGGCACACTCCCCAACAAGCAAAATCGCATCAGGTGTACACCGATGCACTGCTTGCCAATTTGTGAAAGGCCAAAAATCTCATTTAAGGAAGGGGATAGCTGTGAAGAATAAAGTGATAGTAAAAGACAAAGATGAATGGAGTTCTCTTGCAAACTTTATCGGAAATATGATAGCAAAATACGCGGATGAAATTGATTTTGATTCTTTACCTGATCCGGATGTATATCTTCAAAAAAGGTATATATATGAATCTTATAAGGCGTATATGAAATTTCGTAATAAGAAAATGAAGTAGATCATTGAAGGACATCAGTGGGTGTGATAAAATAAATTCACCAATATGAATGTTATATAAGTGAATAATAAAGAGAGGTATCACTCATGATTATCAGTGAAAGAATTATAAAGGTTTTGAAAGAACGCAATATGACTCAGGCGGAGTTTGCAAAGCAGGTAGGTATTTCGACCAGTACCATAAGCGAATGGAAAAAGAGAAAGACCAATCCTACTGTAGAAAAGATAATGGACATCTGTAATGTTTTGCAAATTACTCCGGAGCAACTTCTTACCGGTAAAGGAATTGAGGATGAAGAGGAAATTGCTGCAGCAAGTCCAGAAAGTAAATTCACTCCAGGCGATGTTCAGATGATTGAAGATTATCATAATCTTAAGGAAGAACAGCAGAAGAGGCTTATGGCATATATGGATGCACTGAAGAAGATAGGGAGTCTTGAAGATATGTAGTCTCAAAGAGCCAATATAATTAGACTTAAAAATTGTAAAAAACGGAGGAATAGTTTTATGGATAGTTTTGATAAACAGATGGAAATGGTTCTTTATCATTCTGCTGAAGGGGATGTTTCTGTAGATGCTTATATTGTAGATGAGAGCCTTTGGATTACGCAAAAATCCATGGCAAAACTTTTTGGGATTGATAAATCAGGTATAAGCAGACATTTAAATAAAATATTTAAGAGTGGTGAACTGAAAAAGGAAGTGGTTGTTGCAAAATTTGCAACAACCAATCCTCATGGTGCTATAGAAGGTAAAACTCAAGAAAATGATAGCATGTATTATAATTTGGACGCTATTATCTCCGTTGGATACAGAGTGAATTCAATTAAAGCAACCCATTTTCGTATCTGGGCTACAAAAGTCTTAAAAGAATATATGACCAAAGGATTTGTTCTGGATGATGATAGATTGAAACAAGGAAAAACTGCTTTTGGGAAAGATTATTTTCACGAATTATTGGAACGAGTTCGTTCTATCCGTGCTAGCGAAAGGCGTATATGGCAACAGATTACTGATATCTTTGCGGAATGCAGCATTGACTATACTAAGGATTCAGAAGTGGCATATCATTTCTATGCCACTATACAAAACAAGTTTCATTACGCAATTACTAATAATACAGCGGCTGAGATTGTGTACAAATCAGCAGACCATAATAAAGAACATATGGGACTCACTACATGGAAAAATGCACCGGATGGACGAATTTTAAAATCTGATGTATCTGTCGCAAAAAACTATTTGGAAGAGAAACAGATTCGACAATTAGAGCGTGCAGTTACAGGTTACTTTGATTATATTGAGGATCTTATTGAACGAGAGAATGTATTTACCATGGAAGAATTTGAAAAAAGCGTTAATGCGTTTCTTGAGTTTAGACAGTACAAAATACTGAAGGACAACGGAAGAATAACCCACAAGCAGGCGATAGATAAAGCTTATAAAGAATATGATACGTTTAATAAGACCCAACCTATTGAGTCAGATTTTGACAAAGCAGTTAAAAAAATGATAGGTGAATCAAATGGAAAAGAATAAAAAGATTAAGGTCTATTTATATACCCGTGTTTCTACATCTATGCAGATAGATGGCTATTCTTTGGATGCACAGAAATCCAGAATGAAAGCTTTCTGCGAATTTAATGATTATGAAATCGCCGGAGAATATGAAGATGCTGGAAAGTCTGGTAAATCGATTGAGGGGCGTGTTGCCTTCAACAATATGATGGAAGACATCAAATCCGGGAAAGATGATGTATCTTTTGTTTTGGTATTTAAACTTTCCAGATTTGGTAGAAATGCTGCTGATGTTCTCAATTCACTTCAGATTATGCAGGATTTTGGAGTTAATCTCATTTGTGTAGAGGATGGAATTGATTCATCTAAGGAAGCCGGAAGACTCATGATTTCTGTATTGTCAGCAGTTGCTGAGATAGAGCGTGAAAACATTCGTGTCCAGACTATGGAAGGTCGCATGCAAAAAGCAAGAGAAGGAAGATGGAACGGTGGGTTTGCTCCATATGGATATGCGCTTGTTGATGGTAAGCTTGAAATAAATGAAGAGGAAGCTGTAGCTATCAGAACAATCTTTGATCAGTATGTTAATACAGATATGGGATCAAACGGAATTGCAAAATATTTAGAAAATCATGGGATTCATAAGATTGCAAGGCAAAATGGTAAGAATCCTTTGTTTGATGCATCCTTAATACGAAGAATAATTCAGAATCCGGTATATTGCGGTAAAATTGCTTATGGCAGGAGAAGAACAGAAAAGGTTCACGGAACAAGAAATGATTATCGCCAAGTCTATAAGGATGATTACCTGCTTGTAGATGGGCTTCATGAGGCTTTAGTATCAGAAGAAGTATGGGAACAGGCACAAATCAAAGCCGTGGCACAGGCTAAAAAATATGAAAAAGTAAATTCTCCTAAAGGTGAGAAAATTCATCTTTTATCAGGGATTTTAAGGTGTCCTGTCTGTGGTGCAGGCATGTATGGGAATAAAAGTATTAAGCATAGAAAAGATGGCACGAAGTACAGTGATTATTTCTACTATGGTTGTAAGCATCGCAACATGACCAGAGGTCACAAATGCGATTATAGGAAGCAAGTTTCGGAGACAAAACTGGATGGAGCAGTAATTGAGGTGCTAAGGAAACTTGTGAGCAATAAGAAATTTGCCGGGATGATGCGTGAGAAAATCAATATGGAAGTTGATACCACAGCGCTTGATCAGGAAATATCTGCTCAGGAAAAGACGCTACGCCAAAGTTACTTGAACAAGGATGCCATTCTTACAGATTTGGACAATTTGGATTATGAAGATAAGCATTACAAGAGAAGGAAAGCAGATTTAGAGGACCGCCTCAGTAAGACTTATGATAAAATCGAAGAGACAGAAAACACTTTAGTAGAAGCTAAAGCTAAGAAGAGGTCAATACTTGCTGAAAAAGTTTGTGGAGATAATATCTATAAAGCTCTAATCTTTTTTGACAAAATGTATGAGCCGATGAATGAAGCGGAACGCAGAGAGTTCCTGACACAATTCATTGAAAAAGTTGAGATTTACGAAGAAGAACAAGAGAACGGCCAATGGCTTAAGTCCATTGAATTCAAGCTTCCTATCATTTCAAAGGATATGAAGATAAGTTTGGACAATGGTTCGCAAATCGAGACGATTGCGAAAATTGAGAGGATATAGGAACTAAATACGGTATAGACTCAGCTTCCAAACATGAATAGTTTGGGAGCTTTTTTTTGCAGGACATAAGAGAGTTTATTAAGCTTTCGGCAGAGAAACGTAAGGAAAAAGATTTTTTCTTATAAAAGAACGTGGGTTAAGTCAGAATGCATTTGGCAAAGCTGCTGGAATAGCACCTAGCACAATCAGTGATTGGAAGAGAAAAGGGCATAATCCTTCCGCTGATAAGATTATGGATATCTGTAGAGTCCTTGATGTGACACCAGAGCAGCTTCTTACTGGGAACGGTATAGATGAAGATTATGTAGAGCCCACTGTTGATTATGTAGCTAAGAAGCAGGATGAGGAGCTTCTTATTGAGATTCATTGTCTTAAAAAGGAACAGGTCAAGAGGTTGAAGGCTTACTTGAAGGCGCTGAGGCAGCTTGAGGAGTTGGAGGATATCTAAAAAGTGTAACTTGAAATGCCAATTTGGAATTTCAAGTTATGAGTAAAGAGAATAAAGAGGATAAGCATTATAGAAATGCAAAATATGGATGGTATAGATACGATTCAAGATTTGCATTACCAGTACTGAATGAGAAAGACGAAGTTGAACGATATAATGTATTTCATGCGTCTTTGATTGTACGACATTCAGAGGATAAAAAGTTGTATCTATACGATATTTTGGACATAAAAAAAGAAACGAGCAACCCGCTTGAGCACTTGGCTGTACACGACAAAAACCCATTTCTTGATTATTATATTAAAACCAGAATTGGGATGTGTCAATAGGTTAAGCAGAGATATTTTGAAAAGGGGATATTATGACAAAGGAGAAGACAAAAGTATATATTTACACTCGTGTTTCTACCACAATGCAAATTGAGAAAGGACAATTGTTTGAAGGTAATTAACGAGGAAAAATTTGTAGATGCATTTAATCTCAAGTTAGCTAAAGGTCAAGAGGAGTATGTTTCACATCCGGTACGAAGTCTAGCGCAGGCTTATGTATATAGGAATCAATGCCAACCCTTTGGGATATATGCTGATGAAAAGATGGTTGGTTATGTTATGGTGATATATGATTATGATGTACCTGAGTATGATATTTGGCATATGATGATTGATGAATCTTTGCAAGGTAAAGGTTATGGTAGAGCTGCGCTTAACCAAATTATTGAATATATAAAAGCAAAAACATTCGGTGATTCTAGCAGAATTGCATTAACCTGCAATAAAAAATTACATCGCTAAAGCGCTATATGAAAGTATTGGTTTTTCCGCTACGGGAGTTGAGGATGAAGATGAAATTGAACTTGTTATGAATGCATAATAATCAGTAGAAAATTTGTGTGCGCTCGTACTTTACATAAATAGTAGGTACGAGTGCACTTTTACTATGCGAAAAGAGATTTCTTTGTAATCATCCGTTTCACAATTTCCAAGTGATGCTCTGGATATTCTAAAGTATTAATCACTAAAACAATTATTTTATCAAGTGAATAGCTTGATTTTTACAACCAAAAAAGGATTATAGAATTATGTATTGCTATCTCACATGACAAGTAATATACTCCGTGGCGTTGAAAACAATACTCCAGCGCTGGATGTTTTAATCAAACATCAGGAGGAAAAAAGATGGCAACAACATATAATCCATATGAGAATGTTTTAAAGGTAATGGATGAAGCTGTGGAATTAGGTGGACTATCTACTGACACCTATGAAATGATTAGAAATCCACAAAGAGAGCTTAAGGTATACTTACCAATTAGAATGGATGATGGAACTATTAAGGTTTTTGAGGGTTATAGAGTACAGCACTCAAATATCAGAGGTCCATTCAAAGGAGGAATCAGATTTCACCAGAATACTGACCTTAATGAGGTAAAGGCTCTTGCAACTTGGATGTCGTTAAAATGCGCAGTTGTCAACATTCCATATGGCGGTGCTAAGGGTGGAATTACTGTTGATCCTACAAAGCTTTCTAAGAATGAACTCATGCGACTAACTAGAAGATATACATTTGCGATTGAATCCATTATTGGCCCAGATAAAGATATTCCAGCACCGGATGTAAACACAAATGCTCAAACAATGGCTTGGGTATTAGATACATATAGCATGCTTAATGGCAAACCTTGTCCTGGTGTATGTACAGGAAAGCCGTTGGAATTAGGTGGTTCAAAAGGCAGACCATCAGCAACAGGTAGAGGTGTAGTTATCAGTACAAAGCTTATTCTGGCAGAACATGGAAAAACACTTTCTGGAAGCAGAATAGCTATTCAGGGATTCGGAAATGTAGGTGCTAATACAGCTCGAATTGCATACCATAGAGGTGCTGTTATTGTAGCTCTTTCTGATGTATCAGGTGCCATCAGATGTGAGGATGGATTAGATGCAGATGCAATTTCAAAATTCGTAGAAGAAGGACATTTATTGGCTGATTACAATGAGTCAGGAGTAGAGCATATTTCAAATGAAGAGCTATTGCTTACTGATTGTGATGTCCTTGTTCCGGCCGCTCTTGAAAATCAAATCACTATAGAAAATGCCAGCAAGCTTAAATGCAAATTTATTGTAGAGGCGGCAAATGGCCCTACAACAGCCGAAGCAGATGCAATTCTTAAGGAAAGAGGTATTGTGTTAATTCCAGATATTTTTGCGAATAGTGGCGGTGTTGTTGTTTCTTATTTCGAATGGGTGCAGAATATCCAGACTCTCACATGGAGTAGAGAACAGATAAACGATATGCTGGAGGATATCCTTACAAAGGCCTTTGCTGAGATAAAAGAGGTTGTCCATAAGAAGAATTGTTCATGGAGAATGGCAGCTTACATAGTTGCACTTAGTAGACTTATAACAGCAAATGAAGTAAAAGGATTATTCCCATAAAATATTGAAATCTAACACATTCTCTTGTACTATTTAGAACGTACAAAGAGGTACTACCAAAAGGTGGTGCCTCTTTTTTATTTGGAAAAATGGAGGTGAAAAAATGACTATTCCAAAAAACTATGCTGATGAATTAGATGATATTGATTTAAAAATTATTGAATTACTACAAGAGAATGCAAGAATATCTGCTAAGGAAATAGCGCAAAATGTATACCTATCATCTACATCTGTGGCAACGCGTATTGATAATCTTATGAAAAAAGGAATTATAACAGGATTTAGAGCACAGATGAATCCATTAGCACTGGGGTTTTATACAAAGGCATTTATTAGCGTTGAGGTTGAACCAAATCAAAAAAAGGATTTTTATCCATATGTAGAAAACATTCCTAATATAGTTCAGTGCAATTGTGTAACAGGAGATTTTTCTATGCTTTTGGAGGTGATGTTTCACAATACTATCGAGCTAGATCAGTTTATTGGAGAGCTTCAAAGATTTGGAAAAACAAAGACGTTAATAGTATTTTCAACCTCTGTTGAGCATAGAGAAACTTACTGGAAAATGTGACATAACAAATTGTTATGTAATGGATAAGAAACTGTCCTTTTACTAATGATACTGGGATGTATATACTAGCACTAACTTAAACGGAACCAGATAATCCGTTAATAAAAAAAACGTATATGCGTTAGAAAGTGTGAAGGGATGGGTAATGTTTTTGAATTTCCACTGAAACAGCATATCGGAAATAAGGCTGCCGCTTGTGTCGTCAAAGGAGACGTAATTCACAGGGGGCAGCTTCTTGCATTACAGGGAGATGGACTTGGATGCAATATATTTTCCAGTGTTTCAGGAAAGGTATTAGAAATAACAGATGAATCAGTATCTGTAGAGGCTGATGAAAAACAGACAACAGATTACATTCCATTAAAAAGTGAAGAACCACTAGATTTAATCAAAGAGGCAGGTTTGGTTGGTTTAGGTGGCGCAGGATTTCCTACATATGCTAAATTTGCGAAACCCTTTGAAAAGGGTGGGAATGTAATTATCAATGCAGCAGAATGTGAGCCTATCTTGGGGCATAACATAAAAAGGATAGAAGACAATCCTAAACAGTTAATCAGAGGCCTTGAAATTGCTATGGATATATCTAATGCAAAACATGGATATATTGCCATAAAGGAATGTCACAAGGCTGCAATAGAAGCTTTAAAAAACGTAAATACGAATTCGAAAATTATAATCAAATCTCTTGAGGATATATATCCAATGGGAGAAGAAAGAGCAGTAATCAGAGAAGTGCTGGAAAAGCTTTTGCCAGTAACGGCCTTACCCTTAGAGGCAGAGGCCATTGTGATTAATGCAGAAACAGCATGTCGAATTCAAGAGGCGGTGGATTTAAAGAAACCACTTATAGATAAAGATTTGACAGTGGCTGGAAAAATAAAGGGCTGTGAAGCTAAAGTTAAAATTCAAACATTTCTAGATATACCTCTTGGCAAAAAGGTATCGGATGTTTTTGAGATGGCCGGTGGTCTAAGCAAAGAATATGGAGAGTTAATAATGGGAGGTCCCTTCACAGGAAAAAGGACTAACCTAGAGAAGCCAATTATAAAAACTACTGGAGGATTGATTGCTTCGGAGTGTTTTATGAAAGGGCCAGAAAAAATTGGCTTACTAGTATGTGCTTGCGGGGCAAATAAAGAGAGAATGGAGCAATTAGCTAAATCTCTAGGCTCAGAAGTGGTTGGAGTAGAGTATTGCAAACAGGCTATGGAAGTAAATGGGACAAGAAAATGTGAAAACCCAGGAAAATGTCCAGGACAGGTAGCCAAGGTAATGTCACTAAAGAAAGCAGGAGCCCAGGGCTTATTAATTAGCAATTGCACAGATTGTTCGAACACAGTAATGTCTTGCGCACCGCAGTTAGGCTTACCAGTTTATCATTGTACGGATCAGGCATTGAGAGCCGTTAATCATAAATTAATAAGAAAAATTAAATAAGGAGGAAGAATATATGTCTATTACAAAAGAAACATTGGAGCAGCATTTGAAGGATCCAGCAATCTTTTGCTGTAGAAGAGAAAAAGGATTGGTAATTAGTGCGGCGGATTTAGAGGACCCATCATTATTTGATGATATGGTTGATGCTGGTCTATTAACTCTAAGTCCAAATGGATTAAAGATTGAACAGGTGCTGGGAAGCACATTACTTACTGATGTAGAAGCACTAACACCTATTACTGCAGAGGTATTAGATAAGGTTAATGAGACTGATTCTTCCGCTGAAAAAGAATCAGTGACGAATGAGTCAAAACCAATAATTACTACAAAGATTGGAGGAGAAGGTATGTTACATATAGAAATAGCTAAGGCAGATCATATTGAAGGCCTAAAATTAGATTTGCCAATTGGAGGTGCAGCAGCACCAGCAGCAGAGACTTTTGTACCTGCTCCAGGAGTAGCAGCACCAACAGGCGAAAAAAAGGTAATTAGAACATTAAAGAAAAAACATATGAAAATCTCCAAGGTAGAGTTAGGTGATAAAACTTCTATTATCGATGGAGTGCTTACAATTGACAAAAATGTAGTAGATAAAGCGGTTCTAGAAGATCCACTTTGTAAGAGTCTTGCGCTTGATATTATTTATCCAAATGAAAGACATCAGTACACAGAAACAATTATGGATGTGTGCCCTATCGCAACAAAGGTGGAAGGTGAGCTTGGAGAAGGTATCACAAAAGTAGCTGACGGTGTTGTATTTATGCTTACTGGCGTTGATGAGGATGGAGTTCAGGTACATGAATTTGGCTCATCAGAAGGTTATCTTGATGAGAAAATGTATTTTGGTCATCCTGGATGTGCAGACGAGAATGACATTATTATCAGATGCCATGCTGTTATTGAAAGATTAACTGGTATGACAAGACCAGGTCCATTCGCAGCTCATAAGTGTCAAGATTATGTGATTCAGACTATTAGAGATGAGCTTAAAAAATACGAAGGTGAAGTTATCCGAGAAGAGATTTGTGAAGATGTCAGAAGAGCTGGAAATCCAAGAGTTGTTTTAGTAAAGGAAATTATGGGACAGGGTGCAATGCATGATAATGTCATTTGCCCAACAGAGCCTTGCGGAATACTTGGTGGCCAAAAGAATGTGGATTGCGGTAACGTACCTATCGTTCTCACTCCTAATCAGGTTCGAGATGGTTCTATTCATGCCCTTACATGCATTGGACCAGCCACAAAGGAAATGACTCGTCATTATATTCGTGAGCCACTTGTAGAAGGACTTGCAGCAGATACTGAGCTTGATCTTATTGGTGTAATATTTATTGGCTCTCCTCAGGTAAATGATGAAAAACTTTGGGTGTCAGAAAGATTAGGTTCATTACTTGAATCTCTTGATTGTGATGGATGCATTATCACAACTGAAGGATTTGGAAATAACCATATCGATTTCATTCAGCATATTGGTCAGGCTGGAAAGAGAGGCATTCCAGTTGTTGGTGTATCCTTCTGTGCATATCAAGGTCAGTTAGTTGTTGGTAATGAATATGCTACAGCCATGGTTGAGGAAAATATGGATAAGGGCGGATTTGAAAATAATGTGGCAGGCTGCTCATGTGTAACAAAGGAAGTTGCTACCCGTGCAATTCAGATGTTGAAGAATAAGATGGCAGGTGTTGAAATTAAGCCAGCACCAAAGAAGTGGAATAACGATGTAATTAATGCAAATAACAAGCTTCTTGGACTTCCTGAGACAGTATTACTTGATAATGGAACTTTGCATTAATGTTAGATTACATGATTAATCCAATTAAAATGGGAGGTCTTGTAAAAGAGGTAAGTGATAGTCAAATAAAAGTCCATCTGCACGGGAGATTAGGCGTCATTACTGTCCCAAAGAAATTGGTAACAACAAAAGAAAAGATAGAACCAGGTCATGAGATGGAATTTTACTTTAGTTATATCAAAGTAGTTGAGAATCCATATGATTATGACAGTTCAGATATGGTAACTGACCATGAAATTACTCCATGTTTGCTTGGAGGAAAGATAACAGAAGTGAATGATACCGCTGCTAAGGTAGAGATTATGGATAAGCTTGGTACGGTGGCAGTTCCAAGACGCTGGTATTTTACAGATATTCCGCTTAAAGAAGGTTCGGACGCAGAGTTTTATTTCAGTTGTATGAACCTGGTTGGAAAAAGAGATATACCGGTAGAATCGATATAAAGGAGGCAAATGATATGTTAACAACAAAAGAAGGAATGCAGTCAGAAATATTTGTACCTGTTACACCAAAGCCTGTATTTTCAGAATTGAAGAAACCACTTAGTGAATGTAAGGTGGCATTCATTACAGCCGGAGGTATTCATAAGAAAAGCCAGACACCATTCAATACATCGGGAGATTTTTCATATAGAACAATAGAGTTTTCTACCCCATCTTCAGAGCTAATGGTTACCCATGGTGGCTTTGATAATTCGGATATCAATAAGGATGTAAATGCAATGTTTCCTATTGATAGATTACATGAGCTAGTAGAAGAAGGCTTTATTGGTTCTCTTGCTACAGAAACATATACCTTTATGGGAGGTGGTGGAAATGTGGAAAAGTTTAAGAACGAAACAGGACCAGAAATTGCTAGAAAGCTTAAGGACCAGGGTGTGGATATTGTCCTTTGCACAGGTGGTTGTGGTACGTGTCATAGATCTGCCACAATCGTAACAAGATGCTGTGAAGAACTTGGTATGAGTTGCGTTGTTATTGCAGCTCTTCCTCCAATTGCACGTCAGCAGGGGGCACCAAGAATCACTGCACCACATGTACCTATTGGTTCAAACGCAGGTGAGCCAAACAATATTCCACAGCAGACAGCTATTGTTAAGGAGTCTCTTGAGTGGGTTCGTGATTGCCCAAGTTACAATCAGATGAAGGTGCTCCCATATGAGTACAGACATAATGTGTAGACATCAGAATACGGACTTGAATGAGGTTAAGGGATTATTCCCATAAATATTTTAAAAGTCAACAAAGAGGTTGCGTATAGGATGGTACTGTGCGCAACTTTTTAATATAAGAAAAAAGGAGGAATGTACTATGAAAAAGAGGTTATTAAGTTTACTTGTTGCAGTTTCCATGTCCATAGGAGCCATGGCTTGTGGTGCTTATGAGACAGAGGATACTGCGGCTGATGCCTCAACTGCGGATACAGGCTCAGGATCAGAATCATCTGAAAAAGTATTTCGATATTCCGATACAGTAGAACCAACAACTATTGATCCAAGCAAAGCCAACAGTATTGTTGACAATGAATTGATTCATGCTTGTCAGGAATCACTAGTTAGAGGAACTGGAGGTAAAGTTGAACCTGGTATTGCTGAATCATGGGAGTTGTCAGAAGACGGTCTTACTTACACTTTCCATCTTAGAGATACAAATTGGTCAGATGGCCAGCCAGTTACAGCTGATGACTTTGTATATGGATTACAGAGATTACTTGACCCTGCCACAGCTAGTGAGTATGCGTTTATTGGTGAATACGTCAAAAACGGATATGAGGTAGAAACTGGTGAAATGGAAGTAAGTGAATTAGGAGTCCGTGCAGAAGATGATAAAACATTAGTGCTTGAGCTTGAAACCCCATGTGCATATTTCTTGAGCATGGTTGGTACTGCATCACAGTACGTTCCAATTAGAAAAGATATAGTTGAAAGCTATGGCGCTGATTTTGCTGCAACAGCAGACAAGAATGTATATAGTGGTCCATTTAAGCTGGTAAGTACTGATAACATGATGTATGTGTTTGAAAAAAATGATCAGTACTGGAATAAAGATGCAATTAATCTTGATAGAGTAGAGTTTAGTGTTATTTCAGAACCAAACACAGCTGTAGCAATGTATGAGAATGGTGAGCTTGATTTTGTAAAATTACCAACAGATTCAGTTGCACAGTATGATGATATCGATTCTGAGTTTATGAATGGTAATGAAGATTACCTTTACATTAACGAGGAGAGTACAAACAAAATAGTTTCAAACAAGAACTTTAGAAAGGCTCTTAACTACGGTCTTAACAGAAATGACTATATAGCTCTTGCTACGAATAATGTTTATTCACCTAGCAATACTTTAGTAATGCCTCTAGTAGGGGGTGTGTCTAAATCTTATGGCGAGGAATATACATTAGATTCATATCCATTAGATGGTGATATTGATGTGGCAAAGGAATACTTAGAGAAAGCCATGAGTGAGGAAGGATATTCTGATCCTTCAGAAATTGAAATTGAACTTACTACAACAGACCTTGAGGCATCTAAGAAAATTGCAGAAGTACTTCAGGAGTTATGGCAGAACGCTCTTGGAATTACAGTAACTATTAGACAGGTAACATATGCTGACATTTATGGTTCTGTTCTTCCAAATGGTGATTATCAGATTGCTTATGGTGGATGGGGACCAGATTACTCAGATCCATACACATATCTTGAATTATTCAAGTCCGATTGTTCTTATAACTACAGCAATTATAAGAACGATGAATTTGATAAGTTACTTGAAGATTCAAAAACAGAAACAGATGTTAAGGCCCGTATGGACATGTTAAATGAAGCAGAAAAAATCATTCTTGAGGATGCAGCATTTGTACCACTTCAGTGTAGACAGCAGCATTACTTGTTGAATGATAAGTTTACAGGTGTTGAATTCTATTTCTGCAGTATCAATATAGATTGGGTATATGCTGACGTAGAATAAGAGGACAGTTTATGGCGAAGTATATTATCAAGCGTGTAATAGCAGCAATAATAACCCTATTTGTTCTTATAACCGTAGTTTTTTTCTTAGTAAGACTTATGCCGGGAGAACCTTTTACTAGTGCAAAGCTCACTGAAGAAGTTGCATTAAACATGGAAAAATACTATGGCTTCGATAAACCACTTTACATGCAGTATTTTCAATATATTGGGAATTTACTTCATGGGAATTTTGGATATTCCATGTTTTATACCAATAAAACAGTGAATTACATAATAGGTCAGGGATTTCCTTTTTCTGCTGATGTAGGTATCAGGGCATTGATGCTTGCCATATCATTTGGAATTGTATTTGGCATCCTTGCAGCAAAAAATAGGGGTACAAAAATAGATTTCTTTTGTGTAATCGTTGCAATATTAGGTACAAGTATTCCGGATTTTATTATGGGTGCGTTGCTCCAATATTTCTTTGGAATTAAATGGGGATTACTACCAGTGGCAAAATACAGAGGATTCGAATATACGATACTGCCAGCCTGTGCATTGGCATTTTACACATTGGCATCTGTTTCAAGAATAATGAGAGCCAGTATGCTTGAGGTTGTGCAGCAGGATTACATAAAAACTGCAAAGGCAAAGGGGTTATCTAATTTCAGAATAACCGTTAAGCATCAGATTAGAAATGCGATTATGCCTGTAATAACAATGCTTGGTCCAACTGTTGCATCAGTACTTACAGGAACCTTTGTAATTGAATCAATATTTGCTATTCCTGGAATGGGTAAATATTACGTTGAAAGCGTAACTCAAAATGATTATTCAATGATTTTGGGCATGACTGTTTTTTATGGAATGTTTCTTGTGGTTTGTAATTTAATCGTAGATATTCTTTATGGCATTGTAGATCCTAGAGTTCGAATCGGTGGAAAGTAGGTGATGCACATGGAGGAAAACAAAAAGCTTACAAAAGAAATGTTTGTTGTCATGGGAAAAAACGCCGATGACATGGAATTAATAATTCGCCCAACATTGTCATTCTGGCAGGATGCATGGAGACGTCTTAAGAAAAACAAAGCTGCTATTATCGGTTTGATAATCATCGTTTGTTATGGACTGTTGGCAATATTCGCACCTTTTCTATCTCAGTATGAATATTCAACGATGGATACCTCAGCTATTGATGCCTCACCATCACTTGTACATTGGCTGGGATGCGATTCTACAGGAAGAGATTTATGGGTGAGAATATGGATGGGAGCTAGAGTCTCACTAACAATTGGATTATTGTCGGCGACAATAAATATGTGTGTTGGTGCAGTAATCGGAGGCTTATGTGGCTTTTATGGTGGAAAGCTTGACATGGTAATGATGAGAATTGTTGATATTCTCTATGGTATCCCATCCCTTATAATTACTATTCTTGTGATGGTAGTTATAGGAAAGGGTGTTATGACCTTGATTATTGCCATGTGTATAGTGGGCTGGATAGGAACCTGCCGATTCGTAAGAGGTGAGGTGTATAGATTAAAGGGGCAGGATTTCATTAGCGCAGCAAAAATATTAGGTGTTCCTGATATTGTAATAATTGTTCAGCAAATAATTCCAAATGTATTGGGATTACTAGTTACAAATTTATGTATGGCAATACCAGGAGCCATATTCCAGGAAGCATTTTTAAGCTACATTGGTCTTGGCATATCACCTCCTAACTGTAGTTGGGGTGTATTGGCAAAAGAAGGTATTAAGATGCTTCGAGTAGCACCTCATGAAGTGGCAGCACCTGCATTTTTCATTTGTACGACAATGTTGGCTCTTAATCTTCTAGGCGATGGTTTAAGAGATGCCGTTGATCCTAAATTAAGAGGAACTGATTAAGGAGAATAATCATGAGTGAAAAAATACTTGAATTAAATAATGTGGTTTTCTCTTTTAAGACATATGCTGGACTTGTACATGCAGTTAGAGGTGTTAGCTTTGAAGTTAGAAAGGGAGAAATCCTTGGAATTGTTGGAGAATCAGGATGCGGCAAAAGCGTAACAGCACAAAGTATATTAAGGTTGAATCCTGAACCACCTGGCTTTTTTGAAGGTGGTGAAATCCTTTTTAAGGGTCAGGATATTATAAAAATGAATAACAAGCAGTTAAGGAATATAAGAGGTAAGGACATAGGATTTATTTTTCAGGATCCTATGACTTCTCTTAATCCCACAATGCGTGTTGGAGAACAAATTGAAGAAGTATTTATTGGAACCGGTACGCCAAAAGCTGAGGTTAGAATAAAAGCTTTAAATATAATGAGACTTGTTGGAATAAATGATCCCGAGCGTCGATTTATGCAGTATCCACATGAGTTGTCAGGCGGAATGAAACAGAGAATTATGATTGCCATTGCTTTGGTTAGTAGACCAAGCTTAATTATCTGCGATGAACCAACAACGTCTTTAGATGTAACGATTGAGGCCCAGATACTTGATTTACTCCTTGAGCTGAGAGAAAAACTTGGAACCTCTATAATAATGATTACTCACGATTTGGGAGTAATCGCAAGACTATGTGACAGAGTTGTTGTTATGTATGGTGGAAAAGTGGCAGAGCAGGGAACAAGCGAAGATATTTTCTTTGATACAGCACATCCATATACTAGTGGTTTACTAAAATCTATAGCAAGATTGGATATGGAGAGAAATCAGGTTTTAACACCAATTGAGGGAACTCCTCCAGATTTGTTTGCACCGCCTAAGGGGTGTCCATTTGCAGCAAGATGTGAATATGCAATGAGTGTTTGTTATGAATACGAGCCATCAAAAACAACCCTTACAGAAGAACATTCTACCTACTGTTGGCTTCAACATGATTTAGCACCAGAGGTTGACTTAATTGTCGAAAAAAGGGAGGCATAAAAATGAGTGAGAATAATGTAATGGCCGAGCCTTTTATTAAAGTAGAAAATCTTAGTAAGTATTTTGAGCTAAATAGAAAGCAAACTCTAAAGGCGGTAAATGATATATCTTTTGAGATTTATAAAGGTGAGACAGTAGGATTAGTTGGAGAGTCTGGATGTGGAAAATCTACAACAGGTAGATGTCTAGTTAATCTATATGAGCCAACAAGTGGAAAAATATATTATAAGGGTAAGGATACTTCTCAGTTCACAAAACAGGAAAAGCAGGCTTTTACAGGTGATGTCCAAATGATTTTTCAAAATCCCTATTCATCCTTAAATCCCCGAATGACTGTTAAAGAAATAGTTGCCCAGGGAATGAAATATCATGGTAACTATTCAAAAACAGAAATCGATTGTCGAATAGAACAACTACTTGAAAAAGTAGGCTTGGGTGCGGAGCATATGTCTAGATTTGCACATGAATTTTCAGGTGGACAAAGACAGCGTATTGGAATAGCAAGAGCACTTTCTGTAAATCCTGAGTTTATTGTTTGTGATGAACCAATATCCGCTCTTGATGTTTCTATTCAGGCACAGGTTATAAATATGTTGAAAAAACTTCAACATGATATGGGATTAACCTATCTGTTTATAGCTCATGATTTATCAGTCGTTAAATATATATCTGATAGAGTAATTGTTATGTATTTAGGAACTATTGTTGAGGAAGCTCCTGTTGAAGAGCTATACAAAAATCCTACCCATCCTTACACAAAGGTTTTGCTTTCGGCAATACCAGTTGCCAATCCAATTAAGGCAAAAGCTAATAAAAGGATAAAGGTGAGTGGAGAAATCCCTAGTCCAATTAATTCAAAGCCTGGATGTCAGTTTGCTGAAAGATGTCCATATGCAGTGGACCATTGTTTTAATGAAGCTCCGCCTAGAAAAGAAATATCAAAAGATCATTTTGTAGCATGTCACGTTTATTAAGGGAGAATTATGAGTAAGATAGCTGAAGAAAAGGTAATTAAATATCTTGAGGAGAACAAGTTAGATGGTTTGTTCATAAGCAATCATACAAATGTTAAGTATGTTAGTTCATACACTGGAGATGACTCTTTCCTATTTATAACAAAATCAAACAAGTATTTTATTACTGATCCAAGATATACAGAGCAGGTAGGATATGAGTGTCCTTCTTATGAAATTGTTGAATGGAGAAAGGATTACGGTTCTGTTCCAGCTGTAGTTGCAGGAATAGCAAAAAAAGATGATCTTAAAAATATAGCATTTGAATCAGAGGATTTAAAGACATCTGATTATTTCACACTTAAAGAAAAGTCTGTTGGATTAGAGCTTGTTCCTATAGCTGGGGTTATCGAAGAATTCCGGTCACATAAAACGGAACAGGAAATAGAATATTTAAGAGCATCCTGTGATATAGCATCCCGTTGTTACGAGAAAATTATTAAGGATATACGAGTTGGTGTAACGGAAAAGGAATTAGCTGCTAATTTATCAAGATATATGGTTTTAGAAGGTTCAGATAGCATGCCATATGGAAATATTCTTATTTCAGGAGCAAGGACATCGCTCTTACATGGAATCCCATCAGCTAAAGCAGTTGAGTATGGGGATTTTGTACTGATGGATTATGGTTGTCAGTTTAATGGTTATATGTCTGATATGACTAGAACTTTAGTGGTTGGTAAAGCTTCTCCCAAGCAAAAAGAAGTGTATGAAATTGAGTATAAAATGAACTGTGATGCTGAAAATGCACTTAAAATTGGGGCATCATCAAAAGATGTATTTCAGGCTTCAAAGAAAGCTGTGGAAGGTACAGAATACGAAAAATATATCTATACCGGGATTGGTCATGGAGTTGGTTTATTTGTTCATGAAATACCATTTCTTGGTCCTACACATGAATATATAATTCATGAAAATACGGTAATGACAGTAGAGCCTGGCATATACATTCCTAAATGGGGCGGTGTCAGAATTGAAGACCAACTGCTTGTTACTTCAAATGGCACTGAGAACCTTACTTGGGCTACAAAGGAACTCATTGAATTATAAAAGGTGTTGTTCTAATGAATGATTTATATCTAAATAAACTAATTGAAAAACTAAAGGAATCAGACTTTGATGCAGTTTTATTATCTCCAGGGGAAGAGCTGACATTTTTGATTGATTATAAAATTATGCTATGTGAAAGATTCCAGGGGCTGTTTGTAAAAGCAGATGGTGGAATGTTTTATATATGTAATCTTTTGTATAAGGATGAATTAGATGCTGTATTAAAAAATGACATTAGGGTTTATACCTGGTTTGATGGGGATGTTATGACAGATGTTGTGGCAGAGGTCTTTAAACAAGAGGGTCTACTTGGAAAAACTATAGGAGTAAATACTACAGCTCAATCAGTAAACATACTAGAAATAATGGATAAGACTGATGTTATTTTTAAGAATGGAAAACCTCTACTGGAAGAAATGAGAATAATCAAGACGCCAGAGGAGTTGAACAATTTAAGAAAGTCATCTGAACTGGTAGATAAGGTTTTTGAAGAAGTCCTTTCAATTATTAAGCCTGGTGTGACAGAAAAAGAAATAGGTACATTTTTGTTAGATAAAATGGCTGAGCTAGGGGGAGAGAATCCTGAGTGTATTGTGGCATTTGGGCCTAATGCAAGTTATCCACATTACATAGGAGATTCCGCAGTGGCCAAAGAACATGAAATAGTGCTTATGGATTATGGCTGTACTGTAGGAGGAATGTATTCGGATACAACCAGAACTGTATTTATCGGTGAGCCAACAAAACGAGAACGAGAATACTATGAATTGGTAAAAAGGGCAAACCTAGAGGCAGAGAAGCTTGTTTGTGAAAATGCTTATATTCCAGAAATAGATAAAAAGGCTAGAGAGATTCTCGACGAAAAAGGACTAGCTTGGACATTGGTAAATAGATTGGGACATGGTGTGGGTTACACCATCCATGAGGCTCCGGATATAAAGCAATCAAATCCTATGTATCTAAAGAAAGGGATGGCCTTTAGCATTGAACCTGGCATTTATTTAGGAGGAGACATAGGAATTAGGATAGAAGATGTTGTAATTGTAAATGAACAGGGCGAATGCGAAGTCCTTAACAAAACTACAAAGGAAATAGTTGTTTTATGATAACTAATATTCAAAAATATTCTATTCATGATGGAGAAGGAATTCGTACAACCATTTTTTTTAAGGGGTGTCCTCTTAAATGTAGTTGGTGTCATAATCCTGAAACACAAAGCTTTGAAACAGAATTTTTTCATTACGACCAAAGATGCGTAGGTTGTGGTAAGTGTGGAGGGAAATATTATGAGGACTGTGTAAATAATGCTTGGGAAATATGTGGTCGGGAAATCACCGCTAAAGAATTATGTAATGAAGTCCAAAAAGATCAGGCTTTTTATGAAACCTCAGGAGGAGGAGTAACTTTATCCGGAGGAGAGGTGTTGGCACAGGATATAAGTTTTATTGTTGGATTGCTTCAAAATCTGAAAATTAGAGGAATTGAAGTAAATATTGATACCTGTGGATACGTGGATTTTTCAAGGTTTGAAGCAGTTTTACCATACACTAAATCTTTCTTGTATGACTTAAAGCTAATGGATGCTGATAAACATAAAAAATATACGGGAGTGGATAATAATCTTATACTTGAGAATTTGAAAAAGCTTTCGGAAAATAAAGCATCTATTTGGGTAAGGATACCTGTAATTGGTGGGGTAAACGACACCAATAAAAACATGGTCGAAACAGCTGAATTCATAAAGTCAAATGACATAAATCCAGAACACATTCATTTGCTGCCATATCACAATACAGGTTGTTCTAAATATCAACAGTTAGGTAAAAAATATGATGGTTCATTCACTACTCCAAGCAAGGAAAAACTTGAAGAATATAGAAGAATCTTTGAATCACATGGGTTAACAAACATATACATAGGCGGTTAGCCAGGGAGGCACTATGGAAGAACGTGGAATGAATACAAGGATACAAAAGCTTAGAAAAAGTAGTCTTGAGGCAGTTGCCAGCATTGACATGGAACGTGCCAAATATTTTACAGAGACCTATAAAAAGTACGAAGGCTCCGTCAGTATTCCAGAGCTTAGGGCAATGGCTTTAAAAAACTATTTTTCCAAAAAGACTCTGTATATCGGAGAAGGAGAGTTAATTGTTGGTGAAAAAGGATGCAAGCCACAAGCCGCACCAACCTTTCCTGATTTATGCTGTCATACCGTGGATGATTTACATGTAATGAATGATAGGGAACTGATTAGTTTTAAGGTGGCTGATGAAGATTATTCTTTTCAGGAAAATGAGATAATTCCATACTGGGAGAATCGTTCTATACGTCAGATTATTTTAAAGCACATGACTCCTGAGTGGAAAAAGGTTTATGAGGCAGGAATATTTACAGAGTTTATGGAGCAGAGAGGACCAGGACACACTGTTGGGTCAGAAAATATATATAATAAAGGTTTTTTGGAGTATAAG
Source organism: Pseudobutyrivibrio sp. OR37 (assembly GCF_900113655.1). Lineage (GTDB taxonomy): Bacteria > Bacillota > Clostridia > Lachnospirales > Lachnospiraceae > Pseudobutyrivibrio. The sequence continues at coordinate 51,619 of NZ_FOQF01000004.1, read as the reverse complement.
TCTGATATAGAAAAGACGCTTGAAAATCTTGATTACATTAATGATATGGAGGCTCTAGAAAAGGAACACCAGCTGAAGGCTATGATGATTGCCTGTGATGCCATTATTATTCTTGCAACAAGGTATGCTGACTATGCTCAAAAACTAGCTGCTGAAGAAAATGATGAAAAGAGGAAGAAGGAGCTTATTGCCATAGCAGAAAACTGCAGAGTTGTGCCAGCCAATAAGCCAAAAAACTATTGGCAGGCAATACAGATGTATTGGTTCTGTCATTTGGGAGTTACTTCCGAGCTAAATCCATGGGATGCTTATAGCCCTGGTCGATTAGATCAACATTTAATTCGTTTTTACGATAATGATATTTCTGAAGGAATACTCACAAGAGACGAAGCTAAAGAACTGTTAGAGTGCCTTTGGGTGAAATTTAATAACCAGCCGGCTCCACCAAAAGTAGGTATTACTTTAAAAGAAAGCTCTACCTACACGGATTTTGCCAATATAAACACTGGTGGAATAACTCCTGAAGGCAAGGATGGAGTAAATGACGTTAGCTATCTTATCCTAGAGTGCATGGATGAAATGAAGCTTTTGCAGCCAAGTAGTAATGTTCAGATAAGTAAAAAAACACCTCAGACATTTTTGAAAAAAGCCTGTGAGATTTCACGTAAAGGCTGGGGCCAGCCTGCATTTTATAATACAGAGGCTATTGTCCAGGAATTATTAAATGCTGGAAAGACTATCGCTGATGCAAGAAAAGGTGGTACAAGTGGATGTGTGGAAACAGGTGCTTTTGGCAATGAAGCCTACATTCTGACTGGATATTTTAATATACCAAAAATCTTTGAGTTGACTTTATTTGATGGTTACGACAATATGTCAAAACAGCAGCTTGGACCACATACTGGAAAAGCAGAAGATTTTAAATCCTACGGCGAACTTTGGGATGCATTTACAAAACAGATCGATTACTTCCTCGATTTGAAGATTAGAGGAAATCTTGTAATAGAAAAAATATATGCTACCCAGATGCCAGTACCATTTCTTTCAATTCTAACCAACGACTGCATTGGAAGAGGTAAGGATTACAATGCTGGCGGTGCTAGATACAACACAAGCTATATTCAGGGTGTAGGTATTGGAACTATTACAGATTGTCTTGCAGCAATTAAATACAATGTTTTTGATCAAAAAAAATTTAACATGAGTGAGTTGTTAGATGCATTGAAAGCCAATTTTGAGGGATACGAAAAAATTTATAATCTGGTTTCAAATAAGACTCCTAAGTATGGAAACGATGACGATTATGCAGACGATATTATGAAATCCGTATTTACGATGTACAGAGATAAAGTTACCGGAAGAAAAAATATTAGAGGTGGAGAATTTAGAATAAATATGCTTCCAACCACATGTCATGTGTATTTTGGAGATGTAATGATTGCATCAGCAAATGGTAGACTTGCCCATAAGCCAGTATCAGAGGGAATATCACCTGAAAAGGGCGCAGATGTAAATGGTCCTACAGCTGTTGTTAAGTCATGTTCAAAAATGGATCACTTAAGCACTGGTGGTACTTTGCTTAATCAGAAATTTACACCTTCGGTTGTAGCTGGTGAAGAAGGTCTTGCACAGATGGCTAATTTGATTCGTACCTACTTTAATTTGGATGGACATCACATTCAGTTTAACGTAATTGATAGGGAAACTCTGATTAAAGCTCAGCAAAACCCAGAAGAGTACAAGGACTTAATAGTTCGTGTTGCAGGTTATAGTGATCATTTCAGAAATTTGAGTAAGGCGCTTCAGGACGAAATTATAGAAAGAACTGAACAAAGCTTTGCTTAAGAAATAATTAAAAAAGGAGAATAAGATTATGACTTTTGAAAACGTAAAATTAGAGGCAGCGGCAAATGTATATTTTGATGGAAAAGTTTCAAGCAGAACTTTTTATACTTCAGATGGGGAAAGAAAGACTTTAGGTTTTATGCTTCCAGGAGATTATGAATTTGGAACTGCCGCAGCTGAAAAGATGGAAGTGTTGTCTGGAGAAATTGAGGCCACATTACCAGGGGAAGATTCACCTAAGGTATATGGCCCAGGTGAAGCTTTTGAGATTCCAGCAAACAGCAAGTATAGAGCAGTAGTGAGCTTCTTTGCAGATTATCTTTGTTCTTACATTGATTAGTTTTATTAATGTAGACCATAAGAAACTATTATTAGACAATTACCATTCAGAATGATATATTATGACAAAACTTGAACAAAGGCGTTCGTGTCGATGCGATGCATCAGCGCGAGCGCTTTTTTTGTTCATTATCTTGGGAGGACAATCGTATGGATTTAGGATTTTTAGCCAAACTGCTACCGATGCTTTTTACAGGACTTAAAGTGACAATATTGATAGCTATAGTTGGTATTCTGTTTGGATTTTTGTTAGGTACATTAGCAGGTTTTGCTCTTGAAAGTAAAATTAAGTTTTTTAAAGGGATAGCTAATGTATACATATGGGTAATTAGAGGAACTCCTTTGATTGTTCAAGCTTTATATATCTACTATGTAATCCCAAAACTATTTGGAATGGATTTATCTAGTAACTTTTCAGGTATTCTTGTTATTTCGTTGAACTCCGGAGCTTTTATAGCAGAGATAGTCAGAGGTGCATTGAATGGAATAGACCCAGGTCAAAGAGAAGCTGGATTATCACTTGGACTTACCCAGAGTCAGACAACATGGCATATCATTGTTCCACCTGCTTTTAGGTCCATATTACCAGCGCTCTTTAATCAATTTATTATTTCCGTTAAAGACACAGCTCTTTTATCTGTAATTGTTGTAAATGAGATAACTCATCAGGCACAAAATTATGCGTCACTAAGCTATAAGACAATTCCAACATACACAACGCTTGCAGTGTTCTACTTGGTACTGATTTCAATTTTAATTGTTGCACAGAAAACGGTAGAGAGAAAGATAACGAGGTAAGCATATGGGCACATTGTTAAAGATTAGAAACATAATGAAAAATTTTGGAGATTTGGAAGTACTAAAAGACATCAGTATGGATGTTCAGGAAGGAGAGGTAATCGTTATTATCGGTCCATCCGGATCCGGCAAAAGTACATTTTTAAGATGTATCAATCAGCTGGAGACACCTACTAGTGGGGAGATTTGGTACAGGGATAAAAATGTGATGGATCCAAAACAGACACATCTTAGAGACTTTAGAGAAGAGGTGGGAATGGTATTCCAGAGATTTAATTTATTTCCAATGAAGACAGTTTTACAAAATGTAATGCTAGCTCCCGTGTTGACGAAAAAGAAAGACAAGGTGGCTGCCAGAGCAAAAGCAATGGAGCTTTTAGAGAAGGTGGGACTTGCAGACAAGGCAAATGCAAAACCTTCAACTTTATCTGGTGGACAACAACAGAGAGTCGCTATTGCAAGAGCGCTGGCAATGGAGCCAGCAGCATTACTTTTTGATGAACCGACATCTGCGCTGGATCCTGAGTTGGTTGGTGATGTTTTGAATGTAATGAAGAATTTGGCAAGAGAAGGAATGACAATGATTGTTGTTACTCATGAAATGGGATTCGCCAGAGATGTTGCTGACAGAGTTATTTTCATGGCCGATGGTTACATAGTTGAAGAAGGTAAGCCTGAAGAAATTTTCTCACACCCAAAGAACGATAGAACTAAGACATTCTTATCAAGAGTACTTGAAGCTTAAAAGGGAGGATAAAGAATTATGGCTAAGTATTACGTTACTATTGCTAGACAGTTTGGAAGTCTTGGAAGACCTATTGCCAGAGAGCTTTCAGAAATGTTAGGTATTGAATATTACGACAGAGATATTGTTGAAGCTGCTTCACAGGAATTAAAATTGCCTGTTTCGGTTATCCATTCTGAAGAGGAAAAAAGCGTAAAGAGTAATTTTTTAAATATGCTTTTTCCTTTAGGTACCGACAGCATAGACAAGCAGGATAAGATTTTCGAAGCTCAGAAAAAAATCATTAGAGATTTTGCTGAAAAGGATTCTGCAATCTTCGTTGGTAGATGTGCGGATTATATTCTTCGTGATTATCCTAATGTTTTAAATATATACATTTATGCTCCTGAAAACGAAAGATACTTAAACTGCGTAAACGCATTAAAGATGTCTCCTAAGGAGGCTAAAAAAATGATGGAAGAAGTTGATCGTGCAAGAGAACAGTATTGGCACAGATATGCGGGTCATTCTCCAGCAGATTTCGAATCAACACATTTAATGATTAATTCTAGTCTATTTGGAATTCATGATACAGCAAAAATTCTTGCTGATATTGCAAAGGATAGGTTTCTATAGGAAGTCATTATTTTTTATATAGATGACATTTTTTTAATAAGGAGGACATATTATGAAAAACACATTACTCAGGAAAATGGTGGCAGTAGGTACATCTATTGCTATGATGGGCACATTAGTGGCATGTGGAAGTAGCTCTTCTGAATTAGAATCTACAACAGCAGTAGCAGACGAGCCAGCTGCTACTTCAGCAGATGGTTCAGTAAAAGGTGCTTTAGAGGGAGTGACTCTTTCATTTGGAACTTCAGGGCTGTTTGCTCCTTTTTCATATTATGATGAAAGCGGTGCTCTTATTGGATTTGATATTGATTTTTGCAACGCATTAAAAGATTATCTTGGCTTCGAGATCGACGGTGAAATGCAGGCAATGGATTATTCGGCTCTTGCAACTTCTTTAGCAGAAGGAAAACTCGATTTTGGTATGGCAGCTCTTTGTGCTACAGACGAGAGAAAAGAGGTTATGAACTTTACAAATACATATTGTGACTCAGGACAGTCAATTGCTGTAAATAAGGAAACATCACCAGAAGAATTAACATCTGTAGATATGCTTACAAGTGGTGATTATAAGGTTGCAGTTGAAAAGGGAACAGCTTCTCATATGTATGCCATGAATATTGGAATTCCAGAAGATGCACTTGAGGTTCATGATGAGATTACAACAGCTTATGAGTCTCTTGAGCAGGGAAAGGTTGATGCTATTATTCAGGATACACCAGGTCTTGCATATTATATTAACACTGCAGCTGATACAAAAATTGAAATCAAGGGTGAGCCTTTTAACCAGGGCCAAGCACCATATGCTATAGCTATTTCATTTGACTGTGAGAAGGCAAATCCTGGTATTGTTGAAACATTTAACAAGGCTGTAGAAGAACTTATTGCAGATGGTACATTTGATGAATTATCAGCTAAGTGGCTTGAATAATCTCAATAAGCTTAACAAAATATTAAAGGGCACGGTAAAGACCGTGTCCTTAATAGTTTGTAACATCTCAGTGAACTGTGCGTAGAAATGATTAGGCGCAAATCATTTCCTGAAGTATTTCTATAAAATGCTTTGCAGCAGGTGATAAAGAATTGTCTGCTCTATATGCAATTCCCAATTCTCTCTTGTAAGGCGGATCAAGAGGAAGAGATTTGAATTTAAAATCATTGCCCATAACAACCAGTTCTGGAAGGATTGATAGGCCTAAATTATTAGCGACCATGGATACAATTGCGCTGTCATCCTTTGATGAGAATCTTTCGTCAGGAACTACTCCTGAATCTTCTAAGGCAAAGTGCACATCATAGTCAGTTCCTTCTGCTGGAATAATAAATGGTTGGTTATGCATGTTGGAAATAGGAAAGATTTCATCATCGTCATCAACAAAGCCCTCTGGTAAAACTGCCACAAGGGGATCGTCAGCAATTTTTATCCATTCCAAATTTTCCGTGTGTCTTCTGCTGACAAGACCAAAATCGGCATAATTATTGTTTATCCATCCCACAATATCGTCGGTACCACCTTCCAAAAGTTCAATCTCAATTCCAGGATATGTTCGCTGAAATTTATTGATTACCTTTGGTAACCAAATTCTAGAGGTGCTTGCAAAGGATGCAATAGTTAGATGACCAATTTCTAAACCATTTAATGACGCTATAGTTTGCTCTAATTGTTCATTTATAGAGAGCATCCGTCTAACAATAGGAAGTATAACCTCCGCGTTAGGAGTAAGCTCTATACCTTGACGTGTCCTTATAAAAAGTGGGAAACCGATTTCATTTTCCATAGATTTAAGGATATGACTAACACCAGGTTGAGTATATCCCATATTGTCCCCAGATCTCGTAAAGTTTTTTGTTTCTGCTACATCCGCAAATAGTAAATACTTGGTAATCTCCATATTTGTAAAAACCTTTCTTGTGGTGCTGGTTAATATACTCCTAATAATGAAAAAGAGGGCACCCCGCGACGGGATGCCCTCATTGGCCTTGTCATTATTGAACGTTATTATAGAGGGTTTTGTCATAACTGTCTAGCATGATTTGAAAATTTTATCATTACATTTTCTTATGACCTCAATGAAAATGAGTACTTTTACAAATCATCAGGTATGTGGTTAATATTGAGAAAATTAATTTCGGGGGAAAACCTATGAAACAGAATCCACATGTAAGGAAATATGCATATCATTTAAAAACTATCGACTCTCATACAGAAGGAGAATGTACAAGAATTTGTTATGATGGTTTTCCTGATTTGCCAGGTGAAACTATGATGGCAAAGAAGAATTATCTTGTTTCAAATTACGATTATCTAAGAACGGCATTAATGCTTGAGCCACGTGGCCATAGAGACATGTTTGGTGCCTTGCTCACGGAGCCGGTTAACAAAGAAGCTGATTTCGGAGTGATTTTTATGGATAGCGGTTCATGTTTAAACATGTGTGGTCATGGAAGTATAGGAACAGCTTCTATGCTTGTGGAAACAGGAATGGTTGAGGTTACTGAACCATATACTGATGTGGTTTTAGATGCACCTAGTGGAATAATAAGAACTCGGGTCCACGTTGTTGATGGTGAAGCAGTTGATGTAAGCATTCTCAATGTTCCATCTTTTCTCTATAAAGAAAGTCAGCACATAGAGATTCCCGGGTATGGAGATATTGAATTCGATATTTCTTTTGGTGGTTCTTTTTTCGCTATCGTAAATGCGAAGCAAATTGGTTTAGAACTTGAAATAGAAAACATAGAAGAAATTACAGAACTTGGAATGCATTTACTTTCTAGAATTAATGATGAGATTGATATAAAGCATCCATATCTTGATATAACAACGGTTGATTTAGTGGAGTTTTATGGACCTACCTCAAACTCTAAAGCACACATGAAAAATTGTGTAATATTTGGAGATGCACAAGCCGACAGGTCACCTTGCGGCACAGGAACTTCAGCTAAACTGGCGACTTTATATACTAAGGGCGAGCTAAAACTAAACGAAAAATTCGTTTATGAAAGTATAACAGGCTCACTTTTTATAGGAGAAGCTATTAAAGAAGTTGAGATTGCAGGCATGAAGGCAATCATTCCTCAGATAACTGGAAGTGCTTGGATTACAGGATTTAACGAATGGATAATCGATGAACAGGATCCACATAGATTTGGATTCCTACTTGGAACAACTAAGCAGGAAGAGGAAAGCATTAGAGGAAAAATTGTTGAGGCTGCATGGACACTGTTTGCAGATAAAGGATATGAAAATACTTCCATAGAAGATGTGATAAACATTGCAAATATTTCAGAAGCGGAATTCTATGACATCTTCTCATCCAAGGATGAGTTAGAGCATACGTTAGGGGATTTATTTGATGAAAAGTATACACAGTTGATGATATCTATAAATCCTAAGATTTCCCAATATGAGAAGCTTGTTTATCTCAATAGGGAAATGTTTGAACTAATAGAAAAGAAAGTGCCATTTGACTTGATTTCTCATATCTATGTTGGCACCCCGGCTGAAAGACAAAATGTTTTAAATGACAATCGTTTTTATTATCACTTGATACCAAAAATTATAGAAGAGGGCCAAGCCAATGGAGAGTTTAGTTGCGAAGAAGATGCCCAATCTTTGGCTGAATCATATTTTTCTATTGAGAGAGGTCTTATATATGATTGGTGCATAAAAGGTGGTACAGATTCACTGGTTTTGAATAGTAGTAAGATATTGCCAGTTTATCTTGAGCATATGCTCAATAGAAAAGAAAAAGCTATATGAAAGGAGAATATGATATGAAAATTGGATTTATAGGTTGTGGCAACATGGGTGGCGCAATGATGACGGGGATGCTTGATGCAGGCAAATGCAAAAGTGAGGATTTGATTATATCAGATAAATCTGAGGCTCTATTGCAAATGTACAAAGATAAATATGGAGTAAATACAACTCTTGATAATAAAGAAGTTGTAGAGTTTTCAGATGTCCTTTATTTAGCTATAAAACCTCAGTTTTACAAAGGAGTATTAGAGGAGATTAAAGATGTTGTAACACCTGCTCAAATCATTGTAACAATAGCTCCTGGAAAAAAATTAGAGTGGATGGCTGAAAAGTTAGGAGACGGCTTAAAAATAATTAGAACTATGCCCAACACCCCTGCAATGGTAAAGGAAGGAATGATGGGTTTGTGCCCAAATGAAAATGTAACTGAAGAGGAAGTTGCATTGGTTAGAGATATATGTGAGGGATTTTCAGCTACAGAGGTTATTTCAGAACACTTAATGGACGTGGTTACTGCAGTAAGTGGAAGTTCTCCAGCATATGTATTTATGTTCATTGAAGCCATGGCAGACGCGGCAGTGGCAGGTGGAATGCCAAGGGCGCAGGCGTATAAATTTGCAGCACAGGCTGTTAAAGGTAGTGCAACAATGGTGCTAGAGACAGGTAAGCATCCAGGTGAGTTGAAAGATATGGTGTGTTCACCAGCAGGAACAACAATTCAAGCTGTAAGAGTTCTAGAAGAAAAAGGAATGAGAAGTGCAGTGTTTGAGTGTATGGAAAAATGCTTAGAAATATCAAGAAGCATGTAATAATAATTTTTACTTAGGAGGAAAGAATAATGAGATTGAAAGACACAGGTTTAACAGCACAGGACATCAAGGACAAAGTAAGTAAATATATGATTGAAACTTACGAGAGATTTGACTTTATTGCCGAGACAGCAAAAGATCAGTATATATATGATGAAAAGGGTGAGGCATACTTAGATTTTTATGCAGGTATCGCAGTTAACTCTGCTGGTAACTGTAATGAGAAAGTAGTTGCTGCTGTAAAGGATCAGGTATCTGATATTATGCATACCTTTAACTATCCATACACAATTCCTCAGGCATTGCTTGCAGAAAAGGTTTGTACAACTATTGGTATGGATAAGATTTTTTATCAGAACTCTGGTACAGAGGCAAATGAAGCCATGATTAAAATGGCAAGAAAGTATGGTATTGAAAAGTACGGTCCTAACAAATATCACATTGTAACAGCAAAAATGGGATTCCACGGTAGAACGTTTGGTGCTATGTCCGCTACAGGCCAGCCTGGTAATGGATGTCAGATTGGATTTGGTCCTATGACTTACGGTTTCTCGTATGCACCTTATAATGATCTTCAGGCATTCAAAGATGCTTGCACTGAAAACACAATTGCTATTATGGTTGAGCCAGTTCAGGGCGAAGGTGGAGTTCATCCTGCTACTAAAGAATTTTTGTGTGGACTTAGAGAATTTTGTGATGAAAATGGAATGCTTTTACTTATTGATGAAGTTCAGACAGGCTGGTGTAGAACAGGTGCTCCTATGTGCTTCATGAATTATGGTATCAAGCCTGATATTGTTTCTATGGCAAAAGCACTTGGTGGTGGAATGCCTATCGGTGCTATTTGTGCCACTGAAGAAGTTGCTAAAGCATTTTCGATGGGTTCACATGGAACAACATTTGGTGGACATCCCGTTTCTTGTGCCGCAGCATTGGCAGAAGTAAATGAGTTGCTAGACAGAGATCTTGCTGGTAATGCAAAGAAAATGGGTGACTATTTCATGAAGAAATTAGCATCAGAGTTACCTCACGTGAAAGAGGTCAGAGGAATGGGACTTCTCGTTGGTGTAGAATTTGATGATTCTATTTCAGGTGTTGAAGTTAAGCATGAGTGCTTGCACAGACATTTACTAATTACAGCTATTGGTGCGCATATGATTCGTATGATTCCACCACTTATTATAACAGAGGAAGATTGTGATAAAGCTGTTTCTATCATAAAGGAATCTGTTGAGGCTTTATTATAATTGGAGGCACCGCATGAAAGAATTTACATTTTCCATTCCACAAAAGATTATTGTTGGAAAAGGAGCATTAGAAAAGGTTGGACAGATTTCAGTTGATTTAGATGGTAAGCATGCATTCATAATTTCTGGGCCTAATTTGGAAAAAATGGGAATCGTGTCAAAGGTAGAAGGACTTCTTAATGAAGTTTCAATAGATGCTGATTCCTATACAAATATCGAAGCAAATCCATCTGTAACAACAGTGGAAAAGGCAGCCAAGGCATTTATAGAATCAAAAGCAGATTATATTGTTGCTCTTGGTGGGGGTTCGCCATTGGATGTGGCTAAGGCAGTGGCTGTAGTTGCAAAGTATGGGGGATCAATCACTGATTACGAAGGAGCTCATAAAGTTCCAGGAAAAGTTATACCTATGATTGCAATCCCTACAACTGCTGGAACGGGTTCTGAGGTAACAGCTTTTTCAGTAATAACAGATCATATAAGGGATTATAAGCTTACAGTTTTTAGCTATGAGTTAATTCCAAATTATGCGATTTTAGATCAAAATTTAATCATGACAACACCGGCATCTGTTGCAGCAGCATGTGGGATAGATGCGTTTATTCACGCAGAGGAATCGTATATTTCAAGAGATGCGTCCCCATTTACTGAAGCTATGTCTGAGAAGGCAATGGAATTAATTGGTAGAAGCATAAGAGCCTTTGTTGCTGACCGGGAAAACCAGAAGGCGGCAGAAGATATGCTTGTAGGTTCATTGTTTGCAGGAATTGCTTTTTCTTGGGCAAGATTGGGAAATGTTCATGCTATGAGCCATCCGGTGAGTGCATATTTTGATGTGCCACATGGTGTAGCTAATGGAATTTTACTTCCAACGATTGTGAATTATAATTCTTCCGTAGATGAAGGAAAGTATCTAAAAATATATAATTACATATCTGAAGAGCCGGTTACAAAAGAACAGTTTCAGCCAAAGATGCTTACAGAGGCCATTAGAAATCTAAATGCTGAACTGGGAATTCCAGATGGCCTAGCAGCTGTAGGAGTCAAGGAGGAGTATATAAAGGCTATGGCTAAAGATGCGATGAAAAGTGGAAATATCATGGCAAATCCAAGAAAAACTGAATATGAGGATATTATAGAATTATATAAAGAGGCAATGTGATATTGATTTATTGTAATCATCTGCCATATCGTGATAAAATAATACATAAGCAGACAATGTAGTCTCACATGGGACTAACTGTCTGCTTTTTTATTTATTTTGGGGAGGTTTTTATGGCAGCTTTTGAAAGAGTAAACTCAGGAATTCCACAGATGGATGAAGCTCTTGATAACATTAGGCTTGGGGATAATGTTGTTTTTCGAGTATCAAACTTAGAGGAATTTAAACTATTTTTAAATCCATACATTGAGCAGGCAAAGCATGATAAGAGAAATATAATATATTTCAGATTTGCAAGTCATGAGCCATTGGTGGAAGACTGCCCAGAAGTAAAGCGCGTGGATATTCCATTGTCTCATAGATTTGAAACCTTTACTGTGGATATCCACAATGTTATCGCTGATGAGGGATTGGATGCCTTTTATGTTTTTGATTGCTTGTCAGAACTTCAAGCTGCTTGGGCTACAGATTTGATGATGGGGAATTTTTTTAGGGTAACTTGCCCATTTCTCTTTACATTAGATACAGTGGCCTATTTTCCTGTGCTTAGGGGTATGCATTCAACCTATGCCATAAATAAAATAAAAAATACCGCGCAAGTGTTTATCGATGTTTATTCAGATGATAAAAACATATATGTCCGATCAGAAAAAGTTTGGAATAGACATAATGAAAAAATGCTTATGCCACATATTTATGACAAGGATACAGGCGATTTCTATCCAATTCTTGATGGTGTGAAATCTAGCCGTTTTTATCAGATTCTTGGAAAGCTACAGCGTTCTCAAAAAGAACAGCATTCAGATTTTTGGGATAGATTTTTTAATAAAGCAAAAGATTTATTCGAAAACGGCGAGGATGTAAAAGAGTACGCAGATAAAATGTGCAATATCATGATGACTCGGGATGAAAAGATGCGTCTTATGGTAAAGGAGAATTTTACGCCAGAGGATTATTTTGAAGTTCGAGAGCATATGATTGGTACCGGCATGATAGGTGGAAAATCTTGCGGCATGTTGCTTTCGAGGGCAATCGTGAGAAATAAATTGCCGGAGATATATGAGAATATCGAGCCGCATGATTCATTTTATGTGGGCTCAGATGTTTATTACACATATATTGTTGATAATGATTTTTGGGATTTGCGGGTTAAGCAAAGGAGTGACGAGGGATTCTTTGCCCTAGCTGAGCAGTTTTCTCAGAAGCTACTTAACGGTGCTTTTGATGATGCTATTGAAGAGCAATTTAGGGATATAATTGAATACTATGGGCAAGACCCATATATCATCCGCTCAAGCAGTATTTTGGAGGATGGCTTTGGAAATGCCTTTGCTGGAAAATACGAATCAGTATTTTGTGCTAATCAAGGTACAGATGAAGAGCGGTTGGCAGAATTTGAAAATGCAGTTCGCACGGTGTACGCCAGCACCATGAATCCTTCTGCCTTGGATTATAGAAAAAGAAGAGGCCTAGAAAAACGCGATGAACAAATGGCTTTATTAATTCAAAGGGTTTCCGGTTCCTATTATGGAAATAACTTTATGCCTTGTGCAGCGGGAGTAGGATATTCTTATAGTCCCTACAAATTTATTAAAGAGATTGACCAAAGCAAGGGCATGCTTCGTCTAGTAATGGGACTTGGCACATCTGCGGTAGATAGAACTCAGGGTTCCTATCCACGCCTTGTTAGCTTAGGTGCTCCAGAGAAAAACGTATATACGAATACAGCAGATATGCATAAGTACTCTCAAAGAAAAATAGAAGTAGTGGATACAATAAACAGGTGCTTAAAACAACTTGAGGTAAAGGACCTGCTTCCAAATATTTCTTTCTATCATAAAACAATGCTCCTTGATCATGATTATGATGCAGAAACTCGCCTCCGTGAGGTTGGTCGAAAAGATGAGGTGATGTTTGTCTCCTGCAGAGGGTTGGTAAAACGAGGGGAAATAATGGATGCCCTTAAAGATATAATGGCCTGTATACAAGCAGAATATCAACAGCCGGTGGATATAGAGTATGCCATCAATCTATCGGAAAACGATGATTATATGATTAATCTTTTGCAGTGTAGACCTCTTCAGGTATTTAATGATTTGGGAGAGGTTCAAATTCCAAATGATATTGCAGAGGACAGAATTATATTGGAAAGTTACGGGGATTCAATGGGGCTTTCTCGAATATCAAAACTGGATATTATAGTCTATGTTGACCCAATAGCTTATTACAATATGCCGCATTATGAGAAAGTAAATGTAGCTCATTTAATTAGTAGGATAAATGGCTTTATTTCGGAGAATGACAAACATGGTTTTCTCATGTGTCCCGGTAGAATAGGAACATCATCACCGGAGCTTGGTGTGCAAACTAACTTTGCTGATATAAGTGGTTTTGAGGCTATATGCGAAATGGAAGAACGAAAAGCTGGATACAATCCAGAGTTATCTTATGGAAGCCATATGTTCCAAGATTTAGTGGAACAGGATATTTTGTATACAGCAGTTTTTTCTGGAAAAGAAGACACGATTTTTAATCCAGAGTTGTTTAAAGGATATGATAATATTAACGAGAAATTTAAGGGTGGCACGGAATTAAAAGACATCGTACAGGTCTATAATGTCAGTGATAAGAATGTTCAAATATTTAATGATTTAAAAACAGAGCACTTTTTACTGACTTGCTAAAGCTTAGGTTCTTGTGGGCTTTTTCCTTAAGTAGCCCACAAGAAGTCATAATGAGTGCCTAGCCATTCAATAATCCATGGAAATTGCAGGGGCTTCAGAATACAAATATGAAAACTTTTCTAATAATCTTCATCAAATCTTTATTTTTTCTTCGTATTCTTTTTTCAGGTTGAAAAACACCTGTGATAACAAAAACCAAATTTATATTTTGAAAAAGAGGAAAATACAATGGAAATGATGCTTAAAACTAACGAACTTTGTAAGACATTTAAAGATCAGAAAGCTGTAAATAAAGTATCTCTGAATATACCGAAGTGCTGTGTGTACGGTCTTCTTGGACCGAACGGTGCAGGAAAGTCAACAACTCTTAAAATGATAACGGGAATCATGAAGCCCACAGCCGGTGAAATCATCTATGATGGAAAGCCTTGGAGCAGAGAAGTACTTGAAGAAATTGGAGCATTGATCGAAAATCCTCCAATCTATGAAAATCTTACAGCAAGAGAAAATCTTGAAGTAAGAGCAATACTTCTTGGAGCTCCAAAGAGCCGAATTGATGAAGTTTTAAAAACAGTTTCACTTTCAAACACAGGAAAAAAGAAGGCTGGTCAGTTTTCATTAGGAATGAAGCAAAGACTCGGTATAGCACTTGCTCTTCTTGCTAATCCCAATCTTCTTATTTTGGATGAGCCTACAAATGGACTTGACCCAATCGGAATAGAAGAGCTTAGAGAACTCATAAGATCTTTTCCAAAGCAGGGAATCACCGTAGTCCTGTCAAGCCACATCCTTTCAGAGGTTCAGATGTGTGCTGACTACATCGGAATAATCTCAGACGGTGTGCTCGGATATGAGGGGGAGCTTTTACCGGGACAGAATCTTGAAGAGCTTTTCATGGATGTTGTTAAGAAAAATCGTAATCTTAGTAATGTCGCATAAATAGAGTAAACTTCCAACCACTTAATAAATTAACTGAAAGGACGACATCGATGACTAACATAATAAAAGCAGAGTTTTTAAAACAAAAAAGAACCATCAGCAGTAAACTCATATTTGTATTCCCTATAATCACACTTGTTATGGCGTTTGTGCTTACATCAGGAATGACAAATGCATATGCAGAGAGTGTATGGAACTGGTGGTATGTGCTTCTCCTTCCGGGGATGATTGCTATTGTAAGTTATCTTTCCATAATGAGAGAAAAGAAAAACGGATACTACAATATCAAGACCCTTTCTATAGAGAAAAGAACGCTGATGCTTGGGAAAATAGCCTATCTTGGAATCCTTGTACTTGTATCAAATGCAGTGCTCTTTGCGGGAGCAGCCTTGGGTGGAGCCTTTTTAACAACTAGTGTTCCGGTAATTGGAGCAGCTATGACGGTTGTTGTTCTTACTATCACAGAGCTTTGGCAGATACCGCTGTTCTTATTCCTCAGTGAAAAATTCGGAATGGTAGTTGAACTCATAGTCTGCCTGTTCATAGCCATTCTTGGAGTAAGTTTGGCACCTTCAGGAAAATGGTTTTTATTTGTATCAGCAATATCCAATAGAATTGTTACTCCGCTTCTTCATATACTTCCGAATGGCATGAGAGCACAGGCTGGAGATCCGCTTCTTAGTACTTCTGTAATCTTTCCCGGCATTCTCATCGCACTCGCTCACTTTGTGATTTTAACTTATCTTTATCTTAACTGGTTTGAAAAAAGAGAGGAGCGATAAAAATGTTTACTAGATGTATTCGCGCGGATTTTTATAAAATGAAAAGAAGTCCTGTGGCAATAGCCCATATCATTATCCCAATTGTAGTAAGCGCAGTGTTTCTTGGTTATTATGCCACTTCAGGATGGAATGAGACTGATAAGATAACTGCATTTTATGAGACTCTTGGATTTACATTTCCTGTATTGATTGGAATATTTATTGCTAGTACAATGGAGCAGGAGCAAAATGCAGGAACGTTCCAAAATCTTCTTACATTAAGAAGTAAGACTGCACCGCTCTTTTCTAAGGCAGTGACATTACTTTTATTTAGTCTATTTGCCTTGTTATTCACAGCAGTTTTATTCGGATTTGGTTTTAATCTGCTTCACGGCTATAGCAACGTTTCAATTGGCTTGTTTGTTATGGCGGCCCTTGTGATGTGGATTTCTGCGATTCCACTTTATCTGTTATTTGAGATTATTGCCTTTGCTTTTGGCAAAGCTCTTACGATAGGCGCAGGTTTAATTTCAGGACTCATCAGTGCACTATTTCTTACAGATATGGGAATGTATATTTGGAAGATTGTACCATTTTCATGGACAGTCAAAATGCCTGATGTATTTCTTGAATACGTGCTTGTAGATAGGGGAGCACTTTCTGAGATTAAGTCACAGGCACTGATTTACCTGATAGTTGTCTGTGTATGCATAGCCGGATATTATGTTTTCAGTGCATACTATGATGGCAATAAGATATCTGAATAATCTGCTCAAGATTTAATAAAAAAGAGGATGAAATAATATGGCAAACATACTTGCAGTTGATGACGAAAAAGCCATTTTAAACATGATTGAAAATGTCCTTGTTAAGGATTCTCACACAGTTACAAAAATAGATGATCCCGCGAAAATTGAGATGGATAAGCTCTCACGCTTTGACCTAATACTACTTGACGTGATGATGCCAGGAATTGATGGCTTTGAGGTCTGCTCGAATATAAGGAATTTAGTTGATTGTCCGATCCTATTTATCACTGCGAAGACGGATGAGGGAAGTCTTGTAAATGGACTTGCCCTTGGCGCAGATGATTATATCTGCAAGCCTTTCGGAGTAATGGAGCTTCGTGCCAGAATCGGAGCGCATCTTCGAAGAGAAAAACGTGAGCATGTGGCAAGACTTGCCCTCGGCAGAATCTGCTTTATGCTTGAATCACGAAAGATGATGATTGATGAGAAGGAAATAAACCTCACAAAGGCTGAGTACGATATATGCGAGTTTTTGGCAAAGAACCGCGGCCAGATTTTTTCAAAAGAACAGATACTAGAAAAGGTGTTAGGCTACGATAGTGAGAGCAGCGATAGCACAATCATTACGCATATCAAAAATATAAGGACAAAACTCTCGAACTATGAGTATATGCCAATTAAGACAGTTTGGGGGATTGGATATAAATGGGAAGAGTAAAGAGTAAGGATAGAAGTAATAAGCGGGGAACGCTGGGGCTTGGAAGCATGTTTGAGGCCTATACTTTTTTAATGGGGTTTGCACTCATTATATGGGCTGCCGTAGTTTATTTTGCATTTGATATGCTTATGAATATCGGTGTTATCTACCCGGCTAACTACGCGGAATATAGAATAGATGAAGTTTGTGAACAGATTGAAACAGCAACTGAAGTGACAGCTGATCTGATTCCTGACGTATGCCATTATGTGGTTTTTTCAGAGGATGGAGAGGTTCTCGCAGGTGATCTTGGTGAAAAAGATGTAGAAACTGCATGGAAGGTATTATCGAATAAGAATTATAGTGACGGTAAATTCTATAGAGTTATTCTCCGTACTGATGAATATGTTGTCTTGCAGTACAGCCTTATGTCTCAGTATAGATTCATGTGGATGAATGAACATCTGCCAAAATCCGAAAATCTTATGATATTTTTCATTCTTTTTGGCTGTATTGGAATCATGCAGATTTTTGCAAAGAGATTCGGATACAGGATTAGAAAGAAGATGGCGCCTATGAGGGAAGCCTTAGAGCAGATTGGTGACAGGAACCTAGATTTTAAGGTTAATTATTCAGGTGTCAGGGAGATTGATGAATGCCTGGTGGTTCTTGATGACATGCGATATGCACTCAAGACTTCGCTTCAGAGACAGTGGGAGACTGAGCAGGAAAAGAGCAGGCAGATGTCAGCTCTTGCCCACGACATTAAGACTCCTCTTACAGTAGTTCGCGGCAATTCCGAGCTTTTATTTGAAACAGAACTGACGGATGAGCAGAAGAACTATGCGGACTATATTTCAGAAAGTGCACTTCAGATTCAGAACTATGTGCAGACCCTTATAGAAGTTACGAAGTCTCAGGAGGGTATCGAGCAGGAACCTGTTAATGTGAAGGTTGTTGATGTTCTGGCTGATATCAAAAGGCAGACCATGGGACTTTCAGAAGTTTATCAGCTTCAGATAAACTGGAGGGAAGATTTAGAAAATGGCGAGGCTGTTATTAGTGTCGTGTATGACCACCTTGTAAGGGCTGTCATGAATATTGTGAGGAATGCTTCTGAGTACACACCTAAGGGCGGCGTAATAAATATTACTGCTACTTACAGCGGTGAAGAACTTATTTTTACCGTTGAGGATTCCGGAAGCGGCTTCACGCCAGAAGCTCTTGCCCATGGCACAGAGCAGTTTTTCATGGATGATTCTAGCAGAACCGGTAGTTCTCATTATGGTATAGGATTGTTCTTTGCAAAAAAAGTCGCCAAGGAGCACGGCGGCAAGATTATTCTTGCCAATTCTAAGGAGACTGGTGGAGCCAAAGTCCAGATAAGTTTTATGCCTGTGGGTATTAGAATTTAAGTTCTGATACCTACAGGCTTTTTGCATTAAGGACTATATCCATGTTATTATATTTCGGTAAAAGGATTGTAATAACGGGAGGTATACGATGGTAGAAAATAAATTTTTTCCAGAGATTCATGGTAACTTTGGGTTTGGATGTATGAGACTTCCAATGCAGGACAAGGAAGTTGATCATGAACAGTTCATTAAGATGATTGATGCCTTTATAGCATCTGGTCTTAACTATTTCGACACTGCTCATGGATATATAGATGGCAAGTCTGAGACAGCCATTGCAAAATGCTTATCAGCGAGATATGACAGAAGCCAATTCTTGCTTACAAACAAGCTTACAGATCCATACTTTAACAAGCAGGAGGATATTCGTCCATTCTTCGAAAATCAGTTAAAGTGGTGTGGAGTAGAGTATTTTGATTTTTATCTTATGCATGCTCAGAATAAGGACAATTACAAAAAGTTCCAGGCATGTAAGGCATACGAGACAGCCTTTGAGCTTAAGAAGGAAGGCAAGATTAAGCATGTAGGTCTTTCTTTCCATGATAAGGCAGAGGTCCTTGATATGATTCTTGCAGATCATCCAGAGGTTGAAATTGTTCAGATTCAGTTCAACTACGTAGATTATGAGGACGCTTCTGTAGAAAGCCGTAAGGTATACGAAGTATGCGAGAAGCATAATAAGCCAGTTATTGTTATGGAGCCAGTTAAGGGAGGTAGTCTTGTAAATCTTCCTGAAGAGGCTGATAAAGTATTCAGAGATTTAGGTGACAAGAGCAATGCTAGCTACGCAATTAGATTTGCAGCCAGCTTCCCAAGCATGGCTATGGTTCTTTCAGGAATGAGCAACATGGAGCAGATGGAAGACAACCTTAGCTTCATGAAGGATTTTGAACCATTAACAGATGAGGAAATGGGAGCAGTTGCTCGTGTTACAGGTATCTTTAAGAACCTTAATCTTATTCCATGTACAAGCTGCAGATACTGCATCGAGGAAAATCATTGTCCAAAGAATATTCGCATTCCAGATATGTTCTCAGCAATGAATGCTCACGAGGCATTCCATGATTGGAACTCTGGTATGTACTATGATTTAGTAAGTGGAAGTGACAATGGAAAGGCTTCTGACTGTATTAAGTGTGGCAAGTGTGAAAAGGTTTGCCCACAGCATCTGCCAATCAGAGATTTACTTGATAAGGTAGCAGGAACTTTTGACAAGTAATTATAATCAGCTAAATATATAAAACAGTTAAGGAGCTGTGTACCTAAAAAGTGCACAGTTCCTTTTTTATTTTTTGTAGAAATAGCTGATTTTTATGATTAAGTTAGTGATTACTTTTTTTAAAATAATCATTAATTTTGACGATTTTACCTCAAATACCGTGAAATAGTGATTATTTGGGTGATTATTTGCATCAAAATAAGGCGCAATTAAGGTATTTGTGAGATATTTATAAAATTATAATGAGCTAATTCACAATCATTCACAAAGATGATTGAATTATCCGAAAACATATTGACCGGATTATAAAAAGCATTTAATGTATTAACAGTGTTAATCAATTAACACCCGAAACTAATCTCGAGGTAGAAAATGAAAAAGATAAATGAGGTAGCAGGAAACAATACAACAGATTTAACAGAGATGAATCGTTCCGCTATAGTGCGAATCCTTCAGCAAAAGGATAAATGCACCAGAGCAGAGATTGCAAAGCTCATGGGATTAACCCAGGCATCTATCACAAAGCTTGTTGCTTATCTGATTGATATGGGAATTGTCTCAGAGGTGGGCAGTGTAAAGGGCAAAGGTAATCGCCGTTCCATAGGACTTAGATTAAACGCCGAAAAAAATCTGGTTATAGGAGTAAAGTTTTCAAGACATGTATATGCTATAGGCGTGTTTGATATTTCAGGAAAGCTTTATGAGCAAAGTGAGACAGAGTACAGCTTAGAGGAAAAAGCAGGCAAGGTTCTGTCAGACATGAAAGCTCAGATAAAAGCCCTGTTAAAAAAATACGAAAAAGTAGTAGCCATCGGCTTGGCTCTTCCTGGTCCTTATCTTAGAAAAGAAGGACATATAGCAATGGTTACAAGGATGCCTAGCTGGCACAATGTAAACTTTATAGAAGAGTTCAAGGAGGAGTTTGACAAGCCGGTTTTCATCGAGCAGGATGCCAATGCAGGAGCTTTGGCAGAGTGGTGGTTTGGCAATCACGGCAGACCTCTTACATCCTTAACATATTTCCTGGTTGGTGAAGGTGTTGGTTCGGGAGTGGTTGATCACGATAGCCTGCTTCTTGGAAATCAGGGTATAGCCAGTGAGGTTGGTCACATCAGTATTGATTACAATGGTCCTACTTGCGAGTGTGGCAACAGAGGCTGCTTAGAGCTTTATTGTTCTACAATGGCATTTTTGAAGGAAGCCGAAGAAAAGCTTCCAGAGCTTTTTAAAGAGAGCTACAAAAACAGAGCCCAAGCATGTGAAAGAGTTTTTGAAACAGCAAGAAAGGGCAATGAAACAGCAAAGACGCTAGTTGAAAAAATAGCTGAATATATAGGTTACGGTTGTGTGACATTGATAAATGCATACGATCCGGAAATCATAGTAATAGGTGATAGCATTTCAAAGGGGAACGAATTGCTGTTGCCAACAATCAAAAGGGTGGTAAAGGAAAGAACCCTACCAGAAATAGGGGAAAGAGTAAGGATAGAAATATCAAATCTAAGCATTGACCCAACATTATATGGTGCAGCGGCCATAGCTACAGACAGGGTGCTTAGAAAACCTAGTGAATACTTAGTTACTAACTAAATTCATGCATAATAAAGGGAGGTAATAGAATATGGAGAAGGATTCTTTAATCCTTGAGATGCGAGGAATCACAAAAGAATTCCCAGGCGTCAAAGCTCTAGATGATGTTAACCTTTCAGTGAGAGAAGGCACGATTCATGCTATATGCGGGGAAAATGGTGCAGGAAAATCTACACTGATGAAAGTGTTATCTGGTGTTTACCCATACGGTACTTATGATGGCAAAATCATTTATATGGGGAAAGAGATGAAGTTTAAAAACATCAAAGAGTCTGAGAGTGCTGGAATTGCAATCATACATCAGGAATTGACCATGATTCCAGAGCTATCCATAACAGAAAATATTTTTATGGGTAACGAGATTGCAAGCAGGGGACTTATTGATTGGGCTGAAGAAAAACGTCGCACCTATGAAATACTGAAAAAGGTAGGATTATCGATTAATCCAGACATACTGATTAAGCATCTTGGCGTTGGTCAACAACAGCTTGTAGAAATTGCAAAAGCACTTTCGAAGAATGTAAAGCTTTTGATTTTGGATGAACCTACATCAGCCTTGAACGAGGCGGATTCAGAAAACCTGCTGAATCTGATGGTGGAGCTTAAGAATAAAGGAATCACTTGTATTATGATTTCTCACAAGCTAAATGAAATTGCAGCAGTTTCAGATGATGTAACTGTAATCAGAGACGGACACACTGTGGAAAGCTATGAGGTGGAGGCTGGCAAGGTGGATGAGGACAGAATCATCAAGGCCATGGTTGGACGCTCTATCGAAAACCGTTATCCAGAGCATGAATCACATCCTGGTGAAATCATTTTCGAGGTAAAGGATTGGTGTGTAGAAGATCCTGATGTTGAAGGAAGAATGCTTTGCAAAAATGCCAGCTTCAATGTAAGAGCTGGAGAAATTGTGGGATTTGCAGGGCTTATGGGTGCAGGAAGAACAGAATTAATGCGCTCACTATTTGGAAGAAATTATGGAATATATAGAGGTGGCACAGTAAAGATAAAGGGACGTGAGGTAAAGCTCACATCCGTGGAAGCTGCAATAAAGCAGGGCTTGGCATATGTGCCAGAGGATAGAAAAAACTTAGGGCTGAATCTTCTGGATTCAATCAGAAAAACAATCGTATCTGCCGATTTGGATAAGATTACAAAAAATGGGCTTCTAGATTTGAATGATGAGAAAAAATCAGCGGAGGAATATCGTAAGTCACTTAAGATAAAAACCTCAGATGTGGAAGCAGGAGTTACTACTCTTTCAGGCGGTAACCAGCAAAAAGTAGTTTTATCAAAATGGATGTTTACAGAGCCAGATATTTTAATTCTTGATGAGCCTACAAGAGGTATCGATGTTGGAGCTAAATATGAAATTTACAAGCTCATTCATCAATTAGCGGATGAAGGAAAAGCGGTAATACTTGTTTCGAGCGAACTCCCAGAGCTTCTTGGAATGGCTGATAGGATTTATACAATCTTTGAAGGTGCTATCACAGGAGAGCTGGCAAGCAGCGAGGCAAATCAGGAAGGCCTGATGAAGAAGATGACAATCACATCTAACTAATATGTGGATACGAAAGGACGGAATAATTTATGAAATACATTAAACAGGTGTTAGGCGGAGACCTTCGCCAATACACAATGGTACTTGCTTTAGGTTTGTTAATAATTATTTTTAATATTATTTCTGGTGGGAGAATGCTTACATCTTCAAACTTCCAGAATTTGATTTCAGGAAACGCATACGTACTTGTACTTGCTCTTGGAATGCTGATGGTAATTGTAATTGGTCAGATTGATTTGTCAGTAGGCTCTGTTGCAGGTTTTTCTGGAATGGTGATGGCGCTTGTTGCTAAAAACTACAATATCCCTTGGTGGTGCGCAGTGCTTATTGCAATAGCTATCGGTCTTTTGGCTGGTGCATGGCATGGCTTCTTTTTGGCTCAGCTTGGAATTCCTGGATTCATCACAACACTTGGAGGTATGATGATTTTCCGTGGAGGAGTTATTTGGATTTCTCATTCAATCTCAGTTCCAGCTCCAGAACAGCTTAAATGGTTTGGCGCAGGATATCTACCAGAATGGGGTCCAGCATTTACAGGCATGAACAACTCAACGCTTTTGCTTGGAATCATTGGAATTGTTTGCTATATCGTAGCCCAGCTGAAGAAGTACAAGCACTCTGGCGATGGCACAGGTGCAAAGGATCCGATTTGGGCAGTAATTGTAAGAATAGCCCTTATGACAGTTCTAATTGGATATTTCACATGGCTTTTTGGTTCAGGACGTGTTGGTACATCTTTCCCAGTACCAGGACTTATACTGCTTTTACTTACAATCATTTATCACATTATCACACAGCGTACAAAGTTTGGTCGTCACGTATATGCGGTAGGTGGAAACAAGGCTGCAGCAGCTCTTTCTGGTGTAAATGTAAAGAAAACATATTTCCTTACAATGATGAATATGTCATTTCTTGCAGCAGTAGCGGGCATACTTTTTGTAGGACGATCAACAGCAGCCGGCCCTGCAGATGGAACATCTTGGGAGATGGATGCAATCGCATCAGTATTTATCGGTGGTGCAGCAGTATCTGGTGGTGTTGGAACAATACTTGCAACAATCGTCGGTGGACTTGTAATGGCGGTACTTAACAATGGTCTTATGCTTATGGGTGTAGGCGCTGATAAGACACAGGTTATCAAAGGCTTTGTACTTTTAGCAGCAGTAGCCTTTGATGTATATAACAAAAAGAGTGGAAAGAGTTCTATCATCGGTAGAATTTTTTCAAAATAAAAAAACAATAGGAGGATGGATAATGAAAAAAAGAACACTTTTATCAATGGCAATGGTGGCAACTATGATGGTTGCAACATTTGCTGGCTGTGGGGGCAGTAGAGAGGGAGCTACTGATACAGCAGAACAGCCTGCAGCAGAAACAACAGAGGCTGCAGCTGAAGAAACAACTACAGCAGATATGCCAGGTTTTGATGCGGGGGCAACAATCGGTGTATCTCTTCCATGGCTTGGAACTCAGAACTGGAAGGAAGCTGAGGATATGTTTACAGAGCAGCTTGCAGAGGCTGGCTACAATCCAATCGTTCAGGCTGCAGACCAGAAGGTTACTCAGCAGCAACAGCAGATTGAATCTATGATTGAAAATGGCGCAAAAGTAATCGTAGTTGGACCTGTTGATGGTTCACAGCTTGGCTCTGTACTTGAGCAGGCCAAGGAAGCTGGAGTATACGTAATCGGTTACGACCGTCTCCTTGAGAATACTACAGGTGTTGATGGCGTTGTACAGTTTGGTTCTGTAAAGACTGGTGAGCTTCAGGCTCAGGCTTTACTTCAGGGATTAGAGGAAAAGAAGGGTGAAGGCCCTTACAACATCGAGCTTTTTGGTGGTGGTCCAGCAGATCCTAACGCACCAAACTTCTTCACAGGTGCTATGTCAGTGCTTCAGCCAAAGATTGATGATGGTACAGTAGTAGTAGTTTCTGGTCAGACAGATTTTACACAGTGCGCAACAGTTGATTGGGACAATGCAAAGGCTCAGTCTAGAATGGATTCACTTCTTTCAGGCTTCTATTCAGACAAAGATATTCATGGTGTCCTTTGCCCTAACGATGGTATCGCAAGAGCATGTATCACAGCTTGCGAGAATGCTGGTCAGGAGATTCCTGTAGTATCTGGTCTTGATGCTGAAAACGAATCTGTTGAATGGGTATGGCAGGGACGTCAGTATTCAACAGTTGCAAAGCCAACAGATGATTTGGTTAAGGAAACAATCGAAATTATCAACTCACTTCAGGCAGGAAATGGAATGCCTTCAACATCAGTAACAGCAGACAATGGTGTTATCGAAGTTCCTATTTACGAGCTTCCTCCTGTAGTAGTAACAAAAGACAATGCCAAGGAAGTATTTGCAAATGATCCTTCAAGATTAGATCTTTTAAAGTAATTTCTTCTTCATAACTCTTTTAAAAGAGGGCAGTGTAACCACACTGCCCTTATATATTAGCTTGCGGAGGCGGATTGATTGAATAAGATAGTTTTTTGCGATATAGATGGAACTTTACTGGATAATAATCATAGGATGCTAAAAAGCTCCTATGAAGCTATAAAGAAGCTGAAAGATCAGGATATTCCTTTTGTAATTGTTACCGCGAGAGGACCAACAGGGGTTTATCCTATTTTTGAAAGATATAAGTTTATCTGCCCTATAGTTTGCTATAGTGGGGCACTTATAATCGATGTTGATGGTGAGATTCTGTATTCTAATGGATTTTCAAAGGATACAGCTGTGGCAATTATCAACTACCTGGAGCAGGAAAAGCTGGATTGTACGTGGAATATTTATTCCATGGATTCCTGGATTGTTAATAACAGAGCCGATGAGAGGGTAGCCAGGGAAGAAGCTATTGTTGAGGTGGATGCCACAGAAGGAACTGTTGATATGCTCTCAGATGGAGCCCCTGTTGGCAAGCTTCTTTGTATGTGCAATCCTAATCTTACAGATGAAATTGAAACAAAGCTTAAAACAAAGTTTCCGCATTTATCAATCGTTCGTTCTTCTGATATTCTTGTAGAGGTTATGAATAAGGGGATAACTAAAGGTAAAAGCGTGCAGATTATTTGTGAGAAATGGGACATCGATTTGAATAACGCAGTAGCCTTTGGTGACCATTACAATGATTTGGATATGCTTGAAGCTGTGGGAAATCCTTTCTTGATGGGAAATGCCCCAGCTGAATTAAAGGAGCGAATCAGGAATGTTACTAAAAGCAATGAAGAGGATGGAATTTATTACGGCCTAAAAAAAATAGGATGGATTGATTAGATAAGATAAAGAAAATGCCTAAGCGGTATCGCTTAGGCATTTTCCATTGCATCCTTTAGTTTATTCAATAAATCACCATATTCCATTAGGACTTCATAGTGGTGCTCGTTGATGTAATCAAGACGGTTTTCCTTTACAGCAAATTCCAAGGACTTTGCCATTTCTGACAGTTTAGGAGCACCAATTGTAAGTGATGTTCCCTTCAAAGAATGAACTGTAATTTGATAATTGCTCCAATCCTTTTCATGGAAGTATTTTTCCATCATAGGACGTTTATCTTCAATCATATAGGTGTTAAGAATCTGTTTATAGAAATCTTCATCATTGGCTGCAAACTCAAGACCAGCCTTTACATCTAAGAAGCTTAGGGCGGATTTCAGCTTGTTTTCTAATCCGACCATCTCCACCACATTATCCTCTGGTTCATCCTCTGGCGCCATACAAACAAGCTGAGGAGGCAGGTGCTTTATAAGCATTTGTTCAAGTTCAATCGGACGTATTGGCTTTGAAAGGTAATCGTCAAAACCAATCTTTAAATAGTTTTTATCAGCTCCAATCATTGCATTGGCAGTAAGCATAATTACAGGAGTGGTATTGTTTATGCAAGTCATATTTGCCCTCAAGCTGTTCAGCACTTCTACGCCGTCAATTTCAGGCATCATGTGATCTAAAAGAATCAAATCGTATTTTGTTTCATCAAGCTTTTTTAACGCTTCTGCACCGCTTAAAACAGAATCGATTTGAATCTTGGTTTTCTTTAAAAGACCAACGACTACATCCAGATTCATCTGCACATCATCTACGCTAAGGATTCTTGCATCAGGTGCAGTGAAAATTGATTTATGCATTGTCTTCGGATTATTGTATTCGTCCATAATATTACCGATTGGAGTATAATCGACGGCAATTTGAGGAATTTCCACAGTAAAGGTGGAGCCCTTTCCATACTCACTTTCTACCTTTATATAACCGTTTAGTAATGATACCAGGTTTTTAGTGATAGAAAGTCCCAGTCCTGAACCTTGGATTGAGCGGTTGCGGGAAAGCTCAAAGCGCTGGAAGTTTTCAAAAATATGTGGTAAATCCTCTTCCTTAATACCTATACCATTATCTACTACAGATATTACAAGAATGAGTGTGTCCTCAGAGGCTTTTTTGTAGCCTACATTTACAACAATATCCCCACCATCAGGAGTGTATTTAACAGCGTTTGACAGCAGGTTTGAAAGAATTTGCTTAAGTCGAACCTCATCACCCTCAAGCTTTCTAGGAATATGAGTATCGCACTTTATAGACAGGGTTTGATTCTTGGAGGCTGCAAGATTAATGAACATGTTGTAGCAGTCGTTAATGACTGTTTTCAGTTGATATTCATTAGAAATAATCTCAAGCTTTCCAGATTCTATCTTTGAAAAATCTAATATATCGTTGATTAGCGATGCCAGATTTTTAGAGGCGATATTAATATTTTCAGCATATTTTAAAATGGTTTTATCAGTGCACTCTCTGCAAATAAGCTCGTCCATACCGGTGATGATGTTGATAGGAGTTCGTATTTCATGGGAGATATTACTAATAAATTGAGATTTGGCCTCGTTAGCAGCCTGTGCCTCCTGTACCAGTCTGTTTTCTTCTGTAAGATCCGTGGCTACCAGGATGTAACACATTGGCTCGTTGTTCTTATCCATTTTGCAGGAGAAATTAACAAGTACTACTTTTTTTGTAACCTCAGAGGTCAATCTATAATCAATAGCAAAGCCTTCCGTAGCTTTTTCAAACATCTTCAGTGGCTCACCGCTTTTTAAAGTGAAGATTTCCTTTAGACGGATTCGCTGAGGCTCTTTATCCAGACCAAGCAGCTTATTGGCGTATTCGTTGGAAAGATTCAGGTGGTAATTAGTGTCAAAGACTAATAGTCCTGCGGCCAGAGTTGAAAAAATATCTTTACTGATACTATTTACAGTGATATAGAATGCCATATAGCTGTTTGCAGCAGTGTAAAATACCATAAAGGCAATACATATTCCACAGCAATAAAAAATATGAGCAAAGGAAATATCTACATATATTTTTATCAAATCTGGAATGGTGGAAAGGGCTAGAATGGTATTGGAAACAAAAGTATAGAATATCAGCCTTTTCTCACGACGATATTTGGAATTTAGCGCCCAAACAATGCTGATAATTATCAAGCAGAAGGTTAGGATTATTAAATATGTGTAGTGGAAAATATGTCTGTAAGGATCTGAGCGGACATAGCTTGTGAAATCGTTATATCTGATAAAATGATCGGTCTCAGGATGTCCATAGATTAAAATATCGAAGAATGCTGCGATAAATGCAATGGTGACAATGGAGTACTCTGCAATCTTACTGAATTTTAGGCAGCTGGTTATCAGCATTATTTCTGCAACCAGATAAATATCTATGCCAATTAAGCCTATAACTCTAAAGATATAGGCCAGATGAAGGCTGGGGCTGATGGACATAATGGAATACCCAGTAAGGCAAAGCCCATTTCCGAAAGCAAGAAGGAAAACTGAGTATTTGAAAAAACCATGGGTGTGTTTTTCTCGTTTCAAAAAAACAACACCAAGCTGGATTGAAACAGCTCCCGACATAAGTAAAATGATATTAATATATAGGATATGGTCTAAAAATATTTTCATACACATATTATATAAAATAATTTTCTGATTTTCATTATCAATATACTTAAATTGTGGTATTATTTAAAAAAGGTCGTTTTACTAAGGGGAGCGAGTATGAGAGTAGCAGTTATTGATGATGAAAGTATGTTTCGCATGCAGCTTAAGGTTATGGTTGAAAAGCTTGCGAAAAATAAGGAAATTCAGATAGTTGTGGAAGAGTTTTCTGGTGGTCAGGAATTTATAGATGCACTATCAGAAAAAAGGTATGATATCGTATTCATGGATATCTATATGCCTGGCATGGACGGGATTGAAACGGCAAAGACCTTGAGACGTAGGACAGAAAGAACCTTCTTGATTTTTCTAACAGCATCGGACGGCCATTATCCAGATGCATTCTCATTGCATGCTTTCGATTATGTAACAAAGCCATTTACAATGGAAAGAATAAATCAGGTGTTTACTGAGATACTCGAGCACACACCACTTGATACAGCCTTTATTAAAGTCTCAAATGCAGGCAGGGACGAACGCGTAATGCTGAAAAACATTATAGCGATTACAACAGATGGCCATTATTTGGAGATAAAAAAGGAAGAAGGCACATTGATCAGAGCCCGCTTGACATCAGGCGAATTTTTGGAGATGACTGGGGCAGATAAGAGATTTATCATCATAAATAGAGGAATCATTATAAATATGGATTTCATCGATTATATCGAGGGAAATGAGGTATTTATGACAGATAAGAGTGCCTACCCGATATCCACAAGAAAGATGAACGAGCTTATCCAAACCATTGATGAATATAAATACAATAACCAATAAATACCAGAGCCAGACGCAATAGTTTTTGCCAGATTTTAGACAATCTTGCCAAAACTATTGCGTCTGGCTTTTTTTCTGTTAATCTATTATGAGAGTAGTAGGTAAATTATGAAAGGGTAATAGGTTATGAAGTACAGTTCGGCTAGAGTCATAGCATGTGGCTTGTCGACAATTTCATTAACTGGCATGGTAGCAGTTCCAGTGCAGGCTGAGGCTTCAGATGAATCTGA
Organism: Pseudobutyrivibrio sp. OR37; assembly: GCF_900113655.1. Classification (GTDB taxonomy): domain Bacteria; phylum Bacillota; class Clostridia; order Lachnospirales; family Lachnospiraceae; genus Pseudobutyrivibrio. The sequence goes on along the minus strand of NZ_FOQF01000004.1, from coordinate 21,693 downwards.
AAGCCTTTTTGGCGTCTCCTCAAATGCCCCTGTCGAAGAAATCATTTATGATGACGAAGCTGCTGTTTCTGAAGATGCCAATGCTCTTTCTGAATCTATAGAAGAAACAATCCCAGATAATGTAAATAATACAGATATCCCTGAAGCTACTGAAGCACAGGAAGATATAAAGGACGCAGCAGAAGCTGTATCAAATATCGATAAATCAAAGCAGGCTATGGATGGGGCAGTAGGACAGCAGGAAGGCATTATCTCAGATGCTGATGAAAAGTCCGAAACTATAGATAATAGTGCTAAAGAGGCTTACGAGGAAGCCAACAAAGCAGCTGAAGCAGTTGTGGATAAAAATACCTCAAAGAATGACGCCGAGACACTTATAGCTGATGCTGAAAAGACTGTTGAACAGGCATCAAATGATTTCGAGGATGCTGAAGCATCTTATAATAAAGCTCTTAACGATTTCGTTGCGGCAAAGGAAGACTATCAAACAGCCGTAGCCGCTTACAATTCCAATAAAGAAAAGGCACTTAATGATTTAGGTGAAGCTGAAGCTTCCCTATCAGAGGCCGAAGCAAAATTACAAAAGATGCAGGCAGAATTAGAGGCTGCCAGACAGGGACTTGTGGATGCAGGTGCCGAGGCACTCATTGCTGCCGAGGATAATCACGCCGATGTTACTGCCTATGTTGAGACTGTAGTCAAATACTACTACATCCCTAATAAAGAGCTAAAAGACGGCCAGCAGATTTCCCAGTTCCAGGTATTGGCTTCAAATGATAAATTTGTTTCTATTTCTTACGATGTTGTGGATGAAAATGGCAATATCCTGCGAACAGTCACAGCAGATTATGGATATGATGTGGATAAAGCTACTGGCGAAATCAGCCTGTACGATAACAAGCTTTATTATGAATATACAGATGCCAATGGACAGGTTGTGCGCATCACAAAAGATCAGGCCTCTGAATTAGAAAACAATCGAATCGAAATAGGAAAGTATTGGACTGCTACAGGCTTCTATATTCCTAGATACAAGCAGGAAGCCAGTTATTATGGAACTATTTCATATATTAATTATTCTGATGCCAAAGCAATAGCTCAGGGTAAGGCTGCAGTGGCAGAAAATTACGTTGATAATCCATTCTACTACAATACAGATATCCAATATAAAGAAGGCACAAAGACACCACTGTTAGTTCATTATGCATTGAATCTTAAATACAATATCTTTTACGACCAGGTTGAAGTTTATTATCCGGTTATGACTAAAGAAAGCTATCAGTCTTTGGTTAATAGATTAGCAGGTTCAGGCAAGCGTGTTATCAGCACAGCTGCTGAATATAGAATGGGCATTGTACGATATGTGAGAGAATATGCTCTTTCTGAGGCTGCCTCAAGCAAGGAATATTCTTCCTATGCAGATGCTATAGCAGCAGTTACAAAAGAGGCTGCAGCAAAAAGAGGAGCCGCTGGAATAGATTACGAAAACAGCAGCAATCTTTCTATCAAGGAATATTCAAAATATGCCCAGCTTTTCGAAAGACACATTAATGAAGGCAAGGCACTTTTTGAAAGTAATGAAAAGGCATACGTTGCCCATATAGCTTCAGTTAGAACACAGCTTTCTGATTATGCAAGATTATTGTCAGAGGTTAGCAAGGCAAGAGCAGATTACGCTGATGCCAAGTCAAGGGTAATCAGCCTTCAGAATAGTGTGGCGGCTCTTAATGGAGCTGATGATATAGCTACGGCAGCTAAGCAGGCAGCCCTTGAGGCCAAGCTTGAAAAAGCCAAGCTTAAAATGGATTCCGCAAAGGAAAACTTGATTCAAGCAAAAGAATTACTTAATCAAGCAAAGGTTTCATACAATAATAGATTTACAGCTATACCTATAGTTCCAGCTATTAATCAGCCTATTCAGGAAATCGTCAATCTCATCCCGGATGAGGTGCTTGATGAAGAATTGGAAGAAGAGCTTGAAAAGGAAGACGTTGTAAATCCTATTATAAACAACAATAGCTCGGCAGATGGCGGCTTCGGCGCAGGCGATGATGCAGCAGCGCTTGAGGAGGATGCTCCAGAGATAGCCGAAGAATTACCTCAGGTAGTCACTATCCCAGAGGAGGAAACACCTACAGGTATTACAGTCGCTGGGCTTTTGGCCAGAGGAAAGTGGTTTGTAGGGCTTGCTGGAGTTTCCACAGCAGGTATTGGCGTAGCAGTCCTTGAGGCAAAACACAGGGCAGCTATCAAACTTCTTGATAAATTAAATTCATAGATTCTTGCTGACAATTTCATTGTTTGGTCAGGAAGAGGTCATAATTACTTAAAATTACTAGGGTTGACGATTAGTCAACCCTATTTTTTGTATGGTGTGCGAATTATAATCTGTAACACTTCTTGCCAGATTTTTGACGTTCTTGCCAAATTCTTGTATCTGAGTATAGAAAATGTTAAATTGATAGTTGGAGAATTCAAATATTTTATATATTATTTTTAATCATTTTGTAGAAAGGGAATAGAGATGAAAAATAAGGTTGTTAAATCGATGACACTTGGTCTTTCAGCAGTAACTCTTGCAAGTTCGATGAATATGACTGCACTTGCAGCAGAGCCTTCTCAAGAGCCTGTTACACAAGCTGAAGGGGCTCAGGAGCTAGTAGATGTTGCCCAGAATAATGGAGCTAATATCGATAATTCAATGGTCGCTGAGAATGAAAATACTGATGAAGCTGGAAGCAGTGAAAACAATGCTCTTTTAGCAAGTGCTCCTTCTACAATGCCATCTATACCAACATCTAGGGATATTCCTAATGTTGATGAAGCAATTGCTAAAGGCATGGTGTCTGAAAAAGAGCTTGAGCTTTATGATGAGCTAGTAAATGAGATGAACGATGCCCAGAATGATATTGCGGGCATGGTAGATCCTCTTCTTAATCCAACAGAAAAGACTGTTATTAACGCAGGTGATTCTGATGAAAACATCAAGAATATTATAAAGTCTAATCTTGGTGTAGAGGACATCAAAGTTGAAAGAATGGATAGTGATTCCGTAAGAGTATCATATACAGATGCAGACGGAAATCAGATAGTTGGACACTATTGCTACAAGATTGATCCTATAACTTCAGCAGTTACAATTTCTACTGAAGAGGCTCGATATGATTTTAATGATTCTGATGTTAAGATTATTACTGGTGAATCTGAAGATACAATAAATGAAGAGCCAACTAAGGTCGCTGGGTTAGATGAAGAAATGGAAAAGCTTATTGCAAGTGGCAAGGCTGTTAGACGTTACTATGTTAACGGACAGTATTACCTTGAGGATGCATTCAAGAGAATTGAGCCTACACTTACAGAAGAGCAGAAGAAAAAAGTATCAACTTCATGTATTATTCTAATGGATGAGGATACATTGAAGAAAGATTATAATACTGTAAATCAGCCATCAAAAACATTTGTTGATAAAAATGGCGTAGAGAGCCCAACAGTAGAGAACTTAATTGCTGAAGGTGATGCTACAGTTGTTTCATACTTTGATAAGGATGGAAAGTTCATTCAGAATGTAATCAACATTACAACAAAGGTTAAATACCAGTACGTAAATGGAGTACTTTCTGATGTAGATATAGAATCAAGAGAATCACAGCTAGCTGCTTACAGAAAAGAATTTTTTGAAAAGACTCTTAGACTTGCACAGGAGAATACTTCAGGTTTAGCACTTGCTTTAGCATTCAATGATCCTTCAAGACAGCTTGAAAATGAGGAAATCAGTCCAATACAAGAGGGCTATGCAGCTTTAGGATTTACGCATGAAGTAAAGGATGAAACATATTTATCTACTGCAGTAGGAAGATATTATACAAAAGCTTATGCTAATGTAAATCATTTGGAACTGCCAACAGAATACACAACACATTCATATACATTCCATATTAATATTGTTGGCACAACATACAATTTTATGCAGAAGGTTTATGAGTGGACACCAACACCTGGTCCTACACCTGGTCCAACACCAGACCCTAGACCAAACCCAAATCCTAATCCAAACCCAAATCCAAACCCAGGACCAAATCCTGCACCAACACCTGGTCCATCAAACATAGTTCCAGTTAACTATGACCCAACCACAATACCAGAGGTAACACCAGTTCCTTTGGCAGGTCCAGAACAGCCAGCCAGAAGATCAAGAAGAACAGTTACACCTGTTACTATTGATGATGAAGATACACCATTAGCAGTAGAGCCAAGCACACCTAGTGCTTCAAAGTCTACTGAAAAGGTTGAGGAACAGGAAGAAATCAAGGTTGAAGATCCTAAGGTTCCTGAGTCAGGCGAGGTTAAGAAGAACTTCTTCCAGCGCTCTTGGTGGTGGTGGCTTCTTGTAATCATTGCTGTAGTAAGTGGTACTATCGCATACGAAAAGAAGAAGTCTAATTCTGGCGACAAAGATATCAAATAATATATTTGATTGATAGCGAATAGAATTCGCCGGGGTATAAGAGGATAATGATTATGAAGGTATTTATATTAAAGGTAAAATTGTTTAAGACGATGTTCGAAAACTATAAGCTTAGAAAACAGCTGAAGAAAGTCGAAGTTGACAAGAACAAATAGCCTAAAAAATAGCTTGCTACCAAATGGTAGCAAGCTATTTCTGATTTAAAGATTAAAGCTGTGAAGTGCAATGAGGGCAACGAGTTGCATTTATGTTTATCTTGCTGTAGCAGTATGGACAATCCTTTTCAGTAGGTGCAGCAGCCTCGGCCTCTTCCTTGTTGCGCTTAACTAAGGCAGCAGCTCTTTCACTGGCACGGTTTATACCTTTGATAATGCAGAAAATAACAAGTGCTGTAATTAAGAAATTAATAATAGCAGTAATGAAATTTCCATAATAAAGTGTAGGTGCTAATTCACCGCTACCAAGTGTAACCTTAAGCTCTGAAAAATCGGTGCCACCGAAGATTCCAAGGATAGGTGTTAGGATATCTTCGTTAAGAGATGTTACGATTGCAGTAAAAGCACCACCGACGATAACACCGACAGCCATGTCCATAACGTTTCCACGCATGATAAATTCTTTAAACTCTGAAATGAATCCTTTTTTACTCATAAATACCTCCCTTGTTGAATTAGTTTTCATTGTTATTTTAGCTATTTCTTGTGCATTTAGCAATAAATAGATTATAATAATACATGTGTCTATGTATAAAATTATGGCACGAATGATATTAAGGAGAATTTGTTATGGGTTTATTTGACAAAAAGAAAAAAGCACAAAACACTGCAGAAGCAGCTGCAGAAAATATTAATTTAGAGGATGCAGACGTTACTGAATCTGTTGATACAGGTAGACGTTTTTCAGTTATTGTAGATGGTGTTACTACAATGCTTGATGGTAATGGAAGCATTGTATCTGGTAACTTATACGGAAAAATCAAAAAGGGAGATAAGGTATTCGTTTACATGGCAGGTACTCCTGCTGTAGCCTGCGAGGTTCAGGCAATCGAAGCAAAAAATGAAGAAAGAACATCTATCGTTGATGAAGCTGAGGATACTGCGGTTTCTTTACAGCTTACATTACCAGATGAAGTTCAATTAAAGAAATATTCTGTTATTACAAATATTGAGCCACAGGATAAGGTTGATCCTAAGGTATCTATCGAAAATCCTGCATTAGCAGGAATCATCAATGGCATGACTACATACAGCCAGGATAATGGCTTCCATGCAACTGTTGCATATCATGTAAGTCACGGTCATTTCCTTACCCCAATCAAAATGGATGCAGAGCCAGAGGTTAACGAAAATGGCGTAGCTGTAATCAAAAAGGATACAAGAATCGGCTTCTACATGCTTAAGTCTCAGATTAAGCTTGCAGGCACACCAGAGGATAGAGACAGTATGGTATTGCCATTATTTACAGATTGGCAGTCATTACGTAAATGGGAAGGCTTAACAAAGGATGGACAGAAGGTTCACACACAGATTCTTTCTTTCCAGGATGTGTACGCTTTACTTAAGAGAGGAGATGCATACGCAGGTATAGCAATCAATCCTTTCAACAAGATTCCATGCACACTTCCAATCCCTTACCTTGATACTATTACTGGAACACCAGGTTATCAGGCAGAATTTGGACCTAAGAATGAAGGTGAAGGTCATGTTAAGGAAGAAAAGGTTCCTGCTGGCAAAAAGATTCTTTTAGGAGTTCCAAAGGATGGTGAAGAGACTTCAGCAATCCGTGCAAAGCTTTTAGAATACGGTAAGTCTCATGAAGATATTTATTCAATCAGCTTCCTTACAAAGGTTGAAGAGGACACAAAGGTAGTACGTCATTTAGTAGTGCTTGAGTTCCCTGTTGAATATACACCTGAAAACATGAAGCCACATATGGAGGCTATCTATCAGGAGCTTGCACCTATCGCAAAGGAAATCAATCAGATTGAATATGCTATCAAGGGCCGCATCCCAGCTATTGATGATGTGGTTGCTCAGCATGCACTTCAGATGGTGGTTTATACAAAATAATCTAAAAATATAGGGGTTGTATTGGGGGAGTATAATGAAACTAAATATTAAAAGAACTATACAAATGGGGTTTGGGTTCTTGAGTATATGCGCATTTTGGCAGATGTATAATGCCTTAATTCCGCTTATACTTACTGGAACCTTCAAGTTAAATGAGACAATTACCGGTGTAATAATGGCGATGGATAATGTCCTTGCGCTGTTTTTGCTTCCACTGTTTGGCACAGTTTCAGACAGATGTAAGCACGTTATGGGAAGACGTAAGCCATTTATATTGTACGGCACCATAGCAGCAGTGATTTTGATGCTCATGCTTCCAATTGTGGATAACAGCTACTACGCTAATCCTACAGTGGGCAAGGAAGCATTGTTTATTGGTATTTTAGGAGCTCTTTTAGTAGCAATGGGAACTTATCGCAGTCCCGCAGTTGCACTTATGGTGGATTGTACTATTAAGCCACTTCGCTCTAGAGCCAATGCCATAATCAATCTCATGGGCGCAGTAGGCGGCATCATTTATCTTGGTGTAGCAGCAGCACTATATCCTGCATCTCGCACCAAGGGGCTTGAACACATCAATTACCTGCCGGTATTTTTGATAGTAGCAGGAATAATGTTGATATCTCTTGTGATTTTAATGATTTTTGTGGATGAAATCGCATTTAACAGAGAGGTGGAAAATTATGAGCTGCTTCATCCAGAGGAGAATCTTGCAGTAGAAACAGAAAACGGAGATGAGGTTTTACCAAAAGAGGTTAAGCGCTCTTTGATATTCTTACTAATATCAGTTTCGCTGTGGTTCATTGCATATAATGGAATGGAGACATGGTTCACTACATACGCTGTAAAGATGTGGGAAATGTCTGTTGGTGCAGCATCATTTTGTTTATTAGTTGCAACAGGTGGCGCAATAATCTTTTTCATTCCATCTGGTATGGTTGCTTCAAAAATAGGTAGAAAAAAGACAATACTTCTTGGAGTGGCGATACTTGCCATTAGCTTTTGCGGTGGCTTCGTATTTACGTTAGTTCATCCAAGCTTCTCACCATTTTTATATGTATTGTTTGCATGTGTTGGTATGGGCTGGGCCTTCATAAATGTCAATTCAATGCCAATGGTTGTGGAAATGTGCAAGGGCTCAGATGTAGGTAAATTCACAGGCTACTATTACACATTTTCTATGGCAGCCCAGATTGTAACACCTATTGTGGCAGGTTATTTACTTAAGCATGTGGGATACATCACTTTGTTCCCTTATGCAACAATCTTTGCAATACTTGCATTTGTTACAATGCTCTTAGTAAAGCACGGAGATGGAAATGTTGAGTTAAAGAAAGGCTTAGAGGCCTTCGAAGATATGGACTAATGAAACAGAGATTTTATAGAACCAGATTGCTACTTAAACATATAAGAGCTAAATATTACAACCTTAAGGGGATAAGGAAAAGAGGTAATGATTCAATGAATAGACCTTTAGTTTGGGGACACAGAGGTGCAAGCGGTTACTTGCCAGAAAATACCCTTCCTGCTTTTGAAAAAGCTATCGAGATGGGTGCAGATGGAATTGAGCTGGATATCCACAAGACAAAGGATGGCCAGCTGGTAGTTATCCACGATGAGAAAATAGACAGAACTTCTAATGGTAAAGGCTATGTTAAGGATTACACCTTAGAGGAGCTTCGCAAGTACAATTACAATGCTACACATCCAGAATGTAAGCACGCTGATATACCTACAATGAGAGAGGTTTTTGAGCTTATCAAGCCTACAGATTTAACAATCAATATCGAGCTTAAAACAGGTATTGTTTTTTATGAGGGAATAGAAGCTGATATCCTTGCAATGACAAAGGAATTTGGTATGGAGGACAGGGTAATTTATTCTTCTTTTAATCACTATAGCATTATGAAGATTAAGGAGCTTGACCCTAAGGCTCACACTGGCTTCCTCTATATGGATGGCACCTTAAACATGCCAGAATATGGCAAGGAGCACGGGGTGGAGGCACTTCATCCTGCACTTTATAATGTTCAGTATCCTAATTTCGTTGAAAGATGTCATGAGCTTGGCCTCAAGATTAATACCTGGACAGTCAACTCAAAGCAATATTTGCACATGGCTTGTGAAATGGGACTGGACGGTATTATTACCAATTATCCTGATGTTGCACTAGAAATCGTTAAAGGGTATAAGTGGGATTGATTATGAAAAAAATAGAAGATATGTTTATAAGAGAGCAGGATTTTGCTGAGGTTATGGCCAGCAGAGTCCTTCCTTTTCTTAAGGATAAAACTAAAGACGGATATTTTAATAATAGACAGGGTATGAAGCTTCACTATCGTACCTTGATTAATCCAGAGGAAAAAGCAGCAATTGTTATTTCACACGGATATTGTGAATTCACAACAAAGTACGCTGAAACAATGTATTATTTCTATCAGATGGGCTATTCGGTGTTTATCGTAGAGCACAGAGGCCACGGTATGTCTGATAGGGAAGTGGAAGGCTTTTCAAAGGTTCATGTAAATCATTTTGAAGATTATGTTTCAGACTTCAATGAATTTATAGAAAAGATAGTTGTTCCAGAATGCCTTACAGATAGATTGATACTGTTTGCGCATTCCATGGGCGGAGCTATCGGTGCCTGTTATTTGGAGGAGCATCCTACAGTTTTTGAAAGGGCTATCCTAACTTCACCAATGATACAGATAGCCACAGGAGATGCCAGCAAATTTATGGTAAAGATGATGGTACTTGTGTCACATTTACCATTCTTTAATAAAAAATATTTAAAGGGTCATCATGATTATGACCACACCTATAAATACCCTAGATGCTCGTCACTTTCCAAGGCCAGATACAACTACCAATTTGAGGAAAGAGAGCATGAGGTCCATTATCAGACCAACGGCTGTACCTTCGGATGGAGCCGAGAGGCTGTTAATGTTTCTAAAAAAATTCTTAAAAACGCCGATTTAGTGGAAATTCCTGTTATAATAATGCAAGCATCTAAGGATACACTTGTAATGCCAGAAGGGCAAAACGAGTTTTCTAAGCTTGCACCTAACTGTAAGCTCTATCGTTTTGAAGGAAGTAAGCATGAGATATTCAACGCTACTGACGATATCATTCTGGATTATTACAACATTGTTTTTAATTTTTGCGAAGGCAGTAGATAGGAGCGTAATATGTCAGATCAGGATTTTAGAGAGTTTGACCCAAATGAGACAGTCGCAGACATCTCTGATGAGGTTATAGAAGAGGTAACAGGAAATAAAGATTCATCTACAGATGAAAAGAAGGATGATAAGCCAACAGAGTTTTGCTACATCTGCCATAGACCAGACAATATCACAGGCCCATTAATCAAAATGGCACCTGGAATGAGTGTGTGCACAGATTGTATGCAACGCACCTTTGATTCAATGGGAAGCTTTGGTTTTGGCGGTGGAGACAATTCCAAGAGCAATGTGGATATGTCAAAAATGCCAAATATCAGCTTTTTAAACCTTGGCAGCCTTTTCGGCGAAGGACCAAAGGTTAAAAATGCTCACGGTGCAGCAGGAGCAGAAAAGAAAGAAGACAGACCAGCACCTGCTATCGATATTAACAACATTATTCCACCACACAAGATTAAGGAAAAGCTTGATGAATATGTGGTTGGTCAGGATTATGCAAAAAAGGTTATGTCTGTAGCAGTTTACAATCACTATAAGCGTGTAGCCACAGGCACCATGGACGATATTGAAATCGAAAAATCTAATATGCTTATGCTTGGACCTACAGGTTCTGGTAAAACATATTTAGTTCGTACCCTTGCAAGACTTCTTGACGTACCTCTTGCAATTACAGATGCTACATCACTTACTGAAGCTGGATATATTGGTGATGATATCGAATCAGTTGTCAGCAAGCTTCTTGCAGCAGCTGGAAATGATGTTGAAAGATGTCAGCAGGGTATTATTTTCATCGATGAAATTGATAAGCTTGCTAAAAAGAAAAACACTAATCAGCGTGATGTTAGTGGTGAGTCTGTGCAGCAGGGTATGCTTAAGCTTTTAGAGGGTGCAGATGTTGAGGTACCAATTGGTGCATCCAGCAAAAACGCTATGGTTCCTACCACTACTATTAATACTAGAAATATTCTGTTTATCTGTGGTGGCGCATTCCCAGCAATGGACGAAATCATCAAGGCCCGCCTGAATAAACATTCATCAATGGGCTTCATGGCTGATTTAAAGGATAAATATGACGAGGATAAAAACATCCTTCAGAAGGTAACTGTTGAGGATCTTAGAGAATTTGGTATGATTCCAGAGTTTATCGGACGTCTTCCAATTGTCTTTGCAACAGAAATGCTTGATGAGGACATGCTGGTTCGAATTCTTAAGGAGCCAAAGAATGCTATCATCAAACAGTACCAGAAGCTTCTTGAGCTTGATGAGGTTAAGCTTGAATTTGATGAGGGCGCACTTCACGCCATTGCTAAAAAGGCTCTTGATAAAAAGCTTGGAGCAAGAGGTCTTCGTTCTATAATCGAGGAATTCATGCTTGATATCATGTATGAGATTCCTAAGGATGAGAACATTGGTCAGGTTATTATTACAGAAGATTATATAGAGAAAAAGGGTGGTCCAAGGATTCTTTTAAGAACCACTGGACTAATTCCAGAAAAGGCTGCTGCTAACTAGTCTAAAGTGTTATGTATCCTCTTTCTGATTTGACTTTGCTGGTCTTAAAGTAACGATTTTAAAAATTTGTACAAAATATTCGGACAAATTCTTTACTTTAGGAAAGTGTTCTGTTAAACTAATACTAGTCGAGCAGGAGCTTGGCAAGTAATATATTGGAGGTACTTTAGCATGAGCAAAGGTACAGTTAAGTGGTTCAACAATTCAAAGGGCTACGGATTTATCTCAGACGAAGCTGGAAACGATGTATTCGTACATTTCAGCGGCATCAATTCAGAGGGCTTCAAGACTCTCGAGGAAGGTGCTACAGTTGAGTATGAAGTAACTGATGGAGCAAAGGGACCACAGGCTGTTAACGTAACAGTAGTACGTTAATCAAATTTACATTAATCTTATTTTTCGGATACCTTTGGTTGTGTTATGAAAAACAAGCTATAGGCAATACAAAAAAGGATTAAGGGGAGAGGCAGCGTAGTTAATTTCTACGCTGCTTTTTTTGCCCATTTACATTTAATACTATAAACATTACAAGGAGTTTGCTTGAAAAAACTATTACATTTATTACTAAACATATTGGCAACTGGAATGATTGCATTCGGCATATTTATCGGAATATGTCTTGTTCTTTATGCCAAGAAGAACAATATCTGGAAAGATACCCGGGCTACTATAAAGCAGTCAATGGTGGGGGATGCAATAATAGTTGAGAGCGTCTCATATGATCGCTATGCATATCAGCAACTGGATGAGGAAGGCCAGAAAACTTACGATCAAGTGTATGATTGTATTATTAATTTCAAAAGTAGAATTACATTATCTACAAAAGACAAGGATAAATTAGCCAAGGCCTATGAGGCTGTAATGGCTGATTACGGAAATCTGTTTTGGGTAAACGGATATCAATACAATACCTATACAAGCAATAGCAAAGTGATTGGCTTGGAATTTGAGCCAAAATATTCCATGAGCAAGGATCAAAGGGATGTTTATCAGGCCACCATTGATGCTGTTTGTGAGGAATGGCTTTCGGGAATAAGCCCTGAGGCCAGTGATTACGATAAAGCCTTGTATGTATTTGAAACATTAATTAACAAGGTTGATTACAACAATGAAAGTATAGAAAATCAAAATATTCTTAGTGTATTTATATATAAGTCAACAGTATGTCAGGGCTATGCTGATGCAGCCTGGTACATGTTGGACAAGCTTGGCATTAGAAGCACCATAATCACTGGAACTGCTAATAATGAAAGTCATGCCTGGAACCTGGTATATCTGGACGATGCTTATTACTACATGGATGTTACCTGGGGGAATAGCAAGTATCTAGACAGCAATAACGATACCACCGGCAGAATAAACTATGCATATTTTGCCATGACAACAGAGGAAATCAGTCAGAATCATGTTATAACCTCATCCTTTGAGGTGCCAGAATGCTTATCTAATGCAGACAATTATTTTGTCCACGAAGGCTTGTACTATGACTGGTTTGGTGTAGATTCAATTGGAGACAAAATCAAAACCTCTTATGACGCAGGCGAAGATGAGATTTCCTTAAAATTCAGTAACACGGATTTATATGTGAGAGTCATAACATATTTCTTTGATGAAAAGCATATATCGGATTATTGTCCTGATTTATCATCTGTGTACTATTTACTGGATGAAGATTCAAATGTTGTAACAATCAAGTGGAATTGATAAATATTGCATGTGGTTTTAAAAACTACATGATGGATTAATAAAAACTATTTACGTGGAGAGTAGTGGGTGCTATAATACATGTATCAAATAACCCAAACGTTTGGGAGGAATGAGGATATTATGTATAAAATCATTATAGATAGTTGTGGCGAGCTCACAGAGGAAATGAAAAATGATGGTCATTTTGTTAATGTCCCTCTTACGCTTGAGATTGATGATGCTCAGATAGTTGATGATGAAACCTTCGATCAGGCCAGCTTCATTAAAGCAGTCGCAGCTAGCCCTAATGCACCTAAATCTGCATGCCCATCACCTAATGCTTACATGGTTGAAATGGAATGTGATGCAGATAATATTTATTTAGTTACATTGTCATCACAGCTTTCTGGTTCATATAATAGTGCATGTCTTGCAAAGGATTTATTTGAAGAAGATGATGAATCAAAGAACATCCACGTATTTGATTCTAAATCTGCTTCTATAGGCGAAACACTTATAGCTATGAAGATTGCAGAATGTGAAGAGGCAGGTATGTCCTTTGAACAGGTAATTGAGACTGTTGATGCTTATATTGAGGGACAGCACACATTCTTTGTACTTGAAACACTTGAGACATTTAGAAAGTCTGGAAGATTATCAGGCCTTAAGGCTGCCATCGCCGAAACTCTTAACATTAAGCCTGTTATGGGTTCTACAGAAATCGGTTATATTCAGCAGCTTGCCAAGGGCCGTGGCATGAATCAGGCTATAGATAAAATGACAAAGTGCGTTATGGATGTCACTACCAATTGTGAGAATAAAATTGTTGCAATTTCTCATTGCAACTGTCCTGAACGTGCTCTATCATTAAAGAAAAAAATGGAGTCGTTGGCCACATTTAAGGATATCTTCATTGTGGATATGAGGGGCGTCAGCACCATGTATGCTAATGATGGTGGAGTTATTCTTGTGGTCTAAATAACAATAATGACATACGAACAGGTAGTTAATACAATCGATAATAAGCGCCGTTTTGGTAAGGCATGTGGAAGGGATGTTACAGTGGAATTCCTAGAAAAGCTGGGACATCCTGAAATGGATATGAATATCCTCCACATAGCTGGTACCAATGGCAAAGGGTCAGTAGCAGCTTTTGTAAGTAGTATCTTGCAGGCTGCTTCTTTTGCGTCTAAAGAGCCATTTAAGGTAGGACTTTTTACATCGCCACATCTTATTGATTACACGGAAAGAATCGTGGTAGATGGGAAGCAGATTAGCAGGGAGGATGTAGCTCGTCTTGGCTCATATCTGCTGGACATTCAGCTGGATTTAGAGCCAACCATGTTTGATTACTGGCTGGTTATGGCTTTGCTATATTTCAAGGAGCAGGGCGTTAAATACATAGTTTTAGAGACAGGTCTGGGTGGTGCCAAGGATTCAACTAATGGGCTGGCTCAGGCGCCTAGGGTTTGCGCTATCACCTCTATTGGATTGGAGCACACTCAGTATCTTGGAAACACTGTAGAGGCCATAGCAGGAGAAAAGGCAGGTATCATAAAGCCAGGGGTTCCTGTAGTGATTGGGCGAATGCCACAGGAAGCCCAGCAGGTAATCGTGGATAAATGCAATCAGCTAGGCTGCGATTATGTAGTGGCAGGACAGGTTTCAGAGGATAAAAAATTGGGCCTATTTGGAAAATATCAAAAGCGAAATGCTGCTGTTGCCGAAGAGATTATTCACTTCTTAAATGAGGGCATAAGCCAGGATATTATCAACAAGGGCTTGGCGCAGGCTGTTTGGCCAGGGCGTATGCAAATCCTTTCAAAGGAGCCATTTGTTATGGTGGATGGCGCTCACAATCCTTCTGGTGTGCAGGCATTATATGATAGTCTGGATGCCGAATTTTCAAATGAGCATTTTTCATTTATAATGGCAGTAATGGCAGATAAGGATTATTTGGAAATGGCAAGAATCATTGCCCCAAAGGCAGCTCGTATTTTTACCGTAACAGTAGATTCTGCCAGAGCTTTACAGGCTAGGGAACTGGCTTCAAGCATTGCATCCCTAGGATGTGAGGCAAAGGCCTGCAGCTCCTTTGATGAGGCTTTAGAACAGGCTAAGGGGTATAAAGAAAAGATAATAGCTTTCGGTTCATTGTATTTTGTTGGAGAAGTATTGAGGGAGTTATGATTAAAACAAGGCATGAAGCGCTGATGGCTCTTGGGTTAGGCCCAAATGCCAGTCAAGTGCAGATAAAGAATGCTTATAAGGATTTGGTAAAGAAATGCCATCCTGATGTGACAGGAAATGCAGATGCCACCATTTACAATCGTATCACAGAGGCATATCAGTTTTTGTGCAAGGATAATGGTGGTGCGGTTCTTACTCACAGTCGTGTTGTAGGAAAAACAAGCAAGCGTAACACCGCGTCCAACGCAGATTATGCAGCCTTTCAGAAAAAGGCCAAGGAGGCTAAGGAACGCCGCAAGCAGGAGTTTGAACAGAAGCAAAAGGATTTTTCTGCCATGTATGAAAAGCAGGAGGCAGATTATAAACGTGCCATGGAGGCTATAGATGCCATAAGGGTTGCAAGGGCAATCCAGTCCATGGTTTGGGCTAATGGAATGGAAAAGGATTGGGATGATAACAAGGAGTAACATTAAAAATAACAGTGTATTTTGGAGCGTAGTTGTTGTAGCTGTACCTACTATGCTGGAACAGATTTTGTCGGTTTTGATGCAATACGTGGATACTGCTATGGTAGGCCGCCTTGGAGCTGATGCTACAGCCGCGGTATCGACATCTACCACTATCACATGGTTGATTGGCAGCATGCCTTATGCTTTTGGTGTTGCCGCCATGACACTTATTGCCCAGGCTATCGGCTCTGGAGAGGATGGCCAGATAAAACAGGTGGCAAAGCAAAGTCTTATTTTTGCCCTTGGGGTAGGTGCAGTGCTTGAAGTTATTTGTCTTGCCCTTTCGCCATTTGTCGCAACCTGGATGGGCGCAGAAGAGGCAATCAGGCCAGCAGCAACCAGATATTTCTTCTGGATATCGGTTCCAATTATCTTAAAAAGTGTACAGTATATTCTGGCATCTGCAATCCGTGCCACTAAGGATACTAAAACCCCAATGGTTATTAGCATCGTTATTAATGCTGTAAATATATTGCTTGATTATATCTTTATTTACATCTTTGGTCTTGGGGTAGATGGTGCAGCCTATGCTACATGTATTTCAGCTGCATTAGGTGGAATTCTTACCTTAATGGTATTCTTCAAAAATCCTTATTTGGGATTTAAGGATAGCATTTTTAAGACAGATAAGGATATCACAAAAAAAATGTGGAAGCTATCTTTACCAGTACTTTTGATTAATATAGCCTCTACTTCAGGATATGTTGTTTTTGCAGGGCTTGTGTCACATATGGGAACTATTATCTTTGCAGCCCACAGTATAGCTGTTGGCGCTGAAGAGCTTTTCTATATCGGTGGCTATGGTTTTAAATCTGCTGCTAACACCATGGTAGGAATCGCTTACGGTGAGCAGAATCACGAGAAATATCATTCTGTATGTGTAAGCAGTGTTATTTGCACACTTGCTGTTATGACTCTCAGTGGAATACTTTTATTCCTGTTTGCAACACCACTTATGGGCTTCTTTACTTCTGATCCAGAGGTTATTACTCTTGGGGCGAAGGTACTGAAAATGGTAGCCTTCTCCGAGCCTTTCTTTGGAATGTATATTATTTCAGAGGGTATTTATTATGGACTAGGCAAGACCAGGTATCCATTTGTAGTTGAGTTTGTGGGAATGTGGCTGGTTAGAATTCTTGCTACCTACGTAGGCATCCATTTCTTTAATCAGGGCTTGGTGTATGTGTGGACATGCATGATTGCAGATAATGTGCTTAAGGCTATCTTTTTAACAGCACCATTAGGCAGACTGTGGAGAAAATAGTTACAAAAATGTGAAATAATCAAATTAAGTGTTGACATATAACTAATCGCGTGATAAAGTGCAATTGGTTTTATGGTAATTGGTTTTAATATGAGGTGAAGAATGGAACTTACAACACTTAATAAAGAGTACAGATTATTAAGAGAAGAATGTGATGAGAAATTTGTGAAAATGAGCCAGATCGAACCAAATATTAATGTTGTTGAAGAATATTGGATTACATCTGACCATACACTTGGAAATTCACGTTGCTATTTTGATTCTTATCAAATGGGAATCGAGTATGCACTTGATAGAGTTGATTATAGAATGACATTAAATGCTGATGGACAAAAGCCTTTTATTATTCTTGTAAATGGCAAGGCTATCAATACAAAGGGGCAGCTTCAGGCATTCCTTAATGGCGAATTTGAAATCAAGGCAGATGATGTTGTTGAGAGCAACGTTAAGAGATTATATTCTTAATTATTTATTTCGATTTGAGGTCCTAGCGATTAGATATTTCTAGTCGTTAGGGCTTTTTTATTTGCTATTGTAATGATATGATTTTTAATGGTTATATTATGAAAAAATGAGGAATATACATGGGAAAATTATTTGAAGATAAGGCCTTTTTAAAACGATTAGTTAATCTGACATTGCCATTGGCTTTTCAAGCACTGATGCTCGCTCTTGTAGCAGCCAGTGACGCCGTTATGCTAGGTAGGGTAGAACAGAATTCTATGGCAGCAGTATCCCTAGCCACACAGATTCAGTTTATACAAAACATGATGCTTTGCGCTGTAACAGGCTCAATAGCAATATTAGGTGCTCAGTATTGGGGCAAAGGGGACAAGCAGGCCATTCATAAGATATTTGGTATGAGCCTTAGAATTGCCTCTGTTATATCTTTATTTGTGTGCGTTCTTTGCGTAGGCTTTTCTAATCAGCTGATGCTGATTTTTGCCAGCGATTCAGAGCTTATCAGAATTGGGGCAGGCTATTTAAGAATTGCAGGCTGGTCATATCTACTTACAGGCTTTTCCCAGTGCTTCTTAGGCATGATGCGTGTTACTGACCATGCAGATAGATGTGCTTTCATTAGCTCTGGTGCTGTAATCATAAATATTATTTTAAATGCTATATTCATATTTGGATTTTTGGGCCTTCCTGCAATGGGGGCAAATGGTGCAGCTCTTGCAACATTGCTTGCTAGAATTATAGAGCTGGGTTGGGCAGTTATATCTTCTTATCAGAAGGACTTCATCCACCCATCCTTAGGCGATTTGTTGGCAAGAGATAGACTGCTTGCCAAGGACTATATTAAATGTGGTATGCCACTTGCTGGAGCTGCTATGTTCTGGGGTGTGGGCTTTACTTCATATACAGCTATCATGGGCCATCTGGGGACAGATGCAGCTGCGGCCAATTCTGTAGCGGCAGTAGTGCGAGATTTGATGTGCTGCCTATGTGATGGTATCAGCGCCGCAGGAGGTATTATTGTTGGAAATGAGCTAGGCTCAGGCGACTTGGCAAAGGGCAAGCTATATGGCGGTAGAATAGCCAGATTATCCGTGTATGTAGGCTTGTTTTCTACAGCTGTGATTTTACTGGTTACTCCACTTGTTACCAGCTTTATGATACTTACACCGCCTGCTAAGAGATACCTGATTGGTATGATGGTAATAATGTCCTTTTACATGATTGGTCGTGCTATCAATACAGTAATTATCAATGGTGTATTTGCATCTGGTGGAGACACACTTTTTGATGTGTATAGCCTTGCTGTTAGTATGTGGTGTATCGCAGTGCCACTTGCACTTTTGGGAGCATTTGTATTTAAATGGCCGGTGCTTGCAGTATATGCCTGCACCTGCGTTGACGAGGTGGGCAAGCTGCCTTGGGTATTTTTCCACTATAAGAGATATAAGTGGGTAAAGGATTTGACTAGATAAAATTAACTAGATAGGAGAGGGAATAATGGCAACAGAGGTTTTTACAGTACAGGTTCGAATTAAGGAAGCTTTAGAGGTAAAGGGTGGCATTAACGGTGCTACCATGATTTTGTTTGATGGTGAATGTGAGTGCGATAATTTCAAAGGCAAAATCCTTCCTGGCGGGGTAGATACACAGCGCTTGGGGGAGGATGGTCTTGTAAAGCTTTCTGCCAGATACATCATGGAAGGTGTGGATTACACAGGCAAGAGCTGCCGTATTTTCATTGAAAATAATGGGGAAATTCAATCAGATGGCCAGATGGTCACTAGTCCATGCATACTTACCGATAGCGATGCCCTTAAGTATTTGGAAAAAGAAAAGCTTACTGGAACTGTAGAAGGGTCACCAGAAGGTGTCATCATACATATTTTCCAGTAAGCTTTGGAAGTTTATTTATTAATTCTGTGAAGCTGATCGCGCTCTAAAACAATCAAGAGCTCGTTTTCAGCTTCCAATGGTTCTGCTGGGTCAAGAATCTTCCAATGACCTGTTTCATGATTCATATAAGCGATTACGTTTATTTTATAGTTTTTACGAAGATTCAACTCAATCATATTTTTGCCAACCCATTTGGCCATTGGCAACATTTCTACCATACATAGATTATCATCTACCTTGAAATAATCTAAGAATGTATCAGAAGCAAGAATTCTAGCGGATTGTTCTCCGCCGTATTCCTCAGGCACGATAACTTTATTTGCACCAATCTTTTTAAGAATAGATGACATTCTGTCAGATGAGCTTTTTGCTACCACAAGAGGTACGCCAACTTCTTTAGCTACGGCAACAGACATAATACTTGCAGAAAGATTACCTGCCATAGCCACAGCTACGATATCCATGTTTTTAAGACCAAGCATTTCAACTTCATCTTCATTTGTTAAATCGGCACAAACAGCGGCTGTACAAAAGCCGTCCATATCCTTTAGCTTGTCTCTATCATTATCTACAACTAAAACATCAGCGCCCATTTCGTACATGCTTTTAGCAAGACTGATTCCATATTTACCTAAACCTAAAACTGCTATTGTCTTTTTCATCAATAAACTCCTTATCCTACGAAAAATTCGCCTTCTACATATCTACATTTTGACTTATGATGGCTTCTGCCAGCAAAGAAAATTGCAAGTGAGATAGGACCTATACGTCCCAGGTACATAGCAATAATTATTATAATCCGTCCTACGCTATTCAAGCTTGAAGTGAGGCCGCGAGACAATCCAACAGTAGCGGAAGCACTGATAACCTCGTATAGTCCGTCCTGAATGTTGATAGGGTTTGTAACGATTAATGCCAGTGTTAAAACTATGATTGTAAATGTAGCCACAGCAACAATTACAGTTGCTTTGCGCATGCTTTCATCTGTAACACGTTTATTAAAAATTACGCTTTGATCATCATCGTGGATGTAGGCAATAATATTTAATAAAGCAAGGAAAATAGTAATTGTTTTTACACCACCTGCCGTACCGATTGGAGAGCCACCGATGAACATCAGTGTATATGATATGACGCATGAAAAATCTGTCATATTCTCCTGTGGGATGGATGAAAATCCTGCAGTTCTTAAAGTGATTGATTCAAAAAAGCTGTTAATAACCTTATCAAAAAGCGAAAGGTTACCAAGTGTGCCAGGGTTGTTATATTCTGCAATAAAAAATGCCACAGCACCGGAAACAATCAGGAAAGTAGTTACTGTCACAACCAGTTTAGTATGCTCTGTAAATCTTTTAAAAATCTGCACAGGTGTAAAACCCTTAACGATGCCAGCTTTGATTTTTTCGGACATATCAAACCATACTACATAGCCTAATCCACCTAAAACAATTAAAAGCATGGTTGTAATCATAATCAATGGATTTGATTTATAATCCATCAGACTGTTGTTTCCAATAATATCTATACCTGCATTACAGAAGGCTGAAATGGAGTGGAAAATGGAGAACCATATTCCCTTTGCAATGCCATATTTTGGAATGAAATATATGGCATAAAGTGCTGCTCCCGTAAATTCAATTTTAGCAACATCCTTTGATATTCTAATCAAAATCTTTAGAACACCTACATCTGTTTTTAGATTCAGGGAATCCTGGAGCATCATCCTATCGCCCAAAGAAAACTTCTTTTGGGTGATGAGCATTACCATAGAAATAACTGTGATAATACCAAGACCACCTACCTGAATCATAAGCAGGATAATAATGTGACCAAATAGGCTGAAATAGCTATAGGTATCTACCACAACAAGACCCGTAACACAGGTAGAAGTGGTGGCAGTAAACAGCGCTACCAGCGGATTTGTCCACTGCCCTGTGGCAGAAGATATAGGAAGCATCAAAAGTAACGCACCTATAATGATTGCCCACAAGAAACTTAATGGTATCAATTGTACCGACGATATTTTTTTCTTTTTCATAAACATCTCCATATATCGAAGAGAATCGTGATTTTTTAGTATCACAAAAAGAAATAATAGTACAAGCATGTATAAATGTAAATAAAAAAATGAGGTCACCCATTTGGACAATGTCATTAAGTTAACATTGCGGTGGAGGCTACGATGAAGAAAACGAGATTGAAGTGATATGCTTCAATCTCGTTTTTTCCTTTTTTAGACATTAAAAGAAGACAGATTGTATATCTGCCTAAATAACATTTTTAACTTTTCATTTTTATGCTACTCTATATAAGAAACCTCTAAAGATTCTTGCTGACTGGTATCTTTCACGATGTCGGTCTGGTCTAATGGGTACAAGATTTCTTGATATGATGGTTTCTAAATCAGGTGGAGATGTAATACCGCGGTAAAACTTTTTGCACATGTGAGCTGCGACCGAAAAAT